>NZ_JBQHCV010000014.1:0-292833 GCF_052068215.1 Nonomuraea sp. H19 | reverse complement strand
GGGCTGCTGTCAACCAGCCACACGCTACCGGCCTCCCCTCAGCCAGACGGGACCGTGAGAGCAAACCACCGGCTTCAGCCGGTGGTAGTTGACGGCCATACCTCCCTCGCGCGAACGCTGCCCCCGCAAGACCCGGTAAAACTCGCGTTCAGATCATGCGTCAGTGCTCGCTGAGTGGTTCCCGAACACACTGAGAATCGGTCCCGACGGCTAGTGCGGTGAACCTATGTGGTTTACCGCACTAGCGCCACAAGATCCATGCAAGTCGGTCTCTACGGAGTCAGGGGATTGCCAGGCGAGTAGTCGCCGAGGCTGGTGAGCAGCTTGCGCAGTAGTCCGGCGAGATCTTCCTGGTCACGGCCGCTCAGTTTGCTGAGGAGCTTCGCCTCCAGGTCGACATGGTCGACGACGACTCGGTCGATCAGCTCCCGGCCACGCTCGGTCAACGTGATCAACACGCTGCGCCGATTGAGGGGATCGACCTCGCGGGTCACCAGCTCCCTGGCGACGAGGCGGTCGATCCGGTTGGTGATCGCTCCGGAGGTGACCATCGACTGCTCGACCAACTGCCCCGCGGTGAGCTGATACGGCTGCCCGGACCGGCGCAGCGTCCCCAGGATGTCGAACTCCCATAGCTGCAGGTCATGTGTGGCGAAGTGGTCACGAAGCTCGCGTTCGAGTAGTCGGCAGGCGCGCTGGATCCGGGCCACCACGCCCATCGGCGTGGGGTCGATGTCGGGCCGCTCGGTCCGCCACTGGTTCATCCGCCAGTCGACGTTGTCCTCCACGGGCCTGCCGCCTCCAGAACATCTCAACGTGAAACTGTTTGACGCGATCCTAACAGGCGGCTACATTCGCGAACGTTGAATATTTCAACGTTAAGGAGATTGGATGAGGCAGGCCCCGAGCCGGGCGGACGCGCTCAGCGCGTCCCCGCCCGGTAGCACCCTGGGACCGACCGCGCTGACCGCGCTGACCGCGGTCGCGCCGGTCAGTTGGGGGACCACGTACCTGGTCACCACCGAGTTTCTCCCGCCCGGCCACCCGTTGGTGTCCGGTGTGATCCGCGCGCTGCCGGCGGGGCTGATCCTGCTCGCCATCACGCGCCGGCTGCCGCACGGCAAGTGGCTGTGGCGCTCGTTGCTGCTCGGCACCCTCAACATCGGCGCGCTCTTCGCCCTGCTGTTCGTCGCCGCCTATCGGTTACCGGGTGGCATCGCGGCGACTCTCACCGCCGTCCTGCCGTTGTTCGTCGCCGGCCTGGCGGTCCTGCTGCTCGGTGAGAAGCCCACACGCTGGCTGCTCGGCTGGGGCCTGGTCGGCGTGGTGGGCGTCGGGTTGATCGTCCTGCGCGGCCGGCTCTCCTTCGACCTGCTCGGCATCCTGGCCGGCATCGCGGCTGCCGGCGTGATGGCCGGCGGGATCGTCCTGACCAAACGCTGGGGACGTCCTGAGGGCGCCGGCGCAGCGACCATCGCGGGCTGGCAGCTCACTGCCGGCGGTCTCGTGCTCGTCCCGCTCGCGCTCGCGTTCGAGGAGCTTCCGTCCGAACTGGATCTTCGTGCGATCGGCGGCTACGCGTGGCTGTCCGTCGTGGGCGCCCTGCTTTCCTTCCTGATCTGGTTCCACGGCATCGGCAAGCTGCCCGTGGTCGCCGCGTCGTTCCTCGCCCTGCTCTCACCCACGGTCGCCACGATCCTGGGCTGGCTGTTTCTCGGTGAATCCCTGACGCCGTGGCAGGGTGTCGGGTTCGTGCTCGCGCTGACCGCCATCGCCGCCGCTCAGCTGCCACCCGACGTTGTCCGCAACCTGGTCCGTATCCCCGCTACCACCAAAGGAGAATGAGCGTGTCGCGCACCGTGCTGATCACCGGAGCCACTGGAACCGTGTCCACCGCGTTGATGAATGCGCTGGAAGGGGCCGATGTGGACCTCCGCGCTCTCGTCCGCCAAGAGTCCAAAGCGGCCGGCACGTACGGGCAGAGCGCCGAGGTCTTCGTCGGTGACCTCGATGACGCCCGGTCGCTGCCGCCCGCCTTCGAGGGCGTGCAGGACGTGTGGCTGCTCACCCCGAACGGCCCGCGAGCCCCGGAGCACAACATGAACGCCGTGTGGGCCGCACGCCAGGCCGGTGTGGAGCGCATCGTGCGCTTGTCCGTCGTCGGCGCGGCACACGACGCGCCGAACCGCAGTGGCAGGCTGCACGCGCTGTCCGACCGGGAGACCGAACGATGCGGCATGCGCTGGACGATCCTGCGTCCCCACTGGTTCATGCAGAACCTGCTGAACGAGGCGGGCGACATCGCCGCCACCGGCACGTTCTCGCTGAACATGGCCTCGGCGCGGATCGGCATGATCGACGTTCGCGACATCGCCGAGTGCGCTGCCCGCGTGCTCCTCGACGACCCGGATCGCCACCACGGTCAGACGTACACCCTCACCGGCCCGCGCTCGCTGACGTTGGACGAGGTCGCCGGCCAATTGAGTCTCGCTCTCGGCAGGTCCATCACGTACCTGCCGGTCAGTGACGACGCCAAGCGCAAGACACTGCTCGGCTACGGCGTTCCGCAATGGATCGCCGACATGCTCGAGGAGTACGCGCAGGCGTATGTCTCCGGCTGGGGAGACTTCACCACCGATACGGTCGCCGACCTTCTCGGCCACCCCCCGCGTGACATCGCCGGCTTCGTCCGCGACCACGCCGCAGCGTTCACCTCGGCCGACGACAACTGAAACCGTGACCCGGTGGTCATCTTCATGATCCACAGTGAAGATCTCACGAGATGGTAGAAATAGGGCGCAAGTGAGGTCCTGGGAGTAGGGGCATGGATGATCCGGGTTCTGCTCGCCGAGGACATGCACATGGTCCGAGGGGCACTGGTCGCACTGCTGGAGCTCGAACCCGACATCAAGGTGGTCGCGGAGGCGGCGACCGGCGACGAGATCGTGCCCATGGCGCTGGAGCACCAGCCGGACGTGGCGGTGATCGACGTCGGGCTGCCCGGCGTCGACGGGCTCACCGCCACGGCCGAGCTGCGCAGGCGGTTACCGCGATGCCGGGTGCTGGTCGTGACGAGTTTCGGCCGCCCGGGAAACGTCCGCAGGGCCTTCGCCGCCCAGGCGTCCGGGTTCGTGGTCAAGGACGCCCCGCCGGACCAGCTCGCCGACGCGATCAGGAGGGTCGCGGCGGGTGAGCGGGTGGTCGATCCCCAGCTCGCCGTGGCCGCGCTGGAGGTGGTGGAGAGCCCGCTCAAGCCGCGCGAGCTGGAGGTGCTCCGGAGGTTCTCCGACGGCGAGGACGTGGAGCAGATCGCCGAGGCGCTGTTCCTGTCCGTGGGCACCATACGCAACTACCTCACCCAGATCGTCGCCACGCTGCACGCCCGCAACCGGCTGCACGCCGTCCGGATCGCCCAGGACGCCGGTTGGCTCTGAGCCCGGCCCGCCTGCTCGCCGCCTTCATCTGCGTGATGTGCCTGGTGCGGGTGCTCTTCCACGTCGGCGAGGCCTCGGCCGGGCCGGTGACCGTGGACAGCATCGTCCTGGTCGCCGCGCTCCAGCTGCAGATCTCGCTGCCGGGCAGGCGGCGCCTGTCCGCCGTGCTCTTCCCGGTGCAGGCCGTGCTCAACTACCTGCCCCTGCTGGTCGAGGCCGGCAGCTGGCGGGCCGGCGGCTCGGGTTTCGTCGCCGCCTCGGCGCTCCTCACGGTGAGCGGTCCCGCCGCGTGGCTGGTCTTGGGGCTGATCGCGGTGGTCGAGGGCGCCATAGCGGTCGCGCTGGACCGCGCACCCGTGCACGTCTATTACGCGGTCGTCGCCCCCCTCAATCTCGGCCTGATGCTGTACGGCCTCAGCCGGCTCGCCGACCTGCTGGATCACGTACAGCGGGAGCGGTCCGAGCTGGCGGCCAGGGCCGGGGAGGTCGAGCGGCTACGGCTGTGGCGGCACGTACAGCACCTGGTGGTGAGCAGCGTGTCCGCCGTCGAGCATCTGGCGCGACGGGCGCGGCGCCAGGGCGAGGCGGAGGCGGTGCGGAACCAGGTCTCCCGGGCCGTCGCCATCGCACGGAAGGCGCTGGACCGGGTACGGTCTCTCCCGCCCGCCGACGGCCCGATCCCGTTCCCGCCTCGTGATCACGACGGACGCATCGTACGGCTGGCCACACCGATCCTCGTCGTCACGCACGTGCTGTTCATCGGGCAGGCCCTGTTCAACTTCGCCGCCGGCGAGGCCCTCGATCCCGGCTCGGGAGACGTCGGCTACCTGGCCCTGATGCCCGTGACCTTCGCCCTGCAGTTCTGGCACCTGGCCGCCCTGCGTGCGGGCAGGCGACCGAGGGGCCTGGGCTGGACGCTGGTGGCTCAGGGCATGACCATCTACCTGCCCCTGGCGGACGGGGAGACGGCCGCGCTCATGGTGTCGGGGTTCTTCGCCAGCGTCGTCCTGCTCTGCGCGCGGGCGCCGGTGTCGTGGCCGTTGTGCGTGGCGATCTGCGGCATCGCGGCGGTGGAGGGCTGGCTCACCCGGAGCCCGCTCCTCGGCGGCTACCAGTTCTGCACTGCCCTGGCCACTGCTCTGGCGGTCTACGGCCTGACCCGGCTGGTCGCTCTCGTCACCGAACTCAGGCAGACCAGGGCGGAGCTCGTCGAGCTGGCGGCCCTACGGGAGCGGCTGAGGGTGGGCAGGGACGTGCACGACCTGCTCGGCCGCGGTCTCACCACGATCGTCCTGCACGGGGAGCTCACGCTGCGCCTGCTCGACGTGGACCCTGGCCGGGCGATGGGGCAACTCGATCGGGTGACGGAGGCGGCGCGGGCCGCGCTCTCGGACACCGCCCGGGTGAGCGCACCGGATCAGCGCCTGTCGCTGGCCGCCGAGGTCGAGTCCGCCAGAGCCGTGCTGGAGTCGGCGGGCGCGGCCGTGCGGATCGACGCCGTGCCCGTACCCGGGCCGGCCGAGCCCGTGCTCGCGGTGGTGCTGCGCGAGGCGGTCACCAATGTCCTCAGGCACAGCACACCGGACGAGTGCCTGGTCGAGATCACCGTCGAGGACGGCCGCGTACGGCTGCGCGTCACCAACGACGGGGCCAACGACGGACCCGCCCCTGCCCTCACCTCTGCCTCCGACGCGCCCGGCACGGGGCTGCCGAGCCTGCGCGCCCGGCTGGCCGCCATCGGCGGCGAGCTCACCACCACCCGGACCGGCGACCGCTTCGAGCTCCTCGCCCGCACACCAGTCGATCATGAGGATCTCACGCCCACGAGGTGAACCCGGCGACTGTGCCGCGGAGCGCCCGGTGCCTCACAGTGGGTCCGCCACACTGACACGAAAGATCAATCGGGGACAATGAAACGTCGACAGTTCCTCGCGGCCGCCGCGCTCTCCGGCCTCGCCTCGGCCTGCGGCTCCAGCGCCGCGGCCCCGCGCACCACGAGCGATCCGGCCGCCTTCCGCACCGAGCTACGTGTGCCGCCGCTGCTCGAGCCCAAGGTGGACAAGGACGGGACGCGGAGATTCACACTGACGATGCAGCGGGGCCGCAGTGAGATCCTGGCCGGCAAGCCGGTCGAGACCTGGGGGTTCAACGGCCCGCACCTCGGGCCGACGATCCGGGCGGCACGCGGCGACCGGATCCGGATGACGGTGACCAACCGGCTGGACGAGGCGAGTACCGTGCACTGGCACGGAATGCGGCTGCCCGCGAAGATGGACGGCGGGCCGCACCAGATGATCGAACCGGGCGCCACGTGGAGTCCGCACTGGACCATCGACCAGCCCGCCGCCACCTCCTGGTATCACCCGCACCCGCACGGCCAGACCGCCAAGCACGTCTACCGTGGCCTCGCCGGCATGTTCATCATCGACGACCGGACCGGAGCGGAGCTTCCCGGCACGTACGGGATCGACGACGTCCCCCTCATCCTGCAGGACAAGAGGTTCGCCGAGGACGGCTCACCGACGGGCGACCCGTTGACGGGCACCTTCGGCATTCTGGGCGACCACATCCTGGTCAACGGCACGCACGCCCCCTTCGTGAACGTCCGCACCGAGCGGGTGCGCTTCCGGATCCTCAACGGATCGAACGCCCGGATGTACCACCTCACGTTCGCCGACCGCCGCGCGTTCCACATCGTCGGCAACGACGCCGGCCTGCTGCCCGCCCCGGTCCAGGTGGACCAGGTCTCGCTCACGCCGGGCGAGCGCGTGGAGGTCGTCGTGACCTTCACGGGCGGCGAGCAGGTCCTGCTCCGCACGCTCTCGGGGTCTGACAACATCGACGAGGGCGACTTCGACCTCCTGAAGATCGTCGCCGCGCCGCGGCTCGCCACCTCTCCCCGCCTGCCGGCCCGCCTGGCCGGCCCCGCTCCGATCGCGGTCCCCCCGAACGCCAAGGTCCGCCGGTTCCGGCTCAACGGCCACGACGCCATCAACGGCAAGGAAATGGACCTGTCGCGAATCGATGAGGTGGTTCCCGCCGGCGCCACCGAGATCTGGGAGATCGAGAACACCGTCTACGCCCACAACTTCCACATCCACGAGGTGGCCTTCCAGGTGCTCGACGTGGACGGGGAGAAACCGCCCGCGTACGCGAGCGGCCACAAGGACACCGTCTACGTGCCGCCGAAGAGCACGGTACGGCTCGCCGTCCAGTTCGGCCGGTTCACCGATCCGGCCACGCCGTACATGTACCACTGCCACATCCTCCGGCACGAGGACTCCGGCATGATGGGGCAGTTCGTGATCGTGGAGCCGGGCACCGAGAACCAGGTGCCCCGTACGATCGCCGCCCACCACGTTTGACGCGTTCGCCGCCATGAATGGCGACGATTCAGCCTGTGCCGCATACGCGACACTTCTGCGGCTTCCTGCTTCATCGACCTGCGCCACCGGGGTGGTCTTACCGGGTCTCCACAGGCTTTCGAGCCTCACGGCTCCGTTCCCGCCCGTCCGGCGGTAGCTGACACGATGACGCCACCAGCCGCCGATCCGCCTCGGCGGCGAATCGGCTGTCCTTGCCCCGCTGCGGTCAGCCGGTGCGGCGGGAGCGGGCCATGTGCGGGCAGGCGGCGTAGTGGACTTCCTCAGCTGACCGGCCAGGCGCATCGCCGGGCTGGCGCTGCCGGGGGATTCGCGGGGCTTCGACCCCCGGTGCGCCACCATCGTTCCCGACGATGGTGGCGCGACCCCGCGTTTCGGTGACTGCTATTCGACGTGCAACACCGTCCAGTGCGGAGGAGTCCCTGTGCCCATGACGTCGAAGCAATTGCAGCTGCCGCAGCCAGGGATCATTTCGGTACCTCGCCTCACCTAGGGGAATCGGGCTTGTACCCACAGTAACTCCGGCATGCGCTCGCGTGCATGCCACAGTTACGGATCCCGGCCCAAGAGCCGGCCATGTGGCGCGTCAGCCGTAGCTGCTGGACGCGGTATCGAAGATCTTGCGCAACGCTGTGGCGACCGGCTCGACGGGCGCCGACAGGTCCTCGATCCGCTTGGTGTGGCGGCGCCACTCTCGCTCGGACAGCACCACCGTCAGCCTGGCCGCCCCGGCCAGCGCGGCCAGGACGCGGACGTCCTGCGCCAGGCGGCCCGTCGGCTGACCGCCGCGCACGGCTCTGCCGACTTGCTCGGCGAGCCTGCGCGAGAGGTACGGCCGGCGTGGCGTGATCCGCTTGGCCGGGAACAGCAGGATCCTGCGCCGCTCCACGCGGATCAGCCGGGCGGCCTCCAGCTCGTCGCGCACCAGGCGGTACGCGAGCGAGCTGTCCTTGCCGACCCAGCGCCGCCACGACCGTGGCGGGGAGTTCGCGATCTGCTCCCAGACGGCCGCCTCCAGAGGGCCGGGATCGGCGGGGGCGGTGACCGCGCGCGCCTTGCCCGACTCATCCGCCAGGTTGCCGCCCAGCAGGAGCTCGGCGAGGGCCGCCGCGCGCAGGAGGTAGCCCAGGCTGCCCCGGCCGGTCAGCTTTTCCTTGCGGAGGTCGAAGGCCAGCAGGAAGGCCGACCGCGGCAGGGACTCACCCTGCGCCACCCGCGTCCTCGGCTCCATCTGCCGCCCCCTCTTCTCGGGTTTCTTCCACGGATTCCTCCGGACTCTTCCTCGGTCGTCCGCGCGGTCGCATCCGTCCCACGTCGTTGGGCAGGCGCCCGGCCTCGGACAGGGCCTTGCGCAGCAGGAACTCGATCTGCGCGTTCGTACTGCGCAGCTCGTCGGACGCCCACTTCGCCAGCGCGTCGTGGACGACCGGATCGAGCCGCAGCAGGATCTTCTTCCGTTCCACGGCGGTTACTTACTGGTAGAGCGTGCCGGTATTGACGATCGGCTGCGTGTCTCGGTCTCCGACCAGCACCACGAGCAGGTTGCTGACCATGGCGGCCTTGCGCTCCTCATCCAGCTCGACCACGTCGAGCTCGGCGAGCTTGGCCAGGGCCATCTCGACCATGCCGACGGCCCCCTCGACGATTCGCTGCCTGGCCGCCACCACCGCGCCGGCCTGCTGACGCCGCAGCATGGCGTGGGCGATCTCGGGCGCGTAGGCCAGGTGGATGATGCGGGACTCGATGACCTTCACCCCGGCGGAGGCCACCCTGGCGGCGATCTCGGCGGACAGCCTCTCGTTGATCTCGTCGGCGTTGTCCCGCAGCGACAGCCTCGGCTCACCGTGGGAGTCGTAGGGGTAGCTGCCCGCGATGTGCCGCACCGCCGTCTCCGCCTGGATGGCGACGAACTCCACGAAGTCGTCCACCTCGAAGACGGCCTGTGCCGTGTCCCGCACCTGCCAGACCACCACGGTCGCCATCTGGATGGGGTTGCCGTCGGCGTCGTTGACCTTGGTCACCTCCGTCTCGTGGTTGCGGATCCTCGTGGACACGCGCCGCCGCATGGTGATCGGGTTGACCCACTGCAGGCCCGGCGTGCGCAGCGTGCCGACGTAGCGGCCGAGCAGCTGGACGACCCTGGCCTCGCCGGGCGCCACCGCGGTGAGGCCGAAGCTCAGCACCACACCGGCGATGATCGCCAGAGCGGCGACCACGGCCAGCCACATCCCGCCCTGCCCGGACCCCGTGGCCAGCATGACGATCCCCATGACCAGCAGCGCGAGCCCGGCCAGGACCAGCGCCGTCACCACCCCCAGCATCACGAACCCGTTGGCGGCCCGTACCGGGCGCTCGCTCGTGCGCGGCTCCGGCATGTCCACGAGGGTCCCTTCGAGTGCGACCCCGCCTGATGTGTCGCTCATTTCCCCTGTCCCTCCTCCGCGAGCTATCCAACTACTATCAAAGTGATATCACTTTTCCCTAAAGGGGGCAAGGGGGTCATGGTCGGCAGGACGGGCCGCCGGTCAGAACGGACTACGGCGCAGAGGTTCGTGGACCATCGCGCTCTCGGCGAGGCCGGCCACGACGGACGGATCCGGCGGCAGCGGGATGCGGCCTCCGCACGTGGCGAGCCGGTGGAGCGGCGGGTACGCGAAACCGGCGCGGGACTGCCCCGCGACGGTCGGCGTCGCCTCTCCGGAGCAGTCCGCTAAGCGGTGAAATCAGCGAAATCGAAGCCCGGCGACACCACGCAGCTCACCAGGACGGCCTCGGTGCCCGCTGGGCGGGCCGACTGCCACGTACCGCCGGGCACGACCGCCTGTGGCACCTGGCCGTCCTCCACCTGCGGGCCGAGCGTGATCGTGGCGTCCCCGATCGTCAGGCTCAGCGGGCCGCCACGGTGCCACAGCCAGACCTCGTCCGACTTGACCAGGTGCGGCACCGACTCCTCGCCCGGTTGCAGCAGGAAATAGATGCCCGTGGCGCTGGCCCGGGGACCTTCGTAGCCCTCCGGCTGGAACGTCACCGCCGCTCTCCAGGTCTCCCGGAACCAGCCGCCCTCCGGGTGGGGGAGCAGGTCGAGGGCCGCGGCGATGGGCGGGCGCTCGACGAACGCGACCGGGGCCCCCGTGACATCCCTGCGCAGGAAGCGGGTGCCGTCCAGGACGAGCTGTCCCTCCAGCGGGCTGGTCAGGGCCGCGGCCTCGTCGGCCACCTCGATGGACGGGCCGTCGGGATAGGTCTTCAGCTCCACCCAGGTGAGTTTAGGGGGATATTTCCGGACACTGGTGATTTCTGGACGAGGTGGACGTCAGTGTCTTCGGCGGGCTTGTCGCAGTCGCCGCGAAATGTCGGTCGGAGTGGCTAGTCTGCGGCAGGTGATCGAACGGTGGAGCCGTGATCAGGTGCTCGCCCTCGCCCCCGACGCGCCCTCCCAGAAGGCGGCCCAAGGGGTGGCGGCGCCCGGCAAATGGTCCTTGCGCGGCACGACGGGCACGGTCCTCTACGGCGCGTGCAAGGGCAGCGGGACCAAGCCCTATCTGGCCTGCGTCGACCTGACCGAGCCCGCATACCGCTGCAACTGCCCGAGCCGGAAGTTCCCCTGCAAGCACGCGCTCGGGCTGCTGCTCCTGTGGTCGGCCGACGGGGTGCCGGTGGAGGAGGCGGCGCCGCAGTGGGTGACGGAGTGGGTGGAGGCGCGTGCCGAGCGCGCCGCCAAGGCAGCGGCCCGGATGGAGGCCGCCCGCGCCAAGGCCGCCGAACCGGCTGGGGACGGCGCGGATGCCGAGGACGCGGCCGTCGCGGCGGGGCAGGCGGATGCCGAGGGCAAGGCCGTCGCCGCGGGGCAGGCGGGCGCCGAGGACGCGGCCGTCGCGGCGGGGCAGGCGTTCGCCGGGCCGGAGCCGGATGGCGGTGCCGCGGGGCAGGCGCGGGCCGCCGGCTCGGGGCGTTCGGGGAGCAAGCGGGGTGGCGTTGCGGACGGGGAGTCCGTACGGCATGCGCGCGTCGCGTCCGGGCTGGCCGAGCTGGAGCGCTGGCTGGCCGACCAGGT
This sequence comes from Nonomuraea sp. H19, assembly GCF_052068215.1. Classification (NCBI taxonomy): domain Bacteria; kingdom Bacillati; phylum Actinomycetota; class Actinomycetes; order Streptosporangiales; family Streptosporangiaceae; genus Nonomuraea; species Nonomuraea sp. H19. The sequence goes on along the minus strand of NZ_JBQHCV010000014.1, from coordinate 281,962 downwards.
GCGCCAGGGCCTGGCGGGGGCCTCCGAGCACGACTGGGACGGCCTGGCCAAGCGCCTCATCGACGCTCAGGCCCCCGGGGTCGCGGGCATCGTGTCGCGGCTGTCGCGGGTGCGGGCGGAGGACGACTGGCCCGGGCGGCTGCTGGAGGAATACGCCCTGATCAACCTCCTCGCCGTCGCCTACCGGCGGCGGGCGGAGCTGCCCGCCCCGCTGGCGCAGACGGTCCTGATCCGCACCGGCTTCCCCGTCACCAGGGAACAGGTGCTGACCGGGTCCGCCGTGCGGGACCTGTGGGACGTTCTGGGCCGGCGCGACGACGAGCAGGACCGGCTGACGGCCCGCCGCGTCTGGCTCCGCGGCCGCCGCACCGGCCGGCCCGCGCTCATCCTCTCGTTCGCCCCGCAGGGCCAGGCCCTGGACGCGTCCCTGGTCACCGGCACCACCATCGAAGCCGACGTGACCTTCTACCAAGGCGCCGCCCCGTTGCGCGCCCTGGTCGCCACCCGCTACGGCGCCGTCTCCGCGTCCGAGCTCGCCTCCGGCTACAGCACCGTGTCCGCGTCCGGGTCCGGCTACGGTGCCGGGTCCGCGGCCGGACGCGCCGCCCGGCCGGCGAGCCCGCATCCGGCCGTGCCGCCGGGGGTGTCGCCGGAGGACGCGCTCGATGAGGTGGCCAGGGCGGTGGCCGAGGATCCGTGGACCGAGTCCTGGCCGCTCGTGCTGGCCGCGGTGACCCCCGAGCGGGCCTCGATCGGCGGCCTCCCGCTGCACCCCAAGGCCCGCGACCCCTGGCGGCTGATCGCCGTCTCCGGCGGGCAGCCGCTGACGGTGGCCGTCGAATGGACACCGCAGGGCCTGCGGCCCCTGACCACCTGGGACGAGGACGGAATGGCGGTGATCTTGTGAGCACCTGGGAAGAGCTGGCGTCGGCGGCGCTCGTGGGGACCGACCGGCGGCCGTACCACGGCTCACTGCTCGAAGCCGCCGCCGTCCAGGTGGCGCGGCGGCGGGCCGGGATGCGGCTGGGGACAGTCGGGGGACCGGAGCCCGCGCCCGAGGAGGAGCGGCCCGCCGTCGGCAGGCGCGCCGCCGAGCGCCTGGCCAGGATCATGGGCGGCGAGCACGAGAGGCTGCTCGCGGAGTGGCTGGCCGCGGCGGCCGAGACCGGCCGCAGGGTGCTCCCTTACGTGCTGCCCGAACTGCTCGAACGCGGCAGGCGCGACCGCTCGATCCGGGTCCATCTCGGTGTGCTGGCCGGGCAGCGCGGCAGGTGGCTCGCCGCACAGAACCCCGCCTGGGCGTACCTCCTGGAAGAGCCGACGGGCGAGACGTGGGAGCTGGGCGGTGCGGCCGACCGGCTGGCGCACCTGCGCACGCTCAGGGCCGCCGAGCCCGCCGCGGCCAGGCGGCTGCTGGAGAGCACATGGGAGCGCGAGACGCCCGACGACCGGGCCGCGTTCGTCGAGGTGCTGGCCGACGGGCTGAGCATGGACGACGAGCCGTTCCTGGAGTCGGCCCTGGACGACCGCCGCAGAGAAGTACGCCAGTCCGCCGCCAACCTCCTCACCCGCCTCCCCGGCTCGCGCCTGTCCCAGCGCATGGCCGGGAGGGTGAGAGCCTGCGTGGCCATCGCCGGCAACGTCATCGCCATCGAAGCCCCCAAGGAATGCGACAAGGCGATGGAACGCGACGGCATCCGCCTCAAACCGCCCAGAGGCATCGGCGAGCGGGCCTGGTGGCTGCAGCAGATCATCGCCCGCGCGCCGCTGGCGGTCTGGGGCCGGCCGCCCACCCGGCTGCTCCAGCTGAAGATCCCCGACTGGGACGCCGAGGTGAAGGCCGCCTGGGTGCGCGCCGCCGTACTGCAGAAGGACCCGGAGTGGGCGCGGGCGATGTTCGGGTGGGACCCGATCGCCGACCTCCTGGAGTCACTCCCGCCCGACGAGCAGCAGGAGCTCGCCGCCGAGTTCGTCCGCGAGCACGACCTCGACAGCCAGTTGATCATGGTGCTCGGCGGAGTGTCGTCCCATTGGCGCGAGGGGCTGGCCACGGCCGTCCTCCGCAAGATCGTGAAGGTGGCCACCACGCAGCCGTGGAACCTCGGCGAGCTGGTCAAGCTGGCGGGCGAGCGCATCGACCCGGCGCTGTTCTGGCTTGCCGAGAGTTACTCGCCCGTGGAGTCCATCCAGCAGGTGGCGGCCCTGCTGCGGTTCCGTGCCGACATGTACAGGGAGCTGCGCGCTCCCGACGCGAGCGAAACGAGCAATCGATGACATCCAGCATCTCGGTCATGAGACCGGCGAAGGAGACCCCGTGACCGTTCTGCGCCCGCACGCGGAAGACCAGTACGCCGAAGAGCTGGCTCTCCTGGCCAAGGACGACGACCGGCTCAGGCCGCCGGGCTGGAAGCTGTCGCCGTGGGCCGTCACCACGTACATCCTGGGCGACGGCGACCGCGTCACCCCCAAATACGTCGGCGCGCGGCGCATCGTCGAGGTCGCCGTCGCCACGCTGGCGACCGACCGCGCGCTGCTGCTGCTCGGCGTGCCCGGCACCGCCAAGACGTGGCTGTCGGAGCACCTGGCCGCCGCCATCAGCGGCGACTCGACACTGCTCGTGCAGGGCACCGCCGGCACCGCCGAGGAGGCCATCCGGTACGGCTGGAACTACGCCAGGCTGCTGGCCGAGGGCCCGTCGATGGAGGCGCTGACGCCGTCGCCCGTGATGCGCGCGATGGCCGAGGGCCGCATCGCCCGCGTCGAGGAGCTGACCCGGATGCCGTCCGACGTGCAGGACGCCCTGATCACCGTGCTGTCGGAGAAGACGCTGCCGATCCCCGAGCTCAACCGCGAGGTGCAGGCCGAGCGCGGCTTCAACGTCATCGCCACCGCCAACGACCGCGACCGGGGCGTCAACGAGCTGTCCAGCGCGCTGCGCCGGCGCTTCAACACGGTCGTGCTGCCCGTGCCGGCCACCGCCGAGGAGGAGGTGGACATCGTCACGCGCCGCGTCGCCCAGCTCGGCCGCGCGCTGGAGCTGCCCGAGACGACGACCGGCCTGGCGGAGATCAGGCGGGTGGTGACGGTGTTCCGGGAGCTGCGCACCGGCGTGACCGAGGACGGCCGCACCAAGGTCAAGTCGCCGAGCGGGACCCTGTCCACGGCCGAGGCCATCTCCGTGCTCACCAACGGCATCGCGCTGGCCGCCCACTTCGGCGACGGCGTGCTGCGCCCGGCCGACGTGGCCGCCGGGATCGTGGGCGCGGTGGTGCAGGAGCCGGTGTCGGACCGGGTGGTGTGGCGCGAATACCTGGAGACGGTGGTACGCGAGCGTTCGGACTGGCGAGACTTCTACCGCGCCTGCCGCGAGGCGACATGACCGGCACCCCCGGCCCCACCCCCGACATCGGGCCGGGCGCGACGGGCGTGCTGTTCGTCGGTGACACGAAGGTCTCGGTCCTCGGTGTGCGGCACCATGGGCCGGGGTCGGCGCGGGCCGTGCGGGCGGAGCTGGAGCGCCTGCGCCCCGACGCGATCCTCATCGAAGGCCCGCCCGAGGCCGACCCGCTCATCCCGCTTGCCCCGGATCTGGAGCCACCGGTCGCGTTGCTCGCGCACGTGCCCGGGCAGCCGGCCCGCGCCGCGTTCTGGCCCTTCGCGGTGTTCTCGCCCGAGTGGCAGGCCATCCTGTACGGCACGTCCGCCGGCATCCCGGTACGCTTCTGCGACCTGCCCGCGGCCCATTCCCTGGCTGTGGACCCCGGCGAGGGCGAGGTCCCCGACCTGCGGGCCGACCCCATCGGGTCGCTCGCCGCGGCCGCCGGATACGACGACCCGGAGCGCTGGTGGGAGGACGTCGTCGAGCACCGCGGCGATACGCCGTTCGAGGCGATCGCCGAGGCCATGGCCGCCGTCCGCGAGGGACACGTGCCGGATGAGCGGGAGGCCAGGCGCGAGGCGTACATGCGCAAGAGCATCCGCGCGGCACTCAAGCAGGGCTACGCCAGGATCGCGGTGATCTGCGGCGCCTGGCACGTCCCGGCGCTGGCGGGGCCGCTGCCGCCGGCCGCGGCCGACAACGCGGTCCTGCGCGGCCTGCCCAAGGTGAAGGCCGAGCTGACGTGGGTCCCGTGGACGTACGGGAGGCTGGCGTCGTGGAGCGGCTACGGCGCGGGGATCACCTCGCCGGGCTGGTACCACCACCTGTTCAGCGTCCCCGACCGGCCCGTGGAGCGGTGGCTGGCCGCGGCCGCGGCCGTGCTGCGCGATGAAGGGCTGGCGGTGTCGTCCGCGCACGTCATCGAGTCCGTACGGCTGGCCGGCAGCCTGGCCGCGCTGCGCGGCCGGCCCCTGGCCGGGCTCGGCGAGGTCACCGAGGCGGCCAGGGCCGTGCTGTGCGAGGGCGACGACCTGCCCGTGGAGCTGATCCAGCGGCGCATGGTCGTCGGCGACCGGCTCGGCCACGTCACCGACGGCACGCCGATGGTGCCGCTCCAGCGTGACCTGCGCGAACAGCAGCGGCGGCTGAAGCTCAAGCCCGAGGCGCTGGACCGCGAGCTCGACCTCGACCTGCGCAAGCCGCTCGACCTCGGCCGCAGCCACCTGCTGCACCGGCTGCGGCTGCTGGACGTCGGCTGGGGGACGCCTGGGCAGGCGCGGGGCAAGGGCACGTTCAGGGAGACGTGGACGTTGCAGTGGCGGCCCGAGCACGATCTCGCGCTCATCGAGCACGCCGCGCTGGGCACCACCGTGGCCGCCGCCGCCGCGCGGCGTGCCGGGGATCTGGCGGGGGCGGAGTCGGCGGCGCTGGCGGATCTGACGTCGCTGGTCGAGCAGTGCCTGCTGGCCGAGCTGCCGCAGGCGTTGCCGGAGGTGCTGGCGGCGCTGTCGGCCAAGGCGGCGCTGGACACCGACGTCACGCACCTGATGGCGGCGCTGCCCGCGATGGTGCGGGCCCACCGGTACGGCGACGTCCGTGGCACCTCGGCCGAAGGGCTGGTGGTGATCGTGCGGTCGATGCTGGAACGGATCTGCGTCGGGCTGCCGGTGGCGGCGACCGGGCTGGACGACGACGCGGCGGCCGACCTGCTCAAGCACGTGGACGCGGTGCACGCGGCCGTCGCCCTCCTCACCGAGCCGCCGGCCGGCGCCGTCCTCGCCGGGCCTCCCACATCCGTGCCCGCCTCCACCGAGGACGCTACGCCGGGTGAGGGCCCGGCCTCGGCCGTTGGGGTCGCATCCGGGGCGTCGCCGCAGAGCCGGTGGCTGGTCACGTTGCGGGGCCTCAGCGACCGGCCGGACCTGCACGGCCTCATCGAAGGCAGGCTGACCAGGATCCTGCTGGACGCGGGAGAGCTCGAAGACGCCGGTGACCGGATGTCCAGGGCCATGTCCCGCGGCCAGACCCCGGTAAGGGCGGCCGCCTGGGTCGAGGGGTTCCTGGCCGGGGGCGGCCTGCTGCTGGTGCACGACCCGCGCCTGCTCAACCTGGTGGACGGCTGGCTCACGGGCCTGTCCGGCGACCAGTTCACCGACGTGCTGCCGCTGCTGCGCCGTACGTTCGGGGGCTTCGCCGCGCCCGAGCGCAGGGCGGTCGGCGAGCGCCTGCGGTCGGCGGGGACCGGGGAACGGGAAGGGGAGCAGGGCGTGGACGAGCGGCGTGCGGCGGCGGCCGTCGAGACCATACTGAGGATCATGGGGAGGACGGGCGGATGAGCGCGTCCGACGAGCGCATGCGCAGGTGGCGGCTGGTCCTGGGCGGCGGCGACGCCGACGGCACCGGATGCGGCCTGCAGGGCGCCGACGTGCAGATGGACGCGGCCCTGGCCGCCGTCTACGACCAGGGCAGGGAAGGCGGGCTGGGCGCGTCGGCGCCGCGGGTGGCCCGCTGGCTGGGCGACATCAGGACGTACTTCCCCGCCACGGTCGTCCAGGTCATGCAGAAGGACGCGATCGAGCGGCTGAACCTCACCAGGCTCCTGCTCGAACCCGAGATGCTCGAGGCCGTGGAGCCCGACGTGCACCTGGTCGGCACCCTGCTCGCGCTCAACCGCGTCATGCCCGACCGCGCCCGCGAGTCGGCCAGGGCGCTGGTGCGCAAGGTGGTGGAGGAGCTCGAACGCAGGCTGGCCCAGAAGACGAGGGCGGCCGTGACGGGCGCGCTCGACCGGTCGGCCAGGACGCACCGCCCCAAGCGGGTGGCCGACATCGACTGGGACCGGACGATCCGGGCGAATCTCAAGAACTACCTGCCGGAGCGGAACACCGTCGTCCCGTCCCGGCTCGTCGGATACGCCCGCAGGCAGCGCTCGGTGCAGCGCGAGGTGGTGCTGTGCATCGACCAGAGCGGGTCGATGGCGGCGTCGGTGGTGTATTCGAGCGTGTTCGGCGCGGTGCTGGCCTCGATGCGGTCGCTGAAGACGTCGCTCGTGGTGTTCGACACGGCGGTGGTGGACCTCACCGAGCAGCTGCACGACCCGGTGGAGCTGCTGTTCGGCACGCAGCTCGGCGGCGGCACGGACATCAACCGGGCCATCGCCTACTGCCAGGGCCTCATCACCCGCCCGACCGACTCGATCTTCATCCTGATCAGCGACCTGTACGAAGGCGGCGTCCGCCAGGAGATGCTGCGCCGGGTGGCGGCCATGACGCAGGCGGGCGTGCAGGTGATCGTGCTGCTGGCGCTGTCGGACGAGGGCGCGCCGTTCTACGACCACGAGAACGCCGCCGCGCTGGCCGCGATGGGGGTGCCGGCGTTCGCCTGCACACCCGACGCGTTCCCCGATCTGATGGCCGCCGCGATCGAGCGGCGCGACATCGCGCGGTGGGCCGAACGCCATGTTCCGTCATAGAGCGGCGGGCCCTTCGCCCCGGGGCACGATGGTCGTCAAGCCGCCCGGGCGAATCGGGGCAGGAGGAACGACAGGGCGAAGGTCAGGGCCAGCAGCCCCACCTCGACCCACACGGTCACCTGCATGGCCGAGCCGAACCCCCACTCGCGGGCGAGCAGGTTGAAGAAGATCGTGCCCAGCACGGCGGTGCCGAGCGCGCCGCCGAGCTGTTGCGTGGCGGTCAGCGTGCCGTTGGCCGAGCCGGACTCGTGCGGCTCGACCCCGGCCAGCACGATGTCGAAGAACGGCGCCATGGTCAGGCCCATCCCGATGCCGACCAGGCCGAGCCCGGGAGCGAGCTGCCAGGCGCTGACGTCGAGCCCGGCCAGGTGGATGGTCAGCGCGAGCACGGCCGCGCCCGCCGCCATCACGACCGTGCCGATCTGCAGCAGGCCCCGGCCGAGCTTCTCCTGCAGCCCGGACATCGCCAGCCCGAACCCGAGCACGCCGCCCACCGCCTGTGGCAACCCGGCCAGACCGGCCTGCAGCGGCGTGAAGCCGAGACCCTGCTGGGCGTAGAGGCTGAAGACCAGGCCGAAGCCCATCAAGCCGGAGAAGAACGCCAGCCCGGCCACCAGCCCGCCGGTGAAGGCGCGCTTGCGGAACAGGCCGGGCGTGACCAGCGGATCCTTGCCCGCCCTGACGCGGCGCGACTCGTACCGGCCGAACACCGCGAACAGCACCAGCGAGGCCGCCATCGACACGAACGTCCACGCGGGCCAGCCCAGCTCGCGGCCCTGGATGAGCGGGTAGATCAGCAGGACGGCGGCCGCCGACACCAGGCCCACGCCGCCGAGGTCGAGCCTGGTGGAGTTCGCTAGGCGGAATTCCGGCAGGAAGCGCATCCCGGCCAGCGCGGCGGCCAGGCCGATCGGCAGGTTGATCAGGAAGATCATGCGCCAGCCCGTACCGAAGAAGTCGGCGTCGACCAGCCAGCCGGCCAGGACGGGACCGCCGACGGATGAGATGGCCATGACGGGGCCGAACATGCCGAACGCCTTGCCCAGCTCGCGCGGCGGGAACATCTCCTTGATCAGGCCGAGGCCCTGCGGGATCATCACGGCGCCGAACAGGCCCTGCAGCACCCGGCTGCCGACCAGCATCCCCGGGCTGACAGCGACGCCGCACAGCAGCGAGGCGGCGGTGAAACCGCACGCGCCGATGAGGAACATCCGCTTCCTGCCGTACAGGTCGCCGAGCCGGCCACCCGTGATCAGGCCGACGGCCATGGCCAGCGTGTAGCCGGCGCCGAGCCACTGCACGAGGCTGTCGGAGCCGCCCAGCTCCTGCTGGATCGTGGGGGCGGCGATCGCGGTCACGAGCGCGTCGAGCAGGTCCATGACCTCGGCGGCCAGGATCACGCAGAGTGCGACCCAGCGCCAGCGATAGGGCTGGATCTCGGTCGTCGCCGCGGAGGCGGTGACTGTCATGGGGGGCTCCTCGATAAACCGTGTTCTATGGACGAACGATGTTCGCTGACGAACACCGTTTTAGTAGCGAACGATGTTCGTGTCAAGTACGCTGTTCGCATGGATGGCAAGGAAAGCGGAGGCGTGCCCGTACCTCCGTGGCGCAAGTCGCGTAAGCCGGTGCAGCCCAAGCGGCAGCTGAGTCAGGAGCTGATCGTCGAGACCGGGCTGCGGATCATGGACGCCGAAGGTCTCGACGGGTTGAGCATGAGACGCGTCGCCCAGGAGCTCGACACGGGCCCCGCCTCGCTCTACGCGCACGTCGCCAACAAGGACGAGCTGCTCGAACTGATCTACGACCGGGTGCTGGGCGAGATCGTCCTGCCGGAGCGCGATCCCGGCCGGTGGAAGGAACAGCTACGCGGGTACGCCATGGAAGTGCACCGGGTGCTCGGCGCCCATGCCGACGTCGCCAGGGCGGCGCTCGCCAACGTCCCCACGGGGGAGAACTCCGTCCGCGCCGGCGAGTTCATCTTCGGGCTGCTCGTCGAGGCCGGAATGCCGCCGCGGGAGGCGTCGCTGGCGATGGACCGGATCTCGCTGTACGTCGTCGGCGACGCCTACGAGGGCTCCCTGCACTTCGCGCGGATGAGGGCGGCCGGGATGACGGAGCCGCGGGAGTATTTCGAGTCCTTCGCCGGGCAGATCGCCACCTACTATCGGGCGCTGCCGCCGGAACGGTTCCCCCACCTGACCAAGTACATCGACGAGCTGATCGCCGACGACGGCGAAGCACGCTTCGCGTACGGCCTGGAACTGCTGCTCGACGGCCTCGAGGCGCGCATGCCTTAGGCCCAATGGCCGAGGACCGTCTAGGCCCCGCGCCCGATGTGGCGGCCCGCGCCGACGCCATAGCTTGCCTGGCATGACGACAACTGTTGAGACGCCCCCGGCCGGCGTGGTGTCCGCGCCGTACCGGGCGCTGAGCGTGGGGCTGGTCGCGCTGGTCATGCTGGTGGCGTTCGAGGCCATGGCGGTCAACACGGCGATGCCCGTCGTGGCCCGCGACCTCGACGGCCTGCCCCTGTACAACCTGGCCTTCAGCGCCACCCTCGCGGCCAGTGTGATCGCGACCGTGCTGGGCGGGCGGTGGAGCGACGTGCGCGGCCCACTGCCGCCGGTCGCGGTCGGTGTGGCGGGTTTCGTGGCCGGGCTGCTGATTGCCGGGTTCGCGCCGAACATGGAGGTGTTCGTCGCGGGCCGGTTCGTGCAGGGGCTCGGCGGCGGGTTGATCCAGGTCGCGTTGTACGTGCTGGTCGCCCGGGTCTATCCCAGCGAGATGCATCCCAAGGTGTTCGCCCTGTTCTCGGCCGCCTGGGTGGTGCCGTCCATGGTGGGGCCGGCGATCGCCGGGTTCGTGGTCCAGAACGCCGACTGGCGATGGATCTTCCTGGGCGTCTCCTTGATCGTCATCCCGTCGGCGTTGCTGCTCTGGCGCGGCACCGGCGGCCGTGACCTGCGCGACGGCATCGCCGGACCGGCTCCCGGCCTCGGCCGCAAGCTCGTCTGGGCCACGCTGACCGCCGTCGCCGCCGCCCTCATCCAGTACGGCAGCGCGCTGAAGCTCGCGGGCGTGCCCCTGCTCCTCGCGGGCATCGTCCTGCTGGCCGTGGCCCTGCCCAAGCTGCTGCTGCCCGGCTCGCTCACGGGCGCACCCGGCCTGCCTGCCGCGCCCGTGCTGCGCGGCCTGGCCTTCGGCTCGCTCACGGCGGCCGAGATCCTCATCCCACTCATGCTGATCAACGAGCGCGGGTTGACCGCCACCGGCGCGGGCATCGTGCTCACGATCGGCGCGCTCGGCTGGTCCACCGGCTCCTGGCTCAAGGGCCGCGGCATGATCAGCCACATGGCCGCCATCCGCGGCGGCGCCGCCATGATCGCGGCCGGGATCGCGCTGGTGACGCTGGTGCTGGTCGACTCGGTGCCGCTCGCGGTCGCGTACGTGGCCATGGCCATCGCGGGCCTCGGCATCGGCGCGCTGCACCCGACGGTGTCCGTCCTGGTGCTGGAGTTGTCGGAAGAGGGCGAGGAGGGCCAGAACAGCGCGGCCGTGGGCGTGGGGGAGTCGGTGTTCACCGTGGTGGCGGTCGCGGTCAGCGGAGCCCTGTTCACGGCCACGGGCGGCAGCTACGCCATCGCCCTGGCCTTCACCGCCGCGCTCGCCGTCCTGGCGTTCGTCTTGGCCCCGCGTTTTGCGCACTCCTCGCGACCAGGCACCATGGAGGTAAGTGCGTGAAAAAGGGGGGTACATGCCGCGAGTGCGGGAGCTTGAGGTCTTTCGGCTGGTCCTGCCGTTCGGCAGGAGGTCGGAGACCCTGCTCGTGAAGCTCACCGACCACGGCGGCATGGTCGGCTGGGGCGAGGCCACCTCCCCGCAGCCGAAGACCTGGTCCAAGCTGGAGGAGACGCTGGCCGCGCTGCTGATCGGCGTCGACTGGGAGCATCCGGACGCCGTGCCGAGCGGCGACGCCGCGGTGGACATGGCCTGCTGGGACCTGTGGACCAGGATGCGCGGCGTGCCGCTCGCGGAGGCGATCGGCGGCACCCGCACCTCTCTCATGGCCACCGTGCGGCTGACCCCCGACCCGTCGCCGGAAAGCCTCGTGTCCCGGGTCAACCAGCAGGTCTGCGCCGGCTACGGGCACGTCACGCTGGACGTCCGGCCCGGGTGGGACGTCGAGCCGATACGCGCGGTGCGGCAGGCGTACCCGGCGCTGACCCTGGCCGTCGACTGCGGCAACGCCTACACCGACCTCGGCCAGCTCGTCGCGCTCGACTCCTACGGCCTGGAAGTGATCGAGCGGCCCTTCGCCGCCGGCGACGTCTACACGCACGCCGCGCTGCAGGACCAGGTGGCCGCCTCCGTCGCCGTCGAGGTCGGCTCGACGGCCGAGCTGGACGACTACCTGACGCTGCGGGCGGCGCGGGTCCTGCTGCTGCGGCCGGCCGCGTTCGCGTCGCTGAGCGAGGCCCGCAGGGCGCACGACCGGGCCGCGGCGGCGGGCTGGGACATCCAGTGCGCGGGCGGCCACGGGGCCGGGCTGGCCAGGGCGGCCACGGTGGCCGTCGCCAGCCTGCCGGGCTGCACACTCCCGTGCGACGTCACGCAGCCGCCCCGCCAGAACCAGATCGTCACCCCGATCGTGGGCGCGAACGCCGGCGTGATCGCCGTTCCCCTGACCCAGTCCGGCCTGGGCCACGACGTCGACGAGACCCGGTTGCGGCGGCTGGCGAAGGACACATTCCACGCGTAGGGTGCCATCCTGATCATCACGGGGTGGAGGGCTGGGCGTGCGGCTGACTCGCCGGAACGTGTTACGGCTCCGGCTGGCCCGCGAACCGTCCTCCCTGCTGTCGGAAGGCGCCAAGCTCGTCGCCGGCGTGGTTGCGATCATGGCTGCCGCCGCCGGGCTGCTGCTGGTCAGCAGCGTTTACACGATCCCGGAGGTCGTGCTGCTCGTGACCGCCGCGTTCGTCGCCTGCGCCTTCGCTTTCGCGGTGAACCGGTGGCCGCGGCGACTCCGCTGGCGTTACCCCGTGCTCGCGCTGGACGACCATCCGCGGCTCGCGGCGCTGGTCGCCGACGCGGCGCGGCTGGCCGGCTACGAGAGCGCGCCCCGCGTGCGCCTGTCGGCCTTCGCTTTCGTACGAGCCGACCGCAGCTGGCGCGGCACGCCCGATCTGGTGCTGGGCCTGCCCTTGCTCATGGCGCTGAGCGAGCCGGACCTGCACGCGCTCATGGTCAGGGAACTGCTGACGGTGAAGCTGTGGCGCCGGCACGAGCACTCGGCCGTCCTCCTGTTCCTCCACCACGGGACCGAGGGGGACGAACTGCGGCAGGCGTGCCGGCCGCTGCGTCAGGCGCTCTGGGCCGAGGCCCACTCCCTGGTCGGGCGCGAGCGGCTGGCCGCCGCCTCGCGGGCCGAGGTGTTCGTGAAGAGCGCCTTCAACTGGCACCTGACCCGGTACGTGGCACCGTTCGCGTACCGCGGCGCCGCCCTGGACATGTACGAGAGCTTCCTGTGGAAGATCCAGTGGGATGGATTGCTGAACCGTATCGTGCAGCACGTCCAAGCGGACGTGACCATCCATCCCGAAGAGGAGGAACTGTTCGGGGAGGGGCCCTGGAGCACCCCGGATCCGGCCGGGATGGTGGCCGCGCCTTCGGGAGTGGTGCAGCGGGTGGACGGCGGGCTCGAACTCCGGCTGGCGAAGGTGATCAACCATCGCCTGCTGGAACATGGCGGTTTCTCGCTGTTCAACAAGCCGTACCGGCTGGACGAGATCCCTGCCGCGGACTGGAGTCTCGCCACGGAGCAGGAGCGCGAGGCCGTCATCGAGGCCGCCGGCAAGCTCCTCGGCCGCCCTGTCGCCGCCCTGGACGTCGTGGAGCTGGCGGTCGCGGGCCGGGCGGGTGAGCTTTCGTGGTGGCACACCGAGCAGCTGTGCCCGCACGCCTCACCCGGCGTCTGCGCGCTCCTGCCGCTGTTCGACGTGGCGCTGAGGCGCAAGGGGTACGTGCATGAACACCCGTTCGTCCAGCGCGAGCTGGTCGGCCCGCTGGGCAATCGCGTCAATCTGGTAGAACTGGCCGCGAAAGCGGCGCGCGGGGAGCCGTACGGGATCCTGCTGGGGGGATGGATGGAAGGGCGAGACCCGGAGGCGGACGCCATCAGGCTGGCCGCCGAGTCGCTGGCCGAGGGGGACCCGGTCGGCTGGTTCGAGCGTCTCTACGCCGAGTCGGCCGCCGGCGACGCGATCGTCCCGTGGGACTCCCATTCCCCGCACTACCTGCTGGTGGAGTGGGCCACAGCGCACGGCTCCGGGCAGGGGCGGGCGCTGGTCGTGGGCGCCGGGCTGGGGGACGACGCCGAATGCGTGGCGGGCCTCGGCTACGAGACGGTCGCGTTCGACGTGAGCGAGTCGGCGATCCGCCTGGCGAAGGAACGCTTCCCCGAGAGCCGGGTGCGTTATCAGACCGCCGACCTGCTGGATCCGCCTACGGAGTGGCGGCACGCCTTCGACCTGGTCGTCGAGATCATGACCGTGCAGGCGCTGCCCGAGCCGCTGCACGCCCAGGCCGTCGCCGCCGTCGGGGAGTTCGTCCGGCCCGGGGGCACGCTGCTGGTGATCGCGTCGGGCAGGGAGGAAGGCGGGCCGGTGTTCGCGCCGCCATGGCCGCTGACCCCGTCGGAGATCGCGGCCTTCGCCGGCGGTGGGCTGGAGGCGGGGACGATCGAGGACCTGCGCGACGGCGAACGCCACCGCTGGCGCGCCACCTTCCACCGCCCGGCGTAGGTCCTGTCGCGGCCGCTCGGGAACGGCACCGCGTGGGCGTCTGCGGTGTCGCGCCAGGAAGGTACGTGATCTACAGTGTAAAGGCGCTTGGCGGCCGTCGCCAGGATCGTCCAGCAGGGCACTATTCCTCGTCCACCAGCCGCCGCAGCAGATCCCGCAGCGTCTGCTGCTCCGTGGTGCTGAGGCGTGTGGCCTGTGGGGTTGCCGGCCAGCAAACTCTCCTGGAGTCGTCGCTTGAGAGCCGCGCCCGCTTCGCTCAGTCGTACGGCACGCACCCGGCGATCTCCGGCCACCTCGTCGCGCTCGACCAGCCCGCGCCCCTCCAGCCGGTCCACCGTGATGGTGACGTTGGAGGGGTTGGCGCTGAGGAGGTCGGACAGTGCCCGCATCGACATGGATTCCTCGGCGGACAGCACCATCAGGGCGCGCGCCTGCGGCATCGTCAGCCCCGTCTCCGCGACCTTGGCTTCGTAGTGGGCGTGTGTGCGCGTGTGCAGCCGCCCCGCCAGCTCGATGATCTCGCGAACGCACCCATTCGTCTCGCTCCTGGTCACGACTGCAGCGGTGACGAGCGCGCCGCCATCACCGCGGAGTACATCGCGCTGATGGCGGACGACCGCATGATCGGAGGCGAGCAGCTCCAGCCGGCCGACACCGCGACCACCGTACGAGTCGCCGGCGGCGAGTTGCTGGTGACCGACGGGCCGTTCGCCGACACCAAGGAGATCTTCGGCGGCTTCTACCTCATCGAGGCGGCCGACCTCGATGAGGCGCTGGAGCTCGCCGCCCGGATCCCGGCCGCGCGCCTGGGCGGCTCTGTCGAGGTGCGACCGCTGGCGGAACGGTAGGTCGTGCTCGAGGAGATCTTCCGCGACCAGTGGGCCCGCGTCTTCGTCTACCTGGTGAGCTTCACCGGGGACATCGACGTGGCGGAGGAAGCGGCGCAGGAGGCGTTCGTCATCGCCGCCGAGCGCTGGTCCCGCGACGGGCCCCCGGACAATCCGGGGGCCTGGCTGGCGGTGACCGGGCGCAACCGGGCGATCGACCGGCTGCGCCGCGACCGTACCCAGGCGGACAAGTTCCGGCTGCTGGACCGCCCAGACCCCGGCGGGGAGGTGACGGTGGACGAGACCACGATTCCGGACGAACGACTCGAACTGTTCTTCATGTGCTGCCACCCGGCGCTGGCGACCGAGGCCCAGGTCGCGCTGACGCTGCGGGCGCTGGGCGGCCTGTCGACCCCGGAGATCGCCCGCGCGTTCCTGGTGAGCGAGGAGACGATGAAGCGCCGGCTCTCCCGCACCCGCAACAAGATCCGGGCGGCGGCGATCCCGTTCGCGATACCCCGGGACCACGTGCTGCCCTCCCGTCTGGGAGCGGTGCTCGCGGTGCTCTACCTGATCTTCAATCAGGGGTACGGCGACGGCCGGGCCGATCTGGCGGCCGAGGCCATCCGGCTGGGCCGGATCCTGGCCGGGCTCATGCCTGACGAGCCCGAGGCCATCGCGCTGCCGGCGTTGATGCTGCTGCACGACTCGCGGCGCGCGGCCCGCGTCCGCGACGGCGAGATCGTTCTGCTGCACGAGCAGGACCGCAGTCTCTGGAACGCCGCCCAGATCGCGGAAGGGCGGGCGCTGCTCGACCGCGCCGTCGCGCTCGGGGCGCGCGGCGTCTACACGGTGCAGGCCGCCATCGCCGAGCTGCAGACGGAGGCGCGGATCGACTGGCCGGCCGTCGCCGCGCTCTATGATCGCCTGCGGGAGCTGACCGGCTCCGCGGTCGTCGAGCTCAACCGCGCCGTGGCCATCGCCGAGGTGGAAGGACCGCGTGCGGCGCTGGCCATTGTCGACGGGCTCCACCTCGACGGCTACCGCTACTTCCACTCCACCCGGGCCGAGCTCCTGCGGCGCCTGAACGACACGGTGCGGGCACGGGAGGCGTACCGCAGGGCGCTCGTACTGGCCACGACCGAGGCCGAGCGCCGTTTCCTCAACCGCCGTCTCAGCGAACTCTGACTCTGCTTCGGTCTGGCGGACGACGCCGGACTCGTACGCGGCGATGACCAGGTGGACGCGGTTGCGTGCGCCGAGCTTGGTCAGCAGATGACCGACGTGCGTCTCACCGTGCCGACGCTCACGAACAGCTTCTCGGTGATCTCCGCGTTGGACAGGGCCCCTTGCCACCAGGAGCATGGGAGATCATCATAGCCACGATGGATCTAGAGGAATCAGCAGGCGTAGGGTCCATCAGCTTTTTGTGGTGTTGCGGTGGATCATACATTTCCGAAAGAGCGGGAAATAATGCAGGCGTACTACCCCGAACTCGTAGCGCCGGTGCGAAGGATCGGGAGGCGAGAGTTCGACTTTGCGCGACACATAGTCGTGATGGGAATTGTGAATCGGACCCCGAACAGCGGTTTGGATCCCAATAGATCGATGGAGGTCAGCGCGGCGGTCGGCAGAGCGGAGCAAGCCCTGCGCGAGGGGGCGGAATGGGTAGACGTCGGAGGGCGGGCGTTTCGAAGCGATCAGCCGCCTTTGTCTGCGACGGAAGAGATAGAGCGCGTGGTGCCGGTGATCCGAGGTATTCGGGAACTGAGTGACGCGGTGATCAGCGTGGACACGCACCTGCCGGAAGTAGCGGAAGCGAGCTACAAGGCAGGGGCGGACGTGATCAACGATACACACGGACTCCGCTCGCCAGGTATGGCGGGGATCATTGCCGAAACGGGGATGAGCGTCGTCATCACTCATAGCCTGAGAGGTCCGGGGCAGGCGGTAGTGAGGCCAACCTATGAGGACGTTGTCTCAGAGGTAGCTGAATTCCTGCGGCAGCGGGTGGACTATGCGGTTGGGTCGGGAATCGCACCGGAGAAGATCATCATCGATCCGGGGCATGACCTGAACAAGAACACTGAGCACTCGAACGCGCTGACCCGGAGGCTGGCAGAGATTGCAGCCATCGGCTTCCCGACGCTGGTGGCGTGCAGTAACAAGCATTTCATCAGAGAAAGCCTGGGAGTGGAGCGCGGAAGCGAAGCGCTGAGAAACGGAACTATCGCAGCGCACACGTTATGCGTATACCAGGGTGCGCGGATTGTGCGAGTGCATGATGTCGGGGAGCATGTCGCCGCGATGAAGGCAGCGGAACTGGTCTTGGGGTTGACGGAAAGATAGTGGCTCTTCGTCGGACTTGATCGGGTTCAGGGTTCCGCCGGGCACGGCGGCCTGAGCGGGGCCGGGGTCATCTGGCCGCCTGTCTGCCCGCGACCGCGCGCATGGCCCTTACCGGGACTGAGTACTACTTCCAGGTTCAGTCCGGCACGCGTTCCGTTGCTCCGGGTTCGTGGTGACAGAGCTGCCATCGCGAACACCGCCGAGAAAGAACTGACGGATGAATGCTCCGTTTGACATCGCTCGGCAGAGAGGGGGGCGGGATGACGGTCTGTCCCGGAAACGCGGATCAATGGCCCGGTGATGCGCCGGTGACCGGCGAGACCATCACCAACATCAGTCGTGCGGCACCAGAGACGCTGCTCAGCATGTGCTCCTCGCCGGAGTCGAAGTCGATGGCGTCGCCGGCCTCGAGTGTCCAACGTCGCGGGCCTATGCCGAGCTCGACAGCGCCTTCCATGAGAAAGATCCACTCGGTGCCGGAGTGGGATGACGGAGGTGTCGTCGTCCCGGCTGCGATGTCCACCAGGACGATTTGCACGCTGCTCGGGCCTGCGTGGGTGAGCAGCGGCCGGTAGCCGACGCCCGCAGTGAGCGGATGTGTGCGAGGCGAGCTGTGTCGCACGGCGGGGGAGGCGGACTGGTGCTCCCCGACGAGCTCGCCCAGCGTGAGGTCGTAGGCCTTCGCCAGCTGCAGAAGCACCCCGAGCGACGGGGCGCGTTCCCCGCGCTCGATACGCGACAGGTGGGCGGCGGACACCCCGCTCGTCTCCGCGACGCTGGTCAGGCTGAGGCCGCGGCTGCGACGGTGTTCCGCGATCATCCGGGCCGCGAGCCCCTCCAGGTCCTCGGCGTGCGCCTGCGACATCGATCTCCTTCGGCCCCTGGTTCAGATGGTAGCTTTGCCTATTGGCAAAGCAGGCATCGTTTCGGCTCATTTTAGTCCGATCCAGCCGGCACAGGAGTGATACCGGCGCCGAGGAGAGGTGAGGACCGATCGTGATGGATACAGAGAGGCGTGACGAGGTGGCCGACGAGCCATGGCTCGGAGAGGTCCGGGCGATCTACGCAGCCGAGGGCGCCGGCGTGGAGATGCACGCGTTGCCGGCGGCGCGCCTGCTGGCCGGGGTGGGTGTAGAAGGCGACAGGTATGCGCTCGGCACCGGCCACTACTCACACCTTTGGCACCCGGACCGTCAGCTCACCCTGATCTCCCAGGAGGTGATCGACGGCCTCGCCCACGCCCTTGGTGAACCGGTGGACGGGGTGGAGTTGCGACGCAACATCGTGACCAAGGGCGTCCCGCTCAATTCTCTGGTCGAGCGGTGCTTCGCGATCGGGGAGACCGTTGTCTACGGAGGCAGGCTGAATGTGCCGTGCCGTTACCTTGAACGCTTGATCGACAAGCCCGTATTCGAGCCGCTTCTCGGCCGGTCCGGGCTCAACTGCCGCATCTTGCGCGGCGGCACGATACGTCCGGGAGATCCGATACGTCCGCTGCGGCCGGGAGAGGCCGCCGGGATCCAGATACCGCTGGTAGAGCCGGCCGAGATGGGCGGGGGCGCCGAATGAGCGTGCGTCTCATGGTGGCCGCGCGGCTGCAGGCGGACGCGTGGCCGGCGCCGGGGGTACGCGAGCTCACCCTTGTTCCCATTCACCGCGAGGCATTCCCGCCGTTCGTGGCCGGCGATCATGTCCAGATCCAGCACCGGAACGGGACCCGGCGCGAGTACTCGCTCATCGGGCCGGTGAGCGACTCATCGGCCTACCGGATCGCCATCCGCCGGGACGAGGACGGCCGCGGCGGCTCAGTCCTTTTCCATGACGACCTCGCGATCGGCGACATGCTGTTCGTCTCGTACCCGCAACCGGGTATGCGCATCGATCCGACGGCGTCGCACCACGTGTTCGTCGCCGGGGGGATCGGTATCACGGCGATCCTCGGCCTGCTGGGCGGGCTGCCGCCTGGTGCATCCAGCGAGATCAGGTACTGCGTACGGCGTCGCGAGCATGCTGCCTACCTCGACGTGCTGCACGGGACGGGCGCCGATGTGGTCGTGCACGAGTCGTCCGCTGGAGACCGGCTCGATCCGCATGAGCTGGCGGCTGAGCTCACCGGTGACACGACGCTGTATTACTGCGGTCCCGACGGCCTTATGGCCGGGATGGCCCAGGCGACCACCCATCTCGAGCCGGAGCGAGTGCGCTGCGAAAGCTTCACTGCCCGGGCGGGCGCATCCGGCGACAAGCTCGGTAACGCGTTCGACACATGGCTTGTGCTGTCCCAGCGAGCAATTCACGTCGGTGCGGACGAGTCTCTGGTCCAGGCGATGGTGCGGGAGGGGCTGCCGGTCGACTACTCGTGCGAGGGCGGTGCCTGCGGCACCTGTGTGCTCGACGTGGTCGACGGCGACATCCAGCACCGCGACCTGTGTCTGACCGACGACGAGCGCGCCAGGTCCATGGCCGCTTGCGTTTCGCGCGGGAAAGGTGCCATTTCCGTGCTGGCCTGACCCTCGGCGGCGTTTACCTCGCCGCAATGCGCGGCAATCGGCTGGCAACCTAAGGACCGTACTTTGCCAATTGGCAAAAGTCTTGCCTGGTCCCCCACCGATCGCGATTGGACTGGCACATGACCGACACGCTCCCGGCCACAGGCAGCACACAGGACAGTCCCCGGCGCATCAGACGCGTGGTAGCCGCCAGCACGGCGGGCAGCACCATCGAGTGGTACGACTTCATGCTGTACGGCACGGTCGCCGCGCTGGTGTTTCCCACACAGTTCTTCCCTGCGAGTGACGGTCTTGCCGGGACGCTGCTCACTTTTTCGACCTTCTTCGTCGGGTTCGCCGCGCGCCCGATCGGCGCGGTCATCTTCGGGCACCTGGGCGATCGGATCGGGAGGAAGTCGGCCCTCATCAGCACGTTGATACTCATGGGGATCGGCACGGTCGGAGTCGGGCTCATCCCGGGTTACCACTCGATCGGACTGTGGGCGCCTGTCCTCCTCGTGCTCATGAGGACCCTTCAAGGTATCGGGATGGGTGGCGAGTGGGGTGGCGCCGTCCTCATGGCCACTGAATCCGGTGACGCGAAGAGCCGTGGTTTCCGCGCTGCGTTTCCGCAGGCCTCGGCCATGCTCGGGGTGGCTCTGGCCAACGTGGTGGTGCTCGCGGTCAGCAACCTCGCGGGAGAGGCGTTCCTCAGCTGGGCCTGGCGACTGCCCTTCGTGGCGAGCTTCGTGCTGGTCATCCTCGGGTTCTGGATGCGCAAGGGTCTCCCCGAGACGGCGGACTTCGCGGCGGCCAAGGACGCGGGGGCGGTCCACCGCGCCCCTGTGCTCAGCGTCGTGCGGTCGCATCCGCGAGAGATTTTGCTGGGTCTGTTCCTGAAGGTGGGCGAGATGGCGGCGGTGTTCGTGTTCATCACCTTCGTCTTCGCCTACGGCACCTCGGTGGGCGGGTTCGACCGCGGACTGCTGCTCGGACTCGTCGCGGCGGCCGCGCTGCTTTCGGCCTTGATCATGCCGCTGATGGGCTTGCTCGGTGACCGCTTCGGTCCCCGCCGGGTCTACCTGGCCGGCGCCGCCGGCACCGCCGTCATCTGCGTCGTCTACTTCGCGGCCATCAAGAGCGGCAACCCTGCCATGGCGATCCCGGTGATCCTGGTTTCGCTTGTGCCGTACGCGGCCATGTTCGCCAGTGAGGCACCTTTGCTCACCGGGCTGTTTCCTGCTCCGGTGCGCTACTCGGGCAGTTCCCTGGCCTTCAACCTCGCGGGGATCTTGGGGGGCGGGCCCGCGCCTTTCATCGCCGCTGCGATCGCGGGCAGCTTCGACTCTCCGTTCGCCTTGAGTGCCTACCTCCTGGTGACCGTGGCGCTCGGCGTCATCGCGACAGTCCTGCTCGGCCGCCGGGAGCGGCAGCATGCCTGACGACCCGGCCAAATGCGCCGAGGTGCTCGTCATCACGCCGCAGGACGCCCCCTTCGTGGCCGGCTCCGCCGCCGACCGCTCGGTCCACGATGCCGACCTCGCCGGCATCGAGAGTGCGAACCTGTTCTCAGACCTTGCCGATCCACGGCACCCCCTGTTGCAGCGCACGCTCGCCCGGCTTCCATCCGCCGGTGGCCCTTCGGTCGTGGCACTGACCATCGGCTACCTGTCGCGTTACCAGGGCAAGTTCGCCGCCGCCAGTGAAGCAGTGGTCGTGTCTTCACCGTTGCTGGCGGTGCCGACCCTTCTGACGACCATCGCGCCGGACCGGGCGATCCTCGTGATCTACGCGGACTCACGACTCGCGTCGACCGCCGATCTGCCTGGCGTCGCCTCCAAGGACCGTGACCGCCTTGTCGTCGCCGGGTTGCAGGGACCCGGGCCGTTCCGCCGCGCGGTGATCGACCGGGCGGAGGCGTTCGACGCCATAGCCGTCCTCGAGCAGATCGAGGGCGTCATCACCGAGTTCGCGGCGGCACACCGAATCGGCGCGGTCGTGCTCGAATGCGGCGAGATGGCGTCCATCGCCGACCGGCTGCGCGAGCGGATCACGGTTCCGGTAGTCGACTACCACGCCCTCATCCACTTCTTCCGAGGAACGATCGGCCGGACCCCCACGCTCCACCGAGGCGCGCTCGCGCCGACGCGGATCGATCCCTTATCTCGGTGGGAGCCGGAGGCTCTCCTCAGCGGCGCTGAAGAAGACGTGGAAGACGCCGCCAAGGAACGCCGTGAGGACGAGCTCGACGACGCTTGACTCGCCCAGTCAGAGCGCCAGGGGGATCGTGGCGATGCTGACCGCGCGACACGAGTCACAAATGATCACGATCCGTTTGCGGCTCCATCGGTCAACAAGCGCACCGGCCAGCAGCCCCAGCCGCTGGGACGGCGCGGCCTGGGACCGGAGTGAGGTCAACGCCCAGCGCGCCGAGCTCGGCGCGGGCTGGGCGTGGCGGCCGCCGCAGCCTCAGTGGCAGGTCTTCTGATAGGCCAGTTCTGGGATGTGTCGTTGCCACTCGGCAGGGGACAGGCCGCCGTCCCGGCGGCAGATCACGGCGGTGGCAGTGCCGGGATCGACGGTGATCTCACGTAAGGCCCCGTCGGCGGATGAGACGAGGAGAGCCGTCCGGTTGAATGCCACGGCCGGTACGGACTGGGTGTTGAAGCTGATCGGTGTGGCGATCCGCTGATATCCCCGCCAGTCCCATAGCTGGATGCCGAACTCGCCTTCGTCGGCGACGGTGGCGAGTAGTTCACCCTGCGGGTAAGGGACAAGAGCGGTGATCGATGTCGTGTGGCCCTGCGGCGGGGCCAGGGGCCTGCGCAGCTCCCTGTCCCAGAACGTCAAACGCCCCTCCATGTCGCCGATCGCGGCCATGTTCTCGATGAAGAGAGTCTTTCCCTCGGCGCGGGCGTCGGATGAGTGCCGGCGTATCTCTCCGGTGGCCGTATCGACCAGGATTCGCCCCTTGCTGGATCCGTCCACGAACAACCGGCGCCCGTCCGGCTCGAAGATCATAGCCCCTGATCCCGCACCGGAGACGGTGCGGATCCATCTTCTGGCTCTCACGTCCCACAGCTCCAGGTCGTCGAAAAGCAGGCCGTCGAGCGCCTCTTCGTTATCTGGGTTCGCGCTGAGGGGCGCGACCGCGACGGTTCTGCCGTCGGGGGAGAAGGCCATGGACAAGACTCCGACGGCTCCCTGTCTCCGGACGCGCAATGCGCCGACGTTGCGGCCGGTCGTGGCGTCCCACAAGGTCACCACGGGGGACGCGGGGTGGGTGAGCGCAAGTGTGCGCCCATCGGGGCTGAACACCGGGGAGTACGCCGTCTTCGTAGGGTCGTTTTCGGGGAGATCGTCGACAGGTAGCGGGTCGCTCACGGGTTTCCGCGCGGCGACATCCCAAATGCGCACCTCCGGCCTGCCTAGTCGGTGATTCGCCGTCACCAGGAAGCGGCCGTCAGGGCTGAACAGCCGCTTGTCGCTTCCCGGAGCGAGCACCTCAGAGCGGGTGTAGGGAGAGATGTCCAGGACGTTCACCGTGCCGAATCTGCCGATCACTCGGAGAACCCGGCCATCCGGCGAGATACGGGGATGGGCTCCCACAACGCCAGAGTGAACCGAGGTGCTCATCAGCAGTGTGCCGTCGTCCACCCGCCACAGAAGCATCCACCCCCCACCCCGCGTCCCGGCCAGGAACCGGCCGTCGGGGCTGAACTCCACACGTTCCGCAGGCGGAAACAGCGGGCTTAGAACCTTCTTGCCCGAGGAGATTTCCCACAGCCGGACACCGTCGTTCATCGAGGAGACGGCCAGGCGCTTCCCGTCTGGACTGAACACGCCGTCCGTTGCGGTGTCCGGTAGCCAGGGGGCCCGGAGCTGCTTGCGCTTCTCGATGTCCCAGAGCTCCACTCTCCGCCCAGAGCTCGCGCTGCCGCCGGGGGCCGACGGGGGGCTCGTCGGTTCCTTGGCGTCCGCCGGGATGACCAGGGCCAGCCGGCCGTCCGGGCTGATGGCGCTGACCGGCTCGTCGAGCACGCGTGTCCGGTCCGTGATGCTCAAGGCTTCGCTCCTGCCATCGCGGACCCCTATGAGAAAGCGCCCGTCCGGGCTGAACTCCGTAGGGTCGAGGTGGGGGAATGCCACGCCGAGGTCCGTCAGACCGCCGGCGCTGACGGTCCACAG
Organism: Nonomuraea sp. H19; assembly: GCF_052068215.1. Classification (NCBI taxonomy): domain Bacteria; kingdom Bacillati; phylum Actinomycetota; class Actinomycetes; order Streptosporangiales; family Streptosporangiaceae; genus Nonomuraea; species Nonomuraea sp. H19. The sequence goes on along the minus strand of NZ_JBQHCV010000014.1, from coordinate 258,452 downwards.
CTGTGCGTTGGTCCCGTCGTTCACCGCCACCGTACGGCCGTCGGGACTCCACACCACTTCCGAGACAGGTTGCCCCGTCCATCTGGCGCTCGCGCTCTCCTTCTTCATGGCCAGGTCGAGCACGCGCAGGGCGCCCGGTTCGGTCGCCGTCCCGGGGGTGTAGACGGCCAGCCTGGTGCCGTCCACGCTGAGCCCATGCACCAGATCCGTCGCGTCGTAGGGGGCGGTGACGACGTCCACCAAGGGGAGCGCCATCGAGTCGATCAGCTCGCTCTTGGCCTCGGGGACCGGGGCGATCCGCCAGGCCGCGGCGCTCAACCGGCGGGCCAGCTTCGGCTCGCTCAACCGCAGGGTGGTCGCGCGCCGGGCGGCCAGCCGGGCCGTCGCCTCCCGCAGCCGGTCGTCGGCCAGTCCGGCCTGCCGGATGGCCACTCCCGCCGCGGCCATGGAGGCGACCAGCAAGACCACCAGAACGGCCGAGACAGCGACCCGCCTGCGGGAGGTGCGCCGGGCCAGTACCGCGCTCGCGTCGACGAAGTTCCGTTCCAGGGGTGTGAGGTCGTCGCGGTTCCCCGGCTCGACGAACAGCTTGTCGACGACGGCCAGGCGGGTGCCCCGGTAGAGCAGCCCGGTATCGCGGCCATGCGCCTGCCACGCCTGGGCCGCCTCGGTCAGCTGCCGATGGGTGCGCAGGCGATCGCGTCCTTCGTCCACCCAGCCACGCAGTCGCGGCCACGACTCGATCAACGCCTCGTGCGCGAGCTCCACGGTGTCCTGGTGCAGCGTGAGCAGCCTGGCCCCGGCCAGCTGCTCGATGACCAGCGCGGTGTCCGCCTGGCCGTACGGGTCCAGCTCCGCCCGGGCGGCGGGACGGCGGGTGTCCTGGGCCTGCTCGCCCGGCTGGATCAACCTGAGCAGGACCCGCCGGGCGATCCTCGCCTGCGCCGGCGACAGCCCGGCATAGAGCACCTCCGCGGTATGACTGATCGCCCCGTGGACCCTGCCCACGCTCTCGTAGGCGTCCAAGGTCAGCATCTTGCCCGTACGGCGGCGCCACACCTCGCGCAGCGCGTGCGACATCAGCGGAAGCGCCCCGGGCTCGTCGGCGACGTCGGCGACGATCTCGGTCGTCAGCGCCCGCTCCACGGTCAAGCCCTCGGCCATGGCCGGCCGGACGATCGCCTCCCGCAGCTCTTGCTGGTGCATCGGCCCCACCAGCAGGTTGGCCTCGCGCAGGGCTGCGGTGAGCTCGCGGTGCTCGGCGCATCGCCCGTAGAAGTCGGCGCGCACCGCAATGACCACCTTCATCCGGCTCTGCGGTTGCCGCGCGTTGAGCAGCAGGTCGATGAACCGCCCCCGCTCGCGCTGGTCCTGGCAGAGCGTGAACACCTCCTCGAACTGGTCGACCACGATCAGCGTGTCGCAGTCGCCCTCACCCGGGAGGAGCCGGTCGGCGTGCCGCATCGGGTGCTCGCCGGGTGTGAGGATCAGGCTCTGCCCGAAGGATGCGCCCGCGGGCGTCGTCTCCCCGCGTGCGGCAGGCACGAGCCCGGCACGCAACAGCGACGACTTACCGCTGCCCGAAGGGCCGAACACCGCGGCGAAACGATGCCGCCGAAGCAGCTCGTGCAAGTCCTCGACGAGCCGCTCCCGTCCGAAGAAACGACCGCGATCGTGGGTGTCGTAGGGGGCCAGGCCCGGGTACGGCCCGGCGGCATCGTCATCGTCTTCTCTCTGGCGGGCCAATTCATGAGCGACCTGCTGCCAGCGGCGCTCCCATTCGGAGACGTCCGCGCCGCATGTTTCCACGAAGGCGAGAACGACGGGCAGTGAAGCCAGACGCTCACCTGCCGCCGCCTGCGACAGCGTGGTGACCGAATAACCGGCACGCTTGGCCATGGCCCGATAGGTGAGTCCGCCCGCTTCCTGGCGCAGCTTGCGTAACTCGGAAGCAAAGCGTTGAACCGGTCCCGCTGCCGGATCCACCGGACTTTCACGACGGCCTGCCACCGTTACGGGACTCCATTCACTAGACGACGAAGACGGCTCAGATGCGCTCGCTGATCACATGTTGGCCCCGGCCCGCCGATCGCGCTCGTTGCAGGCCCGAATCCCTGTGCGCGTGAGCGACACGCACATGGCCGTCGACAGTAGCCCGCCGGACGGGCGGCCGGTGTCAGGAGCCGATGCCTCGGGGGAGGCGCGGAGAGGAGCCATTCGCCGAGAAAAGCATTGTTTGCCCGCCTGATGAGGGGTGCCGAACAATCTTGCCGCCACGATCCTGGTGCCACAGGCCTCGGCGGGCAAGCGATCACGGGACCGCTTGCCGCTGAGACCGCCGGGAGCCGGCACACGGACGTGTGACCTGTCCCAGCCGGGATCAGCGACTGTTGATGATCGCGACCAGTCTCGTGATCCCGTCCCCTACGGATCGACCACCTGCGAAAGGACATCCATGCACACGATCTCCAAGACCGCCGAATTCGGAGGCCAGATGAACGACAGAGCGACGCCTCACGCGTGGCGTGGGGCGACAAGGCACAACGCCATGAGGCGCAGCATCTCTCTTCTTGGGCTCGTAAGCGCCGCGACCGTGGCCTTCGCCACGGTGACCGCCGCGCCCGCCGTGGCCGACCAATCCCGCCTCCCGGGTTCGTGTGGCCCTGTCGGCCACGGCACCACCTGACTTGGTTGTTCATCTTGCCCAGGCCGGGTCGGACAGCGCCCGAGTTGCAGGCCGAGAGCGCCTCCCGCGGTAGCGCCGGGCTCTACACCCGAATCTACGACCACTGGCTTTGGCGGGCGTGGGGGAAGGCCCTGCGCGCCGGCGATGTCGTCTCCATCGACTGGGCCGGCGGCAACCAAGCGAGCAGGTACCACGCCTGCCACCGGACCGTGGCCGGCGGAGCCGGCAGCATGACCACTTACGCCGTCAACTGGCTAGAAGGCCGGCAGTCCGCGCCTGCGCCAATGCCGGCAGCACGTGGCGCTGCACCCCCGGGTTCTGATCCCTGCCCCGGCGGCCCGGCGCGACGCTCAAGGCCCACAAGAGCGTAGGGCACCAGCACAGTGTGCGTGGGCCCAAACCGTCCAAGCCGCGCCCACCGCGCCTGAAAGGGCCGTCATGGACCTTCAGGCCCGTGACGGCCTTTCAGGAAAGAGCGGCACCGCAGCGGTCGCTGCCTGATGTCGATGGAGAGATGAACTGTGGCGAGGGTCCCGGACGAGGGCGACGAGAGCAGGCGGGCTCGGTTGCTCATGGAACGGGTGCATCTCGGGGAGTTGGACCGCGCGGCCGACGCCCTGAGCGCCGAGCGAGAGGCCATCGCCATCTACCGACGGCTGGCCGCGGTCTCCCCCGAGCTCTACCTGTCTGAGCTCGCCACCTGCCTGACCAGTCTCGGCGTGACCCTCTCCGAGCTCGACCGGCATGGCGAGGCGTTGAACGCCGAGCAGGAAGCGGTCTGTGTCTACCGGCGCCTGGCCGCGGTCTCCCCCGGCCGCTACCTGGCCGACCTCGCCGATGCCCTCATCAACCTTGGGACGACTCTGGCGGAGCTGGACCGGCCGGCCGAAGCACTGAGCGCCGAGCAGGAAGCGGTCTGTGTCTACCGGCGCCTGGCCGCGGCCTTCCCTGACCGTTACCTGGCCGACCTCGCAGAGGTGCTCGCCGACCTCGGCATGACCCTGACCGAACGCGGCCTGCCGGCCGAAGCGCTGCCCCTGGCGGAAGAGGCGGTCACCATTCTCCGGGAACTGGCCGCGGCCTCCCCTGAGCGGCGCCGCGCCGGCCTCGCCCACTCCCTGGCCGGCCTCGACACCGTCCTCTCGGCGCTCGGCCGCGACGAGGGAGCACTCTAGCGGGCCAATGCATGAGCGACCTGCTGCCGGCGGCGCTGGTCTCGGAGTGGTGGACGAGATCACCGGTGGCCTCTGCGATGCGAGCACTTGATATGGATGCGTCGATGCGGGGGCACGACGCACCCGTTCTGCCACCATGCTGCGCGGGGAGGGGGCGGAGCCCCTGGTGATGCTGCCCGGAGCTCCCGTCGCGCGTAGCGCGCCATTGCGGAGGGACTTGCAGTGGGGTGTTGCTTCCTCGGATTCCTAGGGCTTGCGGGGATGGCCTAGGGCTGGGTCAGGGCGGCTTCCAGGAGGAGGGAGCCGGCGCCCAGCAGCGCTGCGTTTCGGCCGGCTTTTGCGGGTGCTATCTCCAGGTCTCGGGTGGCCAGCGGGAGGCAGCGTTCCCATACTGCGGCGCGGATCGAGGTGAGCAGGGGTTCGGCTGCTGACAGGCTGCCGCCCACGACCACCACGTCCGGGTTGAAGAAGTTCACCAAGACCGTGAGGACCTCGCCGATGCGGCGGCCGGCGTTGCGGACCAGGCTGGTGGCTTCCGGGATGGCGTCGTTGACCAGGCCCACGATGTCGGCGGGGCGGGTCACCTCGATGCCGGCCTCGGACAACGCGGCCATGAGGGCGGCGCCGCTCGCGTACGCCTCCAGGCAGTCCGGGTGGCCGCAGGCGCACAGGACGGAGGAGTCGGAGCGGACGCGGACGTGGCTGATGTCGCCGGCGGCGCCTCTGCCGCGGTGTAGGCGGCCGTTGACGATCACGCCGCAGCCTATGCCCGTCCCGGCCTTGACGACCATCAGGTTCTCGCGGTCCGGCCACCACCGTGCCTCGCCGGCCGCCATCAGGTTGGCGTCGTTCTCCACGAGGATCGGCAGGTCGTAGCGGGTGGCGAGGTGGTCGGCCACGGGGAAGTCGTTCCAGCCGGGCATGCGCGAAGGGGTGACGACGCGCAGGGTCGCCGGGTCCACGGGGCCGGGGATGCCGGTGCCGACTCCGCGGAGCGGCACCCCGGGTGGTACGTGCGTCTTCACCAGGTCGTCGAAGGCGTCCGCGATGCGGTTGAGGGTGCTTTGGGGGCCTTTGGCGATCTCGCAGGAGCGTTCCTCGACCACGAGTGGGGTGCCGCTCAAGTCGAGGAGGCCGAGGCGTACGTGGTGGGCGCCCAGGTCGGCCACCGCCAGCACGCCGGCCGCAGGCGCGAGGCGCAGGCGGCGCGGGCGGCGGCCGCCGCGCGAGGTGCCGGAGCCCTCTTCGGCCAGGAGTCCCGCGTCGATGAGCTCCTCGACGCGGAGCGACACGCTGGAGGCGGCCAGGCCCGATAAGCGGGCCAGATCGGCGCGTGACTCGGCCTTGCCGGTGGCGACGAGTCTCAGCAGGTCGCCCTGTGCCCCCTGCACGGGCAGCCGCTGGTTCATGTGAGATACCTACCATGCCGTGACTTACGTCGCCAACGTATTGACTTGCTATGAAATTTACCACTACGGTCCGGCTTATCTTCGAAATCGAAGGAAGTGACCGCACATGAAGAAGTTTGTCGCTGTTGCCGCTATCTCCGTGTTAGCCCTTGCAGCCTGCGGTGAGTCGAGCAGCCCCGCCGTCCCCGGTGAGTCCCCGAAGACCGACCTTCTCGCCAAGGCACCCGTCGCGACGGCGGCCGAGATCCTGCCCGGCTCCACCATGGAGAAGATCAAGCAGCGCGGCGAGCTCCTCGTGGGCGGCTCGCTGGATGCGCCCCTGCTCTCCCAGCAGAACCCCGCCACCGGCGAGGTCGAGGGGTTCGACGCGGCGATGGGCAAGGCCCTGGCCAAGTACATCCTGGGCGAGCCCAAAGTCAAGATCGTCAACTCGGCGTCGGAGACCCGCGAGGCGTTGCTGGCCAACGGCACCGTGGACGTGGTCTTCCAGACGTACACGATCACCGAGGAACGCGCGAAGCAGGTCGCGTTCGCGGGCCCGTACTACACCTCCGGTCTGACGATCGCGGTGAAGAAGGGCACGACCGGGATCGCCAAGCCGGAGGACCTGAACGGCAAGAAGGTCCTGGCGGGCGCGAACACCCCGGCCATCCCGGCGATCAAGAAGCTGGCGCCGCAGGCCGAGATCATCACCTTCGGCAGCGACCCGGAGTGCATCCAGGCGCTCAAGCAGGACCGGGGCGTCGCGTACGTGCAGGACGAGACGATCCTGATCGCCGACGCCAAGAAGGACCCGTCGATCGAGATCGTGACCAAGCCGTTCACCGTGGACCCGTACGGCATCGGGCTCAAGCACGGCGACGACCAGTTCAAGAAGTTCGTCAACGACTGGCTCAAGAAGACGCAGGACGCCGGCCTCTGGCAGGAGATCTGGAAGACCTCGATCGGCACCGTCGTGACAGGTGAGGCTCCCCAGCCGCCGCAGATCGGCTCCGTCCCGGGGTCCTGACCTGATGTCCGTCCTCCTCGAACACCTGCCCGAGCTGTGGCAGGGGCTGATCGTGACGTTCCAGCTCACCGCCGCGTCCTTCACCGGCGCGGCGGTGCTGGGCGTGCTGATCTGCGCCCTGCGCGTCAGCCCGGTACGGGTGCTGCGCGCCCTCGGCACCGCGTACGTCGAAACCTTGCAGAACCTGCCGCTCCTCGTGCTCCTCGTGCTGGCGTTCTTCGGCCTGCCGGAGATCGGCATCCAGGCGGACCTGCTGGTGACGGCCATCGTCGTCATCGCCGCGTACGAGGCCGCCTACATCGGCGAGGCGCTGCGCTCCGGCGTGAACTCGGTGTCGAAAGGGCAGGGCGAGGCGGCGCGGGCGATCGGGCTGACGTTCGGCCAGTCGCTGCGGCACGTCGTGTTACCGCAGGCGCTGCGCACGGTCGTGCAGCCGATCGGCAACATTTTCATCGCGACCACCATGAACACCTCCCTCGCCGCCGCCGTCGGGGTCGTCGACCTGACGGCCGCCGCCAACCGGGTCAACCTGGTCGAGGCCCAGCCCATCCCGATCTTCGTGGGCGCCGGGCTGGCGTACGCGCTGATCTCCTCCGCCGCCGGTTTCGTCACCGGCAGGCTCGAACGCCGGCTGGTGATCCTCCGATGAGCGCGCTGTTCGACGAGCCGGGGCCCAGGGCGCGCCGGCGCATCCGGGCCGCGACCGTGCTCGGCACGCTGGCCGCCGTGGCCCTCGCCGCCCTGGCCGTGCGGCAGTTCGCCGCGAACGGGCAGCTCGACGCCGCGCGCTGGCAGCCGTACGCGACCTGGCCCATGTGGCGGTACCTGCTGGACGGGCTGTGGTCGACGTTCCTGGCGGCCGTCGTCGCGGCCGCGCTGTCGATGGCGTTCGGGCTGGTCCTGGCGCTGGGGCGGTCCTCGCCACACGCGTGGGCGCGCTGGCCGGCCGCCGCCTACGTCGAGGTGGTCCGGGTGGTCCCGGCGCTGCTGCTGGTGTACATCGTCCTGTTCGCCCTGCCGCGGTACGGGCTGGACCTGCCGCTGTTCTGGAAGCTGGTCGTGCCGCTGACGGTCTCCAACGCGGCCGCGTACGCCGAGATCTTCCGCGCCGGAATCAACTCCATCGAACGCGGCCAGAGCGAGGCGGGCCTGGCGATCGGCCTCACGCGCCTGCAGACCATGCGCCTGATCGTGCTGCCCCAGGCCGCCCGCCGGGTGCTGCCGTCGCTCGTCAGCCAGTCCGTCGGCCTGCTCAAGGACACCTCGCTCGGCTTCGTCGTCAGCTACGGCGAACTGCTCTACAGCGGCAAGGTCCTGGCCGCGTACAACGGCCTGCTCATCCAGACGTACCTGATCGTGGCGCTGATCTACCTGGTGGTCAACGCGTCGCTGTCCAAGCTGGCCCGCACACTGGAGGCGCGCCAGCCCGTCACGCTCAGAAGGAGGCTCGCCCGTGCCTGACCTCGCCGTGCTCGCCGAGGTGATCCGCTCGGGATTCGTCGAGAGCGTCCACTACGGCAGCGCCGTCGGCCTCGACCCGTCGGGACGCGCCGAGGTGGCGCTCGGCCAGGTGGAGGCGCCGGTGCTGCCGCGCTCGTCCGCGAAGCCGTTCCAGGCCCTGGCCTGCCTCACCGCGGGCGCCGGACTGGAGGGGCCGCGGCTGGCGATCGCGGCGGGCAGTCACACGGGCGAGGACTTCCACGTACGCCTGGTGCGCGAGCTGCTCGGCGACTACGGCCTGGACACCGGGGCGCTGGCCTGCCCGCCGTCGTGGCCGGAGGACCGGCGCACCATGGAGGAGCTCGTCAGGCGGGGCGCCGGCGTCTCCCGGGAGCGCATGAACTGCTCGGGCAAGCACGCCGCCATGCTGGCCGCCTGCGTGGCGAACGGCTGGGACGTGCCCGGCTACCTGTCGCCGGATCACCCCCTGCAGCTCCGGGTACGTTCGGTCACCGAGGAACTGGCGGGGGAGAAGAGCGCGCACGTGGCGGTGGACGGGTGCGGGGCGCCGCTGTTCGGGCTGTCGCTGACCGGCCTGGCGCGGGCGGTTCAGGCCCTGGTGGCGGCGGCGCCGGGCAGCGGGCCGCGGCAGGTCGCCGGCGCGATGCGCGCGCACCCCGAGTACGTCGGCGGCACCGGCCACCAGAACACCGAGCTCATGCGGGCCCTGCCGGGCGCCGTGGCCAAGGGCGGCGCGGAGGGCGTGCTGGTGATGGCGCTGGAGTCCGGGCACGCGGTGGCGGTGAAGGTCATCGACGGCAGCCCGCGCGCCACCACGGCGATCGCGCTGGCGGCGCTGCGCCTGATGGGCTGCGACGTCACGCCCGCCGCCGCGTTCGAGCACGTGGAGGTGCTGGGCGGCGGCGTGCCCGTCGGGCGGATCGTCACCAAGCTCGGATAGAGCCGGCCTCCGGGGAACCGGAGGGCGGGGCCTGACGGTCAGAGCGCTCCGCCGCAGCCTTCGGTGAGGCCCTTGAGCGGGTTCTGGCTGCTCTGCTTCGGGGTCTTCTTCGGCGACGGGCTCGCCGGCACCTTGGGCGAAGCGGAGCCCGCGGGCGAAGCGGAGCCGGTCGGCGCAGCGGGGGCGGTGGCGGCGACGGCCGGTCTCTTGGCGGCCGAGTCGCGGATGGCCTTGGACGCGATGTCGCGGATCTTCTCCCAGTCCGGGTAGCCGGTGTTGATCAGCGGCGGCACGAACTGCACACTCGCCACCTTCGCGTTCTTGACCTTCAGCGCGAGCGGCACCAGTTGATTGAACATCGGCCGCGGGATGTCGGTCCTGATCAGTTCCTTGGTGGCCAGCGCGATCTTGTTGAACCTGGTCAGCACCGTCAACGGGTCCGCCTGGTCGAGCAGCGCGCCCATCACGCACCGCTGGCGGCGCATCCGGATGTAGTCGTCGGTGTTGGTCCGGGAGCGCGCGTACCACATGGCGTCCGCGCCCTTCAGCCTGCGCGTGCCGGCCTTGACCAGGCCCTCGTTGTACTTGCCGAACACGACGTCCGTCTCGACGGTCAGCGTGATGCCGCCGATGGCGTCGATGAGGCGGGCGAAGCCCCACATGTTGACCAGGGCGTACCAGTCGACCTTGACGCCCAGGGTGTAGCCGATGGTGTCCATCAGGACCCTGGCGCCCTGGCGCTGCTTGCCGCCGAAGATCTCCGGGTGCGCGTCGGCGTACTCCCAGACGCTGTTGAGCAGGTCGCTGCGCCCGCCGCCGGGGTCGGGCGGCAGCCGGAAGCCGTCGGGGAAGCGCAGGGCCATCGGCGTGCCCGGCCGGAAGCGGACGTTCTCCAGGTTGCGCGGCAGGCTGAACAGCACGGTGTTGCCGGTCTTCACGTCGATGCTGGCCAGGTTCATGCTGTCGGTACGCACGCCGATCCGGTTGTCGTCGGCGTCGCCGCCGAGGAGCAGGATGTTGACCCGCTGCCGCCCCGCCCACGGGTCATCAGGCTTGGGCTGGGCCACGGCCGGGGACTCGTCGTCGTCCGGGTTGTTCTGGAAGATGTCGTTGAGCGTCTTCTGGTAGGTCAACACGGTCTGCCCGACCGCTCCGAACGGCACCACCACCAGGACCGCCAGCAGCCCGGCCAGTGTGCCGGCGACGATCTGCCCGCTCTGTGGCAGCCGCCCGGGCCGCAGCACCACGAACGAGTGCACGATCAGCACGAACCACGCCAGCCCCAGCACGCCCGCGCCGACCGTGATCGTCGTCAGCCAGCTGTCCGCGGTCAGCGAGCCCAGCAGGTTGCCGGAGTCGGTCAAGAGCCACAGCGCGAGCAGCGCCAGCAGCCCCGCGGCGTAGCAGGAGATCAGGACCAGGCCGGTCTTGCGCCAGCCGGCGCGCAGGTGAGCCGCCCCCGGCGCCAGTGCCGCCAGCGCCAGCCAGCCGAGGAGCCCGCCGACGCTGACCGGTGCCGTCGCCTGCCGCACGCCTGCCTGCTGCACGCCATCCCCGTTTCCTTGTGAACTACAACGCATTGCCGGTTCCGCTACCCCAGGCGGACCGCTGGACGCAGCCACCTAAGGCCTGAATTGAGGCGGCAGCCTACGCACCGAATACGAAATCTGTCTTTATCGGATGGTGAACATCAGGAGCCTTCTCATCGCGTTCCGCGTAACTGATGCATCGCCATCGTCACATTGAACCGGTCCCGGGCGGCTCAACGCCTTTCCCTTTACGCTGCGTGAACAGTTGATCGCACGCATTTGACATCCCCGACACCGAGGATGAGATTGCCCGGCGGAAGTGAGCGAGGATCTGCCGCCAAGCGTGCCGGACAGGCCCGACAATCCCTATCGTGTCTAGCATGTACGAGATCACCGTCCTGCCCATGCCGGACGACTTCGAAGGCCCGGTCGTCGCGACGCTGGTCTCCAGGAAGACCGGATCCCGCCGGGCGGTGCTCTACCTGCACGGGTTCACCGACTACTTCTTCCAGGACCACCTGGCCGACCACTACGTCCAGCGCGGCATCGACTTCTACGCGCTGGACCTGCGCAAATACGGCCGCTCGCTGCTGCCGCACCAGACCAGGGGCCTGATCAGGAGCGTCACCGACTACTTCCCCGAGATCGACGAGGCCGTCCGCATCATCAGGCAGGACCACGACGAGCTGACCATCAACGCCCACTCGACCGGCGGGCTCATCGCGCCGCTGTGGGCCGACCGGGTCCGCGGCCGCGGCCTGCTGCACGGGCTCGTACTCAACAGCCCGTTCTTCGACCTCAACGTTCCCACGCCGCTGCGCCTGGCCGCCGACCTGCTCAAGACGCCGCTCTCGTACACGCGCCGGGCGCTCCCGCTGGGCGCCAGCACCGTGTACGGGCGCACCCTGCATCGCAGCCACGACGGCGAATGGGACTACGACCTGGAGCTGAAGCCGCTCGGCGGCTTCTCGGTGCACGCCATGTGGCTGGCCGCCATCCGCCGGGCGCAGCGGCGGCTGCACGCGGGCCTCGCGGTGGACGTGCCGGTCCTGGTGCTGGCCGCCAAGGCCGGGCTGCGGGTACGCGACTTCGTGCCCGAGGCCCGATCCGCCGACGTCGTGCTCGATCCGCGGCAGATCGCCCGCTGGGCCACCTCGGTCGGGCCGCACGTCACGTGCGTGCGCGTCGCGGACGGCATCCACGATCTGGTGCTGTCGGCCGAGCCCGTACGCAAGCAGGTGTTCGCCGAACTCGACCGCTGGATGAACGCCTATCTCGGTCCGCGTTCAGCGGACCACGACAGGTAGGGGACGACGCCCGCACCTGTGTCTACCAGGGGAACGAGAACAGCCCGTAGTAGGCCGCCGCCACCATCAGCAGGCCGGTGCCGCCGAGCACGCCCGCGACCGCGACGTGCTGCCACCGGGTCGGCCGCAGGCCCTCGCGCAGCGCCGACACGACCGCCGCCACCGCCGTGACCTCCTGGATCAGCATCAGCACCGCCAGCACCCGCACGACCAGCCACCCGGCCAGCACGGCCGGCCAGGCGCCCGCCTGATTGATCGAGAACATCACCAGCAGCGTGATGAACGCCACCACCGAAGCCAGCAGGCCCAGGCTCGTCCACGCGATCCTGACCAGCCTGCGCCTGATCGGCGGCCACAGCTTGGCGTTCGTCTCGACCGGGAGATGGCCGCGGCCGCGCAGGCGTTCGACCATGGCGGCGACGGGGCCGGCCACGTAGCCGACGGCGGCCAGGCAGATCGTCAGGCCCAGCATGGTGCCGCCCGCGTACCAGGGCGCGGCGGGCACGTCGGCGGCCTCGAACCGCTGCACGGGGGTGGCGCCCGCCATGTGCACCGGCGGTTTCGCGGTCCCGGGCAGACCGGTGATCCAGTTGGTGAGCGTTTCCAGATAGCCCTTGGTGAAGTCGCCGCCGTTGACCCGCATGGCGTGGTCGCCCATGGCCATGAAGCGGATGGTGTAGTCATCGTTGCCGGCACTGTCCAGGGCCGTGACGAGCGTCTTGGTGGACTCGACGAAGGGGATCGAAGGGTCCGTCGTGCCGTAGAACGCCAGGACCGGCTGCTTCACCTGGCTTAATGCGGGCATCGCGTCGTAGCGCAGGAAGTCGAAGCCGACGCCGCCCATCGCCCTGGTCAGCAGGTCGCGGGCGCCGATGGGGGCGCGCAGCCGCAGCAACTGCTCGTTGAGCGCCCAGGCGACCTGCCGGAGCGGGGAGACGTTCGGCGAGGACACCAGCACCACGAACCCCACCGCCGTGCTCTTGGCCGCCGCGATCGGCACCACCCAGCCGCCCTCGCTGACCCCCCAGATGCCGACCCGCGCCGGGTCCACCTCCGGGAGCGTGCGCAGGTACTCCACCATGCGCAGCGCGTCGTCGGCGAGCAGGGCGAAGTCCCGCTCACGGAAGTTGTAGCCGACTGTGCGCTTGTCGAACGCGATCGTCACCACGCCCGCCTTGGCCAGGAACTCGGCCTGCGGCGTGAACTCGGTACGAGAGCCGTTGCCCGACCCCGACACGAACACCATCGCCGGATGCCGCCCCGGTGTGAGCGGCGCCCGCAGCGTGCCCTCCAGACGCTGGCCCTCCGCCGGGATCGAGATCTCCTGCCTGCGGATGGGATCGACCGCCACCACCGGCAGCAGCTCGTTCTTCGGCTGCGCCGGAATGGACTGGAAGGTGGAATCCGTCTTGAGCGGCGGCGGGTCGAAGGCGGGCGGCAGCACGTAACCGACCGTCGCGAGAGCCACCAGCACCAGACCGGCGGCGACGCTCAAGGTGCCACGGCCTGTGCGCATTGGCCTCCCCATGTGCGTTGGTTTGCCCGCTGATCTTCTAGCCTACTCCCGGGCGGTGGGACAGCAGGGGCCTCTTTTGTCGGTGGGAAATGTTAGCTTCCTGCGACATGCGGATCCTGCACACTTCGGACTGGCACCTGGGACGCTCCTTCCATCGCGAGAGCCTGCTCGCGGCGCAGGCGGCGTTCGTCGACCACCTGGTGGAGACGGTGCGGGCCGAACAGGTCGACGTGGTGGCGATCGCCGGCGACGTCTACGACCGCGCCCTGCCGCCGGTCGACGCGGTCGCCCTGCTCGACGAGACGCTAGCCCGGCTGCGCTCGGCCGGGGCGCGGGTGGTGCTGATCAGCGGCAACCACGACTCGGCGCTGCGGCTGCGGTTCGGCTCGGCGCTGTTCGAGGCCGCGGGCGTGCACGTGCGCACGTCGCCGGACCAGTCCTGGGAGCCGGTGCTGATCGACGGCGTGGCCTTCTACGGCATCCCCTACCTGGAGCCCGAGCTGGTGCGCGCGCCGTGGGAGCTGCCCGATCGCAGCCACACCGCCGCGATCTCGCACGCGATGAACCGCGTCAGAGCCGATTCCGTACGTCACCGCGCCTCGGTGGTGCTGGCCCACTGCTTCGTGACCGGGGGCCAGGCCAGCGACAGCGAACGCGACATCAGCGTGGGCGGGGTGGCCCACGTGCCGCTGGCGGCCTTCGACGGGGTCGACTACGTGGCGCTCGGCCACCTGCACGGGCGGCAGCGGATGTCGGAGACGGTGCGTTACTCGGGTTCGCCGCTGGCCTACTCGTTCTCGGAGGCCGATCACGTCAAGGGCTCGTGGCTGGTCACGCTGGGGTCCGGGGTGGAGTTCGTGCCCGCGCCCGTGCCCCGGCCCGTCGGGCGGCTGCGCGGGGAGCTGGAGGAGCTGCTGGCGGCCCCGAAATACGCCGAGGTCGAGGACCACTGGCTGCAGATCACCTTGACCGACCCGATCCGCCCCAAATCCGCCATGGACCGGCTGCGCGCCCGCTTCCCCCACGCCCTCGCCCTGTCCTTCGACCCGGTCGGCGGCGCCCCCGCCGCCCAGCCCGCCCGCCTCAGCGGGCGGCCGGAGGCGGAGGTGGCCCTGGATTTCGTTCGGGAAGTACGCGGCGAGCCTGCCGCACCCGAAGAGGAAGACCTGCTAAGACAGGCCATCGAGGCATCCCGGGTGAAGGAGACGATGGCGTAGATGCGGCCGCACCGGCTCACGCTGACGGCGTTCGGGTCCTTCCCGGGCACCGAGACGGTCGACTTCGACGCCTTGGCCGAGGCGGGCCTCTTCCTCGTTCACGGGCCCACCGGGGCGGGCAAGACCACCATCCTCGACGCCCTGTGTTTCGCCCTCTACGGCCAGGTGCCCGGCCAGCGCAACAGCGCCCGCAGCCTCCGCTGCGACCACGCCCCGCCCTCGGCCGGGCCGTCGGTCACGCTGGAGGTCTCGATCCGGGGCCGCTTATTGCGCATCCAGCGCTCACCCGCCTGGCACCGCCCCAAGCTGCGCGGCAGCGGGGTCACCGAGGAGAAGTCCAAGGTCATCGTCTCGGAATGGCAGGGGTCGTCCTGGCAGGGGCTGACCACCCGGCTGGACGAGGCCGGGGATCTGGTGGGCGGGCTGCTCGGCATGAACGCCGACCAGTTCTGCCAGGTGGCGATGCTGCCGCAGGGTGACTTCGCGCGGTTCCTGAGGGCGGACGGCGAGGAGCGCGGCAGGCTGCTGGAACGGCTGTTCACCGTCAAGGTGTTCAGGCAGGCCGAGTCGTGGCTGGCCGAGCATCGCAAGCTGGCGTGGCGGGCGGCGCAGGAGCTGCGGCAGCAGGTGGATTTCGCCATCCAGCGGGTGGAGGAAGCGGCGGGAGACGAACTGCAGGCGGCGCTCAGGGAGGCGGCGTTCGCGAAGGCGCCGCTCGCGGAGGCGGCGTTCGCGGAGAAGCCGTTCGCGGAGGCGGCGCTCAGAGAGGCGGCGCTCAGGGAGGCGGCGCTTGCGGAGGCGCCGCTCACCCCCGACGCCGATCCTCAGCGCTGGGCGGGGGCGCTGCTCGACGCCGCGCAGGCGGTTGTGGCGCGGGCCGGCGAGGAACACGAGGCGGCAGAGCAGGCGCTGCGTGCGGCGCGGCTGCGCTACGAGCAGGCCGCCGCGCTCACCGAACGCCAGCGCCGCTACGCCGAGGCGCTCACCCTGCGCCGCACCCTCGACGAACGCGCGGAGGAACGCGCGGACCTGCAGGCCGTCCTGGACGACGCGGCCAGGGCCGACCGGGTGCTCCCGCTCATCACGGCTGCCCGGCAGCGCGCCGAGGCCGCCGCCAAGGCCCGCACACTGGCCGCCGACGCCCGCGCCCGCGCCCGCCCCCTCCTGGCCGCCGACGCTCCAGTTCGCGCCCGCCACTCCCGGGCCACGCCCACCCCCGCTCGCGCCCACCCCCTTCTGCCCACGGTTCGTGACGAGGCGGTTCGTGACGAGGCGGTCCGTGACGAGGCGGTCCGTGATGAGGCGGTCCGCGATGAGACCGTCCGCGATGACGCGGCCGGCGGCGTCGAGCGTCCGGCGACCGATCTTGCCGCGCTGGCGCGGCAGCGGCAGGCCGAGATCGCCCGCCTTTCGGAGCTGCTGACCGAGGAGGCCCGCCTGTCGGTGGTCCGGCGCGACCTGCTGCGCGTGGAGCAGGAGCTGGCCGAGCTGGCGAGCGCGGACGAGTCCGTCGCCGCCCGGTTCGCCGTCCTGCCGGGCCTCATCGAGGAGGCCGAGGCCAGGCTGGCCACCGCGCGGATCGACCTGGCCAGGATCCCGGCGGTGCAGGCCGTCCGCGACGCCGCGGCCGACCTGATCGAGACCGACCGGGAGCTCGCCGGGCTCGCCGTCGAGCTCGAAGCGCTGGAGCAGCGCGAGGCTCACGTGTCCGCCGCCGGCGCGGAGCTGCCCGGACGGCTCGACGACGCCGCCGCGGCGCTGGCGGACGTACGCGCGGAGACGGCGGCCATCCCGGCGGCCGCCGCGGCACTCGACGCCGCCGCAGCCGCGCTGGAGGCCGCCCACCGCCGCGAAGCCCTGGCCGCCGAGCTGGGGTCGGCCACCGCCGACCTCCAGGTGCTCGTCGATCGCGCTCAGGAGCTGCGCGAACGCTGGCTCGACCGGCGCCAGGCCCGCATCGACGGCATGGCGGCCGAGCTGGCCCGCGACCTGGTCGACGGGCAGCCGTGCGCCGTCTGCGGCTCCGGACACCACCCGGCGCCCGCTTCCCCGGCGCCCAGCGCGCCGTCCGCCGAGGACGAGCAGGCCGCCCAGGCCGCCTGCGAAGCCGCGCTCGCCGAGCGCGAGGCCGCCGAACGCGCCCTCGCCGCGCTCGAATCCTGCCACGCCCAGGCCGCCGAGGCCGCCGCCGGCCTCGACATCGGCACGGCCGAGACCCAGGTGCGCGAGGCCGAGCGGGAGCTCGCCCGCCTCCGCGCGGCGGCCGAACGCGAGCCCGCCCTGGCGGCAGTGCTGGAGCGCATCGAAGCCGACCGCGAACGCCTGCGGGAGCAGGCGCGGGAGATCGCCGAATCCCTCGCGGCCCACCGCGCCCACCACGCCCGTCTCCAATCCGAACGCACCCGCAGGCAAACCCGCCTCGCCCAGGCCGAAGACGCCCAGGCGGCACTCGGCGGCGCGCAGGGGGACATCGACGGAGCGGTGATTCTCCACGCCGTAGAGAAGGAGCTGACGCGGCTCAGGGAATCGGCGGGCAGGGAACGCGAGCTGGCTCAGGAGGCGGCCGGCCTCAACCAGGAGCGTCAGGAGCTCGAGGAACGCAGGCGGCGGGTGGTGGCGCGGCTTGCGGCGTGCCGCACCAGGCATGAGGAGTTGAGCGGCGACGCCGGGCGGCTCACCGCGCGGCTGGACGCCGCCCGGGGCGGCGACGCGACGCTGACCGCGCGCCTGTCCAGGCTGCAGGACGAGGTCGAGCTGCTGCGCGAGGCGCTGGAGGCCACGCAGGTGGCGGTCACGGCCGGCGACGAGCTGACCAGGGCCATGCGGGAGGCTTCCGAAGCGGCGGCCGGCGCCGGGTTCGGCGACGTGGCGGAGGTGGAGGCCGCGCTGAGGAGCCCGTACGAGCGGGAGCGCAAAGCGGAGCTGCTGCGCCGGCTGGATGCCGAGCACGCCGCCGTCACCAGCACCCTCGCCGACCCCGAACTCGTCGCAGCCGCCGCCGAGCCCGCGCCCGACCTGGAGGGGATCGAGGCCGAGCGCGAGGCGGCGGAGCAGGCGCACACGAGGCTGGCGAGCGTACGCGACCGCGCGGTGGCCAGGGCCCGGCGGCTGGCGGAGTTGCACGCCGAACTGTCGGCCTGCATCGACCGCTGGCGACCGGCCGGCGAACGCCACCGGCTCACCGAGCACCTGGCGGCCCTGGCCGGCGGCACCTCCAGCGACAACCGGTGGAACATGAGCCTGACCTCCTTCGTGCTGGGGGAGCGGCTCAGGCAGGTGGTGGCGGCCGCCAACGAACGCCTCGACCAAATGTCGGCCGGTCGCTATCTCCTGCGCCACGACCTGAGCAAGACGGCCGGCGCCAGGACCCGTTCCGGCGGCGGGCTGGGGCTACGGGTGGCCGACGGCTGGACGGGCGTGGACCGCGACCCGGCGACGCTGTCCGGCGGCGAGAGCTTCATCACCTCCCTGGCCCTCGCGCTGGGGCTGGCTGACGTGGTGACCGCCGAGGCGGGCGGCGCGGAGATCGGCACGCTCTTCGTCGACGAGGGCTTCGGCACCCTCGACGAGGACACGCTCGACGACGTGCTGGACATCCTGGACGGTCTGCGTGACGGAGGCCGAGCCGTGGGCATCGTCAGCCACGTCGCCGAACTGCGTACCCGCGTCCCCGCCCAGCTCAAGGTCACCAAGTCCCGCACCGGCTCCACCCTGACCACCGTGGGCGCGCGGTAGCACGCCCGCGGGCCGGCGGCGGGTGCTTCCGGACGTGCCGTGGCGGCCCGGGTGCTCCACGTGAGCGACGGGCGCGTAGATTGCCCACGATTGATTCTGTCGAGGGAGCAGCACATGCGCGTCGTTGTCACCGGAGCCCACGGGAAGGTCGGCCGTGCGGCCGTGCGAGCGTTGGCCGCGGCCGGTCATGAAGTGACCGAGGTCGATGTCACCCGTCCGATCTGGGAGCGTTCCGAGCCGGGCGCTCCCCGCTACCAGCAGGCCGATCTCACCGACGCCGGGCAGGCGTACGCCGTGGTACGCGGCGCCGAGGCGGTCGTGCACGCCGCCGCCATCCCCGACCCCTCACAGAACCCGCCCCACGTGGTGTTCCAGAACAACCTCATGGCCACCTTCAACGTCCTGGAGGCCGCGGTCCGCTTCGGCGTGCGGCGCTTCGTGAACATCTCCAGCGAGACGGTCCCCGGTTTCTTCTTCCCGGAACGCCCCTTCTTGCCGGACTACGCCCCGGTCGATGAGGATCATCCGATCCGGCCGCAGGACCCGTACGCGCTGGCCAAGCACTTCGGCGAGCAGCTCATGGACGCCGCCGTGCGCCGGTCGGACATCCGGTGCATCTCGCTGCGGCCGAGCTGGGTGCAGCACGAGGGCAACTACGAGCGCAACCTCGGCCCGCAGGTCCGCGACTCCTCCTCAATCGGCGCGGGTCTGTGGAGCTACATCGACGTGTACGACCTGGCCGACGCCATCGTCCTGGCCGCCGAGTCCGGCCTGCCCGGCCACGAGGTCTTCTACATCGCGTCCCCGGACAACGCGGGCGGGCACGACTTCGCCAAGGTCCTGCGCCAGTACTACGGCGACCAGATCGAGCTGCGGCCGCTCGCCCGCACCGACGCCTCCGGCATCTCCTGCGCCAAGGCGCACCGGCTGCTGGGCTGGAACCCGAAGCGGTCGTGGCGCGACTACCTCGACGACGACGGGCGCGCCCGTCAGCGGTGACAGCGTGGCCGCACCAGGCCGCCGGATCGGATCTGGTGGTCGCCTCGCCAAGGGAGACGGCCGTGCGGGGCGGGGCTGCTCAGTCCAGGGATTCGATCAGGTCGGGCAAGGTGGCGGGGTCGTGGAAGAGGCTGGCGCCCAGGCCGGCCAGGCGGGAGGCGGGGATGAGGCCGCTGGCGTAGGCCAGGCAGCGCATGCCCGCGTTCATCGCCGCCGTCACCCCGAACGGGCTGTCCTCGACCACGACGCAGCGCTCCGGGGTCACGCCCATCGTGGCCGCCGCGTGCAGGAACAGGTCCGGCTCGGGCTTTCCCCTGGGCACGTCCTCGGCGCTGAACACCCGCCCCTCGAATCGCTTGGCCAGCCCCGTGACCTCCAGGCTGCGGCGGATCGAGGTGTGCCGGCCGTTCGAGGCCACGCAGCTCGGGATCGTGAGCCGGTCGAGTGCCGCCACGATGCCCTCGATCGCCTGCAGCTCGGCCTTGATGGTGGCGGCGTACTCTTCGTGGAGCCGCTCCCACCAGCCCGGCGGGGTCTCGCCGACCTGCTCCTTCCAGTATTCGTTGGTGCAGCCCACGAACCGCTCGGCGTACTCCGCCTCGTCGATCGACCAGCCCAGGCGCCGCAACGCCGCCGTGGCGACGCGTACGGAGATGGGCTCGCTGTCCACGAGCACTCCGTCGCAGTCGAAGATGACCAGATCGACAGCCAAACCGGTTCCTTTCCACGAGAGATCCACTGTCGAACCTATCGGGAGGATGTGACATTTCGCGGGTGATAGCGTCTCCGTATCGCTTCACAAGACGCTAGTCCGCATGGTGAGACATTTATGGAGACCTCCCCCCAAGTCGCGGCGCCGAGCCGGACCAGGATCGCGGCCGCCAGCCTCATCGGCACCGCGATCGAGTTCTACGACTTCTACATCTACGGCACCGCCGCGGCCCTCGTGCTCAACACGGCGTTCTTCCCCGGCATGGACCCGGTGGCCGGCAGCCTGGCCGCGTTCTCGACCTTCGCCGTGGCGTTCATCTCGCGCCCGCTGGGCTCGGCCGTGTTCGGGCACTGGGGTGACCGGATCGGGCGCAAGTCCATGCTGGTCGTGTCGCTGCTGGTGATGGGGTTGTCGACGGTGGCGATCGGGCTGCTGCCCGGCTATGCGGCCATCGGGGTCGCCGCCCCCGTGCTGCTGGTGCTGTTGCGGTTCACGCAGGGCATCGGGCTCGGCGGCGAGTGGGGCGGTGCGGCGCTGCTGGCCACCGAGCACGCGCCGCCCGGCAAGCGCGGGCTGTACGCGATGTTCCCGCAGCTCGGCCCGTCGGTCGGGTTCATCGTGGCCAACGGGCTGTTCCTGATCCTCGGTGAGGTCCTCAGCGACGGGCAGTTCGACAGCTGGGGCTGGCGGCTGCCCTTCGTGGCTAGCCTGCTGCTCGTGGTCGTCGGCCTGTACGTGCGACTGAAGATCTCCGAGACGCCGGTCTTCCAGGCGGCCATGGACCAGCGGCGCATCGCCAAGGTGCCGTTCGCCGGGCTCATGCGGGACCAGTGGCGGCGGGTGCTGCTCGGCGCCGGCGCGATGACGGTCGCGTACACGCTGTTCTACACGGCCACCACCTACTGCCTGGCGTACGGCACCAGCACGCTGGAGATCCCCCGGACCACGATGCTGGCACTGACCATGATCGGCGTCGTGTTCATGGCCGCGGGCACTGTCGTCTCCGCCATGGTGTCCGACCGGGTGGGGCGGCGGCGCATGCTGATCAGCGGCACCGTGGCGGCCGTCGTGTGGGGGCTGGTGATGTTCCCGCTGATGGAGACCAGGTCTGTGTTCCTGGTCGGGGTGGCGCTGGCGGGCGCGCTCGGGCTGATGGGGCTGATCTTCGGGCCGATGGGGGCGTACCTGCCTGAGCTGTTCAAGACCGAATACCGCTACAGCGGGGCGTCGGTCGCCTACAGCCTCGGCGGGGTGCTCGGCGGTGCGGTGCCGCCGCTGGTCGCCACCAGCATGCAGGCGAGCGGGCTCGGCGTGACGGCCGTCGGGATCTACGTCTCGGCCATGGCGCTGCTGAGCCTGCTCTGCCTGTTCGCCCTCCCGGAGACGGGCGACGAAACGCTCTAGGCGGCCTCGTAGCCGGGGAACAGCAGCGACAGCTCACGCGGGTAGGCCGCGATCAGGCGCAGCTCGTCGTCCGTGAGCGGCCTGCCGGTCATCGCGTTGCAGAGCTGGACCAGCCGGAACGCCAGGTCCTCCTCGTGTGCCTCGATCCCCAGGCCGTCCATGACGTGCCGGAAGCCGGCCTTGCCGCCGTACTCGCCGGTCAGCACCACCCGGCCGGCGCGCGCGTGCCAGTCCTCGGGGAACGGGCCCAGCGTGGCCTCGTCGTACAGCTCGTAGTTGCCGTGGTCCTTCAGCGCGCCGTCGGCGTGGATGCCCGACTCGTGCGCGAACGCGTTGCGCCCCGCCCCCACCTGGTTGTACGGCAGCGGCTGCCCGAACGCGTAGCTCGCCCACAACCCGAACCTGCGGGCCCACGACAGGTCCAGCGCGTCGCCGATCTCCGCGTTCAGCCCGAAACCGTGCTGGAACGCCAGGATGGTCGACAGCAGGTCGGCGTTGCCGGACCGCTCGCCGATGCCGTTCACACACGTGTTGATCCACGCGTCCTGGCCCGCGTCGAGGTCGCCGAGCGCGCCCGACACCGAGTTGGCCACGGCCATGCCCAGGTCGTTGTGGCAGTGCGTCTCGATCGGCAGCGCCGTGGCCGCGGCCAGCTTGGCGAAGCGCTCGCGGATCCGGTCCGGCGTGTCGCCGCCGATCGTGTCGCAGTATCGCACCCGGTCGGCGCCCGCCTGCTTGGCCGCCAGCGCGAACTCCAGCAGGAAGCCGTCATCGGTACGCGAGCCGTCCTCCGCGTTCACCCCCACCGTCAGCGCGCCGGCCTGCTTGGCCATGCGCACCGCCGCCGTCATCTCCCTGATGATCGCGTCCCTGTCGAGGCGGCCGCGGAACTTGTTCTGGATCATGTAGTCGGAGGTGGAGATCGACAGGTTGTAATGCTGCAGCCCGAGCGGCGCCGCCTTCTCCACGTCCTGCGGCACGCCCCGGCACCAGCCGGACAGCCGCAGGTTCCCGAACGCCCCCGCCTCGGCCAGCGCCACCTGCGCCCTGACGTACGGGACCTCGTGGAAGAGGAACGGGAAACCGATCTCGGACTGCGCCACGCCGAGCCTGGCCAGATAGAAGTTGACCATGGTCTTGCCGAACTTCGACAGGCCGGTGCGCGCGGTCTGCACGCCGTCCCGGTTGGTCACATCGAGGAAATGGATTTTGGGCATGCCCCCACGTTGACATGGTCGCTCAACATGGATCAATATTGATTTTAGTCAATATAGGAGGCTGTCGGGTGGAGTGGATCGACGCGGCCACGGCGTCCGAGCGTCTCGGCGTGAAGCCGGCGACGCTGTATGCGTACGTGAGCAGGGGCGTGCTCAAACGGCGCCACGGTGACGACCGGCGCAGCCTCTTCGACGCGGCGGAGATCGAACAGCTCGCCCGCCGCGGCCGTCCCCGCGGCCAGCCGCCCGAGCTGGTGATCGAGTCGGCCGTCACCGCGCTCGGCGTCGACCGGCCCTACTACCGCGGGGCCGACGCGCTGGAGCTGGCGCGGACGAGCGACTTCGAACCGGTCGCCGAATGGCTCTGGACCGCCGATCCCGAGGTGTTCCAGGGTTCAGGGCCGTGGCGGCACGAGCCCGGCGCGCTGCGTGCCGCCGTCGCCGCGCAGCACGGCCTGCCGGACGACCTCCTGCCCCTGGACCGCCTCCAGGTGATCGCCACCGTCCTCGGTGCCTCCGACGCCCTCCGCTACCAGCTCGACCCCGTCTCGGTCGCCGCCACGGGCCGGCACCTGGTCTCCGGCCTGGTCGACGCCCTGCCACGGCTCGGCGAGCCGCAAGGCGACGCGATCGCCGAGCGCCTGTGGGCCCGTCTCTGCCCGCACCCCGCCCCGCCGGCCCTGCTCGGAGCGCTACGGGCCGCCCTGGTGCTGCTCGCCGACCACGAGCTCGCCGCCTCGACACTGGCCGCCAGGGTCGCCGCCTCCGCCAAGGCCGACCCGTACGCCGTCGTCCTGACCGGCCTCGGCGTGCTGGGCGGCCCGCTGCACGGCGGCGCCGCGTACGGCGCCGAGCGGCTGCTGGCCGAAGTGGGCGACCCGGCCCAGGCGCCCCGCGCCATCGCCGATCGGGTACGCCGCGGCGAACGCATCCCCGGCTTCGGCCACAGCGTCTACAAGAACGGCGACGCCCGCGGCGGTCTTCTCCTCGACCTGGTCGAGCAGGCCGCCCCCGGTCACGAGCGGATCGCCGCGGCGCGGGCCGTGCTCGACGAGGTGCGCAGGCGGCGGCTGCCCGAGCGGAACATCGACTTCGCGCTCGCCGCCCTGACCGCCGTGAGCGGGATGGCGCCAGGGGCCGGGGAGGCGATTTTCGCGGTGGCCAGAGTGGCCGGCTGGCTGGCGCACGCCATGGAGGAGTACGAACGCGGCACTCTGCTGCGGCTGCGCGCCTCCTACGTCGGCCCGCCGATCGCGTGACGCCCCGCGACGCCGTGGTTCGTGGGCCGGTGGTGCCGGCGGCCACCGCCCCGCAAGCCGGAGGCCGGGTGGTCAGGAAAGCGCTGTGGCGGGTTTAATGCCCTTTGGCATTGGTGTGTCGAGGTGAGTGCTGGGACTGGAGTGATGACGTGCGTGCGGCGCCTGAGGACGACCCGCCCACCGGCGCGGGGGAGACCGCCGGCGGTCTGGTGGGGGCGGTCGTGGGGGAGGATGGTCTGCTGGCCAGGCTGAGACTGGACCCGCGGGCGATGCGTTTCGGGTCGCACGAGCTGGCCGACTACATCCTCGGCGCCGTGCGGGCGGCGCAGCAGGATCGGCTGAAGCGGGTCGGCGAGCCCGCTCCCCCGCCGGAGGAGAGTCTGGACACGGAGGAGCTCATTCGCCGGGTGAACGACATGGAGGCCCAAGCGGCCAGCGATTTCGCCCGGTTGACGTCAAGTCTCGAGGAGATGTTGCGCCGCCTGGATGAGCCGCTCGGCTGAGCTGCCCGCATGAAAGGGTGAAATGTGGTGACAAATGATGGGATCACGTGGGATGTAGCCGGTCGGCAGTCGTCCGCCCGGCAGTTCCGTACGCTGACGGACGAGCAGCAGCAGGTCCACCAAGGCCTTCGAGGGCAGGTGACGGGAAGCACGAGCCCGTTGCCCTACCCGGACTTCGCAGGCCCTTACCAGGAGTTCTTGGTCGCATTGTTCGGCGGCTCCGCGGAAGTGATCGCTCAACTCGGCGGGACGGGAGAGGGCCAGGCGTTGATGGCGGCACGGAACGCGGAGGCGGAGGCGGAGTCGGTGGCGTTGAGCGAGGTGATTGCCGACCATGGCCACAGGGCTTGAAGAAATCGGTTTCGGCCTGCTGGGTGTTCCGCGTCCGCCGGACACCGCCGAGCTCGAACGCCAGGCCGGCGTCCTGCAGTCCATGAGCAGCTCGCAGGCGTCGCTCGGTGACGACGGCGCTCGCGCGTACCGGCTTGCCGGCGCGAACGCGGGCGCCGCCACGGACGCGTTGAATGAGCACGTAATGGGACAGGCCGGCGTGCTACGGCGGAGCACCGCGCAGGCGCAGTTCGCCGCGCTGGGAGCGGGCGCCGCGCAGGTCGCGTGGAACGCGGTCAAATGGGCCGGAGGGATGCTCGTCGGGCTGGCCGGGATGGCGGGCCTGGCGGCTCTCACACCGCAGGGGCGGGCGCTGATCAGGCCGCTGCTGCGGCCGATCGCCCAGCGGATGCAGCAATGGCTGCTGACCGCAACGCGGTTCCTCGGACGGATCTACACCCGCCTGGCCGGACGGCTGGGGGGGACGCCCGCCAAGCCGCCGATCGGCGGGCAGCTGGGAACGGGACAGCGGCTCATCACGGCGGCACGCACCAAGGTCGCGCACGCCAGGGTTTCGACGAACCAGGTCACCATGAGCTTGAACCGGGCCGAGGACCGGCTGCGCCAAGTCGAAACGCACGTGCGCAACGCCAGGGACACCCTCAACGCCAGACTGAACGCCGCGTACGCCCGCGGGGAGATCGACGACGCCATGAGGGCCCGGCTCAACGCACAAAGGCTCGCGGATCACCCGTATCTCGACGACATGACCAGATGGAACCTCGGCCGGCAGGGGGAGCGGCTGCAACAGATCGAGACGCAGCTCAGCAGGCACACCGCCGGGCACCTGGACGACGCCCGCCGCCACGTGGACGAAGGGCTCGGGATCGCCAGGACGAACGGGCTGGACGCCACCGACCTGAACCACCTGCAGAGCGAGGTGAACGGGCTGGCCTGGCGGCGTTCGGAGCTGGCCGACCGCGCATGGACCAGCCGCCTGGACATCCGCGGCCCCTTCGACATCCAGGACATGTACCGGATCTGACGGCCAGCCGGTCGGGGCGGCCGAGCCGCGACCGGCCTCGGCGGCTCAGCCCGCAGGGAGGGCGCGGTCCACGTAGGCCGCCAGCGCCCGCACCCGCTCGGCGTGCTCGTCGTGACCGACGATCACCGGCGGCTCGTTGTACGGCATCGCGTCCGACGACCGGCGCAGCTTGATGTATTGACCGCAGGCGTCGATCGCGTACGGCTCCATGTCGTCCTGCAGCGCCCCGATCACCGTGATCCCGTACGTCTCGCCGATCCTCCTGAACAGCGCCACCGCCTCCCTGCGATGCTCCTTGCCCAGGTTGCGGCCGAGCTCGTCGAGCACCAGGCACAGATGCCCGCCCCCGGACGAGGCGATGGCCGCCGCGCACACCAGCTTGACGGCCTTCTCGTCCATGAGCGCGGTGTTGGCCCGCCGGTTGTACGGCACGAACCCCTGCCCCTCGCCGCGCCGCCACTTCGGCGTCACCCGCCACTGCCAGCGCTGCTCGGGGTCGGCAGGCGCGGGCGGCACCGGGAACTCCAGCGTCGCCCCGTACCCGCCGTAGGAGGTGTCGAGCTTGTCGAATTCCTCGGCCACCCGCGTCAGCCGCGCCTTGATGGCCGCCGTCAGCGCCGCCCGGTGCACGGCCGTCGACTGCGCCGCCTCCTCGGCGCCCCTGGCCGCCGCCGCCAGGTCCCGCTGCCTGGAGCCGATCTGCGCCTCGATCTGGCGGCGCTGGTGCCGTTCGTACTCCTCCTGCGCCCGCAGATAGGACGCCAGCGCCCCGCACACCGCCGCGAACGTCGCCTGCTCCCGCGCCGCGCTCCCGCCCCGCTCGCTCAGCAGGAACCGCAGCTCCTCCGGGATCTCGGCGTCCTCCTCCGGGAACGTGTCCCGCAGCGCCTGGTCGAAGTGCCGCTCGGCGATCCGCCACCACTCGTCGGCGGTCCGCGGCCGCTCCTCCTCCGGCAGCGCCTCCAGCCACGCGCGGGCGGTCTCGGCGGTGCCGCCCCAGTCGGCGGCCAGCGCGTCGAGTTTGAGCGCGTCCCGTTCGGCGCCGACCTTCGCCTCCAGGTCGCGGGCCTGCGCCCGCTCGGCCTCGTGCCGCTGCCGCCGGCCCTCCAGCCGCTCGATCTCCATGTCCCTGGTACGGGCGCGGAAGTCCAGCGCCCCCGCCTGCCGCTCGGCCTCGGCGACCTTGGGCGACAACTCCTCGATGGCGGCGTTGAGCTCGCCCAGCCTGGTCCGCCGCTCGCCCAGCTTCGCCTCGATCTCGGCCAGCCGCACCCCGGCCCCGGCCCCCTCCAGCCGCCGCTGCGCCTCGGCGACGGCCTCCTCCCCATCGCGCACGGCCTGCGCCGCCGTCTCCTGAGCGTCCTTCGCCCGGTGCAGCCGCTGCTCGGCGGCCTTGATGCGGGCCTCCCGCCCGGTCGCCACCCCGTCGAACGCCCCCACCACGCTCACCCCGGCCGCGCTGACCAGCACGGATCCGGGCAGGTCCGCCAGAGCGTCCGCGGCGGCGCCGAGGTGCGCGGCCTCCACGATCACCGCATGCTCGTGCGGCCACCCCCGCGGCCTGCCGGACTGCGCGGCATCGCGGGCCTGCTCGGCCACATCCAGCGCGTCCAGCAGCCCGGTCGCGCCGATGCCCGCCGCCGCGAGCGCGTTGAGCTGCGCCGCCGCCGGGCCGCCCTCCGCATCGTCCAGCGCCGCCTGAGCGGACGACACCTCCCGGTCGGTCACCCCGAGCGCCTTGAGCGCCTCGTTGAGCCGGAGCCTGACCTCCCGCAGCTCCCGCTCGGCCGCGGGCACGTCGCGCCCGTCGGCGAACCTGCGAGTCTCCTCCAGCGCCGGGATCTGACCACGCAGCTCGTCGGCGGAGTTTTCCGCCACCGCGCGGTCGGCGTCGAGCTTGGCGGCCCTGGCCTGCAGCGCCGCCAGCTCCTTGCGGGCCTGCGACACCTGCCTGTCGAGGGTGTCCTCCTTCAGCGTGGCGATCTCCGCCCTCACCATGGCGATCGCCTCGGCGGCCGCCTCCCCGGCCGCGCGGTGGCGCTCGAGATCGGCGGCCAGCGACTCGTCCCTGGCCGCGGCGTCGGCCAGCTTGCGCGCCTGCCTGCCGCGCCAGCACCGCAACGCGTCCGCCAGGCGTACTCTCGCCTGATCACGCCGGTCGAACGTGGTCAGCAACGCCTTCGACTCCGCCTCGAACTCCGCCAGCCGGTCGCCGGCCTGCGCCGCGCGCACCCGCTTGGCGTGCTCGTCGCGGCGGGCCTCCCGCTCCTGCTCCAACTCGGAGTCGAGGCCGGTCAGCGCGGCGATGGCCTCGAAGACCCGCTCGGGGGAGATCTCGTTGAGCGGCTGGGAGAGCAGGTTGGTGGCGACCTTGCTGCGCACGGAGGTGGAAAGGAACGACACGCACCTGACCCGGTCGCCGTAGAGCACCTTGGTCAGGTCGCGGGCCACCACGTCGCGCCGCCCGGCCGACTTCGGCAGCGACGCCCAGATCTCGTCGGCCCGCGCCACCCGCTCGGCCTCGGACGGCGAGGCCGCCAGGTGCACGCCTTCGCGCCAGCGGATCTCCAGGTGCGGCGCCTCCTGGTTGACCTTGAGCCACACGGTGACCGCCCCGCCGGAGGTGTCCGGCACCTCGAAGAGCTCCCCGCCCAGCTCCTCCTCGGGACCGCCGAGCACGAGCTCAGCCGTGCCCCCGCCGGACGGCGTGGACGCGGCACCGTCCACGGAGACGGAAGCTGCGACGCCGTCCGCCATGTCCGCGGGGAAGCCGTCCATGCCCGGCGGGCCGAAGACGCCCACGATGTAGCCGTGGTCGGCGCTGGCCCACTGACGGGCACCCGCGCCGCTGGCCAGCTCGGCGTTGAACAGCAGCTCCGACACCGCCTTGGCGCCCGAGGCGAAACGCCACTGCTCGTCCCCGAGCAACGCCGTGATCGAGGCGATGAACGACGACTTGCCCGCCCCGTTGGAGTCCTTCGGCCCGGCGCCCGCCACGACGATGAGGGTGCCTGGGACGGTGGGCACCGGATGGGTCGACAGCCGGGAAATGTTGACCGCCTGCACGGCGATCAGCACCCGGTCCCCGACGACGTTCTCCACTTGCGACACCGATAACCCCCGTAACCCTTCCATCCGACTTGGCGAAGCTATGTCCGTCCCGCGAGAGCGGGCAGGCGTTCATCTGGCCGATCTTCGAGCGCGTACGGCCGTCGCCAGCGGCGTGTTCGGCCCGGCCGCCAGGATCAGCTCCTCCTGCAGCCGCCGCCGCGCCGCCGGGGTGAGCCGGTGGAACTGCGGCCCCGGCACGTAACCACCCGCCTCCTCGCCGGCCTTGACCTGGGCGAGCAGTCCCGCGTGCCGCAGCGTCCGCAGCGCCGACTCCAGCTCGCCGATGGGCAACTGGGTGTGGCGGCGCAGCTCGTCGATCTGCGTGGGGTGCGGCGACAGCCAGGAATCCTCGGGCAGCAGACCCTCGGCTCTGGGGATCGCCACCGAATGCACCAGCACCAGCGTCAACACCGCCCGCTCGCGCACGCTCAGCGGTGTCTCGCGGCCGGACCTGTCGTCGTGGGTCACCACGTCGTCATAGCCGGACGTCCAGCGGTCGCGGTGCTGGATCAGCGTGCGGCCGCGCCGGGCCAGCATCTCGCCCAGCGTGTGGCGCAGCGCCGGGTCGCGCAGGGCGGCGAAGCGGACCTCCTGCACCGGCTCGGCGGCGTGCTCCACCACCATGAACGCCGCCACCAGCTCGGCCCGCCGCCGCTCGTCGTAGCCGCCCAGCAGGTCGTCGAACTCCGCCGCGCCGCCTTCGACCCGCCCCCCGGACTCCGCCTCCGGACCGGGGACGGCCTCGGCGGGCCGGGCGGCGGCCACGATGTCGGCGTCGCCCACCACGGTGAGCTCGGGGCGCTCCGGCTCGGGCAGGCGGCGGACCAGCTCCTGCAGCTGCGCGTGCGACTCCACCGGCCACAGGGCACAGCGCGGCCCCAGCAGGACCACGCCGTCGTCCATGACGATCCACGCCGAGTCGTGCAGGCGGCGCAGCGCCCCGATCGCCCAGTTGCGCATCAGGTCGTCGGTGCGGCCGATCAACGCCCGGTAGGTGTCGAGCACCAGCTCCACCGGCGCCGGATCGCCCGGCCAGGGATCCACGGACAGATCGGTCCAGCAGCACTTCAGCACCGCCGCCAGGACCCGCCGGGTCTCCCCGGACCGCTCCACGGGGGCGGGCGCGACCTGGTATTCGTCCAGCAGCGACGGCGTCACCCCGTCGGGCCACACCGGCAGCGCCTGCCCGGTGGAGTCCGGTCGCGTCAGGCGCGCCATCCCGGCCGGTGCGGCATCCCCGGCGTCCAGCCACAACGGCCCGCCCGACCGGGCGCGCACATGGGCAACCGGCCCATTTACGGCCTCCGCCCGCCCCGGCACGGCGGCGCCGACCTGCCCGTCACCGGTCTCGGAGCGGGGCTGCGCGGTGGTGAGGGCCGCATCGTCCGTGGTGCTCATGAGGTGCGCTCCAGGTAGCCGTGGGACAGCCAGGCCGGCTCGCGGCCCGGATCGATCGTGAGCCCATCAGACCAGGTCAGCCGGTAAGGCAGCTCCGGGCGGAGATCGACGGTCGTCAGGTCGGCGAGCACGCGGCGCGCCGACGGCCAGTCGGGACCCAGCACGTCGGCCAGCGCCACCCGAGAGGCGTCCCCGAGCAGCGACTCGGCCACCTCGCGCAGCCGCTCCATCGCCGCGCTCGGCGAGCCGTCCAGCGAATCCGCGGGCCCGGGATCGGGCAGGTTGGAGCGCGGGGGAGTGGGCTGGGCGGGCGCCGGGCGCGGGGCCTCGTCCACGGCCCGCGCGATCGCGGCCGGATCGTGCCACGGCGCCGGCGCGTCGAACACGAACCCGTCGAGCACCGCGGCCAGCCGCTCCCTGGAGGCGGTCTGCGCGAACGTCCGCCACGTCTCCGTCGGCAGCAGCGTCAGGTTGCGGGTGGTGCCGGCCGAGTCGGCCAGCCGCCCGGCGGCGCGGCGCGAGGCGTCGCTGTAGGAG
Source organism: Nonomuraea sp. H19 (assembly GCF_052068215.1). NCBI lineage: Bacteria > Bacillati > Actinomycetota > Actinomycetes > Streptosporangiales > Streptosporangiaceae > Nonomuraea > Nonomuraea sp. H19. The sequence goes on along the minus strand of NZ_JBQHCV010000014.1, from coordinate 227,953 downwards.
TAGATCGCCGCGCGCAGATCGGTGCAGACCCGGTCGAGCTCGGGCCAGCGGGTCAGGATCGTGCCGTGCAGCCCCTGCGCCCGCCGGGCGATCTCCTCGGTGCCCCACAGCTTGGGCGCCTGCTCGCGCAGCTCCTCGATCGTGCCCGTGGTGAGCGTGATCAGCTCCAGCGCCCACAGCCGGAACGCCCGCGCCAGGTTGACCGCGCTCTGCCTGGCCTCCTCCATGGTCGTGCGCGGGTCGGTGACGTTGAGATCCTCCAGCGCCAGCAGCCGGTGCATCTCCGACTGGCCGCCGTCGTCCATCATCCGCCGGATGAACATCAGCCCGACCACGCTCGTGAACGACGCCCGGTAACGCAGCTGGTTGGGCTTGGGGAACACCTCGCGGATCGCACCCAGCCCCTTGAGCACCCGCAGCCGGTTGTCGAACTGGTCGCTCGGATAGGCCCGGCACACGAAACGCATCTGCTCGTGCGTCAGCCACTCCTCGCCCGCCTCCGCGAACGCCGCGAAGAGCGTCTCGGCGATGTCCACCAGGATCGGGTCGTCGATCACCGCGCCGCTGTCGCGGGCCAGCGCGGCGAACATGCGGCGGTAGGTCGACAGGACCGCCTCGTCGGTGAGGACGGCGTCGAGGGTCAGGGGCTGTTCGGACACGCGCACTAAGGTACGGCTTCACACCGACACTCACGGAACGCAAAGCGGCTACCAGCCGGTACGGGCGCATGAGTGACGCCTGACCGCTAGGGTGATGCCCGGTAATACGGGGGCAATTCGCGTTATACGTACATACGGGGTGAGTGACGGATGCGGATCCGCGGGCTCCGAGGCGACCGGGCGACGGCCGTGATCGCCGGTGCGGCGGCCACGATCCTGGTCGCCGCGGCGGCGTGGTTCGGCGTGGGCGTCTCCAGCGCCAGCCCCAAGCTGGCCGACGTCGGCGCCTGGCTCTGGACCACGGCCAAGGGCAGGATCGTGCACGTCAACGGCCTGTCCGGCGAGGTCGACGGCTACCTCGACGACAAGGCGGGCCGGCAGCTGCGCGTCGTCCAGGACGGCGGCAACGTGCTGCTCGTCGACGACCGCACCGGCTTCGTCAGCCGCGTCGAGCCAAGCCAGCTCACCGTCGCCCAGACCCGCGACTTCGGCGCGGCCGGGCTGCAACTGGCCGTGTCTGGCACGGCCGGGTACGCCGTGAACCCGGCGGCGGGCACGATCCAGCAGATCGACCCCGCCACGCTCGACTCCGTCGGCGCGCCGATCACGCTGCCGGGCCCGCTGGGCGCGGCCCGCCTCGACGGCGGCGGCCGGCTGTGGGTGCCGGTGACCGCCAAGGGCGAGGTCGTACCGGTGTCCCAGGGCGTGGCCGCGAGCCCCCTCAAGGTCGGCGAGCCCGGCGAGGAGCTGTCGGTCACGATCGCCGACGGCCGGCCGGTCGTGGTCAACAGCCGCGCCGCCACCGCCACGATCGTCGGCGCGGACGGCGGCGTCGGCGAGATCACGCTGCCCAAGGGCGTGGCCCAGGCCGCCAAGGGAGGCGCGCTCACCCCGGCCACGACGGAGGGCACCCTGGTGCCGATCCTGACGGCCGGCGACTCGGGGTTGCTCGTGGTGATCGACACCGCGTCCAACTCGGTGCTCAGCACCAAGTTCACCGCCGGCGACCCGGCCAAGCTGGGCGTGCCGCAGGTGCTCGGGTCCAAGGTGTACGTGCCCGACCAGGGCAGTGGCGCCCTGATCGTCTGGGACAGCGCCGCCGGCGGCCGGCCGACCACGCTCCAGGTGGCCGAGGGCCCGGGGCCGGTGGACGTGTTCGTCAAGGACGGGCTGCTCTGGGCCAACGACGAGAACGGGGACAAGGCCGTCGTCATCGACCCCGAGGGCCGCAAGCACGACGTCGACAAGGACGACTCCGACGTACCGGGGCCGACCAGCACGCCCAAGCCCAAGCAGACGCCGCGCCCCGAACCGTCGAACACCGACGCCCCGCCCCAGCCCGACCCGGTCAGGACCACCACCGAGCCGCGCCCGACGCAGACGCGGGAGGCCGAGCCGACCCGCGAGCCCACGAAGAAGGCCACTCCCACCGCGACGCCCACTCCCGAGCCCAGCGCGCCCTCCGCGCCCGGCGCCGTCACCGCCAGGTCGGGTCCCGGCAAGGTGACGGTGACCTTCAGCCCGTCCACCGGGGGCAAGGTCGAGCGGTACACGCTCAAGCCCTCCGGCGCAGGCACGTCCCGGCCGCAGTCGGTGGACGCCGAGGGGCCGTACCGGTTCGAGTTCACCGGCGGGGACTGCGCCGACGAGTACACGTTCGTCGTGGTAGCTCACTGGTCGGGCGGCGAGGTCGAGTCGGAGCCGAGCGCCGGGGCCAAGCCGTGCGTGGCGCCCGGCTCGCCGTCCGGTTTCACCGCCAAGGCCAAGAACCGGGGCGCCGTGCTGAGCTGGACCGCCCCCGAGGGCGCCGACGACGGCACCACGTACGAGCTGACCGGAGCCGCCACCCAGACCGGCATCAAGGGCACCTCGTTCACCGTGGACGGGCTGAAGAACAACGTCAAGCACGCCTTCACGCTCAAGGCCAAGAACGCGGCGGGGGAGAGCCCGGACGTGGCCACGGCCGAGGTGGACCTGGCCTACCCGAGGCAGCAGTACAAGAACGCCAGCAACGAGGACACCAACACGATCATCCGGCCGGGCCCGGCACGATCCGGGAACAACGGCAGCATCCCGCAGAAGGTGTACATCACGCTGACGGTGATCTGCCAAGTCAAGGGTGAGAACTACACCGACAGCTCGACCGGCAGGTCCAGCGACATCTGGAACCGGATCGAGAGCCAGTACGGCAACGGTTACCTGAACGACACTCTGGTGGCGACTCCGGACGGCGGCTTCCCCGAGGGGCCGCTCTTCGAGTGCACCGACTGAGAAGGGGACTCAGTTGACCCAGTACAACTACCAGGACCAGTTCGAGCAGACCGCGCAGCCGTACCAGCAGCCGCAACCGCAGCAGCAGCCGGCGGCGCTGGCGCAGCAGTTCGCCCAGCGCTTCCAGCTGCTGGCCGGCAACATCGAGCGGATCATCCGCGGCAAGCACGAAGCCATCGAGCTGGCCCTGATCTGCCTGTTCGCCGAAGGGCACCTGCTCATCGAGGACGTCCCCGGGACCGGCAAGACCACCCTCGCCCGCTCCATCGCGGCCAGCGTGGACGCCGAATGGCGGCGCATCCAGTTCACCCCCGACCTGCTGCCCAGCGACATCACCGGCGTGTCGATCTTCAACCAGGCGCACCAGAAGTTCGAGTTCCACCACGGTCCCGTCTTCGCCAACATCGTGCTCGCCGACGAGATCAACCGCGCCTCCCCGAAGACCCAGGCCGCGCTGCTGGAGGTCATGGAGGAGCGCCGGGTCACGGTGGACGCCGAGCCGCATCCGGTGCCCCGGCCGTTCCTGGTCGTGGCCACGCAGAACCCGGTCGACATGGACGGCACGTACCCGCTGCCCGAGGCCCAGCTCGACCGGTTCCTGATGAAGATCTCCGTCGGCTATCCCGACCACGTCTCCGAGGTCGAGGTGCTCAAGGGCATGCCGACAGGGCCGCAGGTGGAGCGGCTGCCGGTGGTGGCACGGGCGTCCGACGTGGCCGGGATGATCGACTTCGCCTCGCGCATCCACGTGGCCGACCCGGTCTACGACTACATCGTGGCGCTGTGCGCGGCCACCCGCACCAACCCGCACCTGCGGCTCGGCGCCAGCCCCCGGGGCAGCCTGGCGCTGCTGCGCGCGGCCCGGGTCAAGGCCGCCGCCGCCGGGCGGCACTACGTCGTGCCCGAAGACGTGAAGGCGCTGGCCGTACCGGTGATCGGGCACCGCCTGATCCTCTCGCCCGAGGCCGAGCTGCGCGAGATCACCGGCGCGGCCGTGCTCGCCGAGATCCTCGCCGGGATGCCGGTGCCGCAGGCGGCTTAGGTGCCCGTGATGACGATGACCGCAGGGCAGAGCCCGCCACCTGCGGTGCGCCGCTGGACAGTGCTCACTCCGCTGGGCTGGGGCACGCTGGCCGGGTCCGTCGTGCTCTACGCGGCGGGATTCGCCCTCGGCTACCCCGAACCCGTCGTGCTGGCCACCGGCGCGCTGCTCGCGCTGGCCGCCGCGCTCGCGTGGACCGCCCCGAAGCCCAGGCTGGAGGTGCACCGCGAGGTCACACCGGTCAAGGTGCCGCGCGGGGACGCCGCCGTGGCCGTCCTCAGCGTCACCAACCTGGGCCGCCGCGGCCTGTCGGGGCTGCGCGCCCAGGACCGGCTCGGCGCGTCCCAGCACACGATCGACCTGCCCAGGCTGCCCGCGAACGGGGTGCGGACGGTGTCGTACCCGCTGCCGACGGACGTCCGCGGCGTGATCCCCGTCGGGCCGCTGCTGCTCGTGCGCGCCGACCCGTTCGGGCTCACGCGCCGGGTCCGGCAGTACGGAAGTCCCGCCACCCTCCTGGTACGGCCCCGCACCGTCCCCTTGCCCGTCCCCGCGTCCGGCAAGGCCCACCACCTGGAGGGACCGACCAGCGACAACGCGCCCAGCGGCACGGTCACCTTCCACACCCTGCGCGAGTACGTCGTCGGCGACGACCTGCGCCACGTCCACTGGCGGTCCAGCGCCCGCACGGGCACCCTCATGGTCCGCCAGCTCATCGACGCCAGCCTGCCCACCACCACGGTCGTGCTCGACACGCGCGACCTGGCTGAGCAGGCGGTGGACGCGGCCGCCTCGGTCGCGGTGGCCGCCGCCCGGGCCGGCTTCCCGGTACGCGTACTCACCGGCGACGGCCCCCTCCCGGACGCAAAACCCGACGCCGACGCGATTCTTGACCGCCTCGCCCTGGTCCAGGCCGGCACGGCAGGCGTGACGGAGGCCCTGCGGCTGGCGCGCGGCGGAGGGGCGCTGGTGCTGGTGACGGCGGACCCGGCGGAGGCTGGGCGGGTCGCGGGGGTGCGGCGCCGCTTCGACCGGGTCATCTGCATATATGTCGGCACAGCTCCGGTCGCCGTCCCCGGCGTCACGGTCCTGCCGATCACCTCCCTGGACACGTTGCCGCTCATCTGGGGGACCCGATGACCCACCACCGCGGCACCCCACCAAACCCCATCCCCGGCCAACCGTGGGCCGCGGAATCGCCGTCCGCCCGGCACGGCGCCACCCGATCCCACCGGCGCGCCGGGCAGTCCGCCGCGCAGTCGGCCCAGCCGCAGTCCCGTCAGGCGCCGGCGCCCCCGGCGGGGAGGCGGTCCGCACAGGTCCCTGCGCCCCCGGCGGAGCAGCGGTCCGGGCGGCCGGTTGGACCGGCGGGGCAGCGGTCCGGGCGGTCGGCCGGGAGGCCGGCCGGGCAGGCGGTGGCCGGCTGGCGGCGGCCGGCCGGGCTGGTGCTCGTGGCGGCCATCGCCGGTGTCGCGGGCTGGGGTTTTCACCGGGTCTTCCCCGGCGGGGAGCTGGTCCTGGCGATCGTGCCGGCGGCCGTCGCCCCCGCCGTCGTCGCGGCGCTCACCGCGACGCGTCCCCTGTGGCTGGCCCTCGCCCTCGACCTCGTTCTCTGGCTGGCCGGAACCATCCCCCTCTACAAGGGCCTGGAGCAAACCCTCCTCGCCGACGTGGCGAACTCCTGGCACGCGCTGCTCACCACGCTCCTCCCCGCCCAGCCGGCCCCGGAGCTGCTGATCCTGGTCCACACCCTCGTCTGGGCGGCCGCCACGATCGGCGCCGAGACCCTGGCCCGCACCAGGACCAGGATCACCGCCGCGCTCCCCGCCCTCCTCGTGTACGGGGTCGCGCTCCTCCTGGGCGTGGACGGCGAGGGCTCGAACCTTCCGGTGGCCGCCGCGCTGTTCGTGCTGATCGCGGCCCTGGCGATGCTCCGCGACGACCGCCCGCCGCTCTGGTTGCTCGCCGGCCTGCCCGCCGCCGCGGCGCTGGCCGCCCTGGCGCTGGTCGCCGGCCCGTTGCTGCCGATCGCCGGGCAGCCGTACAACCCGCGCGAGCACGCCGACCTGCCGCCGCCCGTCCGCGTGGACAGCGTCAGCCCGCTGGACCGCGTGTCGGCGTGGCTGCAGATCCCAGACAGGAAGCTGTTCACCGTCAAATCCGATAAGCCGCTCAACTGGCGGCTGGCCGCGCTCGACCGGTACGACGGCGTACGGTGGACCTCCGGCGCCCGCTTCCAGCCCACCGGCGGCCGGGTGCCGGAGGGGGAGTGGACCGGCGAGGCGGACGTCGTGCGGCAGCAGGTGACGTTCGACGGGCTGCCCGGCACCTGGCTGCCCGCGGCCGAACGCCCCGAGCAGGTCAGCGGCGTGCGCGGGCTGGCGGTGGACCCGGAGAGCGGGGCGTTGCTGGCCGGGACCAGGCCCGCCAGGGGATTCCGTTACGAGGTGACCTCGCGGGTGCCGCGGCCGTCTAAGGAGGACCTGCTCGCGGCCACGCCGGTGCGTGATCCGGACCTGACCGCGTTCCCTGAGGGACCGCAGAAGGCGCTGTTCCGCAAGCTCGCCCAGGAGGCCGTCAAGGGTGCGGACGAGCCGATGCGGCAGGCGTTCCGGCTGCAGAACTACCTGCGCGCCAACGCCCGCTACGACGTCACCGCGCCGCCTGGCCACTCGCTGAAAGGGCTGGAGTTCTTTCTGCAGACGACGCATCGGGGGACGTCGGAGCAGTTCGCGACCACGTTCGCGCTGATGGCGAGGACGCTGGGGCTGCCGTCGCGGGTGGTGGTGGGGTTCAGACCCGGGCAGACTTCTGGCGGTATTTACCACGTTGCGTCGGGCCACGTGATGGCGTGGGCGGAGATCAAATTCGACAAGCTGGGCTGGCGGCCGTTCTACCCGACTCCCGGCCGCAGCGGCGCCAAGGACGACCATGACGTCGTGTCCGCGGCCGTCGAGGAGAGTGAGGAGCTGGCGGGCGAGTTCGCTCAGGGCGGGAGCGACAAGCAGAAGCCGTCCCAGCCGCAGGCCACCGGCAACGGCGACGAGCCCGCGGGCGGCCCGTCCCCGTGGCTGATCGCGGCGGTGGCGGGCGGCGGACTGCTGGTGGCGTACGCGGGCGTGGTGCCGGCGCTGCCGTGGTGGCGCAGGCGCAGGCGGCGCCGCGCCCAGGGGCCCGAGCAGCGGGTGCTCGGCGCCTGGCGGCAGGCCTGCGACGACCTGGGGCTGACGGAGGTGCGGGCCTTGACGGCGGGAGACGTGGTCGCCCAGCACCCGGGCGACATATCAGCCCATCTCATGCCGTTGGCTGAAATTTCCAACTTCGTCAGGTACGCCCCCGACGCCGTCACCGACGACGCCGCCACCGCCGCCTGGCAACGCAGCGACGCCATCCGCCGGGCCGTACGCGCCCGCACCCCCCTCACCGCCCGCCTGCGCAGACGCCTGCTCCTGCGATGATGCCGCGATGAGAAGCGTCGCGGCCCAGCTCTTGCACCGCCCGCCCGGCCTGGCCCCGGGCGAGATCGTCAGGCGGCTGGCGGCGATGCAGGCGCAGGACGTGCCCGCCGCCTACCTGGCCTTCCGCGCCCGCTCGGCCACCCTCACCCCGGCGGACATCGACACCGCGTGGCATTCCCGCGAGATCGTCAGGACCTGGGGCCCGCGCGGCACCCTCCACTTCGTCCACGCCGACGACCTCCCCTGGATCCACGCTCTCACCAGGCGCGACACGAACATCCTGCGCCGCCTCGCCGAGGAGGGCGTCACCGGCGACGACCTCCTGCCGCTCATCGAGGGGGCGCTCGCGGGCCAGGGGCCGCTCACCAAGGGCGACCTGGAGGAACGTCTGATGGGCCGGGCCCGCGGGCAGGGCGTCGTGCATCTGGTGGCGCTGGCCGCGTACCACGGCCGGGCGGTGCTCGGCCCGCCGCGGGCCGGCAAGCCCACGTACGTGCACGCCGCCGACTGGCTGGGCGCCCCGATCGTCCCCGAGCCGGACAGGGAACGCGCGCTCAAGGAACTGGCCATCCGCTACCGCGGCGCCCACCACCCCGCCGGCCCGGAGGACCTGGCCGCCTGGTCCGGCCTGCCGCTCGGCGCGGCCCGTACGGCCTGGAGCCTGAGCCCGGCCCCGCCGCCGCCCGCCGCGGACAAGCCGGTGGTGCGGCTGCTGCCCGCCTTCGACGAGCACCTGATGGGCTGGCGAAGCCGGGACCCGATCCTGCCCGCCCCCGAACATGCCAGGCAGGTGTTCCCCGGCGGCGGCATCCTGCGCCCGGTCGTGCTCGTGGACGGCGTGATCAGGGGCGTGTGGGGCAGGAAGGGCGCGCAGGTGAGCGTGCGGCCGTTCGAGGAGCTGCCGGACGGCCTGCTGGACGCCGAGATCGCCGACGTACGCCGCTTCCTGGCCGGACGAGACGGCGCCCGATCGTGAAAGCAAAGCGGTGTATCGGGTGATAACAGATGACCACTGATACATCGGAAGGTTGCACATGACGGGGGAGACGATCGCGCCCACCGTGCCCTGGGCCGCTCGCGCGCCGGGGGCGCTGGACGACGCCGGAGGGTTCGCCGAGGCGTTCGGCGCCTACTTCGGCGAGATCCACACCTATGTGGCCCAGCGCCTGGGCCCCGACAACGCGGAGGACATCGTCGCCGAGACCTTCCTCACCGCGTTCCGCAAGCGCGCCCAGTACGACCCTTCCCGCGCGGCGGTGCGCACCTGGCTGTACGGCATCGCCACCAACCTCATCGGCAAGCACCGCCGCCTGGAGGCCCGCACCCTGCGCGCGCTCGGCCGCTGCGGCCCCGAGACGGAGTCTCCGGGGCACGAGGACTCGGTGGCCGTTCGGGTCAGCGCCCAGAGCCTGCGCCCGGAGCTGGCCGCCGCCCTGGCGGAGCTGGACCGGCGGGACCGGGACGTCCTGCTGCTGATGGCGCTCGCCGGGCTGAGCCACGACGAGATCGCCACCGCGCTCGGCATCCCGTACGGCACCGTCGGGTCGAGGCTGAGCCGGGCCAGGAAGAAGCTGCGCGCTCTGCTGGGCGAGGTGCTGGTCCATGGATGACCTGGAGCTCGTCCGCGACCTGTACGGCCGGCCGCGGCCCGGCCCCGACGCTCAGGCCAGGGTGTGGCGGCGGTTGGCGGCCAGGCGCCGGCGCCGGCGGCTGTCGTGGCTGGTGATCCCCGCCGTGGCGGCGACGCTGGCGCTCGTCTTCGCCATGAACCAGCCCCCTGCCCGGCAGCAGATCTCCGGACGGTCGATCCTGCTGTCGGCGGCCACCACGGCGGCCTCCGGACCGGGCGGAACATACTGGCACGTCAAGAAGCTGCACGACGGCGGCCGGGAGACCGAGCTCTGGGTGACCAGGCAGGGCCAGGCGTGGACCGCCGTGCAGGGCCGGGTCACCCGCGTCACCGGCCGGTCGCCGTTCAGCATGGCCGGGCGCGATATGACGGTCCAGCAGATCCAGGCCCTGCCGGCCGAGCCCGGCGTGCTACGGGAGCGGGTGGCCGCCATGCTGCCCGCTGGCTCGGAAGGGCTGCTGGCCGACGCGCTCAGCGGCCTGCTGTGGACCAAGCCGTCCGCCCCGGGCGTGCGCGCCGCCGCCTACCGCGCGCTCGCCGACCTGGCCGGGGTCCGATACCTGGGAGCCCGTACGGACGCGCGGGGGCGCGCGGGTGAGGCGTTCTCCTTCGGCCTGCCCTCCGGCGTCCAGCGCACCTTGATCATCGACCCGGCCACCTCGCAGGTGCTGTCGAGCGCGGACAGCGGTCAGGGCGGCCGCTCCGAGATCGTGCTCAGCGCGGGCTGGACCGACCGGGGACCGGACCTTCCTTAGCCCCTGCGGAGGGCTCATCGGCGTGGCGCGTGGGTTTCGCGCGCCCTGAAACAGGAGCCGCGACGTGTTCTGGCGTGCCCGCACGACCTCAGGCAGGGCCATCTGCCTCAGCGACCAGTTTCCCGGGATCAAAGTGGAGGAGGTGATGCGCGGGCGGGTCACGTTCGTCGGCCTGCCGGCCGTGGATCTCGGCACGGACGTCGACTGGACCGCGAACCCGCACGGCAACCGCTCCTGGGCGTTGAACCTGCACGCGCTGCGCTGGGTGGGCCGCCTGGTCGCGGAGTACGAGCGAACGGGGGAGCCCGGCTATCTCGACCGCGCCGCCGCCCTGGCCGACCACTGGATCCGCGCGAACCCGCGCGGCGCCCGCGGGATCAGCCCCTGGGCGTGGGCCGAGCACGCGGTCGCGCTGCGCGCCCCCGCGCTCGTGTGCCTCAGCGAACACGTACGCACCCCGCGGCTGTGGGACAGTCTGGCCGAGCACGGCGAGATCCTCGCCAACCCCGCGCTCTACCGGGAAGGCCACAACCACGGCCTGGACCAGGACATCGCGCTGCTGGTCGTCGGCTGCAGGCTCGGGCGGGCGCGCTGGCGGGACCTGGCCGTCCGCCGGATGACCGCCTCGGCCGAGCTGGCCATCGACGCTCAGGGAGCATTGCACGAGCAGGCCCCCCGCTACGGCCTGTACGTGCACCGCAGGCTCGGCGTGGCGCTGCGGGCCATCGGCGAGAGCGGCGCCGAAACTCCCCAGAGGCTGGTGGCCAGGCGGACCGCGCTGGAGGCGTACATCGCGCACGCCACCGAACCCGACGGCCGCCTCGTGCCCATCGGCGACGGCCCCGCCGACCTCCGCGCGGCCGGCTTTCCCCGTGAGGGGCCGGTGGTGCGGGTGTTCGACGGCGGCTACGTCTTCGGCAGGACCGCGTGGGACGACCCACGCTCGGCCCACTACTCCATCAGGTTCGGCCCGGGCCGGCGGCTCCACGGGCACGAGGACCACCTGGGCGTCACCTACACCGCCCACGGCCGCCGGATCCTGGTGGAGGCCGGGTTCCACTCCTACGAGCGGACCGGCTACGTGGAGTGGACCCGCTCGCCGCAGGCGCACAACGTGCCCGTCGTGGCGGGCACCTTCCGGCCCGGCACCGCCACGCGCCTGGTCAGCTCCTCCGTCGGCCCGTCACGCCAGTCGTTCGAGCTGACCGACGACGCCTACGGGGTGAGCAGGACCCGGCGCATCCTCGTCAACCACGGCCCTGACCTGATGGCCGTGCACGACTCCGTCCCCGCGGGGACCCTGCGGAGCCTGTGGCACTTCGATCCCTCGCTGGAGCTGGTCTCCTGGGGCGACGGGAGGGTCGTACTCGGCGACGGGGACTACCGCGTGACGCTGCTGCAGGTGCCGGGGACCGGGCAGGCGGTGCGTCCAGGCCTGGTCTCGCCCGGTTACCTGCGTACCGCGGAGGCCGTGACCGTGCTGTCTCCCGAGGCGGCCGGCGTGCTGACCGTGATCGTGCCGGGCAGCGCCGCTCCCGGCGTCTCCGTCTCCGGACAGGTCATGACCGTCGACACACCGAGCGGCCCTGTCACCTTTCAGGCGCCGTAGACGCGGACGACCTGTGGCGGGCCGCTGGACGCGGCCCACCATAGGTGCGGACTCCGTCCGCTACCTGTGGCGAGCCGCTGGACGCGGCCCGCCATACAGCCAGTCGACGTAGGCGTAGCTCGACAGGTCCCTGGTCCGGAACAGCTCGTTGCGCAGCACCCTGGCCACCCCGTCCACGTGCCAGATGTCGCCCCACATCCGGGCCGTGGTCTGGACGCGGGCCGTGCGCGGGGCGCGGATCTCCTGGTACGCGGCCAGCGCCTCGTCCCAGTCCCGTCCCGCCGACTGCTCGGCCAGGACGTGAGCGTCCTCGATCGCCTGGCAGGCACCCTGGGCCAGGTATTGCAGCATCGGGTGCGCCGCGTCCCCGAGCAGGGCGAGCCTGCCCCGCACCCAGGTGCCGATCGGCGGCCGGTCGAGCATGGGCCAATGGCGATCCCGCCACAGATAGGGCAGGCCCTTGCCGATCTCCGCGCAGCAACCGTCGAAGGCCCGCTCCGGCTCGCCCGGGCCGCGGAAGACGGCCACCTGGTTGAGCAGCTCGCCGCCGCGCAGGGCGTACTGGACGAAGTGGCATTCGGGGCCGAGGAACGCGACCACGTCGGAGGTGTCGAAGTCCTCCGGAAGTGGACACGTACCCCTGTAGGCGACATATCCGGAATCTTCGGGTTGGTCGGTCGCCAGTTGCGCCCGCAGCCCCGATTGGAGCCCGTCCGCCGCCACCACCACGCCGCCCTCGTGCACCGACCCGTCCGCGCAGTACGCCCGCGCCCGCTCACCTTCGGTCGCCACCCGCTCGACGTGCTGCCCGTTCAGCAGCTCCACTCCGGCTTCGGCGCAGGCGCCGAGCAGGACGGCGTGCAGGTCGCTGCGGTGCGCCACCACGTACGGCGCCCCGTAGCGCCGCCGGAACTCCTCGCCCAGGTCCAGGTGAGTGAGCTCATCGCCGGTCAACGCGTCACGGAAGACCAGGCGCCGGGGCAGCACCCCCGCCGCGATCACTTGGTCGAGCAGGCCCCAGGAGGCGAGCACGCGGGTGGCGTTCGGGCCGAGCTGCAGCCCCGCGCCGACCTCGCCGAACTCCGGCGACCGCTCCAGCAGCCGGACCGACCGCCCGGCCCTGGCCTGGGCGAAGGCCGCGGCCAGGCCGCCGATGCCGCCCCCGACGACCAGCACCTCACTCACCGGCGCTCCCTCCGTCACAGCCAGCGGCCGATGGCAGGGGCGTCGGGGGCGGGCGCCGGCCCGCGCCCGGTCAGCCAGGCGGCCAGCCCGGCGGCGGTGCCCCGCACCTCGGAGCCGTCATCGCCGCCGGCCGGGGCGGCCACGTGCCAGGTCATCTCCCTGTCGGCCGGCCGGAGCGTCATCGCCGGTCCCTGGCCGCGCAGTCCCCACATCCGGACCACGTCACCGACCAGCGCGTCCACCAGCTCACCGGGAAAGTCCTCGAAGCTCCCGCCGAGGTCCACGCCGTGCACCCAGACCTCGCGCGTGCGCATCCAGACGATCTCGGTGGCGGGCACCACGCGCCCCTGCGCCGTCCGCACCGGCGCGTCCCACTGCGCCCCGGTCAGCCGCCCCAGATCCGCGCGCAGCTCCCCGGCGGTCTCCTTCACCAGCGTCGCGAGCTTCGCGGCGGACAGCCCGGCGGCCAGCTCGTCGATCTCGGCGTCCCGGGCTTGCGGCGAGGCGTACATGGGCCGCTCCTCTCCGGTACGCGCCCAATGCACCAGCCTGCCCAGGGCCCGGGCGTTCGCGGCCACGTGCGCCGCCACGTGCCGCCCCGTCCAACCGGGCAACCCGCTCGGCAGGTCGAGATCGACCGCGTCCACCCGAGACCCGAAGTACGCGGTCCCCGAATCCAGCCAGCCCAGGTCAACCATGGCGGCGCGCCGTGTTCACGAGCTCGCCGACGCCGGAGATCCGCGTCACGACCTTGCTGCCGTCCGCCAGGTACCGGGGTGGCTTGCGGGCATGCCCGACACCGCCCGGCGTTCCGGTGGCGATGACGTCGCCCGGCTGCAGCGTGAGGATCTCCGACAGGTACGCGATCAGCTCGGCGGGCGAGAACACCAGGTCATCGATGTCCGCCTGCTGCATCACCTCCCCGTCCACCTCGCACTGCATGGTCATCGACATTCCTGTCAGCTCGTCGGGCGTGACGAGGTACGGGCCGAACGGCGTACTGGCCTCGAAGGTCTTGCCCTGGAGCCACTGCAGCGTGCGGGTCTGGTAGTCCCGGGCGGTCACGTCGTTGAGCACCGCGTAGCCGGCGATGCAGGCCGGTGCCTGCTCGGGCGAGACGTGCCGCGCCGCCGTACCGATGATCACCGCCAGCTCCGCCTCCCAGTCCATGGCCTGGGAGACCGCGGGCAGCGCGATGTCGTCGTACGGCCCGGTCAGCGCCTCGGCGAACTTCGCGAACACCGTCGGATACTGCGGCAGCTCCCGTCCCATCTCCAGGATGTGGTTGCGGTAGTTGAGCCCCACGCAGATGATCTTCCCGGGCCGGGGCACCACGGGCGCGAGATCGGCCGTGGCCAGCGGATGCCTGGGCCCGTCGGCGGCGGCCGCCAACTCGCGCCACCGGGGGTCGGCCAGCAGCGCCCCGACGTCGGGCCGACCGATCTCCACGGCGTGGTCGTCGTCGATGCGGGCGGCGGTCGTACGGCGCGGCAGCCGCAACGTGGCGAGCCTCACGCGCGCTCTCCCCGATCCTTGAACGCGAGCCTCATACGAGCTCCTCCCGGTACTGGTGCAGGCCCTCGAAAACGGGCGTGTCAGAGAAACGGAACAGATCAAATCGGGTCTCGGCGCGGAACGACCACGCGCACCACGAAGGCACCACGACGAGGTCGCCGCGCGCCAGCCGCCGCTCGGCCCCGTCGAGCGTGACCGACCCTTCCCCGTCGAACACCTGGTACACCGACGAGCCCACCTCCCGCCGCGCGGCGGTGACGGCGCCCGGCCGCAGCCGGTGGAACTCGGCCCTGATCGTCGGCATCACGTCGCCGCCCGTGGTCGGGTTCGTGTAGCGGACGGCGGCGTGACCGGGCTCGGCGACTCCCGGATGGCCCTCGTCCTCCAGCGCGAGCTGCTCATCCAGCGCCCGGTCCGTGTGCTCCCAGCGGTAGGCCGCGATCGGCGAGCTGGGCCTGGCACCCGGCGCCGACACGGGCCGCAGCCCGGGATGCGCCCACAGCCGCTCCGACCGGGACACGCTCGGCGTCGTGGTGTCGGTCACCTGATCGGGGCCGAACTCGAAGAACGAGGTGTCGGTGTAGTGCACGAGCGGGATGTCCAGCCCGTCGATCCACGCCATGGGCGCGTCGGCGGTGTTGTGGTGGCCGTGGAAGTGCCAGCCGGGCGTCAGCAGGAAGTCGCCGCGGCGCATGGCCACCGGGTCGCCGTTGACGACGGTCCAGACGCCCTCGCCCTCGACGACGAAGCGGAAGGCGTTCTGGGTGTGGCGGTGCTCGGGCGCGACCTCACGCGGGCCCAGGTACTGGATGGCGGCCCAGAGGGTCGGTGTCGCGTACGGCAGCCCGCCCAGGCCGGGGTTGGCCAGCGCGATGGCCCGCCGCTCTCCGCCCCTGCCGACCGGCACCAGGTCACCGGCCCGCTCGGCCAGCGGGTAGAGACTCTTCCACTCCCACACATGCGGCCTGGCCTTCGGCTTGGGATGCATCGGCATCAGATCGCCGACCTGCGTCCACAGCGGGATCAGGTTCTCGGCCGTGAAATCGGCGTACAGCCTCTCCTCCGGGTTCATGGACCCCACGCTAGAGAGGTGTTCTGCTCGGCGCACTAGCATTCTGCTGTGAAGAACAAACCCGCGTACGCCGTCGGCTCGGTGGACAACGTTCTGCTGCTCCTGCACATGCTGCGCGACCAGGGGCGGCTCAAGGTCAGCGACGTCGCCAGGGAGCTCAGGATCGCCCGGTCGACCGCGCACCGGCTCCTGGCCATGCTCGTCTATCGCGACTTCGCCGTCCAGGACGAGCATCACACCTACCTGCCGGGCCCGTTCTTCGCCTCCATGCCGGCCACTACGGGCGGCTCGGTCCTGCGCGAGCTGCGCGCCAGGACCAGGCCCGCCATGGAGGCGCTCTGCGCGCGGGCCGGCGAGACGGTGAACCTCATGATCAGGGTGGGCGCGGAGGTGCGTTTCCTGGACAGCGTGGAGTCCTCGCAGATCCTGCACGTGGGGGACAGGAGGGGCACGATCCTGCCGGCGCGGCAGTCCTCCGGTGGCAAGGTCCTGCTCGCCGCGCTGCCCCGCGACCGCCTCTGGGAGCTCTACCCCGATCTCGCCGGACCGGAGCGCGCCGCCCTGGCGCGCGAGCTCGACGAGGTCCGGGCACGCGGTTACGCGCTCAACATCGAAGGTACGGAGCGGGGCGTCTCGGCCATCGGGGCCACCCTCCACGACGGACGGGGCGCGGCCCTGGCGGCGCTGTCGATCTCGGCTCCGTCGGCCAGGTTCGGGGCCGGCCGGGTGGGGGTGTTCGCGGAGGAGCTGAGACGCGCGGTCGCCGAGGCCGAGCAGGCTCTGGCCGACTTCCCGGGCTGACCGCTCGCTCTTATTTACATGTAACCCCTCTGGGGTTATGCTGGGGTCATGCCCAAGATTAACGTGTACCTGCCCGACGAACTCGCGGAGGCGGTCAAGCAGGCGGGCGTGCCGGTCTCGGCGGTCTGTCAGCGGGCTCTGGAGCAGGCGGTGCGCCGGGTGACCGCCATCAGGGAAACCGTTCTGACCGACCTCGACCTGGACGTGCCGACGGGGGCGCTGACCCATCTGACCGCCAGGACGCGCACCGTGCTCAAGCTCGCGGCCGAACAGGCGGGGACCGCGAGCGTCGGCACCGAGCACCTGCTCGCCGGCCTGCTCGGCGAGGGCACGAACCTGGCGCTGCACGTGCTGCGCGCCATGGACATCGATCTGGATCAGGTGAAACGCGACCTCGCCCGGCACGAGCCGGCACCCTCCGAGCAGCCCGCCGAGGCCCCCGCTTCACAGGGCTTCAGCGCGCCCGCCGCCAACGCGCTGGAGTTCGCCGTCAACGAGGCGATCGCCCTCGGCCACAACTACGTCGGCTGCGAGCACCTCCTGCTCGGTCTGGTCGCCGAGCCCGACGGGAGCGCCGGTCAGGTCCTGCGCGCCCTCGGCGCCGAGCCCAAGCTCACCCGGCGCGCCGTGGCGGCGGCCCTGGCCGGCTACGTCCATCTGCGCGCCCAGACCCAGCAGAGCCCGCCCGCCGCCCCGGCCCAAGGTCAGGCCGCGGCCCTGGCCGCCGCGATCAGGGACGAGCTCCAGCCGCTCGTCCAGCGCCTCGAACGCCTGGAAGCGCACGTCGGCCTGGACACCTGAGGATCTCGTGAACACCGTCGTCCGCAGGCGGGCGCTCGCGGCCCTGCGCGTCACCCTCGCGGCCGCGATCGTGGTGGGCCTGGTGATCGGCGCCCTGTGGTGACCAGGCGTTCCAGGCCAGGGCGCTCACCCGGCGCCGGCCGTCACGCGACCTTGGAGGAGGCGGCCGTCCACGTGTTGCACGCGCCGGCCCGGCCTGACTTGTAGCCCTTCTCCATCCAGTGGAGGCGGTTGTCGGGCTTGCCGTGGAATCTGTTCTTCCAGAAATCCTCGACCTTGGTCACGGGCTTCCAGTCCTTGACCGCCCGCCCCAGGCTCTTCGCCGACACTCCCGCGAAGCAGTCGATCTGCAGGTAGTAGCGGCGGTTGTGCTCGTCCATGACGGACTCCGACGCGCCGCTCTCCAGCGCCCACCAGGCTCGCCCGATGCCGGTCTGCCCGGTGACGACCCCGCTCCATGTCGTGACGATGGAGGTGAACGCCTTGAGGTCGTCCTTGGCCTTGACCCAGTCATCGGCCAGCCGCACCTCGATGGTCGTACGGCAGATCTCGGCGAAGGAACTCGAGATCTCCATGCCGGTGGAGCAGGACTTCTTGTCGTCCGCCTCCTTGAACTTCACCTCCACCGGCACGAAATCCTTGATGGCCGGCCGCCACGCCGAGTTCAGGCAGCCGACGAGTTTGGTGATGTATTTCTTGGTCGAGGCGCTGCTCGTGCCCTTGTCCAGCTTGCAGGCGACCTTGGGGAGCTTGGCCGCCTTATAGAGCTCGTTGTGGGTCAGGTCGGGAGCGCCCTTGACCGGCTCGGCGTGCGCCGTACCGGTGAGCAGTGCCAGACCGGCGGCCGATGCCGCCAATAAACGGGTGATCATGGGGCTGGATACTAGGGCCAAAGATTTCCGGCCGCAAAAAGGGGTCTAGAGCCAGTCGCGGCGTTTGAAGACCGTGTAGAGGACCAGGCAGACGACGGCCATCAGCAAAATGGCGAACGGATAGCCGAACTCCCAGTGAGTTTCCGGCATGAAGTCGAAATTCATGCCGTAAATGGTCCCGACCAGGGTGGGGGCGAACAGGATGGCCGCCCAGGCGGAGATCTTCTTGACCTCCTCGCCCTGCCTGATGCTCGCCTCCGTCATCCGCGCCATTTCCGCGTTCTGCGCCTGCGTCACCAGCGTCGAGTTGACGACCAGGATGTTCTGCAGCATCTGGCGGAAGGCCGAGATCCGTTCGGTCACCGTGATCGCGTGGTCGGCCACGTCACGCAGGTAGCTCTGCAGTTCCTCGTTCACCCCGTACTTCGACGCCCCCGCGATGAACCCGTGGATCAGGCCGACGAGCGGTGCCGTGGCCCGCTGGAACTCGATCACCTCGCCGGACAGCTCGTACACGCGGCGCGACACCGACGGGTCCCCGCCGAAGACCTGGACCTCGATCTCCTCGATGTCCTTCTGCAGCCCGGCCACCACCGGTGCGTAGCCGTCCACCACGGCGTCGAGGATGGCGTAGAGCACGGCCTGCGGGCCCTGCCGCAGCAACTCGGGGTCGGACTCCATCCGCTTGCGCACGGCCTGCAGGTCGGGGGCCTCGGCGTGCCGTACGGTGATCACGAAGTTGGGGCCGACGAAGACGTGCACCTCGCCGAACGCGACCTCCTCGGCCTCGTCCAGGTAGCGGGCGGCGCGCAGCACCACGAACAGCGTGTCGCCGTAGCGGTCGGCCTTGGGGCGCTGCGAGCCGACGATGGCGTCCTCCAGCGCCAGCTCGTGCAGTTCGAACTCCTCGCCGAGCTTGACCAACTCCCACTCCTTCGGCCGGTAGAGGCCGATCCAGGCCATGCTGTCCGGCATCTCCTTGAGGCGCTCGAAGGCGTCGGCCAGCGAGCCCGGGTTGTCGACGCGCTCGCCGTCCCGGTAGATCGCGTTGTCGATGACCGTCGGCCGGTAGGGCCGCTCCTCGGTGGCACGCGGGTCCATCGAGTGTTCAGGCGCCTCCTCGCGGACGTCCCCGCTGCGCCGGAACCCCTTCACCCTGGCCATGGACCCTCCAAACGACTATGCCGACCCGAGTTGGTCAAGCTGCTGCGCCGCCCGGTCTCTGATGGTCTTGCGCCACATCGGCGTCCATCCGGACAGCCGCCCGTGCGCCATCTTCGACCAGCGCCTGAAGCCGAACTCGTCATGGTGGTGAACGATCAGGTCGTCCTCGAATCTGAACAGCGCCTCGATCTCGGTGACGACCTCGCGACCCGGACCGGCGAAGCTGTAGCGCGCGGTCCGGTGCGCGATCTTGGCGCCGGCCTCGTGCGCCCGTCGCACGTAGTCCACGACGCCAGGCTCGGGGAAGAAGGTCGCCGGCGGAAGGCACTCAGGTGTACGGCGGGCGAACTCGAGCGTCCAGGCATGGAGATCGACCGACATATCGGGTTTATGTGCATAAGCCAGAGCGGGAAACCTCCGTACGCCCATCGCCCGCAACCGGGCCGGCCCGCTCCTCCGCCGGCCGCTCGTCAGAATCTTGTTCTGTTGCCACAGGAGAGACTCTACCTGGATAGGGTTTCTCCTCGATGGACAAGCTCTGGGCCCACCTCATCAAGGTTCAGCCTGACCCCGACCCCTGGGTCGTGGCGGTCTCGGCTCTGGTCGCGCTCGTGATCGTCGGTTTCCGCATGCCCTGGCAACTGTCCAGGGGGCTCATCACGATCGCCCACGAGGGCGGCCACGCGCTGATGGCGCTGGTCACCCGGCGCAAGCTCGAAGGCATCCGGCTGCACTCCGACACCTCGGGCGTGACGCTGACCAGGGGCAGGCCCAACGGGCCCGGCATGGTGCTGACCGCGCTCGCGGGCTACCTCGCGCCACCACTGCTCGGCCTGGCCGCCGCGTGGCTGACCGAGCAGGGCCGCATCACGCTGCTGATCTGGAGCGTGCTGCTGTTCCTGGTCTGCATGCTGCTGCTGATCCGCAACCTGTACGGCGCGCTGATCCTCCTGGTCACGGGCGGCGCCGTGTACGCCTTGATCATGTACGCGCCCGCTGAGGTCCAGCAGGTCGTCGCGCTGGTCGCGGTGTGGTTTTTGCTGTTCGGCGGCATCCGGCCGATCATCGAGCTGCAGCGCAAGCGGCGCAGGCGGCAGGCCAGGGACTCCGACGCCGACCAGTTAGCGAGACTCACGTTCCTGCCGGGCGGCTTCTACGTGTTCTTCTTCTTCCTGGTGTCGGTGGCCTCCGTGGGCTTCGGGGCGTACCTCATGAACCCACTCTGATCCCGCTAATACCCACTAAACTCCCCCGCGAGCGCTGTAACAGGGGGGAGTGCCGTGCTGCCAGTCGAGGACGCGCCCGGCTATCGGGTACTCGATCAGGCGGGCCAAGGCGGTTTCGCCGTCGTGTACCGCGCCTACCAGGAGCGCCTCGACCGGCTCGTGGCGCTGAAGGTGCTGTCCGTCGACCGGGTCGATCAGCGCACGATGCGCAGGTTCCAGCGCGAGCTGCAGCTCACCGGCCGCCTCACCGGCCACCCGAACGTGGTGACGGTCTTCGACACCGGCGTGACGCGCTCCGGCAAGCCGTACATCGCGATGGACTTCTTCGAGAACGGCTCCCTGCGCGACAAGATCCGCCGAGAGGGGCCGCTGCCGGTGCCCGACGTGCTGCGGGCGGGGGTGAAGCTGGCCGGGGCGCTGGCCGCCGTACATGAGGCGGGGGTCCTGCACGGCGACATCAAACCGCAGAACATCCTCATCTCCCGGTACGGCGAGCTCGCGATCGCCGACTTCGGTGTGGCCAGAGTGGTGGACGCGGCGGAGATCTCGGCCACCTCGCAGGCGTTCACCCCGTTGCACGCCGCGCCCGAGGTGCTCACCGGCGCCCCGCACTCCGCCTCGACCGACATCTACTCGCTCGGCTCCACGCTCTACCACCTGCTGGCCGGCCAGCCCGCCTTCCACAACCCGTCGGACCCGTCGATCGCGCCGCTGATGTACCGGGTGCTCAGCCTCGAGCCGCCGCGCATCAACCGCTCCGACGTGCCGCCGGCGGTCTTCCAGCTGATCCTGCGGGCCATGTCCAAGCAGCCCGAGTTACGGTACGGGTCCGCGCGGGAGCTCGCCCGGCACCTCCAGGCGGTGCAGGCCGAACTGGGCCTGCCGGTGACGGACCTGGTGGGCCAGGATCCGGGACCACAGGCCGCGGGCCAGGGCGGGACACATGGGACGGGCGCCGGCGGTCTGCCCCCGACGGACCGGCACGGAGATTACGCGACCGGCCGGCCAGAGGCGCAAGGGCCGGGCCCGGATGGCGTGCATGCGGCACGATCAGCGCAAACCGTCCCTCCCGGGCAGCCCGATTCCCCGGACCGGGCAGGGCGGCTGCCGAGGGGCCTGGTGATCGGTGGCGCGGTCGCGGCCGTGGCCATCGGCGGCAGCGCGGCGGCGGTGTACCTGTCGCTCCAGCAGACGACGGCGCCCCAAGCCGCCCCCACCTCGCAGCAGACGAGCCGGCCCCAGGCCACCGCCCCGATCGGCAAGCAGGACATCGCCGCGCTCAAGCCGCGCAGCGTGAAGGTGACGGCCGACCAGGGCGCCCTGGTGGAGTTGCGGTGGGCGCTGCCCGCCGGCGCCCGCCGCTATCCGGTAGTCCTCCAGCGCTCCCCGGTCAAGAAGGGCGAGCAGGCCATCACCGCTCTCGGCCAGGGAGCCACCTCGGCCCGCGTCGCCGGCCTGGACCCGGACACCGGCTACTGCTTCCTGGTGGGCGTGCCGCTGCGCATCTCGGAGGACTCGACGGTCGCCTGGTCCAAGCCGACGTGCATCAGGGGCGCGGTGGCCCGCCGGACCCCATGACCGATCAGCCCAGGAGCTTGCGCGCCGCCTGCTCGATCTCCTCCTCCGACAGCAGCACGTGGTCGGCCGCCGGCCCCAGGGGGACGAAGCTGTCGGCCGAGGTGACCCGGGCGATGGAGCCGGTGTATCCGGCGTCGACGAGCTCGGCGATGATGCCCTCCGAAATGCTGCCGGTGTGCCGGGTCTCGTCGGCGATGAGCACCTTGCCCGTCAGCTCGGCCATCCGCAGGAGGTCGTCCAGCGGGAGCGGAGCCAGCCAGCGCAGGTCGAGGACGCGGACGCCGTAGCCCTCCTGGGTCAGCCGCACGGCGGCGCGCAGGCTCATGCGCAGCCCGTTGCCGAACGTCACGATCGTCAGGTCGCGTCCGTCGCCGTAGGAGCGCGCCCGGCCGATGGGCACGTGCGTCTCCGCCCAGCGACCCGTCGGCGCGTAGGACGCCATCCAGCCGCCGTCGCCCTCGTCGAACAGGTCTTTCGTGTGGTAGAGCGCGATCGGCTCCAGGAACACGCACACCGTCCCGCAGGTCCTGGCCGCCGCCAGGCAGGTGCGCAGCATGGCCGAGGCGTCGTCGGGACGCGCCGGCGAGGCGATGACCAGCCCGGGGATGTCTCGCAGCGCGGCGATCGCGTTGTCGTTGTGGAAGTGGCCGCCGAACCCCTTCTGGTAGGCGTATCCGGCCACCCGCACCACCATCCCGTTGCGGTAGGCGTGACGGGAGAAGAACGACAGCGTGGCCGCCTCGCCGCGGATCTGGTCGAGCGCGTTGTGCAGGTAGGCCAGATATTGGATCTCCGGCACCGGCAGCAGGTCCGACACGCCGGAGCCGAGCGCCAGCCCCAGGATGGCCTGCTCGTCCAGCAAGGTGTCGAACACCCGCCCAGGACCGAACCGCTTCTGCAGCCCCCTCGTCACGCCGTAGACGCCGCCCTTCTTCGCGACGTCCTCGCCGAACACCATCATCTCCGGATAGACGGCCAGCGCGTCGGCGAGCGTGCGGTTGATCGCCAGCGAGAGCGTCATCGGCTTGTCGTCCTCCGGCAGCGCGCCGGCGAACGCCTTCTCCCTGACCTCGGGCGCGGCCGCCGTCGGCGCCAGCTTGGCGATCAGCTCCGGTTTGCGCGGCGCGATCGGCTCCATGACCTCCGCGGCCGACCCCAGCCGCGGGCTGCGCGTGGTCTCCAGCGCGATGCGCAGCACGTGCTCGCGCGCGGAGTCGTACTGCTTGAGCAGGTCTTCCGGGGTCGCCAGCCCGGCCTCCACCAGCAGCGCCGCCGTCCGCACCAGCGGGTCGCGCGCCAGGTCGGCCCGGATCTCGCGCTGCGTGCGGTAGGCGACCTCCACGTCGGAGCCGGCGTGCCCCATCAGCCGCACGGTCGACAGGTGCAGGAACGCGGGGGAGCGGTTGGCGCGTACGTGCTGGACCGCGCGCAGGGCGGCGTCGTACGCGTCGGCCAGGTCGCAGCCGTCGGCGGCGAAGTATTCGATGCCCGGACGCCGCGCGGCCGACTCCACCCAGCCCTGGGGCGTGCGGACGCTGATGCCGATGCCGTTGTCCTCGCACACGAACAGGATCGGCAGCGGCTGCCCCTGGTAGGTCGCGTAAGAGGCGGTGTTGAAGCCGGACAGCGCGCTCGCGTGGTTGATCGAGGCGTCGCCGAAGCTGCACACCGTGATCGCGTCCGCGCCCCACGGCGGGCTCGTGCCGAGCGCCTTGGCCCGTTCGATGGCGAAGGCCACGCCCACGGCCCTGGGCAGGTGGCTGGCGATCGTCGACGTCTGGGGGATGACGGCCAGCTCCGGATGGCCGAACACCTTGTGCCGGCCGCCCGCGATAGGCTCCTCCGCCGCCGCGGTCAGGCCCATCAGCACATCCCTGATGCCCTGCTCGGGCAGCCGATCACGCTGCTCCGACCGGGTCAGGTAGAACGCCCCGGAGCGGTAGTGGAGCAGCGCCGGGTCGCCGGGCCGCAGGGCCGCGGCCACGGCCGCGTTGCCCTCGTGACCGGCGGAGCCGATCGTGTAGAAGCCTTGGTCCTGCTCGCGCAGCCAGCGGGCGGCGATGTCGAGCAGGCGGCTGTTGAGCTGGTGCCGGAACAGCATCCTGCACTGCTCACCGGTCAGGGCCGTGCCCTCGCGGACCGGCCGGCTGGGATCTCGCGCGGGGCCTGCCTTCAGCGCCGCAACCGTCTGGGTGAAATGAGTCTCAACTGTGTCGCGCGCCACACCACCGATTATGTCTTTGATCGGCCCTGACGTCTGCTGGACACCGGTGACAGATTACGGACCGGTCCGATTGACGCGCGCTTATAACCGTTTGTCAGAATCCGCAACTTCGTCCGCATGGTGGACGTCTACTGAAGAGACACACGTGGCACCCTCAATGCCGCGTTGAACCACTGGGGTCTCCAGAAAGGAACCCGCATGTTACAACGCATCCGTGTCGCCGCCCTCGCCATCGCACTCGGCGCGGGGGCTCTGGTAGCCCTCGCACCGTCCGCCGCGACGGCGGCCGCAGCACCGATCCTCACCCGAGTGGACATCAGTCCCACCCCGCCGATCGACGTCACCAAGGGCGCGGTCACGGCCACGTTCAGCTTCGCGACCAAGGGCGCGGAGCGGGCCGAGCTCCAGCTCAAGCCGCCGGGCGACGTCGGCGTCGGCTCCCCCCTCACCCTCACCCCGAACAAGAACGGCGACTGGACGAGGTGGACCGGCACCAAGTCCTTCGACGCCGCGAACGCCGGCAAGTGGAGCTGGCTCGCCGTCGCCCACGGCGACGGCAGCCCCTCCCGAGGCGGCACGTTCGAGGTCGTCGTCAAGAAGGTGCTCGACACCAAGATCGTCGACTTCGACGCCAGTCCCGGCCTGGTCGACAAGGGTGATCTGATCAGGATCTCCGGCCGGCTGCTCGCCGACGGCAAGGGGTACGACGGGCAGACCGTCTCGATCACCTTCCGCGAGCGCGGCTCGGACACCTACCGCGAGGTCACCAAGGTGACCACCGGCCGCGACGGCTGGTTCGGCGCCACGGTGCGGGCCGGCGCGACCGGCTGGTGGCGGGCGGAGTTCGCGGCCACGGCCGCCGCCAAGGGCTCCGTGAGCGACGCCGACCGGGTCGGCGTCAGGCGCGGGAACCTCGGCAGCCGCATCGTCCGCTTCGACGCCGAGCCCGAGCCCGTGGACAAGGGCGGCAAGCTGACGTTCACCGGCGCCCTGCTGGTGGAGGGCCGCGACGGCGTGCCCGGCCAGCGGGTGGCGATCTTCTTCAAGCCGTCCGGTTCGAGCAGGTGGCAGTACGTCACCAGCGACGTGACCGGCCGCCACGGCCGCTTCTGGGCCTCCACCACCGCCGAGAGCTCCGGCTGGTGGCGCGCCGAGTACGCGGGCACCCGCGGCGTCAACGGCTCGGTCAGCGACGCCGACTGGGTCAAGGTCGACCAGCCCGCCCCGCCGCCCGAGGAGAAGGCGGACACGCGGCTCATCAAGTTCAACGCCTACCCGGAGCCGATCAAGCGCGGCAAGTACCTGAAGTTCAAGGGCGCGCTGCAGATCGACGACGAGGGCTCCTGGGAGGGCTACTCGGGCCGGGTCGCGCTGTACTTCAAGCAGGCGGGCTCGAAGAAGTGGGAGTACGTGAAGACGACCTGGTCGAGCGACAGCGGCCGGCTCTACACCAAGGTCAAGGCCTGGAACTCCGGATACTGGAGGTTCGTGTTCGGCGGTGACGAGGACACCTACGGCGACACCAGCCGCAAGGACTACGTCCGCGTGAAGCGCTGAACGTCATGAGTTGAGCCGAGGCCCGGGAGATCACCGCCCCGGGCCTCGTCTTATTCCGCCCGCCGGAACTGCGCGATCCCGATCCCCAGCAAAACCGCCCCGAGCGCGGCCACGACGCCCAGCTCCAGCGGCACCGGCACCTGGTAGCCGAACCACTGGACCCCGGGATTCAGCATCGCGTTCACCTGAGGCGGCACGTCCAGATGGGAGAACACCGCCTGCCGCATCGGATCCACCGCGTACGTCATCGGGTTGACCACGGTGAGCACGTGCAGCCACGAAGGCAGGTTGGCCAGCGGGAACATCGCCCCCGACAGGAACATCATGGGCATGATCGCCATCTGCATCAGCCCGAAGAACGTCTGCATGTTCTTCATCCGCGCGGCCACCATCACCCCGAACGCCGTGATCGTGAACGCGGCCAGGAACATCTCCGCCAGCAGCGTGACGATCAAGGTGGCCGAATAGGGCACGCCCACCAGGCCCGCCATGGCGACGATGATGACGCCCTGCGCGGTGGCCACCAGGGCGCCGCCCAGGCACTTGCCGACCACGATCGCCCCTCGCGAGACGGGCGCGACCAGCATCTCCCTGAGGAAGCCGAACTCGCGGTCCCACACGATGGACCCGGCCGAGAACATGCCCGTCATGATCACGGTCATGGAGATCATGCCGGGATACATGAAGGTGCGGAAGTCGATCCCCGGGATCGAGCCCTGTACCAGCGACCCCAGACCGGTGCCCATGACGAACAGCCACAGCACCGGCTGCACCAGCATGGACAGCATGCGGGTGCGGTCGTTGACGAAGCGCAGGATCTCCCGGTGGAGCACTATCTTGATCGCCCGGACGTCGTGCCCGGCGCTGCGCGCGGGCACCCGGACGCCGATCGTCTCAGTAGCCATCGCTCATCGCCTCGCCATCGCCCTCATGAACGCCATGTTGCCGTCGCCTGCCTCGGCGTCGCGGATCGTGGAGCCGGTGTAGGACATGAACACGTCGTCCAGGGACGGCCGTGACACGCTCACCGACTTGATCGGCATCCCGAGGTCGGCGAACAGCTTCGGCACGAACTCCTCGCCCGAGGCCACCGCGAACGTCACCGCGCCCTCGTGCACCGCCGCCTCCAGTCCGAACCGCTCCCGTAGCGCCGTGATCGCGGCCTGGTCGTCGCCGGTCTGGATCTGCACGCGGTCCTTGCCGACGCTGGCCTTCAGCGCCTCGGGGGAGTCGATGACGACGATCTCACCGTGGTCGATGATGGCGATCCTGTCGCAGTATTCGGCCTCGTCCATGTAGTGCGTGGTCATGAAGATGGTGATGTCCTCCATGAGGCGCAACTGGTTGATGTACCCCCAGATGGCCGAGCGGGTCTGCGGGTCGAGCCCCACGGTCGGCTCGTCGAGGAACAGCACCCGCGGCGAGTGCAGCAGGCCGCGGGCGATCTCCAGCCGCCGCTTCATGCCGCCCGAGAACGTCATGACCTTGGCGTCCTTGCGGTCCCACAGCGCGACCATCTCCATCACCTGGCGGATGCGGTCGCCGACCAGGCTCTTCGGCACGCCGTACAGCTCCGCGTGGAAGCGCAGGTTCTGCTCGGCGCTCAGATAGCCGTCCAGGGTGGGGTCCTGGAAGACGAGGCCGATGTTCCTGCGTACCTCGTCGCGTTCGCGCACCACGTCGTGCCCGGCCACGGTGGCGCTGCCGCCCGTCGGTCTGACCAGGGTGCAGAGCATGCTGATCGTGGTGGTCTTTCCCGCGCCGTTCGGCCCGAGAAAGCCGAACACCTCGCCGGGCCGCACCTCGAAGTCGACGCCCTTCACGGCCTCGACCTTGCCGTACGCCTTGCGCAGCCCTCGTACGGCCACCGCCGCTTCCGCGGTCATTCAGTCCTCCGCCAAGATCTGGAAAACGGACTTGCGGGTCTGCTTGATCAACTTTTTGGCCTCCGCCACCTGCCGGTCGCTGGCCGTGCGCACCAAATGGGCGACGGCCTCGTTGAGCTGGGCCCAGAGCAGGCGCAGCTCGTGGTGGTCGGCCGGCACCGTGCGGGCGACCTCGTCCCACGGGGCCTCGCCGGCGTGCCTGGCCGCCTGGCCGCGGCCCTGCTCCGTCAGCCGGTACGTACGGCTCCCGCCCGCTTCGTCGGAGGCCACCAGGCCCTCGTCCTCGAGCTGCTGGAGCGCCGGATAGACCGAGCCGGGACTGGGCCGCCACACGCCCAGGCTGCGCTCCTCGATGTCCTGGATCATCTGGTAGCCGTTTTGCGGCCCCTCGTGGAGGAGGGCCAGCAGGGCCGCCCTGACGTCGCCGCGCCGGACCCGCGGTGCGGGCGTCTCCCAGTGGACGATCGGGCCGAATTCAGGCCCGGGCGGCGCGGACGGTCCCGGCGGGGCGAACGGGGGCGGCGGGGCGAACCCGCCCGGCCCAGGCGGCGGGGGAGCGTCCCAGAAGTCCGGATCATGCATGATGACTCCCAACTATCGAGATATCTTGACGATATATCTAGATAGTTGGGGCAACAAGGCCAAGAGAGAAATCGGCCTCTTGGTTATTGAGCGTTAACGGCGGCGTCGATCGCGGCCCTGGCCATCGCGTGCAGCAGCGGCCGCATGTCCCGCCCCGGCAGCTCGCCGGCGCTGTGCGGCGTGGAGTTGAGCAGGCCGAAGACGGCGTGGGTGGCGGCGCGCAGGCGCGCGGGCGGGCACGAGGGGTGCAGCTCGGCCAGCACGGTGACCCACTCCTCGACGTAGAGCCGCTGCAACCGCCTGATCTGCCGCCGCTGCGGCTCCGGCACGTTGCCCAGCTCCCTGTCGTGCACCGTGATCAGCGCGGGCTGCTCGATGGAGAACGTGATCTGCACGTTGAGCAGCGCGTCCAGCGTCTGCTGCGGATCCGGGGACGAGGTGGCGACCGCGACGGCCGACTCGCGCAGCCGCGAGCTGATGTCCAGCAGCATCTCGGCGAGCAGCGCGTCCTTGCCGCTGAAATGGCGGTAGAGCGCCGGCCCCGAGACGCCCACCGCGCCGCCGATGTCCTCGATCGAGACGCCGTGGAAGCCGCGCCCGGCGAACAGCCGGGCGGCCGCCTCCAGGATTTCCGCGCGCCTGTTGCGCCGATTGCGGGTAGGTGTGGAGACGGTGGTCACGTCTCACATGCTAGACGACTACGTTAATGATGACTAACATCCGTGCCATGAGAGGTGACTCATGAGCAGCGATTGGCCGGTGCTGAAGTCGGTCGCCGACCCCGGGGGCGCGGCGTACAAACGCAACGCCGAGGTCAACGAGAGGCTGGCCGCCGAGCTGCTCGAACGCCTCGACGTCGCCGCGCTCGGCGGCCCCGAGAGGTCACGGCAGCGCCACGTCGAACGCGGCAAGCTGCTGCCCCGCGACCGCGTCGACGGCCTGCTGGACCCGGGCTCCCGCTTCCTGGAGCTGTCGCCGCTGGCCGCGAACGGCCTCTACGACGACCAGGCCCCCGCCGCCGGGATCATCACCGGGGTGGGCCGGGTCTCCGGCCGCGAGTGCGTGATCGTCGCCAACGACGCCACCGTCAAGGGCGGCACGTACTATCCGATCACCGTCAAGAAGCACCTGCGCGCGCAGGAGGTGGCGCTGCACAACCGCCTGCCCTGCGTCTACCTCGTGGACTCCGGTGGGGCGTTCCTGCCGAGACAGGACGAGGTGTTCCCCGACCGCGAGCACTTCGGCCGCATCTTCTACAACCAGGCCACGATGTCGGCCCGCGGCATCCCCCAGATCGCCGCGGTGCTCGGCTCCTGCACGGCCGGCGGAGCGTACGTGCCCGCGATGAGCGACGAGGCGGTCATCGTACGCGGCCAGGGCACGATCTTCCTGGGCGGCCCGCCCCTGGTGAAGGCGGCCACCGGCGAGGAGGTCACGGCCGAGGAACTCGGCGGCGGCGACCTGCACGCGCGGGTCAGCGGCGTCACCGACCACCTGGCCGAGGACGACGCGCACGC
This sequence comes from Nonomuraea sp. H19, assembly GCF_052068215.1. Lineage (NCBI taxonomy): Bacteria > Bacillati > Actinomycetota > Actinomycetes > Streptosporangiales > Streptosporangiaceae > Nonomuraea > Nonomuraea sp. H19. The sequence goes on along the minus strand of NZ_JBQHCV010000014.1, from coordinate 198,549 downwards.
GCTGGCCATCGTCCGCGACATCGTCTCCACGCTCGCGCCGCGCCCCCCGCGGCCGTGGGAGACGACCACGCCGGAGCCGCCCAAGCATGACCCCCGCGACCTGTACGGAATCGTGCCCGGCGACACCCGCCAGCCGTACGACGTGCGCGAGGTGATCGCCAGGATCGTGGACGGCTCGCGTTTCCTCGAGTTCAAGGCCGAATACGGTGCCACGCTCGTCACCGGCTTCGCCCACCTGCACGGCCACCCGGTGGGGATCGTCGCCAACAACGGCATCCTGTTCAGCGAGTCCGCGATGAAGGGCGCGCACTTCATCGAGCTGTGCGACCAGCGGCGGATCCCCCTGGTGTTCCTGCAGAACATCAGCGGTTTCATGGTCGGCAAGGCCTACGAGGCGGGCGGCATCGCCAAGCACGGCGCCAAGATGGTCACCGCCGTCTCGTGCGCGCGCGTGCCCAAGTTCACCGTCGTGATCGGCGGGTCGTTCGGGGCGGGGAACTACGCGATGGCGGGGCGGGCGTACTCTCCCCGGTTCCTGTGGATGTGGCCGAACGCCCGCATCTCCGTCATGGGCGGCGAGCAGGCCGCGAACGTCCTGACGACCGTCGGCAGCGCCGACGCCGAGGCGATCAGGGCGCAATACGAGCGCCAGGGAAACCCGTACTACTCCACGGCCAGGCTCTGGGACGACGGCGTGATCGACCCCCTCGACACCCGCACCGTCCTGGGCCTGGCGCTGTCCGCGGCGGCCAACGCCCCGCTCGAGCCCGCCGGCTACGGCGTCTTCCGGATGTGACCATGCTCTTCAACCGTGTTCTGATCGCCAACAGGGGCGAGATCGCCGTACGGATCATCCGCACACTGCGGGGTCTCGGCATCACGTCGGTGGCCGTGCACGCGCCGTCCGACGCGGGCGCCAGGCACGTGCGCGAAGCCGACCTGGCCCTCCAGGTGCCGAATTATCTGGACATCGAGGCGATCGTGGGAGCGGCTCGGGATTCGGGTGCGCAGGCCGTCCATCCCGGATACGGGTTCCTCGCCGAGAACGCCGAGTTCGCGCGGCAGTGCGCGGCGGCCGGGCTGGTCTTCGTCGGGCCGCCGGCCGCGGCCATCGACGCGATGGGCGACAAGATCCGCGCCAAGGCCACGGTGTCGGCCGCCGGCGTGCCCGTGGTGCCGGGCGCGGCCGAGCCGGGCGACGCGCTGGAGGGCTGGCGCGACTTCCCCGCACTGATCAAGCCGTCCGCCGGCGGCGGGGGCAAGGGCATGGTGCTGGTCCGCTCGGCCGCCGAACTGGCCGAGGCGCTGGAGTCGGCACGGCGTACGGCGCGGGCCGCGTTCGGTGACGGCACGCTGCTCATCGAGCGCTACGTCGAGAGCCCGCGCCACATCGAGATCCAGATCCTGGCCGACACCCACGGGAACGTCGTCCACCTGGGCGAGCGCGAGTGCAGCCTGCAGCGCAGGCACCAGAAGATCATCGAGGAGGCCCCGTCGCCGTTCGTGACCCCCGAGACGCGCGCCCGCATGGGAGCGGCGGCGGTGGAGGCCGCCCGCGCGGTCGGGTACACCGGCGCGGGCACCGTCGAGTTCATCGTGGACGGCGCCACCGGCGCCTACCACTTCATGGAGATGAACACCCGCCTGCAGGTCGAGCACCCGGTCACGGAGCTGGTGACCGGGGTGGACCTGGTGGAGCTGCAGCTGCGGGCGGCGGCGGGGGAGCGGCTGCCGTTCGGGCAGCAGGACGTGCGGCTGTCCGGCCACGCCGTCGAGGCCCGCGTGTACGCCGAGGACCCGGCGCGCGGCTTCCTGCCCACGGGCGGCCGCGTGCTGGCCCTTCGCGAACCCGATGCGGCCATGCCGGGGATCCGGGTGGACTCCGGGCTGGTCGAGGGCGGGATCGTGGGCAGCGAGTTCGACCCGATGCTGGCCAAGGTCATCGCCTGGGCGCCGGACAGGCAGGCGGCGCTGCGGGCGCTCGACCGGGCCCTCGCCCGGACGGCCGTCCTGGGCGTGGTCACCAACATCCCGTTCCTGCGCGCGCTCGCCGCGCACCCCGCCGTCCTGGCGGGCGAGCTGGACACCGGCCTGGTCGAGCGGGTGCTGCCCGGCCTCCTTCCTGGCGTCGAGGTGCCCGGGGAGGTGCTGGCGGCCGCGGGGCTCGTCTTCCACGCCATGCCGCAGGGCGACGATCCGTGGGAGGTCACGGACGGGTGGCGGGCCGGCGCGCCGGCGTGGACCACGTGGCGGCTGGAGTCCAGGGACGGCGGGCACGAGGTCCAGGTACGCGGCCTGCCCGAAGAATCCGCCGAAGTCCAGATAAATGGCCAGAAGTTCGCCGCACGTATCCAGGCCGACGGCGCCGACCTCGCGGTCACCGTCGGCGGCCGTACCGAGCACTACCTCCACGTACGCCACGACGACACGCTCTGGCTCGGCAAGGACGGCCGGACGTGGGCGTTCACCCGCCACCTCATCGGCGACCCCGGCGACCGCCCGGGCGCGGCGGCGGCCGGGGACGGCGTGGTCAGGAGCCCCATGCCGGGCACCGTCCTGGTGGTCAAGGCGCAGGTGGGCGAGCGGGTGAGCGAGGGGCAGGCGCTGGTCATCGTGGAGGCCATGAAGATGGAGCACACGGTCACCGCCCCGTGCGACGGCGTGGTCACCGAGCTGCCCGCGCAGGCCGGGCAGCCGGTCGACATGGACGCCGTGCTGGCCGTGGTCACCGTCGAGGAGGCGTGATGGCGTACCCCATGGAGGGTCTTCCGCAGCAGATCACGATCTACGAGGTCGGCCCGCGCGACGGGCTGCAGAACGAGTCCTCCGTCGTGCCCGTCGAGGTCAAGGCCGAGTTCATCGACCGGCTCGCCGACGCCGGGCACAAGGTGATCGAGGCGACCAGCTTCGTGCACCCGAAGTGGGTGCCGCAGCTGGCCGACGCCGACGAGCTGCTCACCAGGCTGGACCGCCGGCCGGGCGTGCGCTACCCGGTGCTGGTGCCGAACCAGCGCGGCCTGGACCGGGCGCTCGACCTGGGTGTGGAAGAGATCGCGATCTTCGCCAGCGCCACCGAGACGTTCGCCGCCAAGAACCTCAACAGGAGCCTGGAGAGCCAGTTCGGCATGTTCGAGCCGGTCGTGGCCAGGGCGCTGGACAACGGCGTCAAGGTGCGGGCGTACGTGTCGATGTGCTTCGGCGATCCCTGGGAGGGGCCGACGCCGATCCAGCAGGTCGTCACGGTCGGCGAGCGGCTGCTCGGGCTCGGCTGCCACGAGCTGTCGCTCGGCGACACGACAGGGGTCGGCACGCCGGGCCACGTGACCGCCCTGATCCGCGCGCTCGGCAGGCCCGAGCGGCTGGCCGTGCACTTCCACGACACCTACGGCCAGGCGCTCGGCAACACCCTGGCCGCCTTGCGCGCGGGCGTGACCACCGTGGACGCCTCCACCGGCGGCATCGGCGGCTGCCCCTACGCCGAGTCCGCCACCGGCAACCTCGCCACCGAGGACCTGGTCTGGATGCTGCACGGGCTCGGCATCGAGACCGGGCTCGACCTGGACAAGCTCGTGGCCACCAGCACCTGGCTGGCCGGGCTGCTCGGCCGGCCCAGTCCCTCCCGCGTCGTACAGGCGCTGTCGAAAGGCTGACATGCTCAAGGACGAGTACGAAGAGCTGCGCAAGACGGTCGAGGCGTTCGCCCGCGACGTGGTGGCGCCGGTGATCGGCGACTATTACGAGCGCGAGGAGTTCCCTTACGACATCGTGCGGCAGATGGGCGCGATGGGCCTGTTCGGCCTGCCGTTCCCCGAGGAATACGGCGGCATGGGCGGCGACTACTTCGCGCTCTGCCTGGCGCTGGAGGAGCTGGCCCGCGTCGACTCCAGCGTGTCGATCACCCTGGAGGCCGCGGTGTCGCTGGGCGCGATGCCGATCTACCGGTTCGGCACCGAGGAACAGCGCCTGCACTGGCTGCCCAGGCTGACCTCCGGCGCCGAGCTGGGCGCGTTCGGCCTGACCGAGCCCGGCGGCGGCACGGACGTGCCGGGCGGGATGCGTACCACGGCCGTGCTGGACGGCTCCGAATGGGTGATCAACGGGACGAAGGCCTTCATCACGAACTCCGGCACCGACATCACCGCCGTCGTCGGGGTGGCCGCGCTCACCGGCGAACGGGAGATCTCCACGATCCTCGTGCCGAGCGGCACGCCCGGATTCACGGTGTCGAAGAAGTACTCCAAGGTCGGCTGGAACGCCTCCGACACCCGCGAGCTGTCCTTCACCGACTGCCGCGTCCCCGCCGGCAACCTCCTCGGCCGGCGCGGCCGCGGCTACGCCCAGTTCCTGCAGACGCTGGACGAGGGCCGCATCGCGATCGCCGCCGTCAGCGTCGGGCTGGCGCAGGGCTGCGTGGACGAGTGCCTGAAGTACGTACGGGACAGGAAGGCGTTCGGCCACCCGATCGGCCACTACCAGGCCATCCAGTTCAAGATCGCCGACATGGAGGCGCGGGCGCACACGGCCCGCCTGGCGTACTACCACGCGGCGGAGCGGATGCTGGCGGGGATGCCGTTCAAGAAGGAGGCGGCGATCGCCAAGCTGGTCGCCTCCAACGCGGCCATGGACAACTCGCGCGAGGCCACGCAGGTGTTCGGCGGGTACGGCTTCATGAACGAGTTCCCCGTCGGCCGCTTCTACCGCGACGCCAAGATCCTGGAGATCGGAGAGGGCACGAGCGAGGTCCAGCGCATGCTCATCGCCCGCCAGCTCGGGCTGGGCGACCTGTGAGCTCGGGCGGTGTCCACGCGCTGAGCTCGGCGGGTGTTTGCGCGGGTGAGGTGGCACGATCTAGGGTCATCTGTCATGACGGCTGACGATCTCCTGATCAGGAGGGCGGACAAGGCGGACGCGGACGAGGTGTTCGCGCTCGCTCGCGAGTTCGGGCTGACGTTCCGGCCCGAGCGCGAGGCCTTCGACGCCGCGCTGCCGGAGCTGCTGGCGAACCACGACGCCCTGCTGCTCGTGGCGGTCGTGGGCGGGCACGTCCACGGCTACCTGCTGGGGTTCGTCCACTTGACGCTGTTCGCCAACGGGCCGGTCGCCTGGGTCGAGGAGGCCATGGTCCAGTCGGGGTCGCGCCGGCAGGGGATCGGGCGGAGGCTGCTGGAGGAGTTCGAGCAGTGGGCCCGCTCGCGCCAGGCGGGCTATGTGGCCATGGCGACGCGGCGGGCGCCCGAGTTCTACCACGCGCTGGGCTACGAGGCCTCGGCCACGTTCTTCCGCAAGGTCCTGCGCTGACACCAACGCTTCCACCACGCCACATGGCGCGTCGGGCGCCGGGTGCCGTGCGGGCATGCCATCGCACGCGGTGGTCCGTGCTGCGGCGGACGGTTTCGCCGGGCGGGCCGCCGGAAAGTGCGGAAGGCCGTTTCAGTCGTAGCCGGATGGCATGCTGATGTCGTGAGTATCCATGCCGTGAGCCCCTTGTTCGTCGGGCGTGCCCGCGAGCTCTCCGCTCTCGGCGACGCGCTGATCAGAGCGCGTTCCGGGGTGTCGTCGACCGTGCTGGTCGGCGGCGAGGCCGGGGTCGGCAAGACGCGGCTCGTCAAGGAGTTCATCGACCGGGCCGGCGACGCTCTGGCGCTCGTGGGCGGGTGTCTCGAGCTGGGCACGGAGGGTCTGCCGTTCGCGCCGTTCACCGCCGTGCTGCGCGGCCTCGTGCGGGAGCTGGGCCGCGACGGGGTCGCGGCGCTCGTGCCGGGAGGCACCACGCGCGGGCTGGCGCGGCTGCTGCCCGAGTTCGGGGAGCCGGACAAGGACGGGGCCGAGGCCAGGGCGCGGCTGTTCGAGCAGGTGCTCGGGCTGCTGGAGCGGCTGGCCGAGGAGCGTCCCGTGCTGCTGGTCGTCGAGGACGCGCACTGGGCCGACCGGTCCACCCGCGACCTGCTGTCGTTCCTGGTCCGCTACCAGCGCACCGCGGGCCGCCTGCTGATCGTCGTCACCTACCGCACCGACGAGCTGCATCGCACCCACCCGCTGCGGCCGATGCTCGCCGAGCTGGGCCGCGTGGAGTGGGTGACCAGGGCCGAGCTGCGCAGGCTCACCCGCAGGGAGGCCGTCGCCCAGGCGGCCAGCATCCTGGAGCGGGAGCCGTCCCCCGCCGACATGGACCTGATCTACGCCCGCAGCGAGGGCAACCCGCTGTTCGTCGAGGCGCTGCTCAGCGAGGCCGGCGGCGGCGACGCGCTGCCCGAGTCGCTGCGCGACCTGCTGCTGGCCAGCGTCGAGCGGCTGCCCGAGGAGACGCAGGAGCTGCTGCGCGTGGCCAGCGCGGGCGGCCAGCGCATCGAGCACGATCTGCTCTCCGCCGTCGCCGGGCTCGACGACAACGCGCTCTCCGGCGCCCTGCGGCCCGCCGTGGCGGGCAACGTGCTGGTCGTCGACGGCGAGGGCTACAGCTTCAGGCACGCGCTCATCCGCGAGGCGCTCCACGACGACCTGCTGCCCGGCGAGCACACCCGCCTCCACACCCGCTACGCCGAGGCCCTGGAGCGCGACCTGTCGATCCTGCCCGCCCCGCGCGGCGCGATCGAGCTGGCCCACCACTGGCACTCCGCCCACGACTCCACCTGGGCACTGGTCAGCGCCTGGCGCGCGGCCGCCGCGGCCCGCAAGTCCACCGCCTACGACGAGCAGCTCAGGATGCTCTCCAGGGTGCTCGAGCTGTGGGACCAGGTGCCCGACGCCCCTGATCGCATCGGCTGCGACCGGATCGACGTGCTCGGGCAGATCGCCACGGTGGCCCATCTCGCCGGCGAATTCGAGCGCAGCATCGCCCTGGCCAGCGCCGCCCTGGCTGAGCTGGACCACGCGAGCGACCCGATCAGGACCGCCCGCCTGCTGCGCCAGCGCGGCCTGACCCGCTACGACCTGGGCCGCCTCGGTTTCCGCGAAGACCTGCGCCGCGCCGCCGAGCTGGTGCCCGCCGACCCGCCGACCAAGCTGCGCGGCCAGGTGCTGGAGAGCCTGTCGCGCATGCTCCACGGCGCGGAGAACTGGTCGGAGAGGATCGCCACCGCCCAGATCGCGAGAGAGATCGCCCACCAGGTGGGCGACGCCAACGTCGAGGCCCACGCGCTGATCGATCTCGCCTGGGCGCGTTTCTGCTTTTCCGAGATCGAAGCCCAGCTCGACGCGTTCGCCGAGGCGCGCCGCATCGCCGCCGGCGGCGATGCGTACAACGCGCTGATGCGCTGCGCCATCTCCGAGTCCGACGCGCTGGAGGGCGCGGGCTGGCACGAGCGGGCCGCGCAGGTGGCCCGCGACGGCGTCGAGGAGGCCGGGCACTACGGCCTGGCGCGCACGTCGGGCGCGTTCCTGGCGATCAACCTGGCCGAGCCGCTGGTGTCGCTCGGCCGCTGGGACGAGGCCCTCGAAGTGATCGAGCACGCGCTCGACCTCGCGCCGCCGGCACCCTACCGGGCCAGCCTGCAGGGGTTCGCCATGGACATCGCGCTCGCCCGGGGCCAGCTCGACCGGGCCGAGCAACTGCTGGGGGCGTCGCGCAGCGTGCTGTCGCGGGGCACGTACCGGGATCAGGCGGTGCTGCCGCACCTGTGCAGGGATGTGCAGCTGCTGCGGGCGCGCGGGCAGCTCGACGAGGCCGTGGAGACGGCCGCCCGCGCCCTGGAGGAGCGCGACCTGGTGAGCACCCCGCGTTACTCCTGGCCGGTGCTTGTGACGTTCGCCCAGCTCCTCGCACAGGTCACCGGGCCGATGTCCGCGGGGTCCGATCGGTCAGGTCTCGGCGCGCTCGCGCGACTCGGGCTGTCGCTCCTGCCGCGGCTGCGCGCGCTGGCAACGGAGCTGGGGGTCGTGGGCGATCTCCAGCAGGCGCAGCAGCTCACGTTCACCGCGCTGACCGGTCCCGAGACGCCGCCGGACGATGCCGCCGAGCTGGCCGCCTGGCAGTTCAAGGCCTGGGACGGGGCGGTGGCGGCGTGGGCGGGGCTGCGGCAGCCGTACTCCGAGGCCAAAAGCCTGATGGGCGCCGCGCGGGCCGCGCTCGCGGCCGGGGACCGGCAGGAGGCCGCGGCGCGGCTGACGCGGGCCCGCGAACTCGCCGCCCGGCTCGGCGCCACGCCGCTGCTGGAGCAGCTCGACGACTTCCGGCGGCGCGCCAGGATCGGTGGCGAGGAGGCTTCCGACGGGCTTCCGCTGGGATTGACGGCGCGGGAGCTGGAGGTGCTGCGGGAGGTTGCGCATGGGCGCAGCAACCGGGAGATCGCGGAGGCGCTGTTCATCTCGGTGAAGACGGTGAGCGTCCACGTCTCCAACATCTTGGCGAAACTGGGCGTTTCGACTCGCGGCGAGGCGGCGGCAACCGCACATCGACATGGGCTCTTTGACTGAGATCCTCCGCCGCTTCTCCGCCGTGCTGGTCTTCTGAGACCTTCATTCTTTACGCGCTGCCGTGGTCCCCCAAACGCCGTACTTCGGCTGAGGGCCCTCCAGGGTAACGGCCTCTGACCCTTCAGGGGTTACGCGCCGATACGCGAGCCCTCCTTGCCCGGCCTCCGTGGGTCGGGGTCAGGGCTCTGCGTCCAGCTTCGACGCCGGCCTTGTTGATCCGTTCCCGGCCGGCCTGGTCAGCCGGTGAGCTGCGCCTCCAGGCGGTAGCCGTCCACCGTGACGTACACCTGGTCGCCGGGCCGCGCGTTCAAGCGCATGAGCACCGGCTGCAGGGAGTCGAAGACCGGCTGGTGCCCTTGCCAGACCAGGACGATGGCGTTGTCGCCGGGGCCCGTCACCGACAGCAGGGTGCCGGGACGCATGCCGAGCTGTGCCGCGTACCCCTCCGGCACCGGCACCGGGCCGCCCCGCAGGTGCTCGGGGGTGACCTCGATGCGCTGCCAGCGGCGCGGGTCCGACGACGGGCCCGGGAGCGGCGGAGGTGGCGTGGACGGGGCTCCGGCCACGGGCAGTATCCCGGAGCGGCCGCCCGACAGGGCCGACAGCGTGGCCAGTGCGGCGGACGGGTCGATCGAGCTCGCCGTCGCGGGCGGGATGGGCTGGCCGCCCCGATGGTGGTGGCCGTTGGCTCCCGGCGTGCGACGGGGCAGGGGCTGGTCGAGCGACGGCCCCGAGCCCACCGGGTCGGGGGCGGTCTTGGGAGGCAGGGCGTCGAGCCAGGCCTTGGCCGAGTGGGCGCGGATGCCCAGCTCGCCCACCAGCGCCACGACGTCGGCGTCGGGCGAGGCCGTGGCCAGGAGCTGCCGCGTACGGGCCTGCAGGCCATGGAGGTCGCCCACCACCAGCCAGCCGTCCTGGAGGCGGCGGTCGGGCATGAGCGTCACCAGCACCCGCCACAGCGGCGTGCGCAGCGACGGCACGGTCACGGGGTGGGCCGGGTCGGCGCCGATGAGCTGGTCTTCCGTGGCCGCCGCGCCGAGCCACTCGGTCAGCCGGAACATGTGCCCGGTGACCGGTGCGGACTCCGACGAGCGGAGCCAGTGCAGCACGCGTTCTTCGGCGGTGCGCTGGGCCTGGGACAGCGCGTCCCTGTCCACGAGCATCTTGTGCGCGAGCGTGCGCAGGCTGACCGGGTCCTGCGCGAACAGCCGGTGCACGGCCACGGCCAGTTCGAGCTTGTCCAGGCTGCGGAACAGGCTGTCCACCACGCGGACCATGGCGTGGTCGGTGTCGGACGGCACCGGGCTGGACGGCGTCGTGCCGGGAACGTAGCCCTTGGCGCCGTCCGTCCCGGGCACGGCCGGGAACGACCCGGTGTGCGGGCCGCCGGCGCTCGCCGCGCCGGGTGCGGGGCTGCCGGGCTGCGGGCCGGGGGGGCGCTGAGGGAGGCGTTCGGCCTGGCCGGGCGCCGGGCGCTGCGGAAGGCCGCCGCTCTGGGGCTGCGCGGCGAACGAACCGCTCTGCGGGGTGAACGACCCCGTCTGGCGTTGCGGGCCGCTCTCCGATGGCTGGGCCGGGAAGGTGCCGGTCTGACGCGGCGAAGGCCCATCCGCCGGCTGAGCGGGGAACGACCCCGTCTGGCGCTGCGTGCCGCTTTCGCCCTGGGCCGGGACCGGCCCGGTCTGGCGTTGCGGGCCGCTCTCCGATGGCTGGGCCGGGAAGGAGCCGGTCTGACGCTGGGAGCCGCTGTCCGCGGGTGGTGCCGGCTGGCGTTGCGGGCCGCTGTCCTGCGGCTGAGCGAAGAAGGAGCCGGTCTGGCGCGGCGGCGCGCCGTTGCTGCCCTGGCCCGCGAAAGGCCCGGACGGCGCGGGAGGTCCAGAGGGGGCGGTCCGTCCTGGTGCGGTGCCCTCGGACGGGGCGGCGAGCGGGCCGGACTGAGCGGCGAGCGGGCCGGACTGCGGCTGCGGCGTGGCTTCCGGCTGGACGGGGAAGGGGTCCGTGCCTCTGACCTCGTCCTGCGCGGGACCGGTGGGCTGGCTGGGGACCCCGCCCACCTGCAGCGGGCGCGTCACTTCGGGATGGGCGGCCTTCGGGGCCTCGCGCTGGGCCGGGATGCGCCCGAGGATCTCGCGGAAGACGGCGCGGATCACCACTTCGGGCGTGGCCGAGGGAGTGCTCAGGTCGCTGGGGGCCAGGCGGCGCAGCCGCTGCCAGCCGCCGAGGCCGATGATCGCCGTACGGGTCGCCTCGGGCCAGCCGGGCAGCGCGGGATCCACGTGGTGAACCGCCAGGGCGGGCAGCAGATCGGACAGCGGCAGATGGTCCCAGCGGGAGGAGGCCAGCCGCGCCAGGCGTTCGCAGATCCAGTCGAGGCCCGCCGTGCCGAGTGCCTTCGACAGCGCCAGGGAGGACCACCACCCCGCGGGCAGGCGCGGATCGCCCAGCGCCTCGGCCACCTGCTGCGGGCGGCTCCAGCGCAGAGCAGGAACTAGGTCGCTCAGGCAGATCGATGACTCGACTTCCATCGGCGGACCTTATCCTCCCCAGTGAGCCGTGTGGTGCGCCCGTAAACACATGTGGCTAGTGGTGCAGCCTACGCGGCAAGCTATCAATCAGTGTGAATAGGGTAAAGACGGTTCAGCTCCAAACCGTATCGCGGTCGACCGCCTACCTGGGCCACACATTCAGCACCGGCACGGCAACCTGCCTCCAAAGCAGTCCCTTCGCCGGCACCCTGCAAAATCGCAGCAAGGAAGCCCGCGGCGAACGCGTCGCCCGCTCCGGTCGAGTCTACGACCTCGGCGGGCAGGCCCGCCGCCGTCGCCACGATCCCGCCGTCCACGGCGGCCAGCGCGCCCTCCGCGCCCAGCTTCACGACCGCTGTGCCATATCTCTCACTCAGCAGTACGGCGGCCCGCTCCGGCGTCGAGGAGCCGCTGAGGAGCAGGGCCTCGTCGAGGTTCGGGATGATCAGGTTGGCCGGGGCGGATTCGGACAGGAAACGTTCGACGCCGAAGTCGCGCAGGGGACCCGTGGAGGCCGGGTCGATGCTGATCGCGACGCCCGCGGCCGCCGCGTCGGCCATGGCGCGCCTGGCCAGGCGCAGCCCGGGCGCGGCGAAGAAGATATAGCCGGACAGGTGGAGCCGGCCGACGCCGTCGAGCAGGGCCGGGTCCCAGTCGCTCTCCGAGATCAGGCTGCCCGCGCCGCGGTTGGTGAGCATCGAACGCTCGCCGCTCTTGTCCACCATCGCGATCACGACCGCGGTGGGGTGCTCGGGATCCACCGTCACGTGCGTGCGCACGCCTGTCTTGGCCAGCTCGGTGGTGTGCCAGTCGCAGCTGTCGTAGCCGAGCCTGGCCAGCAGGCGGACGTCGGCGCCCAGACGGGCGGCCCAGGCGGCGGTGTTCGCGCCGGAGCCGCCGGGGCGGAGCACGATGTCGGCGGCCGTGTCGGTGCCCGACATGACTGGTGAACCGTGCAATGCCACGACATCGGTGACCGCGTCACCGATGATCAGGAGCCCGCAGTCCGTCACGATCTCGCCCACGCGAGGGCGATCTGGGCGGCCAAGGCGGTGTTGCCGCGCACGGCGGCCAGGTTCGCCTCCAAGGAGGCGCCGCCGGTGCCGTCCACCAGGTAGCCGAGCAGGAACGGAGTGATCGCCTGCCCCTTGACGCCCGAGCGTTCGGCGGCGGCCAGCGCCTCGCCCAGCACGCGGTCGTGCAACTCCGGGTCGAGCTGCCGGTCCGTGGGGATCGGGTTGGCGACGATCAGCGCCGTCTCCTGGCCGCCGAGCGCGTCCTGGCCGCGCATGACGGCCGCCGCCTCCTCGGGCGACTCGATCCGCCAGTCGATCGGCTGCCCCGAGGAGTGCAGGTAGAAGCCGGGGAAGGTGTCGGTGCGGTACCCCACCACGCTCACGCCCCTGGTCTCCAGCCGCTGCAGCGTCGCCGGCACGTCGAGGATGGACTTCACGCCCGCGCAGACGACCGTGATGCGGGTACGGGCGAGCGTGTCGAGGTCGGCGGACTCGTCCTGGTCCTCGATCCAGCCGCGGTGCACGCCGCCCAGCCCGCCGGTGGCGAAGATCCGGATCCCGGCGCGCGCGGCGAGGAACGACGTGGCCGACACGGTGGTCGCGCCGCTGGCCTTCAGCGCCGCCGCCACCGGCAGGTCCCGCTGGCCCAGCTTGCGCAGGCCCGGCTCGGTCGCGATGCGCTCCAGCTCCAGCTCGTTCAGGCCGATCCGGGGAACGCCGTCCAGCACGGCGATCGTGGCCGGCACCGCTCCCGCCGCCCGTACGACTCCCTCCAACTCCCGCGCCACCTCCAGGTTGCGCGGCTGCGGCAGCCCGTGAGAGATGATCGTGGACTCCAGCGCCACGACGGGTGCGCCGCCGGCCAGGGCCTCGGCGACCTCGTCGGACGGCTGGAGAACGGAGTCGGCGGTGGTGCGCATGGTGAGTTTCATACTCCTTGAGTAATTCCGGCAAGGCATTAGGGGAACGGCGTATTTTACGTCATTTGTTGGGATGGGCTCCGGTTGCTGGCTCGCTGGGCTGACTGTCCGTCTTGACACTGGCTTCCTTGGAACGCGGCACCTGGGTCTTGCCGCGATCTACCGCCCCAAGCAGCATCGCATCGGGGGTCGGGCCGATCAAGGAGCCACCTGTCTCGGAAGTGGACGACGACCAGGGGTAGCGCGCCCATGCCCGGGGCGCCGGCGGCGACCTCGGCGTCCGGGTCCACGGCGTCGAGTCCTCCCGCGCGGGCGCGCCGTCGCGGAGGGGACCGCTCCCCGCCCGGTCGGGGATCTTGTGCCCGGCGGGCGTTGACGGGGAGCGTGGTTTGAGTCGTAAAGTGCGGGGATGGTGTCGTATGACGTGGTTGTCGCCGGGGGCGGGCACAACGGGCTGGTCGCCGCCGCCTACCTCGCCGGAGCCGGTCGGCGGGTGCTCGTGCTGGAGCGGTTCGACCACGTGGGCGGCCTGGCGGTCTCCGCGCGGCCCTTCCCCGGCGTGGACGTACGGCTGTCGCGCTACTCCTACCTGGTCAGCCTGCTGCCCTCCAGGATCGTCCGGGACCTCGGGCTCGACCTGGAGCTGCGCCGCCGCCGCTACGCCTCCTACACCCCCAAGGGAAACACGGGACTGCTCGTCGACAACGAGGACGAGGCACGTACGGCGGCCTCGTTCCGAGCCGTCACCGGCGGCGAGGCCGATCACAAGGCGTGGCGCGACTTCTACGGCATGACCGCGCGGGTGGCCCGGGCCCTGGCCCCCACCCTGCTCGAACCCTTACGCGCCCCCACCGAGATCGAGCGGCTGGTCGGCGCGGAGGCGTGGCGCGATCTGTTCCAGCGGCCCATCGGCCAGACCGTGGCCGAGCGGTTCGGCGACGACACCGTACGCGGCGTCGTGCTCACCGACGCGCTGATCGGCACGTTCGCCGACACCGACACCGACCTGCCGGCCAACCGGTGCTTCCTCTACCACGTGATCGGCGACGGCACCGGGGAGTGGAACGTGCCCGTGGGCGGGATGGGCGCGGTGTCCGGCGCGCTCGAAGCGGCCGCCAGGCGGGCCGGCGCCGAGATCAGGACCGGGGCGGAGATCGTCGGGATCTCGCCGTCCGGGGAGGTCGCCTTCGTGGACGAGGCCGGCGAGCACGCGGTGAACGGCCGGCACGTGCTGGTCAACCTGCCGCCCACAGTGCTCGACCGGGTGCTCGACCGGGTGCTCGGCAGCCCGGCGACCGTGCCCGAGGGGGCGCAGTTGAAGGTCAACATGGTTCTCAGCAGGCTGCCCAGGCTGAAGGACGCGTCGGTGGATCCCTCGGCGGCATTCAGCGGGACGTTCCACATCAACGAGGGGCGCGAGCAGCTCGCCAGGGCGTACGCGCAGGCGGCCGCCGGGCGGATTCCGGACGTGCCGCCGGCCGAGGTCTATTGCCATTCGCTGACCGACCCGTCGATCATCGGGCCCGATCTCAGGGGTAGGGCCGAGACGATGACGTTGTTCGGGCTGCACATGCCCGCACGCCTCTTCCGGACAAATCGCGATAAGGCGCGTGAAGACGCCCTGCGGGCCACCTTCGCCTCCATCAACTCCGTCCTCGCCGAGCCCATCGAGGACTGCCTGCTCCAGGCCCCCGACGGCACCCCGTGCGTGGAGGTCAAGACCCCGGTGGACCTCGAAACGGAGGCCGGGCTGCCCGGCGGCCACATCTTCCACACCGACCTGAGCTGGCCGTACGCGGCGGGCGGCGGCTGGGGCGTGGAGACCGAGCACGAGCGCATCCTCATGTGCGGGGCGGGCGCACGCAGGGGCGGCGGCGTGAGCGGCATCGGCGGGCACAACGCGGCCATGGCCCTCCTGACCTGAGCCCGCCGCGTAGGATGGCATCGGTTCCGGGCTCACCTCCATGCCCGCAACGTGGTGATCCTCATGAAACAGGATGACCTCGTTCATCACGTTTTCATGATTTGCCCCTAGCCTTGGCAAACATGAGTGAGCTCGCACGGTTGCTGGTGGTGGACGACGAGCCCGCGTTGCGTGAGGCGTTGCAGTCGAGCCTGGAGTTCGAGGGCTACAAGATCGTCACGGCCAACGACGGGCAGGCGGCCCTGGACGAGCTGGCGCGCGAGACGTACGACGCGGTGCTGCTGGACGTCATGATGCCGCGGCTCGACGGCCTGACGGCGTGCCGCAGGCTGAGGGCGCAGGGCAACCACATCCCGGTCCTCATGCTCACGGCCCGCGACGCCGTCGGCGACCGGGTCTCCGGACTCGACGCGGGGGCCGACGACTACCTGGTCAAGCCGTTCGAGCTGGACGAGCTGCTGGCCAGGGTGCGCGCCCTGCTGCGGCGCGGCGCGCTGAGCACGGGCACCGAGGAGGACGGCTCGCTGTCGTACGGCGACCTGCGCATGGACCCGGCGACCAGAGAGGTCATCCGGGGCTCGCGCCGGCTCGACCTGACCAGGACCGAATACCTGCTGATGGAGCTGTTCCTGGCGCACCCGCGCCAGGTGCTGACCAGGGACCAGATCCTGAGCGAGGTGTGGGGGTTCGACTTCGAGCCGACCTCCAACTCGCTCGACGTGTACGTGATGTACCTGCGGCGCAAGACCGAGGCCGGAGGGGAGCCGCGAGTGATCCACACCGTGCGCGGGGTGGGTTATGTGCTGCGAGCGACACTGTGATCAGGAAGAGCCTCCGCACCCGCCTCACCGTCCTGGTGGCGGCCGCGGTCGCGCTGGCCATCGCGGTCTGCGCGGGTGCGTGCTTCATGATCGTACGCGGGCAGCTATACCAGCAGATAGACCGGGAACTGAGGCCGCATCCCGGCAACGACCTGTCCTGGCTCATGAAAAAGTGCGGGCCCGAACCGGTGCCCGCCGGCCCGTACGGCCCGCCGCAGTCGACTCAGGTCATCTACGCCGATGGCACTCCTACCTGTTACCTCGGAGCGGCGCTGAAGGTGACGCCGGATGATCTCCGCATCGCGAGGGAGCCAGGCGCGGAGCACATGCACAACGGGGTCGCCGAGGACGGTGCGCCCATGCGCATCTTCACCGTCAACGTGGCTCCGGGCATGGCTGTCATGGACGCCCGGCCGATCGGTCGCCTACAGGGCACTTTGCGTAACGTGGCACTGCTGCTCGGATTCGTTTCCGCGCTTGGTGTGCTCGGCGCGGCGACCGCGGGGCTGCTCATCGCCCGTGCGGCGTTGCGCCCGGTGGGTCGGCTCAGCAAGGCGGTCGAGCACATCGCGCAGACCGAGGACCTCGGCACCCGCATTCCCGTCAGGGGCAACGACGAGATCGCCCGCCTGTCGTCCTCCTTCAACGCCATGACCGCCGCCCTGGCCGGTTCCCGCGAGCGCCAGCAGCAGCTCGTGGCCGACGCCGGACACGAGCTGCGTACGCCCCTCACCACCCTCCGCACCAACATCGACCTGCTGCTCCGCAGCGAGCAGACCGGTCGCAGCCTCGATCCGGACGCCAAGCGGCGCCTGCTGGTCAACGTGAAGGCGCAGTTCGCCGAGCTGTCCACGCTCGTCGCGGACCTGCTCCAGCTCGCCAGGGGCGACACCGACCACGAGCCGCACGTCGAGCTGGCATTCCACGAGGTGGTGACGGCGGCCGTCGAACGCGCCAGGCTGCGCGGCGCGGAGGTCGTCACCGACCTGTCCCCGTGGTACGTCGTCGGCAACGCCGCCTCGCTGGAACGTGCCGTGCTCAACCTCATCGACAACGCCGCCAAGTTCAGCCCGGACGGCCAGGTCGAGGTGGCGCTGGAAGACGGCCGGCTGACCGTCCGCGACCACGGCCCAGGACTGCCGGAAGAGGACCTGCCGCACGTCTTCGAGCGGTTCTGGCGCTCCCCGTCCGCGCGTGGCCTGCCCGGATCCGGGCTCGGGCTGGCGATCGTGGCCCAAGCCGTGGCGGAGTCCGGCGGCCAGGTGAGCTTGGCGAACGCGCCGGGTGGCGGAGCGATCGCGACCATGGATCTGCCGGGAACTCTCATGCGTAACTCAGAAACGGCTAAGTCCCTGTAAAGACCTGAATCGTCAGCTAGGTGCATGGAAGCAACAGCAGTAAGGACGCGCCTGGTCGAGGTGGTCGTCCCGGTTTTCAACGAGCAGCGGGCGCTCAGGGCCGGTGTCACCCGGCTGCACGACTACCTCACCAGAACCTTCCCGTACGGTTTTCGCATCACGGTCGCCGACAACGCCAGCGTGGACAACACCTGGCAGATCGCCACCGAGCTGGCTGAGGAGCTGCCCCACGTGCGGGTCGTGCACCTCGATGAGAAGGGCCGTGGCCGGGCGCTGCGCCGGGTCTGGTCGGAAAGCGACGCCGACGTCGTCAGCTACATGGACGTGGACCTGTCCACCGATCTGGACGCGTTCCTGCCGCTGGTGGCGCCGCTGCTGTCGGGGCACAGCGACCTGGCCATCGGCACCCGCCTGGCCAGGTCGTCGCGGGTGGAGCGGGGCCCGAAGCGGGAGTTCATCTCCCGCTCGTACAACCTGCTGCTCCGCTCCGTGATGGGCGCCGGCTTCTCGGACGCGCAGTGCGGGTTCAAGGCCGTCCGTACGGAGATCGCGCAGGCCCTGCTGCCCGGCGTCGAGGACGAGGAGTGGTTCTTCGACACCGAGCTGCTGCTGCTGGCCGAACGGCACGGACTGAGGATCCACGAGGTGCCGGTGGACTGGGTGGACGATCCGGACAGCCGGGTCGACCTCCTGCGTACCGCCCTCGACGACCTGCGCGGCCTGGCCAGGGTGGCGCGCAAGACGCTGTCCGGGGCCGCGCGCATCCCCGTGCCCGCCCGGGTGCAGCGGGCCGAGCTGCCCAAGGGGATGGCCAGGCAGCTGCCCCGGTTCGCGATCGTGGGCGTGGTGAGCACGCTGGCGTACCTGGCGCTGTACTCGCTGCTGCGGCAGGTGGTCTCGCCGCTGGCCGCCAACGCGGTCGCGCTGCTGGTCACGGCCGTGGCCAACACCGCGGCGAACCGGCGCTTCACGTTCGGCGTGACGGGGTCGGAGGGGGCCCTGCGGCACCAGCTGGAGGGGCTGCTCGCGTTCCTCGTCGGCCTGGCGCTCACTTCGGGCAGCCTGGCGCTGCTGCCCGAAGGGGTCTCGCACGGCGTGGAACTGATCGCGGTCATCGTCGCGAACGCGGCCGCCACGCTCATACGCTTCCTGCTGCTGCGCGTGTGGGTCTTCAACCCCCAGCGGAGGACGGCCCGATGATCGCCACCGCCCTGCGGCCCGCACACCGGGCCGCCGAGAGCCGCAGCCTGCCCGCCCGCCTGTTCCTGGGCTCCGAGCAGGACCCCCGCTGGTCCCGTCCCGCGCTGTGGGCGGTGCTGGCGACCGCGTTCGCCCTGTACGCGTGGGCGCTGAGCGGCGACGCCAACCAGTACTACTCCGCCGCCATCGTCTCCGGCACGCAGAGCTGGAAGGCGTTCTTCTTCGGCGCGCTGGACGCCGGGTCCTTCATCACCGTGGACAAGCCGCCGCTGGCCCTGTGGGTGATGGGGCTGTCGGCGCGGATCTTCGGCTACGGCACCTGGAGCATGCTGCTCCCGCAGGCCCTGGCCGGCGTGGCCGCCGTCGGCGTCGTCTACTCCGCCGTGCGCCGGTCCTTTTCCGGGGTACGGGCGGGGCACGTGGCCGCCCTGGTCGCGGCCGTCGTCATGACGCTCACACCGATCACCGTGGCGATCAACCGGGACAACAACCCCGACACGATCCTGGTGCTGCTGCTGGTGCTGGCGGCCTGGTTCTGCCTGGAGTCGCTGCGGACAGGACGGCTGCGGCCGCTGCTGGTCGCGGCGCTGTTCGTGGGGCTGGCGTTCAACACCAAGATGCTGCAGGCGTACTTGGTGGTGCCCGCGTTCGGGGTGGCGTACCTGGCGTGCGCCCGCGTCCCGTGGCTCAAGCGGGCCGGGCATCTGCTGGCGGCGGGCGCGGTGCTGCTCGTGTCCAGCGCCTGGTGGATGGTGATCGTCGACCTGTGGCCGGCCGGTTCGCGCCCGTACGTCGGCGGCTCGACGAACAACTCCGTCTGGGACCTGGTGATCGGCTACAACGGCCTCGGCCGGATCTTCGGCCAGGGCCAGGGTGGTGGCGGCGGTGGTGGCGGTTTCGGCGGCTTCGGCGGCGAGTCCGGGGCCGGGCGGCTGTTCAACGAGATCGTGGGAGGGCAGATCTCCTGGTTGCTGCCGTTCTGCGTGGTGGCGCTGGCGTTCGCGGTGGTGCGGCGCAGGTCGTCGGACGAAGGGCCCGCGGGGGCCTCGTGGCTGGTGTGGGGCGGCTGGCTCGCCGTCCATTACGTGGTGTTCAGCTTCTCCAGCGGCGTCTTCCACCCGTACTACACGACCGCCATGGCGCCTGCCGTGGCTGCGCTGGCGGGGATGGGCGTGGTGGTCATGTGGCGGGCGTACCGGCGGTCGCGCGCGTGGGCGTGGGTGCTGCCGCTCGCCGTGGCGTTGACCGGCGGCTGGTCGTTCGTGGTGCTGCGCCGCACACCTGAGTGGGTGCCGTGGCTGGCCTGGGTCGTGCTCGGGGCGACCCTGGTGGCCGTGGCGACGATGGTGCTGGCCCGCGTGCGGGCGCAGGTCATGCTCAAGGTGGCGGGGGCCGCGCTGGCGGCCACGGTGGTCGCGGGGCTGGCGGGTCCGGCGGCGTACGCGGTCACGCCGCTGCAGTCCCCGGTGAACGCCGGCAACCCCACGGCCGGGCCGTCGACGGGCGGGATGGGCGGGTTCGGCCGCCCGCCGGGTATGCAGGGTTCGCCCGGCGGTACGGGCGGGGCGGTGCCGTCCGGGTTCATGGGCGGCGGACCCGGTGGCGGGGTGAGCGAGTCCACGGCCAGATACCTCGTCGCCAACCAGGGGACGGCCACGTGGCTGGTGGCGGTGAACAGCGCCCAGCAGGCCTCGTCCCTGATCGTTTCCACCCGCAAGCCGGTGATCGCCATGGGCGGCTTCACGGGCAGCGACCCCGCCATGACCGTGGACCGGCTCAAGTCGCTCGTCTCGTCGGGGCAGCTCCGTTATGTCATGACGGGCGACGGCCGAGGGGGTCTCGGGCGGGGGAACGCGGAAGTGACGAGTAGTTGGGTGCAGGAAAACTGCACGGCGGTGGACGGACAGGACGGTCTGTACGACTGCGCCACATAGCCGGATTTGGGGCGTCGTACGCGAGCGGCGCCCTGCGAATTTTTTCGCTGCAATATAGCGGGATTAGTCCGTATTTTGCGTCGCAATATCGCCGCTGACCAGGGGGAATGTTTTTTCGGTTTCGTTGGTGGGCGGCGATCAGAGGAGTATTCTCAAGGCAGCCGACGGGACCGGAGATGACGAGTATCCCCGGTCCCTCCCCCCAACCTACGGGAGATCAACTTGGGCTACAAGGAAATCTGCTGCACGCTCGGCACCTCGCTGGACAACGACTTCATCCAGGTCCGGGCAGACCAGGCCGAACTGGCACAGGACCTCACCGAGCGGATCAATGGCGTGGCCTCCCGCGTCAAGGCTTTGGACGCCAAGTTCGACAAGCGGTTCGCGGAGCTGGACGCCCATGTCGACCAGAAGTTCGCGGAGGTCGACCAGAAGTTCGTAGAGCTGGACGCCAAGGTCGACCAGAAGTTCGCGGAGGTCGACCAGAGGTTCGCGGAGGTCGACAAGAAGTTCGCAGAAGTCGACACGAGATTCGACAGGCTGGAAGGCAAGGTCACCGAGATACAGGGGACCCAGACGGAGATGATGGACATCCTCATCGCCATCCAGCGCAAGCTCGACGTCAACTAGCACATCCCCACTCCGAAAGGCGGGCCCGTCTACACCACGGGCCCGCCTTTCGCATGAGCGTTTTCGGGCCCGACAAAGGCGCTGATCGCGCAATTGCCCGGCGACCTCGGCCGCCTGCAAGGCGGGAGTGCTGATCAGGCGGGTAGCGCCGCGAGGAGGAAGGCCAGCCGGGCGGCGGCGGACTCGACGTCCTCCGCCGTGCCCAGGCGGTAACCCCACGAGGTGACGAACGCACCCTCCTCCGAGCATGTCACGGTCTCGGCGAGCGTGGTCGAGAAGCGGTTGCGGACCGACACGTACGCCGGGTCGCTGGACAGGGCGAGGCTCTGGACCGACAGGTCGGCATGACGACCTGCGTGCCAGGCGAACCGCTCGAGGCAGAGCGTGGTATCAAGCATCATGCGTCACCTCCGCAACGTATCTGCGCCAGAATTGCACGATCTTGCGGTGGTGGCAAGCAATTGCTGCGGTTAATGTGGGCTTTCTTTTCGGTAAGCGTCAAGGATGCGGATCATGACCTCGCGCCCGCCCTCGTCGAACTGGGCCACCTTGGCGTACTCATCGAAGGCCTGGACATAGAAGGCGATGTCATCGGGATCGCGCAGGACCAGGTCCTTGGTCATGGTGGCCACACCCACCATGGCCTCGTTGTAGATCCAGAAGCTGTTGATCGGCGCGGACGGGAGCTCCGTGGCGAAGGGGATCACGCCGAACTCCACGTTCGGCAGTGTGCTGACGGCCAGCAGCCGGTCGAGCTGGCCGCGCATGACATCGGGCGGGGCCAGTGCCATGCGCAGCGCCGACTCCGGCACCACGAACCTGAACGTCCTGCTCCGGTCGTACAGGATCTCCTGGCGCTGCATCCGCACCCGCACCGCCGCGTCGATCTGGTCGGCGGCGCTGTAGAGGCGCTTGACCTTGTGGAAGACGTGCCTGGCGTATTCGGCGGTCTGCAGCAGGCCCATGATGATGCCCGGCTCGAAGGCGCGGAACAGCTTCGTGCGCGCCTCCAGGTCGCGCATGTCCTCCTGGATCGCGGCCAGGCCGCTGCGGTAGCGCTGTTTCCAGCTGTCGTGCCGCTCCAGCAGGGCCATGGCCTGCCTGATCAACTCGTCTGTCGTGTCGGGCGAGGCCCCCACAGCCTGCGCCCACGCGACCACATCATCCTCGCTGGGGGTCTGCCGGGCGTTCTCCAGCCGGGAGATCTTGGACGGCTGCCAGCGCAGCCGCTCGGCCAGGTCTTTGCCCGAGAGGTGGGCGGTCTCGCGCAGCGAGCGCAACTGGCCGCCGAGGTCGATGCGCGCCTGCTGAAACGACGTCACGTCGCAAGAGGCTAGCCCCGATTGCGCCGATCATGCCAGCATTGGCGGCAATTGTGATCAACCGGTTGCCGTCGGTGTTCCTCCGCTGGTCGGGAAAGCGGTTGCCGGGCCGTCCGCGAGGACGCGGCGGGCGATTTCGGTAATGAGCTCTCGGGGGACCTCGACCGCGGTCTCGCCGTCGAGGACGTCACGGAGATCGGCGAGCGCCTCCGCGTCGGTGAGTTCGAGCCCCTGCACGACGATGGTGCCGCGGTCGGTCTCATACAGGGTGGGACAGGCGCCGGCCTCCGAGGTGGAGCCGAGAAACCGCATACGCATGACGATCCTTCCCTGAAAATCAAGTGCAATTGCGCGCAATTGTACGACTTGGCGAGGAAGGCGTGATTATTATTCCAAAAATCATGACATACCGGTCAGCCGAGAACGCCGTCCATGAACTCCCGCGCTCGCTCGAACAACCCCAGAGCGGTCGCATGCAGCACGTCCCCGATGTCCTTGGGCGCCTTGCCGGCGAACGCCCGCGCGTGGGTGCCCTCCAGCACGATGCCGAGCTTGAAGCAGGCCATGACCGCATACCAGTCGACGGCTGACAGGTCGCGCTCGGACAGCGCCGCGTAGTAGGCGACGAGCTCGCGTGGGGAGGGCAGTCCCGGCACGTGGCCGTTGTCGGTGGGCCAGGTGGCCAGCAGCCAGCCCAGGTCGAGCAGCGGGTCGCCGATCGTGCACATCTCCCAGTCCACGATCGCGGCCACGCGGGGGCCGTCGCAGGCGAACATCAGGTTCGCGAAGTGGTAGTCACCGTGCATGATCCCCGGGGTGAAGGCCGCGGGAAGACGGCGGGTGAGCCAGTCCGCGGTCTCGTACAGACCGGGGATGCCGGGTCCCGGGTAGCCGTCGAGGGCACCATAGGAGTCGAGCTCCTTGAGCCAGCGCGGCACCTGCCGCTCCAGGAACCCCTCGGGCCTGCCGAACCCCGGCAGCACCGCCGGATCGACCCGGCCCAGCTCGGCCAGCGCGGCGGCGGCCTCCAACCCCATCCGATGCCTGATCGCCGGGTCGGAGGCGTGCGGCTCCGGCAGCCCTGTCGAGGGGTTGAACCCGTCGACCGGCTCCATCAGGTAGAACACCGGCTCGCGTGCGGTCTGCGCGGCCACCAGCGCCGGCGCGGGGACCGGCGTGCCGCGCAGTGCCGTCAGCACCCGCGCCTCGCGGCGCAGCACCTCGTTGCTCTTCTGGCGGGCATGCAGGGGCGGGCGGCGCAGGATGTACGGGCGACCGCCGCGCTCGAAGCGGACCATGACGTTCTGCGTGCCGCCCAGGACCGGCGCCACGCCCGTGATCGGGCCGCCCGGCAGCCCCTGGTCGTCCATCCACGTGCCGAGCGTCTCGAAGTCGACGGCGTTGACGTCGATGTGGGTGGAGGTCATGTACCGCCCCTCGACAGAAGGATATTCTGGCGGCGACCCTATGAGACGGCCGCGCACCCGGTCAACCAAGGGCCTGCATGAACGGCAGGAACTGACGGGCCGGATCGCCGGGCAGGTCGCCGCCCCGCACCATGCGCGAGACCGGCCACGGGCTGCCGATGCCGTGCTCGCCCGCCCAGGCGATCATCGACTCGTGGGCGAGGTCGAAGTCCATCCGCACCTCGCCGTCAGCCCCGAGCGCCAGGTCGCCGATCAATGCCCGCGCCGTCTCCTCCTCCCGCGCCACGACCGGGCCGATGACCGTGTTGCCGTCGTTGCGCCAGCAGTGGCCGAAGCCGCCGTCGGCGACCCTGACCTGCTCGCCGAAGGTGAACATCCGCCGCAGCAGCGCGGACCTGTCCGTGCCGAACACCTCGGCGTCGAGCGCCAGGATCGCGTCGAGGTCGGCCGGCGTCGCGGGGCGGGTCCTGCCCGAGAGGGCGCCTGCGAAGACGCCCGTATGTATGGCGGCCCTGCCGACGACGCGGAAGCCGAGCCGCTCGTAGAGCGGGCGGCCGTACTCGGTCGCGTACAGCGAGACGATCCGGTCGCCGGCCCGCTCCAGCACGTGCTCCATGAGCCGGCGGGCCAGGCCCTGCCGGCCGTACCTGGAGGCCGTGAGGACCATGCTGATCGTCGCGTGGTCGTCGCCGTAGCAGGTCAGGATGTTCGTCGCGGCCAGGCCGTCGCCGTCGGGGGCGTCGATGCCGTATGGCTCGCCGATCTCGAACAGCAGGCGCCACTTGTGCCGTTCGGGCCCCCAACCGCGGTCCTTGGCCAGGCGGGCGCAGTCGTCCAGGTCGTCGGCGGTGAGACGGCGAGGGGTCATAGGGCACATCTTTTCCCAAGGGGGATGCCGATCTCAAAGGGATTGTCGAGGGCTGAGGGAGGATGGCGGGATGGAGTACGTTGCGGCGGTAGATGTCGGCGGGACCACCATGAAAGGCGGACTTGTCGCCCGTGAGGGGACGATCATCTCCTTCGACCGCCGTCCCACACCCCGCGCTGAGGGGCCGGACCGGGTGATCGCCGCCATCTCCGCCTTCGTCGCCGACCTGTGCCGGCCGCGCTCCGGGACGCGGCCCGTGGCCGTGGGACTGGCGGTGCCGGGGCTCGTCACGGACACGCATGCCGTCTTCTCCGCCGCCTTCGGGTGGCGAGACGTTCCGCTCTCCGCGTTCACGGACGTGGCCCTGCCCGTGGCGCTGGGCCACGACGTGCGCGCCGCGGCAGAGGCCGAGCTGGTGCACGGAGCCGGCGGGCGGGACGTGCTGTTCCTCCCCATCGGCACGGGCATAGCGGGCGCGTGCGTCCTGTCCGGCTCCCTGTACGGGGGCGCGGGCGGGTGGGCCGGGCAGATCGGGCACATCCCGGTCCGGCCCGATGGGCGGGCGTGCGGATGCGGGCAGCGGGGATGCCTGGCCGCGTACGCCTCCGCGAAGGCCATCGCGGACCGGTGCGGCGAGACCTCGGCGGAGGCGGTCGTGCGGCGGGTCGCCCAAGGGGACGACCGGGCTGTCGAGGTGTGGGACGAGGCCGTGGAGGCGCTCGCCCTGGCACTGGCCACGTACACGATGGTGCTGGATCCGGCGGCCGTCGTGATCGGCGGCGGGCTCTCGCTGGCGGGGGAGTCGTTGCTCGTACCGCTGCGGGCGCGGCTGGCCGCCCGCCTGGCGTTCCGGCCCGCTCCAGAGGTGCGGGCTTCGGCGCTGGGGGTTCGGGCCGGGGTGATGGGGGCGGGGCTGCTGGGGTGGCGGGCGCTAGCGCAGAGCCGCGGGGATGTCGACGAACCGCTCGCGTAGCTCCTCGCCCAGGGCCTTGGCCTGCGGGTCCATGCGCGGGCTCGCGGCCACGCCCCTGCCGAGCAGGCCGTGGACGACGAAGTTGAGCGCCTTGATGCCGGGCAGCTCGTAGCGGTCGATGCGGTGGCCGGCCAGGGGCGGGAGGAGTTCTTTGAGCTTGGCGGCGGTCAGGTGCCTCTCCAGCCAGGCGTAGCGGTCTTCGGTGTCGGTCCAGACGCCCACGTTGGCGTTGCCGCCCTTGTCGCCCGAGCGGGCGCCGGCGATCCGGCCCAAGGGGACGCGCACGGTGGGCCGGGGGTCGTCGCGGTCCTGGCTCGCGGGTGCCCGGCCACCGTCCACGGGCGCAGAGCCGCGCCGTACCATTTCCCGCTCGCCCGGCGCGGGAAATGCGCCGGCGCCTTCGCCGGGCAGTTCCTCGCCGTTCATGAAGACTCGCGGACGGACCGCGGCGGCCGGGACGAGGACCGGCCAGTAGATGCCGTACGGCGCGGCGTTGCCCGGCGGGGTGAGGCCGTAGAAGCCGGGATAACTGGCCAGCCCCGTCTCCACCACGGCGGCCGAGAACGCGCGCCCCACCTTGCGCTGGTCGGCGTCCATGACCGTGATCCGCAGCAGCCCCGGCTCGGCCAGTGTCACGTCGACCGCGTCGAACGACTCCCGCGGGATCCGCGCCCAGATCGCCTCCTCCGCCACCCGCGCCTTCGCCTCGACGTCCAGCCCCGTCAGCACGAGCGTCATCGTGTTCCGGTATCCGCCCAGGACGTTGACCGCGACCTTGAGCGTGTCCGGCGGCGGCTCCCCGCGGACCCCGGAGACCAGCACCCGGTCCGGGCCGTCGTCCGCCAGCGTGATCGTGTCGAACCTGGCCACCACGTCCGGACCCGGATAGCGCGGCCCGCCGATCTCGTACACCAGTTGCGCGGTCACCGTCCCGATCGAGACCAGGCCGCCCGTGCCCGGATGCTTGGTGATCACCGCCGACCCGTCCGCCCGCAGCTCGGCGATGGGGAAGCCGCAGTGCGCCAGGTCCGGTACGTCCTGGAAGAACGCGTAGTTGCCGCCTGTGGCCTGGCAGCCGCATTCGATGACGTGCCCCGCGACCACCGAGCCCGCCAGCGGGTCGAGATCGTCTGGCGTCCACCCGTACCGCCAGATGCCGGGACCCGTCACGAGGGCCGCGTCGGTCACGCGGCCGGTCACCACCACGTCGGCGCCCGCCGACAGGGCGGCGGCGATCGGCCGGCCGCCGAGATAGGCGTTAGCGGTCAGCGGCGTCGCGTCGAGCCGCTCGCCGGTGTCGGCGTTGACCAGGTCGAGGTCCCTGCCGGTGAGGTCGTCGCCGGTCACGTACGCGACCGCGGGGGACAGGCCGAGCCTTGCGGCGAGCTCGTGTACGGCCTCCGCGCACCCGGCCGGATCCAGGCCGCCCGCGTTCGAGACGATCTTGATCCCCCGGTCGAGGCAGGGGCCGAGGACGTCCTCCAGTTGCCGCAGGAACGTCGGCGCGTAGCCGGGGCGGCCCTTGAGGCGGTTGCCGGCGAGGATGAACATGGTCAGCTCGGCCAGCCAGTCCCCGGTCAGCACGTCGATCGGGCCGCCCTCGACCATCTCCCGCGCGGCCGAGAGCCGGTCGCCGTAGAAGCCGCTGCAGTTCGCGACGCGCAGGGTCATCGCGACGCCCACTTGGGCGGGCGTTTCTCCCAGAACGCCGCGATCCCCTCCTGGCCCTCCTCCGAGGTGAACCGCTCCGCGGACAGCTCGGTCATCTGCCGCAGCCCTTCCTCGAACGACAGCCCGGGCACGTCCCTGATCAGCCGCTTCGTGATCGCCAACGCCTCCGGGCCGCCCTTGACCAGCATCTCGGCATAGTGCGCCACCGTCGCGTCCAGCTCCTCCTCCGGCACGGCCCGCGACAGCAGCCCGATCTCGGCCGCCCTGGCGGCGTCGAACACCTCGCCGGTCAGGAAGTATTCGGCCGCGGCCCTGGAATCGAGCCTCCTCAGCACCGGCACGGAGATCATGGCGGGCACGACGCCGAGCCGTACCTCCGTGAACGCGAACGACGCCGTCAGCGGCGCGACCGCGAAGTCGGAGCACGCCACCAGCCCCAGGCCGCCCGCCCGCGCGGTGCCGTTCAGCCGGCAGATGACCGGCTTCGGGCTCTCCCACAACAGCGTGAAGATCTCCGGGAGCGCCCCCGTCACCGGCGCGCCCGCGGCCCGCTGCTCCTTCAGGTCGGCGCCCGAGCAGAACACCGTCCCCGTGGCCGTCAGCACGATCACCCTGGCGTCCGGCTCGGCCAGCGCCCAGGTGAGCCGGTCCTCGAGATCGGCGAGCAGGCGTACGGACAGCGCGTTGCGGTTGTGCGGCGAGTCCAGCGTGATCGTCGCGATGCCCTCCGCCAGCTCCTTGTGGACCAGGCTCGTCATGAGTTCCCCTCCTGGATGATCGCCAGCACGGCCCCGGCTTCGACCTGCTGTCCTTTCTCGGCGTGGACGACGGACACCACGCCGTCGGCCGGGGCGGCGATCCGATGCTCCATCTTCATCGCCTCCAGCACCAGCACCGTCTGCCCCTTGACGACCCGCTCGCCGGCCGCCACCTCGACCCGCAGCACGCTGCCCGGCATGGGGGCGAGCAGGGATCCCGGGGCGACATGCTCGACCGGCTCGGGCAGGCGCGGGACCGGGGTCAGCTCGACGTGGCAGGCGACGGAGTCGACGTAGACCTTCCCGTCGTCGTACCGGGCGACCTCGAAGGAGTGCCGGACGCCGTCACGCTCCAGGACCACCTCGTGCGGCTCCACGCTGATCGTCGTGACACCGCCGGGGAGCGGGTCGTAGACCACCTCGGCCTCCTCGAAGCGCGCCTGGCGGGGCTGGGAGCGCACGTTGCGCCAGCCGGCGGGCAAGCCGGCCAGCACGGCCGTCCCCCGGCGGTTGGCGGCGGCCATCGCCAGAGCGGCGGCCAGCACCGGGAGCTCGTCGGCCTGGTGCGGGTCCGGTATGGTCGCGTGGACCGGGCCGTCCGGGTCGAGGAAGCCGGTGTGGGTGTCCCCGGCCCCGAACTCCGGAGTGGTCAGGATTTTTATGAGTGAATCGCGATTCGTCGTGAGGCCATGCAGCTTGGCCCGCCGCAGCGCCGTGACCAGCTTCCGCACCGCTTCCGCCCGGGACGACCCGTGCGCGATGATCTTGGCCAGCATCGGGTCGTAGTAGGGCGGGACCACCGATCCCGACTCCACCCCCGAATCCACCCGCACTTCACCCGTGACCTCGAACCGCCGCAACACCCCCGACTGCGGCAGGTAGTCACCGTCCTCCGCATAAAGCCGCACCTCGACCGCATACCCGGAGGGCCCGGGCGGCACCGGTGGCAATGCGGCGCCTTCGGCGACCTCCAGCTGCAGCCGTACGAGATCGACCCCGAAGACCAGCTCGGTGACCGGGTGCTCGACCTGGAGCCGGGTGTTCATCTCCAGGAACGCCACCCGGTCTCCCTTGACCAGGAATTCCACCGTTCCGGCGCCCACGTACCCGATCGCCCGCGCGGCCCGGACGGCGGCCGCGCACAGCCGTTCCCGCAGCTCGGGTGAGATCCCTGGCGAGGGGCACTCCTCGACGACCTTCTGGTGCCGCCGCTGCACGCTGCACTCGCGCTCGCCGAGCGCCCACACGGTGCCGTGCCGGTCGGCCAGCACCTGGACCTCCACGTGCCGGGCCCGCTCCAGCAACGGCTCGGCGAACACGGTCCCGTCCCCGAACGCCGCTGCCGCCTCCCGCCGCGCGGACTCGACCTCCCGCGCCAGCTCGCCGGCGTCCCGCACGATCCGCATCCCGCGCCCGCCCCCGCCGGCGGACGCCTTCACCAGCAGCGGGAACTCCGCGGGCGCGGCCAGGTCGAGCGAGGGCAGGACCGGAACCCCTGCCGCCTCCATCAGCTGCTTCGCCTCGATCTTGGCGCCCATGGCGGCGATCGCCGAGGGCGGCGGGCCCACCCACACCAGCCCGGCCTCCAGCACGGCCTGCGCGAACTCCGCGCTCTCGGACAGGAATCCGTATCCGGGGTGCACGGCGTCCGCGCCGGAGGCCCGGCACGCCTCCAGGATGCGGTCCACGGCCAGGTAGGTGTCGGAGGGCCGAGCGCCGCGCAGCCGTACCGCGAGATCGGCCTCGGCCACGTGCGGCGCGCCCGCGTCGGGGTCGGAGAACACGGCGACCGTGGAGATGCCGAGCGACCCGCAGGTACGGAAGACACGACGGGCGATCTCGCCCCGGTTCGCGACGAGCAGACGCGTGATCACGGCCGGAACACCCCGTACCCCGCGGCCGGCGGGACCGGCGCGCTGTTGATCGCCGACAGGCACATGCCCAGCACGGTACGCGTGTCGCGCGGATCGATCACTCCGTCGTCGTACAGGCGCCCCGACAGGAAGAACGGCAGCGACTCGGCCTCGATCTGGGCCTCCACCATCGCGCGCATGGCCGCGTCCGCCTCCTCGTCGTAGACCTGCCCCTTGGCCTGCGCCGAGGCCCGCCCCACGAGTGACAGCACCCCGGCGAGCTGCGCGGGTCCCATCACCGCCGACTTGGCGCTAGGCCAGCTGAACAGGAAGCGGGGATCGTACGCGCGGCCGCACATGCCGTAGTTGCCGGCGCCGTACGAGGCTCCCATGACGATCGTCAGGTGCGGGACGGTCGAGTTGGACACGGCGTTGATCATCATGGCGCCGTGCTTGATGATGCCGCCCTGCTCGTAGTCCTTGCCGACCATG
This sequence comes from Nonomuraea sp. H19, assembly GCF_052068215.1. Lineage (NCBI taxonomy): Bacteria > Bacillati > Actinomycetota > Actinomycetes > Streptosporangiales > Streptosporangiaceae > Nonomuraea > Nonomuraea sp. H19. The sequence goes on along the minus strand of NZ_JBQHCV010000014.1, from coordinate 168,445 downwards.
TAGCCGGTCGTGTTCTGGAGGAAGAGCAGCGGGGTGCGGGACTGGCCGGCGAGCTGGATGAACTGGGTGGCCTTCTGCGATTCCGGGCTGAACAGCACGCCGCGCGCGTTGGCCAGCACGCCCACCGGGTAGCCGTGAATCCGCGCCCATCCCGTCACCAGCGAGGCCCCGTAGAGGGGCTTGAACTCCTCGAACTCGCTACCGTCCACCACCCGGGCGATCACCTCGCGGGGGTCGAACGGGATCTTGAGATCTTCGGGGACGATGCCGAGCAGCTCGTCCGCCGGATATTTCGGCTCTTGGGCGGGGAGTGGGGTGACGCCCTGCTTGCGCCAGTTCAGCGACCGTACGATGCGCCGCCCGATCCTGAGCGCGTCGTGCTCGTCCTGGGCGAGGTGGTCGGCCAGGCCGCTGACCCTGGCGTGCATCTCGGCGCCGCCCAGCGACTCGTCGTCCGATTCCTCCCCGGTCGCCATCTTGACCAGCGGCGGCCCGCCGAGGAACACCTTGGCGTGGTTCCGGACCATCACCACGTGGTCGCTCATGCCGGGCACGTACGCGCCGCCGGCCGTGGAGTTGCCGAAGACGAGCGCGATGGTTGGGATCCCGGCGGCCGACAATCTGGTCAGGTCCCGAAATATCCGCCCACCCGGGATGAAGATCTCCTTTTGCGTCGGCAGGTCGGCGCCACCGCTCTCGACCAGGTTCACGTACGGGAGGCGGTTCTGCAGCGCGATGTCGGCCGCCCGCAGCGACTTCCTGAGCGTCCATGGGTTCGAGGCACCCCCGCGGACCGTGGGATCGTTCGCCGTGATCATGCACTCGACGCCTTCGATCACCCCGATTCCGGCGACCATGCCCGCCCCGACCTGGAACTCGCTGCCCCAGGCGGCCAGCGGCGACAGTTCGAGAAATGGCGAATCGGCGTCGACCAGCAACTCGATGCGCTCGCGTGCGAGGAGCTTGCCGCGGCGGCGATGCCGCTCGACGTACTTCTCCCCGCCCCCGGCCACCGCTTTGGCGTGCTCGGCGTCGAGGTCGGCCAGCTTGGCGAGCATGGCCTCGCGCCGCCGTCGGTGGTCGTCGCTCGCGGGATCGAGCCTGCTCCTGATCATGAGCCTCCCTCGCGCGGCTCCAGCAGCAGCCGCTCGAATCGATCATCGGCTACGGTAACCGTCGCGTTGTCCCCCCAGCAAGCACGAAAACCCCGCCCGGACGGGCGGGGTTTTCGTCACAGCCGAACGAGGTCAGGTGCAGTGGCTCCAGCCGGACTTCCAGGTCTGGCCGCCCCACGAACCGCCCCAGATCACGCATTTCTTGTAGGCGGGCAGGCGGATGGGACCCGCGTATGCGGTGAACTTGCCGGCATTGCTGGCGCTGGCGCCTCCCTTGACCTGGAGGATCGCATTCATGTGCACCTTGCCCGGATGAACCAGGCGCGACATCGTGACCACGCAGTTCTTACGGGCGGCCGAGTTGTAGAGCAAGTAGATCGTGGCGTTGGAGCCCAGGGCCCGAGAGTTGATGATCTTGTAGCCGGAGCCACACAGCGCGACGGGCTTGAAAGGGTTCGGCTTCGGCGCGACGGTGGGCTTCACAGTGGGCTTGGCGGTCGTCGGCCTGGCGGTCGGCTGGCTGGGAACCGTCCTCGTCGGGGCGGAGGTCGGCGGTGCCGACTCCTGTGTCGTCGGCTCCACGTCCGGCTCGACCAGGTTGGTCTTCTTCGTCTTGGTCGGGGACGGCGTGGGCTCGGGCTCGGGCCGCTTGGTCGTGACCTGGGGCCTCGGAGCTTCGGTGACCGGGTTCGGGACCTGGGAGATGGGCTCCTTGCCCTGCTTCTCGGTCTTCTCGGGCTCCTCCGGCACCTCGATGTCCAAGGTGGGAATCGGCTGGGAGGTGTCCGTCGGGATGACCGGGTCGGCGGTCGGACCGGCCGTCGGCGGCTCGCCCTGGCCGGCGCCGGAACCGTCACCCGGGCTGTGCTGGCTGGTGTCCCGCACGGCCACCACCGGGACCTCCCGGCTCTGCGCCTGCACCACGACGGCGCCGACGACCACGAGCAGGGCCGCGGCCGCGGCTCCGGACAGGGCGAAGGTCAGCGTGCGGCGCTGCTTCGCGGGCGCGCCGTCACCGGGTAGCGAGGAGCCGCCCGGCCGGGCCGGCCCGCCGGGGCCGCCTGGGGCTCCGGCCTTGAAGGGGCCGGGGCCGTGCGGTGGCATGCCGGACGCGGCGGCTTGGTGGCCGCCGAGCGGTGCGCCCGCCTGCGGGCCTCCCTGGGGCATGCCCGCCTGCGGACCGTTGCCGGGCATCGCGGGCTGGTGCCCGCCGGGTGCCCCGGGGTGAGGGCCACCGGCAGGGCCGGGCTGTGAGCCGCCTGCCGGTCCGTTCGTCATCGGGGAGCCCTGGGCGGGGCCGTTGTGCGCGGCCGCGGCCGGGCGGCCATAAGGCCCGGTCTGCGGAGGGCCGGGCTGGCCCGGCTGCGGCGACGGGATGGCCTGAGGGCCGGTCAGCTGCGTCCAAGGGCCCGGATAGGAGTCTTGGCCACCCTGAGAGGGGCCGCCTTCGGCTCCGGGGCCGCCCGCGGTGCCGGTGCCCGCCACCGCGGCTGCCGCCGCCGGGCCCGCGGGCGTGCTGCCCGTCACCGGTTCGATGGCGGACTTCGGGGCCGGCTGGCCGGTCAGGCGGGTGATGAGCTCGTCGGCGCTCGGCCGCAGCGCCGGGTCCTTGGACAGGCAGGCGGCCACCAGTTCGGCCAGCACGCCGTCCATGCCGCCCAGCTGCGGTTCCTCGTTCAGGATCCGGTTCATCACCACGGGAATGGAGTCCGCGCCGAAAGCGGGCTTGCCCGTCGACGCGAACACCATCGTGACGCCCCAGGCGAACACGTCGGCCGCCTCCGCCACCGGGGCCCCGCTGAGCTGCTCGGGCGCCAGGTACGAGGGCGTTCCCATGGCCATCCCCGTGGCGGTCGCGCCGGGGGAGTCCAGCGCGCGGGCGATGCCGAAGTCGATCACGACGGGACCCTCGGGTCCCATGAGCACATTGGCGGGCTTGAAGTCGCGGTGCAGGATCCCGGCGCGGTGGATGGCCGCGAGCGCGGTGGCCGTACTGATCGCGAGCCGTTCCAGCGCCGCCCCTCGGCGCGGCCCCTCGTTGATGACCAGCTCACGCAGAGAGGGGCCGGGGACGTACTCGCTCACGATGTACGGCCGGCTCCCGTCCAGGTCGGCGTGGAGCACGGGAGCGGTGCAGAACCTGGCCACCCGCTGCGCCACCGCCACCTCGCGCAGGAAACGGGTCCTGGCGTCGGCATCGGCCACCAGGGCGTGATGCAGCAGCTTGACCGCGGCCTGTTCGCCGGAGTCGTTCTTGCCCAGATAGACAACGCCCTGGCCACCCTCGCCGAGCCGGGCGACGATGTCGTACGCCCCCAGCCGCCGCGGGTCGTCCGCCGCCAACGGCTGGAACTGATTCACGTCGGACCCCCATCACAACCCAATAGATGAGGCAAGACGCTACCAGCGTGATGCTTGAGGCGTCTGCTGGACCTAACAGAAGTTTCGTGTTTTGACCCAGGAAGTCAGTGTTTCGTCCCTGGTGGTGTGCGCGTTGACGCCCAAGGTCACGGGTTGGTCAAGCCCGCTCAGATCGCCTTGCCCGGGTTGAGGATGCCCAGCGGGTCGAACACCGCCTTGATGCCCCGCTGGACCTCCGCGGCCACCGGGCCGGCTTCCATGGCCAGCCAGCGCTGCTTGAGCAGGCCCACACCGTGCTCCCCGGTGAGCGTGCCACCGAGCTCCAGCGCGCGGGTGAACACCTCGTCCGCCGCCGCCCACACCTCGGCCGGCGGCTCCGCCATGCCCCGGTCGAAGATGAAGACGGGATGCACGTTGCCGTCCCCGGCGTGCGCGACGGTGCAGATCTGCACCCCGTGCCGGGCCGCGGACTCCTCGATCGAGGTGATCATGTCGGGCAGCGCGGAACGCGGCACGCACACATCCTCCACCAGGCACGCCCCGAGCCGCTCCTTGGCGTCGTAGGCCATCCTGCGCAGCCCGATCAGCTCCTCGGTCTCCTGCGGGCTGGAGGACACGGCCACGAACGAGGCGCCGTTGTCCATGCAGATGCGCTCCATCCGCTCGGCCATCGCCTGCCCGTCCGCCGCGTCGGATTGGCCGATCAGCATGGCCTTCGTGCCGGCCTCCAGCCCGAAGTTGCGCATATCGTTGATGGCCTTCAGCGTGGCCCGGTCGAGCAGCTCCATGAGCGACGGCTGGCAGCCGGCCGCCATGATCGCCGACACGGCCGCCCCCGCGTCCCTGAGCGAGCCGAACTCGGCCGCGAACGTCGCGGGCGGCCCGGCCGGCGCGCGGCGCAGGCGTACCGTGGCCGCGGTGATGACGCCCAGCGTGCCCTCCGAGCCGACGAACAGGCCGGTCAGGTCGTAGCCCGTGACGCCCTTCATGGTGCGCCGGCCGGTGTCGAGGATCCGGCCGTCGGCCAGCACGACTTCGAGGCCGAGGGCCGAGTCCCTGGTCACGCCGTACTTCACGCACCGCAGCCCGCCGGCGTTGGTCGCCAGGTTGCCGCCGATCGTGGAGATCTCGTACGACGACGGGTCCGGCGCGTACATGAGGCCGTGCTCCCGTGCGGCCCGGTCCAGGTCGGCGGTGATCACGCCGGGCTCGACGACGGCGATCTCGTCGGCGGGGGAGAGCTCTCTGATCGCGGTCATCCTGGCCAGCGACAGGATGATCGCGCCGTCGCCGGCGACGGACGCGCCCGCCAACCCGGTGCCCGCGCCGCGCGGCACGACCGGGACCCGGTGCTCGCTCGCCCACTTCATGGTGGTGACCACGTCGTCGCGGGAGGCGGCGAGCACGACGCCGAGCGGCTTGCCGGGCTCCAGGAACGTGCGGTCGCGCGCGTAGGAGTCGATGACGTCGGGGTCGGTCAGGACGCGAGCATCGGACAGGGAGTTCACCAAGGCATCAATCGGTCTCACACCCAGCAGCCTATGGTTTGCGCAGCGCGGCCCTAACGGACAAACTGCCCAGGTGAAAGTCAGGTGCCCGGTGTGTTCGGAGACTGACCAGGTTGTCGCGGTCCCCGGAGCGGTCGCGGCGGGGACCACGTACAAGATCGGGCGTGTCAGGTTGCCCGGCGCACGCGAGATCGCCGATCTGCCCACCGGGCCGGCCCTGGGCGCGTCCAAACACGTCATGAGCCGGACGCAGCTGGCGGTGTGGCTGTCGTTCCCCAGCCGCCACTACACGCCGTGGGCGAGGAACCAGGGCTACATCCTGCTCTGCGCGGCCGCGCTGATCCACCTGGTGGTGTCGCTGGTGATCGCGATGGGGCAGGACGCCCAGTGGGGCGAGGTGCTGCTCGCGCCGTTCTGCCTGACCGGCCTGTTCTGGGGGTTCGGGCTGCTGAACGTGCTCGGCTCGTACGGCGCCCGAAAGCGCGACCACGTCGAGGCCCCGGCCAGGGAGCAGGCCCTGGCCGTCTGGAAGAGCCTCTACTACTGCGCCCGCGACAACGTCGCCTTCGAGCCGGGGGTCGGCGTCTCGTTCCATCCGAGCGAGACGCGCGAGTACATCTTCGGCTTCAGGTCCGGCCGGTAGCCTCAGCCGCGCTCCTCCGCGACCAGGCGGACGCAGACGGCCAGGCCGTCGATGGCCTGCGCCAGCTCGTCCGGCTCCGGGTAGGTCGGCGCGATCCTGATCGTGCGGTCCGCCGGGTCCTGGCCGTAGGGGTGCGTGGCGCCCGCGGGCGTCAGCGCGATGCCCGCGGCCTTGGCCCTGGCCACCACCTCGGCCGCGTGCGGCACCTCCAGGCTGATGAAGTAGCCGCCCTTGGGGCTCGTCCAGGTCGCGAGGTCGCCGAGGCGCTCGCTCAGCACCTTGTCGACCAGCTCGAACTTCGGCCCGATCAGCTCGGCGTGCCGCCGCATGTGCGCGGCCACGCCGGCGGCGTCGCGCAGGAACTCCACATGACGCAGCTGGTTGATCTTGTCCGGGCCGATGGACTGCTTGCCGGTGTTGTACAGGAACCACTCGACGTTCGCCGGCGAGCCGCCGAAGAACGACACGCCGCCACCGGCCAGCGTCACCTTCGAGGTGGAGGCGTAGACGAACACGCGGTCGGCGTTGCCGTGGGCGGCGGCCAGCGCCAGCAGGTCGGCCAGCTCGGCCGGGGTGTCGGTGAGGTGGTGCACCGCGTACGCGTTGTCCCAGAAAATCCGGAAATCGGGGGCGGCGGTGGGCATGGCGGCCAGCCGGCGTACCGTCTCGTCGCTGTAGACGACGCCGGACGGGTTGCTGTACTTCGGCACGCACCACATGCCCTTGACGCTCGCGTCGGCGGCGACCAGGCGCTCGACGACGTCCATGTCGGGGCCGTCGGCGTTCATGGGCACGGGGACCATCTTGATCCCGAGCCGCTCGCAGATCGTGAAATGCCGGTCATAACCGGGCACCGGGCACAGGAACGTGATCTCCGGTTCCTCCACCCAGCGGCGCGCCGCGCCCGGCACCGGGGTGAGCAGCGCGTGCACCACCGTGTCGTGCATGAGGGCCAGGCTGGCGTTGCCGCCCACGACGAGCTGCTCGGCGGGCACCTGCAGCAGCGGCCCGAACAGCTCGCGCAGCTCGGGCAGGCCCTGAAGGTTGCCGTAGTTGCGGCCGTCGGTCCCGTCCGCCGCCCTGTAGGTCGACGGCAGCTTGAGCATGTCGTCGGAGAGATCGAGCTGGCGCGGCGACGGCTTGCCTCTGGTGAGGTCGAGCGAGAGCCCTCGCTGGACGAGGGCGGCGTAGTCACGCTGAGCGGTCACGAGATCTCTCCTCCGAGTCGGTTCGGTTACGAAGGATAGAAGACGCCACCAGGTGAGCCGGTAAATATCCGCAATGTGGGACGGCGTCCGGGGCTCGGCCGGGGCCGGTCAAAGACATGGGCGGCGAATGTTAAAGAACGGCTTCCCGTGCGGCGATCGTTGGCGTGGAATGGGTACATCGGGGCAAGCCACGTTGGGCTGCCTAGGCGGTCCAGCGCAGTAGCGGTCTCTGCACCTACCACTCCGCACAGGAGGGAGCAGCCGTGACGACCGTTCGAGAGACCTCGATGGAACAGGTCAGGCGCCGCCGCACCGGGACCGTCGCCGTCTCCTGGCTGTCGACGACCGACCACAAGGTCATCGGGTATCTCTATCTGATCACGTCGTTCGGGTTCTTCCTCGCGGCCGGCGTCATGGCCATGATCATTCGCGCCGAGCTCGCGCAGCCCGGCATGGACCTCGTCAGCCAGCAGATGTACAACCAGCTGTTCACCATGCACGGCACGATCATGCTGCTGTTGTTCGCCACGCCGCTGTTCGCCGGGTTCGCCAACGTGGTCATGCCGCTGCAGATCGGCGCGCCCGACGTCGCCTTCCCGCGGCTGAACGCGGTGGCGTACTGGCTGTTCCTGTTCGGCGGGCTGATGGTGCTGGCCGGGTTCTTCGCGCCGGGCGGGGCGGCGGACTTCGGGTGGTTCGCGTACACGCCGCTGTCGTCGTCGATCTACTCGCCGCAGATCGGGGGCGATCTGTGGATCATGGGCCTGGCCATGTCCGGGCTCGGCACGATCCTCGGCGCGGTCAACTTCATCACCACGATCGTCGGGATGCGGGCGCCCGGCATGACCATGTTCCGGATGCCGCTGTTCACCTGGAACGTGCTGCTGACCAGCGCAATGGTGCTGATGGCGTTCCCGGTGCTGGCCGCGGCGCTGCTGGTGCTCGAATCGGACCGCAAACTGGGCACGCAGGTCTTCGCGAGCGAGAACGGCGGGCCGCTGATCTGGCAGCACCTGTTCTGGTTCTTCGGCCACCCCGAGGTCTACATCATCGCGCTGCCGTTCTTCGGGATCATCACCGAGGTGATCCCGGTCTTCAGCCGCAAGCCGATCTTCGGCTACATGGGGCTGGTCGGCGCCACGATCGCCATCGCCGGGCTGTCGATGACCGTGTGGGCGCACCACATGTTCGCCACCGGCCAGGTGCTGCTGCCGTTCTTCTCGTTCATGACGTTCCTCATCGCGGTGCCGACCGGGGTGAAGTTCTTCAACTGGATCGGCACGATGTGGCGGGGGCATCTGAGTTTCGAGTCGCCGATGCTGTTCGCCGTGGGCTTCCTGGTGACGTTCCTGATCGGCGGGCTCACCGGGGTCATCCTCGCCTCGCCGCCGCTGGACTTCCACATCAGCGACACCTACTTCGTCGTCGCCCACTTCCACTACGTGGTGTTCGGCACGGTGGTGTTCGCGATGTTCGCCGGGTTCTACTTCTGGTGGCCGAAGATGACCGGCAGGATGCTCGACGACCGCCTCGGCAAGATCCACTTCTGGACGCTGTTCGTCGGCTTCCACACCACGTTCCTGGTGCAGCACTGGCTGGGGCAGCTCGGCATGCCCAGGAGATACGCCGACTACGGCGCCGGCGACGGCTTCACGCTGCTCAACCAGGTCTCGTCCGTCGGCGCGTTCCTGCTCGGCGCCTCCACGCTGCCGTTCCTCTACAACGTGATCAAGACGACCAAGCGCGCGCCCAAGGTCACGCTGGACGACCCGTGGGGCTACTGCAACTCGCTGGAGTGGGCCACGAGCTGTCCGCCGCCGCGGCACAACTTCGTCAGCATCCCGCAGATCCGCTCCGAACGGCCCGCTTTCGACCTGCACTATCCCCAGGAGGAGGCGGAACAGCCCTCCGTGGTGGAGCAGGGCGAGGCCCCCGAAATCCCGCCGCGCGAGGAGACCCCCGGCTGACCCTTCCCCGAACCGGGGCGCGGTGCTTGTGTGGAGGTGACGTTTCGCCCATCTAAGGAGATCGGCGATGACAGGCACGAAGATCCCCTTCGACCCCGAGACGGCCCCCTGCGGCGAGAGGTCCGGTGGTGAGCGCCTCGTCGACGACGACGGCTACGGCCTGGTGATCCGTGACCAGTTCTTCGACTGCGGCTGTCGCCGGATCAGGCACGAGTACCACGACGGAAGCATCCATCTGTCCGCCATCCGCCACGACGGCAAGCGGGTGAAGGACCCGATCCAACCCGACCACGGGAGCTGAACGAACATGATCGACGTGCTCATCGTCGGAGGAGGCGGAGCGGGCCTGCGGGCGGCCATCGCGGTCGCCGAGCTGGACCCGTCGCTGAAGGTGGCGGTCGTGTCGAAGGTCTACCCGATGCGCAGTCACACGGTCTCCGCCGAGGGCGGCGCCGCCGGGGTGATCGGCATCGGCGACACTCTCGACGAGCACTGCTACGACACGATCTCCGGCGGTGACTGGCTCTGCGACCAGGACGCGGTCGAGGCGTTCGTGGCCGAGGCGCCGCGCGAGCTGATCCAGCTCGAACACTGGGGCTGCCCGTGGAGCCGCGAGAGCGACGGCCGCGTCGCGGTCCGCCCGTTCGGCGGGATGAAGAAGATGCGCACCTGGTACGCCGCCGACAAGACCGGCTTCCACCTGCTGCACACCCTCTTCCAGACATCCCTGAAATATCAGGACGTCATCAGGTACGACGAGTGGTTCGTCACCAAGCTCGTCGTCGACGACGGCCGCGTCCACGGCGTCGTGGCCGTCGAGATCAGGACGGGCCGCATCGAGACCATCCCGGCCAGGACCGTCATCCTGGCCACCGGCGGATGCGGCCGCGTCTTCCCCTTCACCACGAACGCCGCCATCAAGACCGGCGACGGCATGGCCCTGGCCTACCGCGCGGGGGCGCCGCTGAAGGACATGGAGTTCGTCCAGTACCACCCGACGGGCCTGCCCTTCACCGGCATCCTCATCACCGAGGCGGCCAGGGCGGAGGGCGGCTGGCTGCTCAACAAGGACGGCTACCGCTACCTGCAGGACTACGACCTCGGCAAGCCCACGCCCACGCCCAAGCTGCGCAGCATGGAGCTGGGTCCGCGCGACCGGCTCTCCCAGGCGTTCGTGCACGAGCAGGAGATGGGCCGCACCGTCGACACCCCGTACGGCCCCGTGGTCTACCTGGACCTGCGCCACCTAGGCGAGGACAAGATCGACACCCGCATCCCGTTCGTGCGCGAGCTGTGCAGGAGCTACCAGAACCTCGACCCGGCCACCGACCTCATCCCGGTACGCCCGGTCGTGCACTACATGATGGGCGGCGTCCACACCGACATCGACGGCGCCACCCCCGTCGCCGGGCTGTACGCGGCCGGGGAGACCGCCTGCGTGAGCATCAACGGCGCCAACCGGCTCGGCTCGAACTCGCTGCCGGAGTGCCTCGTCTTCGGCCGCCGGGCGGGCATCGCCGCCGCCGAGTTCGCCCGCTCCCACCGGGACGCCGAGGCGGCGGCCGTACGCAGCCAGGGCGATGACGAGCGGCGGCGGTTGGAACGCCTGCGCGAGGGCAGCAGGACCGGCGAGCGAATCGCCGACCTGCGCGAGCTGATGCAGCACACGCTTGAAGGGGCGGCCGGCATCTACCGCGCCGGCGACGTGCTCACCAAGGCCGTCGACACGCTCGCCGACCTGCGCGAGCGCGCCGAGGAGGCACGTGTGGACGACACGAGTGCCGCGTTCAACACCGAGCTGATCACCCTGCAGGAGCTGCACGCCATGCTGGAGATCGCGCAGACGATCGTGGCCTGCGCGCTGAACAGGCAGGAGTCGCGCGGCGCGCACCAGCGCACCGACTTCACCGCCAGGAACGACGAGACCTACCTGGCCCACTCGCTGGTGCACCGCGCGCCCGACGGCACGCCGTCGGTCGGGCTGCTGCCCGTGACGATCACCCGCTGGCCTCCGGGAGAAAGGGTCTACGGCCGTGACTGATACGACCGAAGCGGTACGGCAGGAGGCGGGCACGCGCACGATCAGGATGAAGGTCGCGCGCTACCGGCCCGGCGAGGACGCCGAGCCGGCCTTCCAGGGGTACGACGTGCCGCTCATGGCCGACTGGGCGGTGCTCGACGGGCTCAACTACATCAAGGACCAGCTCGACGGCAGCCTGTCCTACCGCTGGTCGTGCCGGATGGGCGTGTGCGGCTCGTGCGGCATGACCGTCAACGGCGAGCCCCGCCTGACCTGCGGCACCTTCCTCAGCGAGTACGGCGAGGGCCCGGTCGAGATCGAGCCGTTGAAGGGCTTCCCCGTCATCAGGGACCTGGTCGTGGACATCGACGACTTCCTGGCCAAGCTGTCGTCGGTGCGGCCCTGGCTGATCAGGGAGGGCGAGGACCTGCCGCTGACCACCGAGTACGCCCAGACGCCCGAGCAGCTGGAGGCGTACAAGCAGTACAGCATGTGCATCAACTGCATGCTCTGCTACTCGGCCTGCCCGGTCTACGTGCTCGACCCCGACTTCCTCGGCCCGGCCGCCATCGCCCTGGCCCAGCGTTACAACCTGGACTCGCGTGACATGGGCGACAGGTTCGACGTGCTCAACCTGGACGAAGCCGTGTGGGGGTGCACCTTCGTCGGCGAGTGCACCCGGGTCTGCCCCAAGCACGTGGACCCGGCCGAGGCCATTCAGCGCTACAAGCTGACCGCCGCCCTGCGCTCGGTCCTGCCGTGGAGCAAGCGATGAGCGACGAGAGCATCCCGGCCGCCAGGGTGGGCTACCGGCCCCGGCGCGACCACCTGTGGTTCGCCCGCAGCCGCAACTACACCGTCTTCGTGCTGCGCGAGCTGACCAGCGTCTTCGTGGCCTGGTCGATCGTCTTCATCCTCATGCTCGCCAGCGCGGTGTTCGGCGGCGGCCTGCGGGAGTTCGCCGTGCTGGCCGCCCAGCCGTGGATGATCGCGATCAACGTGGTCGCCCTCGCCGCGACCTGCTTTCACGCCATCACCTTCCTGAACCTCGCGCCCAAGGCCACCGTCGTCCGCCTGGACGGCTGGCGGGTGCCCGCCTGGATGATCCAGGGCGGCAACCACACGCTCTGGGCGCTGATCTCCGCCGTGATCGCCTACTTCGTCCTGAGGTCGCCATGAAGCGCACGCCGGAGCCGTACCTGTGGCTGCTGTTCAGCAGCGGGGGAGTGGTGGCCGCGCTCCTGCTGCCGGTGCTCGTGCTGCTGTTCGGCGTGCTCATGCCGCTCGGCGTGCTCGACTGGCCCAGTGCCGAGCACCTGCGCGCGCTCGTGGACCATGTGCTCGTCCGGCTCGCCCTGCTCGTGGTCGTCGTGCTGTGCCTCTTCCACGCCGCGCACCGGATCAGGTTCACCAGCGAGGAGCTGCTCGGCATCGCCAGGTTCGACCTGTTGATAGCGGTGATCTGCTACGGCGGCGCCATCGCGGGCGGCGTGGTGGCCGCGCGCCTGATGTTCTAAATGTCGTAGTTTGATCACGTTTCAACAACGTGCTTTACGACCGGATTATTAAGGCCTTAGCGTCCGGCATTGCACACCCCTATGGCCATGCGCCCGGCAGATCCCGGGCAGAGAGGGTTCCTGGTGCCCAAAACGAAGCGCTTATTAGCGGCCTTCCCGGCGGTGGCTCTCCTCGGCGCCGCCCTGTCCGCGCCCACCGCTCAGGCGGAGTCCGTTGCCGGCTATCAGCCGTCGGCATCGGACTTCTACATCAATTACGCTCCGCCCCAGGTCGAGAACGATCCACAACAGCCGGGCCTCACCGGCCAGAACGCGCGCTCGCTCACCCCGGCGCAGAAGTTCGACAGGAAGTTCACCAGCGGAAACCCGGCCGCCGGCCGCATTCTCGCCGCCCGCGAGAACGAGGCCATCAGGACCGGCCGCAACCCCGCTGAATGGATTTTCAAGAACTCCAAGCAGACCCGCACGGCCAAGCTCCTGACCCTGCTCGTCGAGTTCAACGAGCAGGCCAACGACGACTTCTCCGGATTCAACCGGCTGCGCACCGTCAACAGCGGGACCGACGACTGCCTGGTCGAGCCCCCGGGCACGGTCAAGAACGGTCCTCTGCACAACAACATCCCCGACCCGGCCACGCTGCCGCACAAGGACAACAACTCCTTCTGGGTCAAGGACTTCAGCCCCGAGCACTTCAACAAGATGCTCTACACCGACAAGGGCATCACCGAGCGCGTCCGCCCCGACCTGAAGGACCCGCGCGACGGCAAGTCCGGCATCGACATCTCCGGCTTCACGATGAAGAAGATGTACGAGGAGATGTCGAAGGGCGCCTACTCGGTCACCGGCTCGGCGGTCGGCTGGATCAAGGTCCCGCACTCCGAGGCCTGGTACGGCGCCGCGGCCTGCGGCGGCGCGCCCCAGGACATGTCCGGCCACCCCGACAACCCGCTCGGCGCCCAGCAGCTCGCCATCGACTCGGTGGACACCCTGGCGCAGACCCAGCCGGACTTCCCGTGGGCCGACTACGACCTCGAGGACATCTCCGACGCCGACGGTGACGGCAACTTCCAGGAGCCCGACGGCGTCATCGACCACCTGGTGCTGGTGCACTCCGGCAAGGACAAGTCCTCCGGCGGCGGCGCCGAGGGCACCTACGCCATCTGGGCGCACTCCAGCGCGGTCGCCGGCGGCTACAAGGTCCCCGGCACCGACAAGAAGATCTCCAACTACATCGTGCAGCCCGAGGACTCCGGCGTCGGCGTCTTCGCCCACGAGTACGGCCACGACCTGGGCCTGCCCGACCTGTACGACACCTCGGGCCAGGCCAGCTCGGCCGTCGACTTCTGGGACCTGATGTCCAGCGGCTCCCACTCCGGGCCGATCTTCCAGTCCATGCCGTCCCACATGGGCCTGTGGGACAAGTGGGTGCTCGGCTGGGCGAACCCGAAGGTGTTCAACCCGGGCGACGCCGCCAAGCTCGTCACGGTCGGCCAGTCCTCGCGCACGCCCAAGCTCACCGCCGACGGCGTCCGCGTCAACCTGGCCTCCACACCGCTGAAGATGATCGACGTCCACAGCGGCGCGAACGCCTGGTGGAGCGGCCTGGACCAGGATTGGGCCAACCTCACGCTGACCCGCGACCTGCCCGTCCCCGCGGGCACCGATCTCAGGTTGTGGATGTGGAACAACTACGTGATCGAGCAGGACTGGGACTTCGGCTTCGTCGAGGTCTCCACCGACGGCGGCGAGACGTGGACCCAGCAGAAGGTCTTCGACGAGGCCGGCAACGAGGTCAGCACGCCCGACGACTACCCGGACCCGAACAAGAACCTCAAGGCCTTCGGCAACAAGAAGTACGGCCTCACGGGTGACAGCGGCGGCTGGCGGCACGACTACGTGAACCTCACGCCGTTCGCCGGGCAGACGATCAAGCTGCGGCTGACGTTCAACACCGACGCCGCCTTCCAGGAGCGCGGCTGGCACGCCGACGACTTCCAGCTCACCAACGGCGGCACCGCCGTGTGGAGCGACGACGTCGAGGGCGGCGACAACGGGTGGAAGGCCGTCGGCGGCACGTTCACCAACACCAGCGGCCAGGGCTGGACCCGCAACAACGGCGAGCGCGAGATCTCCCGCTTCTACCTGGCCGAGTGGCGCAACTTCGACGGCTTCGACAAGGGCCTGCAGTACGCCTACGACACCGACTACTCCCGCGACGGGGCGTGGAAGGTGCAGAAGATCAAGTACAACGCGCCGGGCCTGCTGGTGTGGTACCGCGACTCGACGTACATCAACAACAACCTCGGCAGCACCCTGCGGCTCCCGCCGAGCCTCGGGCCCAAGGGCAGCCTGCTGATCGTGGACTCGCACTACGATCCGCTGCGCCGCACCGGGACCGCGGCCGAGAAGGACCCGACGGCCAACAAGAACCTCCAGGGGCGCGTCCAGACGTCCAACGCCGCGTTCGGGTTCGGCAAGACGTACCCGTTCAAGGAGTGCCTGGAGGCGCCGGACGAGCCGTTCAGCGAGTACTGCACGGACTTCCCCGCGCAGAAGGGCGTCTCGGCCTTCACCGACGCCAAGACCTGGTACCCGGGCCTCGAAGTGCTCAACGGCGCCCTCGCCTACCGCGACTTCGACGCCTCGGTGGTCGTGCCGTCGAAGGGCGACCAGACGTACACCACTCGCGTGGTGCACGCGGACGGCACCCCCGCCACGGAGCTGTACGGCCAGGTGGCCGCCGGCTCGGTGCTCGGCACCGGCAACCCCGGTGACGAGGGCAAGGCGCTGGGCGTGCAGTTCAAGCTGGTCAGCCCGCTGCCGGGCAACCTGGGCGCCATCGTCCAGGTGGTCCCGCCGAAGAAGTGAAGCAAGGGGCCGCCGGGGTTCCCGGCGGCCCCTCCGCCGCCCGCGGCCGATGTCGGCCGAAGGTAGCGGCTGATGCGCCTACGATTGATGACCATGAGCGAACTGCGCACCAAGACCGAGCACACTGAGGCGATCCTGAGGGATCGCCGGGTGGCTGTGGTGGTGAACACTCGCTCGCGCCGGGGCCGCCGCCACTACTTCGAGGTGATCGAGCAGATCCACAACCTCGGGTTCGAGCCGCTGGCCGAGCTGTCGGTCTACAACCCCAAACGGCTGCGCGACCTGCTCGACACGGCCCTGGAGACCAATCCCGACCTGCTCATCGTGGGCGGGGGCGACGGCACTCTCTCCTCCGCCGTGCGCCACGTGGCACACCGCGACGTGGCGCTCGGCGTGCTGCCGCTCGGCACCACCAACAACTTCGCCCGCAGCCTGGGCCTCCCGCTCGACCTGGCCGGCGCGATCAAGGTGTTCGCCACCGGCAAGGTGGCCGACATCGACCTCGGCATGGCCGACGACCGCGAATTCGCGAACCTGGCCAGCTTCGGCGTCTCCGTCGAGGTGGCAGGCAAGGTCAAGCCCTGGCTCAAGCGCATCATCGGCCGCCCCGCCTACCCGCTGACCGCGCTGACGATCCTGCCGAACCACAAGCCGTTCCGGGCCTACATCACGGTCGAGGGGCAGCGCCACGAGCTGCTCACCCACCAGCTCAACATCGCCAACGGCCGCTTCCACGGCGGCTGGCAGGTGGCCAAGGACATCAGCATCGACAACGGCATGCTGGTGGCCTACCAGCTCGGCTCCGGCAAGAAGCTGCGGCTGCTCGGCGAGACCCTGATCAGGGCGACCACCGGCCGCTGGCGCAGCCTCGCCGGGGGGCCGTTCGTGATGGGGCGGGAGATGCTGCTGGAGACCGACCCGCCGATGGCCGCCGACGTGGACGGCGAGGTGCGGCTGCGCACCCCGATCCGGCTCCGCGTGGTCCCGAACGGGGTACGCGTCATGGTCCCGGCCTCCTTCGAGGACCGCTGACCCGCCGGCGCCCGAGCCCGTAACCACGGCCGCGCCCACCGCGGCGATCCGTCGCCGACAGGACCCCATGCCGCCGCCAGTGAGCGCGTCAGGAGTCCGCCAGCCTCCGGTACGCCGGGGCGAGCGTGCGCGCCAGGTCACCGGGCGGCGGGAAGACGCGTAGCAGCAAGTCCGGGGCGGCGGTCGCCGGGCGGCGTTCCGGACGGTGTGCCGTCGCGGCCGGGGCGTAGAAGTCGGCCAGCCGGTCGGCGAACGGCACGTCCAGCACCCGCAGCCGATCCTCCGGCACCTCCGCCAGCGATCCCAGCAGCTGCTCCCGGGTGCGCCCGCGCCAGGCCAGCACCAGGAACGGGTCGTCGTCGAACGACTCGGCCAGCAGGTAGAGCACCGCCGACAGGTGCTTGCACGGGAAGCCCCAGTCGGGGCACGAGCAGTCCATGTCCAGATCGCGCGGGAACAGATCCACCCCGAGCGCGGCGAACAGCTCCTCGATCTCCGTCGGCATCTCGCCGGCCAGCAACTTGGCCCGGTAGACGGCCTGCGCCGCGATGGCCTCCTCCAGCGCGGCCCACCGGCGCTCGCCGTACGCCTCGATCTTGACCTCGACGTTGTACGGGGTGCGCCGCGAGCCCTGCACGGCGGCCTTGACCTCGCCAGGGGACAGGTCGATCGACAGGACCTGGCCCTGGCGGGCGTAGGCCCGGCCGCGCGTGAGGCGGCCCTTGTCGCAGATGCGCTCCAGGATGTCGATGAACCGCCGCGACCACCAGGTCGAGCCGATGGAGCCGCGCCGGGTGCGGGCCCTGATGCCGCCCTCGACCTTGATCGGCCCGTCGTACCAGCCGGACATCGTCAGCTCACCCCTTCGGCCGTGAGGCGGAAGACCTCGCGCAGCTCGTCGGTGGACAGGTCCGTCAGCCACTCCTCGCCGCTGCCGACCACCCGCTCGGCCAGGGCCTTCTTGCGCTCGATCATCTCGTCCACGCGTTCTTCCAGCGTGCCCGCGCAGATGAGCTTGCGTACCTGCACGTTCTTGCGCTGCCCGATGCGGAAGGCGCGGTCGGTGGCCTGGTCCTCGACGGCCGGGTTCCACCAGCGGTCCACGTGGATCACGTGGCTCGCGGCCGTCAGGTTGAGCCCGACGCCGGCCGCCTTGAGCGACAGCACGAACAGCATCGGCTCCGTGTCGTTCTGGAACCGCTCGACCAGGCGGTCGCGGGTCTTCTTCGGCAGCCCGCCGTGCAGCCACAGGACCGGCCGGTCCAGCCGCTGCGCCAGGTAAGGCTGCAGCAGCGTGCCGAACTCCGCGTACTGGGTGAACAGCAGCGCCTTCTCGCCCTCCGCCAGGATCTCCTCCGACAGCTGCTCCAGACGGGTCAGCTTGCCCGACCTGCCCGCCAGGCGGGAGCCGTCCTTGAGCAGGTGGGCCGGGTGGTTGCAGACCTGCTTGAGCTTGGCCATGGCCGACAGCACCAGGCCGCGCCGCTCGATGCCCTCGCTGTCGTCGATCTTGGCCAGCATGTCGTCCACGACCGCCTGGTAGAGCGAGGCCTGCTCCGGGGTGAGGGGGCACCACTCCTTGACCTCCAGCTTCTCCGGCAGGTCGGAGATGATGGACTTGTCGGTCTTGAGGCGGCGCAGGATGAACGGGCCCGTCGCCCGCCTGAGCGCCCGGGCGGCCTGCTCGTCCTGGCGGGCCTCGATGGGCTCCTGGAACCGGGTCCTGAATCGCGAGCGCGGCCCCAGCAGCCCCGGATTGGCGAACTCCATGATCGACCAGAGCTCGGCCAGGTGATTCTCGACCGGGGTGCCGGTCAGGGCCAGCCTGGTGCCCGTCGGAATCGACCGTACGGCCTGGGCCTGCAACGTCGCGCTGTTCTTGATCGCCTGGGCCTCGTCGCAGACGATCCGGCGCCATTCGTGCCGCTTGAGCGTCTCCAGGTCACGCTGCGCGGTGCCGTAGGTAGTGATGACGAGGTCGGCGCCGGCGAACTCGGCGGGGTCGCGGCCGCTGCCGTGGTGCACGTAGACGCGCAGCCCCGGGGCGAATCTGGCGGTCTCCCGCTGCCAGTTGCCCACCAGCGACATCGGGCACACCAGCAGCGTCGGCGTGGTGGCCCGCTCGTGGACGAGCAGCGCCAGCGTGGTGACCGTCTTGCCCAGCCCCATGTCGTCGGCCAGCACCCCGCCGAGGCCCAGCTCCGACAGGAAGCTCAGCCACGCCAGGCCGCGCTCCTGGTAGGGCCGGAGCGTGGCGTCCAGGCCCCCGGGCGTCCTGATCGGTTGGAGCCGCCGCTCGGCCTGGCCGGACAGCAGGTCGCCGAGCACGCCGTCGGCGTCGACCTCCAGCAGCGGCAGCTCGTCGTCGGCACCCTGGATCACCTGTCGCAGGATGTCGGCCGCCGCCGCCTCGCCCGTGCGGTTGCCCTCCACGGCCCTGAGCGCCGCCTTGAGCTGCCTGTCGTCCAGCTCCACCCACTGGCCGCGCACCCTGACCAGCGGCACCTTCAGCCGGGCCAGCTCGGCCAGCTCCGCCTCGCTGATCGTCTCGTCGCCCACCGCCAGATCGACGCGGAAGTCGACCAGCTCGCGCATCCCGAACCCCTGGCTCACGGCCGCCGTCTGCGTCTTGGTCCTGGTGGTCAGCTTCAACCCGAGTCTGGTGCGGCCCGCCCAGCGCGGCAGCTGCACCCCGAACCCGGCCGCCTGCAGCAACGGCGCCGCCTGCCGCAGGAACCCGAACGCCCCCGCCGTGTCCAGCCTCAGCTCCCTCGGCCGCGGGACGCGAAGGGCGCGGTCGAGCTCGGGATAGAGCCGGACGGCCCGGCCCAGCCCGGCCAGGAACTCCCGCTCCGGGCTCGCGGGCAGGCCGGGCAGGCCCTGGCCGCGCCACACCTCTTCGGCCGGGACGTAGAGGCTGGGGTCGTCGGCGGCCTGCAGCGCCAGCTCCACCCGCCAGTCGTCGGTATCGGCCGGCTCCAGCAGGCGGAAGCACACCCGGGCCGCGCCCTCGGCCGTGGTCGCGCCCGCGTGCCAGCTCTCCAGCTCCTGACGCAGCTCCGGGACGTCGGGGCAGGACGGGTCCGCGCCGGTCAGGGCGGCCAGCCAGCGGTCCTGGAGGGTCCTGGGGCGGGCGATGAGCGGCTCCGTGAGGGCCTGGCGGACGAGGGCGTCCGTGAACGCCTCGAGCGCCTCACGCAGGACGTCGGCGGAGGGGCGCTCGGTGCGGGAGGTACGGCACGCGGGCGGCATGGCCAGCGCCAGCTCCCGGAAATATCCGGCATCGAGCCCAGTCACCACGGGCCGCCACACCGCCCGCGCGTCAGCCCCGGGAATCGCCCACATGGACTGCGCGTCGGGCAGGGCGGCGGTGGCGCGGACGAGTTGCGGGATGACGCGGCCGCGGCCCACCAGGTCGCGGGCGAAATCGGCGACGGCGGTCCAGTGGCGCACGGTGGCGGTGCCGCCGGTGTGCTCGGCCAGCACCCGCAGCGCCTCCGTGGCGGGCGGCACGACAGCCGGGACCTGCCACAGCCGCAGCCGGGGCCGGGCCGCCTCCAGCAGTCGCCCGGTCTCCGGCGACGGCAGCGGCTCGCGGGCCGAGCCGGGAAGCAGCAGCTCCAGTGTCCCGACCGGCGCATCGTCGAGGCCCAGCATGGCGGCGACGCCGGACGCGGCCACGGCAAAGGGGTGCGGACGCGAAACCCCACTCCGCCGAGATCGACCACCAGCCGATGGCGCGGCTGCGGCGGGGTTGTGGGAGGCGGGATCGCCGTCGGCGGCCTCCGCCCAGAAGGCGAGCCCATCCGCCGTCCAAACCCCGTGTACCAGCACCAAGGCAGGTTACCTCCGCCCACGGAAGATCAGGTTCGTTACCACTGCTGGATCTTCTCGAAGGAGGAATCGAGGGTTGCGGGTGAGCTTATATAAGTCATTTCTGAAGTAGTAGAATAAATGGTATGAACCCTCCCGGATCGTGGTGCGAGCGGCCCAAGCCGCAGGTTCCCTCCTGCGAGCTCCCGTCCCCGTGGAGCAAGCCGAAGCAGCCGGAAAACTGGTGTGAGGTGCAGAAAGACCCGGTGCTGTCGGTTCTGGGATTCCTGCTGAAGGCCGCTAAGCGGTAGCAAGGCGCGATAGAAGGCCATTTGTCTGGGTAGTCGCCTTCCTCAGCGGAGGAGGCGAACGTCGTGAACGACACCCACAAGTTGGTCAACGACCTCTCCGAGCAGGTCTCCAGGCTCGTCAAGGACGAGCTTCGCCTGGCCAGACTGGAGCTCGCGGAGAAGGGCAAGCGCGCGGGTCTCGGCGCGGGCCTGTTCGGCGCGGCCGGGACGATCGCGTTCCTCGGCGGCGCCGCGCTCGTGACGGCTGTTGTGCTGCTCCTCGCTCTGGTCATGCCCGGCTGGGCGGCCGCCGCCATCGTGGCGGGCGCTTTGTTCATCGTCGCCGCCCTGCTGGGCCTGATCGGTAAGAGTCAGGTGAAACGGGCCGGCCCTCCGGTTCCGACGGAGGCCATCGCGAGCGTCAAGGCCGATATCGACATGGTCAGGGAGAAGGCACGTCGATGAGCGAGACCGACCCCGGATACAGCGAACAGCACGCCGGCAACGTCGGCGCGCGCAGGGCGACCGTGGGCACGCCGACGGAGGGCGAGTCCATCAACGTGCCGCCGACGCGCCCCGGTGCGGCGGAGAACGCGCGGGAGGCGGAAGCCGCCCGTGAAGGACACGAGACATTCATTCCCCAAGCCCCCATACGAGATGAGCGGTCCGAGGACACGGAGAGCCTGCGGACCGAGGAGGAGTCCTTGCGAGGGACGCAGGGGGACTACGGCGAGGAAGAGGCAGACGTGCGCAAGAACATCAAGGAAACGCGAGAGGGTCTCGGCGAGACGGTGAACTCGCTGGCCGGCAAGGCCGATGTGAAGGGCCGGGCGAGCAGCGCGGCTGAGACGGCCAAGAGCAGGGCGGCCGGCGCGGCGGAGACGGCCAAGAGCAGAGCGGCCGGCACGGCGGGGACGGTGAAGGACAAGACGTCAGAGACGGTCGGCAAGGTCAGCGAGACGGCGCAGGAGCAGGTCCAGGAGGTCACGGCGGTGCTCAAGAAGCGGCCCGTGCTGCTCATCGCCGCCGCGGGCACCGTGGTCGCCTTCGTCGTGCGCCGCGTGATCCGGCGCCGCACGGCCAAGTAGGGCGTGTCCCGCCCCGACGTCCCGGACCAGCCGGCCGAGCTGCCCCGCAGAGCCTGGTGGAACGTGGTGAGGCGGACGGTCGTCGAGTTCAAGGACGACCGGGTCCAGGACCTGGCCGCCGGGCTCACGTACTATGCCGTGCTGTCCATCTTCCCGGCACTGATCGTGCTGGTGTCGGTGTTCGGGCTGCTCGGCAGGAATGACGCGGCCGCGCTGATCGGCGGCATCGTGGTCCTGGTGCCGGCCGAGGTACGCGACGTGATCGTGCGGGGCGCGGCGGCGGCCCAGGGCGGCGGCGGCATGGCGGGCCTCGTGGCGATCGCCGGGCTGCTGCTCGCCCTCTGGTCGGCCTCCGGCTACATCGCGGCCTTCATCAGGGCGGGAAACGCGATCTACGACATCGAGGAGGGCCGGCCGTTCTGGAAGCTGACCCCGCTCAGGATCGGCCTCACGGTGCTGGCCACCGTGCTGCTGGCCGCCGGCACGATCGCGGTGACCCTCACCGGCGACCTGGCCAGGGTGGTGGGCCACGCGCTGGGCCTGGAGAGCGCGGTGGTGCTCGCCTGGAACGTCGTCAAATGGCCGTTGCTGGTCCTGGTCGCCGCCGGACTGGTCATGCTCCTGTACTGGGCGGCCCCCAACGTGCGCCAGCCCGGCGTGCGCTGGATCACGCCAGGGAGCGTGCTCGCGGTGGTGCTGTGGGTGGTGGTCTCGGGCGGGTTCGCGCTGTACGCGGCGAACTTCGGCTCCTACAACCGGACGTACGGGACCCTCGCGGCGGTGGTGGTATTCCTCGTCTGGCTGTGGCTGTCGAACATGGCGCTGCTGTTCGGCGCGGAGCTGGACGCCGAGCTGATCAGGGCGCGCCTCATCGCCGCAGGTCAGCCGGCCGAGCGGGAACCGTACGCGGAGCCACGCGACCCGCCGCAGGCCGATAGCCTGCCAGGATGATGCGACGAATGGCCGTCGCCGCCCTGCTCGCCCTGCAGGTGGCAGGATGCGGCGGCGGGTCGGCGGTGAGCGACCTCGGCACGGTGGTGCGGGGCGCCAAGGGCACGACCGTGCAGGTCGAGCTGCGGCCGGGGCAGCGGTTCTCGCTGGCCGTGGCCGACAACCCGTCCGTGGGCGACAGCTGGTCGCTGCGGACCATGCCGGACTCGAAGGTGGCCTCGTTCATCAGCCAGGAGCGCGAGAGCGAGGGCGACGCGCCTGGATCCGGCGGGACCACATACTTCGTCTTCAACGCCAAGCGGCCTGGCACGACCGAGATCCGCCTGCTCAACTGCTGGCGCTGCGGCCAGGGCAAGACGCCGCTCACCGAGGAGAGCAGACGGCAGTCCGGCGAGGCGATCTTCGCTGTCACCGTCAAGTGATTTCGCGTTAGTCTGCGGATCATGGACTTCATCCGGGTACGCGCTTCCGCCGACGGAGCGGAGACGATCTCCTACTGGACCGGCGATGTGTACGGGTGGCAGGACGACGACGGGCCGCACCACCTGTTCGGGTTCGAGGGCGTCAACGTGGCCAGGGCGGTCGAGGCCGACGGCGGCTGGCAGTTGCTGACCAGGGAGGCCGCGCTCTATCTCGACCCGCGCAGCCGTGAGGTGATCGACGCCTGGGACAACCCGTTCACGGGCCGGACGGTCGAGGTGCAGCACGTCTTCAACGACCCGGTCAACCAGCGGCTCGGCGCCTACCCCGTGCCTGAGACGCGCCTGGGCGACCAGGTCGTCTACAACGTCGACATCCGGCTGGCGTACCCCTCGCCGCTCAAGGTCGCCGACTACCCGGAGAACTCCGCCGGCGACACCTACCGGGCGCTGGAGCTGTTCCAGTTCTTCGCCTCGGCGCGGGACCTGGACTCCGGTGTGGCGGACGTGCCGTGCGTGTTCTCCTGGTGCCGGGTGTCGCCGTGGCTGCCGTGGATGGCGATGGGGCAGCGCGGCGGCGCGCTGGTCTACCACTGCCGGGGCGCCAAGGTCGCCGAGGTGCCCGACCGGCTGCGCGAGCGCGTGGGGGAGCGTTTCCTGCACGCGCCCGCGGAGTGGTCGGGGCCCAACATGACGAGCTGGACGGCCTTCGCGGACAAGGCCGGCCGGTGAGCGCCGACCTGTTCTGCGAGATCATCACCGGCGAGCGGTCCGCCCATGTCGTGCGATCCGACGAGGTCGCGGTCTCGTTCCTGGACGTGCGGCCGGTCTTCAAGGGGCATCTGCTGGTCGTGCCCAAAGTCCACGTCGAGACGCTGGCCGACCTGGGCGACGTCGGGCCGTTCTTCGAGCGGGTGCAGGCCATGGCGCGCGCGGTCGAGGAGGGGCTGGAGGCGGGCGGCACCTTCGTGGCCATGAACAACCGCATCAGCCAGAGCGTGGCCCACCTGCACGTGCACATCGTGCCGCGCAACAAGAAGGACGGGCTGCGGGGGTTCTTCTGGCCGCGCACCACGTACGACTCCGCCGAGGAGGCCGCCTCGTACGCCGCCAGAATCGCCGCGGCACTCTGAGCCCGGCACTCTGAGCCGGCGCTCTGAGCCGGGCACTCTGCGCCCGTACTAGGCTCTGGCCGCGTGGAGTACCTGGTGGGGGTCGCCGTGGTCGCGGTGCTCGTGAGCGTGCCCGCGATCGTGCTGTGGCGCGTCATGCGCGGCCGCCGCGAGCTGGGCACCAGCCCGGCGGAGCGGGCCACGTTCGAGACCCTGCACACCGCCTCGCTGGCCGGGCCGCCGCTGCGGGCCGGGCTCACCGCCGACGGCGCCGAGCGCGCCTCGCGGCACCTGCGCGCGCTGCTCGGCTCCGCCGCCCTGGCGATCACGGACGGCGAGCGGCTGCTCGTCTACGACGGCGCCGGCGAGCACCACGCCGGCCAGGCCTTCGAGCACGCGGCCGCCACCTTGAAAGACGGCCGCACCCAGGTGCTGACCATCGAGTGCGAGCTGCTCGAATGCCCGATCAGGCAGGCCGTGGTGGTGCCGCTCACCACCGACGACCGGGTCGTCGGCGCGCTGGCCGCCTACGGGCAGAGCGCCTCGGCGGGGCTGGTCAGGGCCGCCCAGGAGGTGGCCGGATGGGTGGACTCGCAGCTGGAGCTGGCCGAGCTGGACCGCTCGCGCACCCTGCTCATGGAGGCCGAGGTGCGGGCGCTGCGGGCGCAGATCTCGCCGCACTTCATCTACAACTCGCTCACCACGATCGCCTCCTTCGTCCGCACCGACCCGGAGCGGGCCAGGGAGCTGCTGCTGGAGTTCGCCGACTTCACCCGCTACTCCTTCCGCAGGCACGGCGAGTTCACCACGCTGGCCGAGGAGCTGCGCTCGATCGACCGCTACCTCATCCTGGAGCGGGCCAGGTTCGGCGACCAATTGCAGGTCACGCTCCGCATCGCGCCCGAGGTGCTGCCGGTCGCGGTGCCGTTCCTGTGCCTGCAGCCGCTGGTCGAGAACGCCGTCAGGCACGGCCTGGAGAGCCGCAACGGTGTCGGGCGTATAACGATTATCGCCGAGGACGCCGGGGCCGAGTGCCGCATCAGCGTCGAGGACGACGGGCTCGGCATGGACCCCGAGCGGCTGCGCCGCATCCTCGCCGGAGACATCGCATCCGCGGGCGGCGTTGGGCTGGCGAACGTGGACGAGCGGCTGCGGCAGGTGTACGGCGACGAGTACGGGCTCGTCGTCGAAACCGGCGCCGGCGCGGGCACCAAGGTCAATATCAGATTGCCGAAATATCACCCAGGCGTCTCTGCCCGTTGACCTCGATCTTTGTTGTCGGTTTTATCACTGTCTATGGCACACCTCCGCGTCCTCGCGGTCGACGACGAGCTCCCCGCGCTCGAAGACCTGACGTACCTGCTGCGCGCCGATCCCCGTATCGAGGAGGTCGCCACTGCGCGGGACGGCGCCGCGGCGCTGCGGCTGCTCGACCGGGCCATCGCCGACGGCCGGCCGATCGACGCGGTGTTCCTGGACATCAGGATGCGCGGGCTCGACGGGGTGGTGCTCGGGCGGCTGCTGTCGCAGTTCGCCAACCCGCCCCGGGTGGTGTTCGTGACGGCGTACGAGGAGCACGCCGTGGACGCCTTCGAGATCAAGGCCGAGGACTACCTGCTCAAGCCGGTACGCCCGGAGCGGCTGGCCGAGGCCATCCGGCGGGTCGCGGTCTCGGCCGACGTGCCCGTGGAGAGCGGTGAGACCGACACGATCCCGGTGGAGCTGGGCGGGGTGACGCGGTTCGTGTCCAGCGCCGACGTGATCTACGTGGAGGCGCACGGCGACTACGCGCGGCTGCACACGGCGGCGGGCAGCCACCTGGTGCGCATCCCGCTGGCCACGCTGGAGGAACGCTGGGCCTCGGCCGGGTTCCTGCGCGTGCACCGCAGCCATCTGGTGGCCGTCAAGCATATTGAGGAGCTGCACATCGACTCGGGCAAATGCACCGTACGGGTGGGCGAGACGGAGATCCCGGTGAGCCGCAGGCACACGCGCGAGCTGCGCGACCTGCTGGTGCGCCGGGCCAGGAAGGGCAGGCCGGAATGAGCGCGCCACGCCGGGTGGCGGTGACCAGCCCGCGCACCGCGGCCGCCCGCCGTCCCCGCTACCCCGCCACCAGGGAGATCGACGAGCAGACGCGGCTCGGCGAGGTGTACATGCGCTCGCTGCTGCGTACCCAGTTCCGGCTGGCGTTGTTCGTCTGCACCGTGCTGGCCTGCGTGGTCGGCGGGCTGCCGCTGCTGTTCCTGCTCATCCCCGAGCTGCGCGAGGTGCACCTGCTCGGCGTGCCGCTGCCGTGGGCGGTGCTCGCCGGGCTGATCTACCCCGCCTTCCTCATCGGCGCCTGGCTGTACGTCCGCCAGGCCGAGCGCAACGAACGCCACTTCGCCGAGCTGGTCGAGCGCCGATGAGCCTGACGGCGGTGCTGGTCGTGGTGGTGGCGGCCGTGCTCATCGGGGCGTTCGGCATCCGGGTCTCCCGCACCACCTCCGACTTCTACGTCGCCTCCCGCACGGTCAGCCCGTTCTGGAACGCCTCGGCCATCGGCGGCGAATACCTGTCCGCGGCCTCGTTCCTGGGCATCGCCGGGCTCATCCTGTCCTTCGGCGTGGACATGCTGTGGCTGCCCGTGGGCTGGACCGGCGGCTACCTGGTGCTGCTGGTGCTGGTGTCGGCGCCGCTGCGCCGCTCCGGGGCGTACACGCTGCCCGACTTCGCCGAGGCCAGGCTCGAGTCGATGACCGTGCGCCGCACGGCCAGCGTGCTCGTCGTGCTGATCGGCTGGCTCTACCTGATGCCGCAGTTCCAGAGCGCCGGGCTGGTGCTGCGGACGATCACCGGCGCGCCCGTGTGGGTGGGCGGGCTGCTGGTCGCGGTCGTCGTGGCGGTGAACGTGCTGTCGGGCGGCATGCGGTCGATCACGTTCGTGCAGGCGTTCCAGTACTGGCTCAAGCTGACGGCGCTGGCCGTGCCGCTGGTGTTCCTGCTGATGGCCTGGCAGGCCGACGGCGCGCCCGGGGTCGGCCCGCAGGACGCGGCCACCTGGCAGGTGCCGCTGGCCGGGGCCAAGGAGTACGGGCTGTACTCGACGTACTCGCTGATCCTGGCCACGTTCCTGGGCACTATGGGGCTGCCGCACGTGCTCGTGCGGTTCTACACCAACCCCGACGGGCAGGCCGCGCGCCGTACGACGCTGGTGGTGCTGTCGCTGCTCGGCGCGTTCTACCTGCTGCCCGCCGTGTACGGATGGCTCGGCCGCCTCTACGCGCCCGACCTGGTGCGCACGGACACGGTCGTGCTGACGCTGCCCGCGCGCATGATCGGCGGCCCGCTCGGCGACCTGCTGACGGCGCTGGTCACGGCCGGGGCGTTCGCGGCGTTCCTGTCCACCTCGTCGGGGCTGACCGTGTCCGTGGCGGGAGTGATCGCGCAGGACCTGCTCAAGGGCAGTGTGCGCTCGTTCAGGATCGCCACGCTCATGGCGGTGGCGGTGCCGCTCGCGCTGGCGCTGTGGGCGCGGGCGCTGCCCGTCGCGGACGTGGTGGGGCTGGCGTTCGCGGTCGCGGCCTCGTCGTTCTGCCCGCTGCTCGTGCTGGGCATCTGGTGGCGGCGGCTGACCACGACCGGGGCGCTGGCGGGCCTGTTCGTGGGCGGCGGCCTGGCCTGCGCGGCGGTGCTGGTCACGATCACGGGCGGGCCGCACGCGGGGTTCGCGGGCGCGCTGCTGGCGCAGCCGGCCGCATGGACGGTGCCGATCGCCTTCGTGGTGATGGTGGCGGTGTCGTTCCTGACCCCGGACCGGGTGCCGCCCGGTGTGGCCAGGATCATGGTCAGGCTGCACACCCCCGAGGACCTCGACCTGGATCGCGGCGACTGGCGGCCCCGCTCGTCCTAGGGCGGGGACGACAGCGGGAACAGAGGAAGGCGCCGGTCAGCGCCTTCCTCTCGGATCCCGGGCCGGGCCTCCTCCTCAAGGGGATACGGCGGTCACCGGCTCCCGATCAGCCGAGTGTGCGGCCGGTCGGGGTGAAGGGCTCAGTTGATGCCGAACCCGGAGGGCCATCCCCAGTTGGAGTTGGACCCGGGGTAGCCGGGGTCGACCGTTCCGGCGCCGGTGTCGCCACGGGTCACCCGGACGTACAGGTTCCCTTCGAAGAAGTAGCACTTGGTTCCGGAGAAGAGCGCTGCGTCGATGCCGCTCGCGCCGAATCCGGCGGGCCAGCCCCAGTTGGAGATGGGTGCGGGGTAGCCGGGGTCGACTGTTCCGGCGCCGGTGTCTCCGCGGGTGACGCGTACGTACCGATTATCCTTGAAGAAGTAGCATTTCGACCCGGAGAAGAGTGCCGCGTCGATGCCGTTGGCGCCGAATCCGGCGGGCCAGCCCCAGTTGGAGATGGGTGCGGGGTAGCCGGGGTCGACTGTTCCGGCGCCGGTGTCTCCGCGGGTGACGCGTACGTACCGATTATCCTTGAAGAAGTAGCATTTCGACCCGGAGAAGAGTGCCGCGTCGATGCCGTTGGCGCCGAATCCGGCGGGCCAGCCCCAGTTGGAGATGGGTGCGGGGTAGCCGGGGTCGACTGTTCCGGCGCCGGTGTCTCCGCGGGTGACGCGTACGTACCGATTATCCTTGAAGAAGTAGCATTTCGACCCGGAGAAGAGTGCCGCGTCGATGCCGTTGGCGCCGAATCCGCCGGGCCAGCCCCAGTTGGAGATGGGTGCGGGGTAGCCGGGATCGACCTTTCCGGCACCGGTGTCGCCACGGGTCACCCGAATGTAATGGGTCCCGTCGAAGAAATAGCTCTTCGAGCGCGAATAGAGCGCTGCGTCGATTGCCATCGGATCCTCCATGACCGGCGGAATTGACGGCACGAAAAATTCGGGCCTGACCACCGATCTCACCAGAGCTTAGGCGTGCGTCATGCCTCCGGGCATCAGAGGTCGCCCCAGGGATATTCCCAGTGACGGCCCCAGGGATATCCCTAGTGAAGTCCGGAATTCGCATGAGGGGGGAGTTCGCCCGAGCCCCGCGCGACCAGCTCCACCGGCACCTTCACCCGGCGCGGCGCCGGCGACGGGTGCAGCAGCAGGTCCACCGCGCCGCGGGCCAGGCGGGTCACGTCATAGCGCACCACCGTCACCCCCGGGCTGAACACATCCGCCAGCGCGAAGTCGTCGAACCCCACGTACGCAGGCCGCTCAGGACGCTCCCGCAGCGCCTGCAGGATCCCGATCGCGGCCCGGTTGTTGGTGGCGAAGAACGCCGTCGGCGGGTCCGCCAGGTCCAGCAGTCTGGCGACCTCCTGCGACACCTGCCACGGATCGAACACCCCGCGCACCACCAGCGCGTCGTCGGCCGCCACCCCCGCCGCGCGCAGCGCCGCACGGTGGCCGGAGGCGCGGTCGTGCACCGAGCTCACCCCCTCGTCGTCGGAGATCAGCGCGATGCGCCGGTGGCCGCGGGCGAGCAGATGCTCGGTGGCCACGCGCCCGCCCCGCACGTCGTCGAGCACCACCACGTCCGCCGACTCCA
The DNA here is from genome assembly GCF_052068215.1 of Nonomuraea sp. H19. NCBI lineage: Bacteria > Bacillati > Actinomycetota > Actinomycetes > Streptosporangiales > Streptosporangiaceae > Nonomuraea > Nonomuraea sp. H19. Next base: position 139,003 of record NZ_JBQHCV010000014.1, on the reverse strand, counting down.
GCCCGCCCGGCACCCGGTCCACGAACACCATCCGCAGGCTCGCGTGCTCGGTCAGCCAGGCGTGGTCGGCCGCCGAGGGGACGACGATGAGGGAGTCGACCCCCCGCGCGTACATGGACTCGATCAGCATGCGCTCCTTGTCCGGGCTCTCCTCGTAGGAGCCGAACACCACCAGCGCCTCGTGCTCGGCCGCGGCCGCCTCGACCGCGGCCGCGAGGCGCGAGTAGAACTCGTTGGAGATGTTCTCCATCACCAACCCCAGTGTGAGCATGGTCGCGCCCCTGGCCAGGCGGGCGGCGGCCTCGTTGCGGCGGTAGCCGAGCGTGCTGATCGCGGCCTGCACCCGCTGCTGCAGCGAGGCTCTGACGTGCGGCTCCTGGTTGACGACCCGGGAGACGGTCTTCAGGCTCACACCCGCGTGCCGGGCCACGTCCGCCATGGTCGGCTTGCGCGCGTTCATCGCCGCACTCCGTGAGGTGGCTCGGTTGCCATATGCCGCGCTGTCATACGCTGCCCCCATGGATGACGAATGGATCTGTGGCCGGCTGGGTGAGGACGAGCCTTGGGTGCTGGGCGCGGTCAACCCGCCGGTGTTCGAGAACTCGCTGTTCACGTTCGCGACGGCGGAAGAGCTGGGCGAGGCCGTCAGGAACGAGGACGAGCGGTACGTCTACTGGCGGGGGACCAACCCGACGGTCGATCTCGCCCAGCGTAAGCTGGCCGCTCTTGAGCGGGGCGAGCGGGCCAAATGCTTCGGGTCCGGGATGGGCGCGATCTCGGCGACCATCTCCTCGCTCGTGTCGGCCGGCGACCATGTGCTGGTGCTGGGCGCGGTGTACGGGCCCACCACCCAGTTCCTGCGTTACCTGGAGAAGTTCGGCGTCACGCATACGCATGTCGGCGACCTCACAACAGGTGACAGCGCTATCAGGGCGAGCACGCGCCTACTCTACTTCGAGTCGCCCTCCTACATGGCCTACGCCGTCGTCGACATCGCCGAGGTGGCCGCCTGGGCGCGGGAGCGGGGGCTGGTGAGCGTGATGGACAACACCTGGTCCACGCCCCTGTTCCAGAAGCCGCTGACCATGGGCGTCGACCTGGTCGTGCACTCGCTGTCGAAGTACATCGGGGGCCACAGCGACCTCGTGGGCGGCGTCGTGGTGGGCCCGTCGCGGCTGATCAGGCCCCTCGCCCTGACGGAATACCAGCTCTACGGCGCCGCCATGTCGCCGCACGACGCGGCCAAGGTGATCAAGGGGCTGCGGACCCTGCCCGTGCGCATGGCGGCTCACCAGGAGCGGGGGCTGGCGGTGGCGCGCTTCCTGGCCGACCATCCGGCCGTGCGGGCGGTGAACCATCCGGGGCTGCCGTCGCATCAGGGGCATGCGATCGCGACCCGCCAGATGTCCGGGTTCTCCAGCTTGTTCAGCATCGAGCTGGCGACCGAATCGCGGGATGAGGTCGCGAGCTTTCTCGATAAATTGCGACATTTCAGGATTGGTGTGTCGTGGGGTGGCTTCGAGAGCCTGGTCAACGCGCCCGCGCTGTCCACCGAGGAGAGCGTGCGAGCCACCATGGGCATCCCGGTCGGCCTCGTCCGCCTCTCGGTCGGCCTGGAGGCCGCCGACACTTTGATCAAGGACCTCGGTCTAGCGCTGGAAGGGGTCGGTCGCCTAGCGTGACTGACAGCGCTGTCTGAACACGCAGGAGGCCCCCCATGAGAACGCCCCTTCTGGCGACCGCGGTCGCCGCCACGCTGGTGCTCGCGGGTTGCGGCTCCGGCTCGTCCTCCTCCCCGGGGGAGGTGCGGCTCCGCATGATCGAGAGCCTGACCAGCCCCGAGCGTACGAAGCTCATCAAAACCCTGATCGCCGACTTCGAGAAGGCCAACCCGGGCGTCACGGTCGAGCTCATCTCGCCGCCACTCGACAGCGCCGACCAGAAGATCACCCAGATCCTGCAGACGAAGAAGGACCTGGACGTGCTGGAGGTACGCGACCACACGGCCAAGTCCTTCTCCAACAACGGCTGGCTGGCCGAACTGCCCACCACGCAGTGGGCCGGCTGGTCCGACCTGACCGAACTGGCCCAGAAGAAGGCCGTCGAGGTCGGGGGCAAGGCCTACCTGATCCCGTACGGCTTCTACCAGCGCACCCTGTTCTACCGTACGGACTACGGCATGGCTCAGCCCCCGACCACCTGGCAGGAGCTGTACGAGGCCGGCAAGAAGATGACCTCCGGCGACCGCTACGGCTACTCGTTCAGAGGCGGCAAGGGCGGCGCGGACTACGCGGTGCAGATGATCAGCGCCTACAACGGCGAGGCGCTCAACCCCGAGAAGTCCTTCTACCTGAAGGACAAGCGGACCATCTTCGCCACCCCCGAGGCCGCCCAGGCCATGGACCTCTACGTCAAGATCTTCAAGGAGGCGTCGCCGCCGGACTCGGTGTCCTGGGGCTACCCGGAGATGGTCCAGGGCTTCACCTCCGGCGTCACCGGCATGCTCATCCAGGACCCGGAAGTGATCAAGACGGTCGAGGACAGCGGCGTCACCGCCTGGTCCACGGCCCCCATCCCCAAGGGCCCCACCGGGTACGCCTTCCAGCCCGTCGGCTACGCCGGATGGGGCGTCACCTCCTTCACCAAGCACCAGAAGGAGGCCGTCAAGCTGGTGCAGTTCCTGTCGGAGGCCGAGCAGAGCATCGCCTTCGCCAAGGGCAACTCGCTCATCCCGATCTCCAAGCAGGCCCAGAGCGACCCGCAGTTCTCCCAGGGCGCGTGGAAGGCGTACCTGCAGGCGCAGCAGGACCCCAAGCAGGTGATCACGATCAGGCCGGTGGACTACCCGGGCTGGAGCCAGTTCGGCGTCGATTCGGATCGCGACGTCCAGGCCCTGCTGACCGGCAAGAAGACCGTGGCCGAGGTGCTCAAGTCGTGGGACGCCTTCTGGATCGACCAGGCCAAGCAGGTGTCGTGAGCGCGACCCGGCCCTTCACCGCCCGCCGGGCCAGGTTCATCGCGCTGTGCCTGCTGCCCGGCGTGGTGTTCGTGGCGCTGTTCACCTACTACCCGGTGATCCGCGGCGTGGTGATCGCCTTCCAGCGCTACAACCTGTTCGACATCACCTCGACGCCCTTCGTCGGCCTGGAGAACTTCCGGGCCGTGCTGGGCGAGGACCGGTTCTGGACGGCGCTGCGCAACACCGGCACGTGGGTGGCGGTGTCGCTGTTCTTCCAGTTCTTCCTCGGCTTCGGGCTGGCGCTGCTGCTGCGCCGGCACTTCCGGGGCCGGGGCCTCTACCAGGCGTGGGTGTTCTTCCCCTGGGCCATGTCGGGGTTCCTGATCGGGCTGCTGTGGCGGTGGATGTTCAACGGGCAGTTCGGGGTGATCAACGACCTGCTGCTCAAGACCGGGATCATCGACCAGCGCATCGGCTTCCTGGCCACGCCGGGGTGGGCGATGACGTCGGTGATCGTGGCCAACATCTGGTACGGCGTGACGTTCTTCGCCATCATGATCATGGCAGCGCTGCAGTCGGTGCCCCGCGAGCTGTACGAGGCGGCGGATGTGGACGGGGCCTCGCGCCTGCGCCAGTTCTGGCACGTGACGCTGCCGCACATCCGGCCCACGCTGGCGCTGATCGTGCTGCTCCGGATCATCTGGATCCTGAATTTCCCGGATCTCATCTATTCGATGACCGGCGGCGGCCCCGCCGGCAGCACCGACATCATCACGACGTTCCTCATCCAGCAGATCATCGGCGGCGACTACGGCCGCGCGGGCGCGGTCGGCCTGCTCGTCCTCGGCCTGCTGCTGGCCTTCAGCGTCTTCTACCTCAACGCCACCAGATTCGAGAAAGCCCGATGAAGCGTGTTGGGACCGCGGCCAAGGTCGTCGTGCTGGCCGTCTGGCTGCTGATCACCCTGTTCCCCCTCTACTGGATCGTCGTCACCTCGCTCAAGCCAAAGTCCGAGATCTTCTCGGTGCCGCTCAAATACTGGCCGGGCAAGGTGACGTTCGAGCACTACGAGGAGCTGTTCTCCTTCGCCGACTTCGGCGTCTACCTGCTCAACAGCCTCATGGTCTCCTTGGTCGCGGCCGCGGCGGTGACCGCGATCGGGGTGCTCGGCGGCTACACCCTGGCCAGGTTCGACTTTCCCGGCAGGGGAGCGGTGATGCTGGCGTTCCTGGTCACCCAGATGCTCCCGCTGTTCATCGCGCTCGCGCCCCTCTACCTGCTGATGTCCGACCTCGACCTGCTCAACCGGCTGGCCGGGCTGATGCTGGTGTACGTGGCGATGCTGGTGCCGTTCGCCACGATCATCATGCGCGGCTTCTACGAGCGGGTGCCCGTCGCGCTGGAGGAGGCCGCCCAGGTGGACGGCGCCTCCCGGCTGGTGGCGATGGTGCGGGTGGTGATCCCGGTCATGCTGCCGGGGATCGCGGCGACGTTCATCTTCGCGTTCGTGCAGTGCTGGAACGAGCTGTTCCTGGCGATCACCTTCATCGACAGCGAGGACGCCAAGACCATCCCGGTCGCCATGAACTCCTTCATCACCCAGTACGACATCGACTGGGGCTCGATGGCGGCGGCCACGGTGGTGTCGGTGCTGCCCACGCTCGTGCTGTTCGCCGCCATCCGCCGCTATATCGTGGAGGGGCTGACGGCGGGTGCGGTCAAGGGCTAATGCATCCATGGACAAAGAGGTGCGCGATCACACAGCCAGGTCCTTCCCCAATGACGGTTGGCTGGCCGAGCTTCCCACCACGCAGTCGCCGGGGTGGTCTGACCTGACCGAGCTGGCCCGGAAAGGCCGTCGAGGTCGGCAAGGCCGTCTGGTCGGACTTTGGCTTCAGGCGCGGGGGAGAGCGCGCTCCTCCTTTCGGGCGTAGGCGTAGCCGTCCGCCCGTTGCAGGAGGCGGACATGGCGGTGGTGAATGCCATGGACGACGCCCAGAGCGGTGGTGATGTCGAAGCTGCCCCTTGATCGGACGGAGACCCTGCCGATGTGGGTCCCCTTATTCTTTCCGCGTGGCACCACCGCCAGAACCAGGTCCCCGGTCTGAAAGCCGTGCATCTGCTTGACCCTGGGTAGCCGCAGCCGGGGGAACCCGTACCGGTCCGGATGAGTCCTGCTATGTATGCCTCGCCCCGCGCAGGCTGCCACGAGAACCTCCGCAGGCCATGCGTTCACCGTGTCGAGCACACCGACGTGCAGGGCATCCAGGGTGTGCGACTTGGCCGCCCCAGTGCGCGACCGGTTCCACTTGGTCCGCCCGCCTGAGGCGACATGGATCGGCAGCCCGGTCGCGACCAGGGACCGCCACAGCAACCAGCGGGTCGCGTTGACAGCCGCGGCGTCGCGGAGCGGGATCTTGGTCTGCGCCAGCACTCTGGCCAGGACCTTCGGCTTGGTGGACAGGAACTCCTCGACAGGGCGGTTGTCCTTGTCCTGGTTGCACGGTAAGCACGCAAGCGTCAGGTTGGAGACCCGATCGGAGCCACCCCGGCTGCGCGGCCGGATGTGGTCGATGTTCACCGGCTTCCCTGCGGCTCCGCAGTAGGCGCACCGGCGGCCCCACTTGGCCAGCAGGTACTCACGCACCTCGTAGCCATACAGTGTGCCCTGCTGATACTCGACGCCCTCCAGTGGGCGGCTGGCCGACAAGGCGTGGACATCGAACGCCACCCGCTCCACATGGACGGCCCTCAATGGAGCCCACTGCGAGAACCGTCGCACCCACGAGACCGTGGTCTTCACCCGGTGCCGCAGGCTGGGCGGCAGCCAGCCGTCCGGCCGTGCCCTGTTGGAAAACCGTGGCTTGCGATAGCGCAGATTCGCGACGCGACGCCGACGACGGTACGCGGCCCGCTGTGCGAGCTTGTCACGAATGCGTGCGCCTCGGTGGTCGAGCTGGAGGCTGTACAGCCCTGTCCGACTCTTGCTATTGACACGGAAGAGCGCGATTCCAGAATGCTTGCTACCCGGATCGACCCCGAGCTCCACGCCCTGCACCGTCGATTCTGTGGCGGTGCGATCGATCAGACGGATGACGAACGGCGTGTGCCGGTGCACCCGCGCCCGTCCACTCGCCAGAAGTTTGCGGGCCCGCGCCGGATGGCACGGATCCAACGGGGTGACATCCGAAGCTAGGACGAACACCCGAGGTGCGGTCCTACGACCGCGTTCTCCCTTTGCGGGGGTGACGCCTGTACGGCCAGGTGAGGCCGTACGGGTCTCTCCTCGACCATGTTGGCCACTCCGCTGCCCGTTAGGGGCGTCGGCGTCCCGTTTCGTCCCTGCTCCGGGGTTGTCTGCTGGCGCCGATTCGAGGGTCCGGGGCTGGAGAAGCACCCCGGAGTCGATCTGCTGGCGTGTGGCCAACGTAGCCACCTGGTTCACCTACCCTTCGTGGTGGCTGGGTCTGGTCAAGCCGGCCTGCCCAGTGCTACAGCACTAGGCCGCAGTTCTGGGCAGACCCGACCCATTAGGGCCGAGAGCGCTTGACTGACCGACGCGTCATGTCTCTCTGGAACGAGCTGTTTTGGGACAGTCTGAATGACCCGCACTTCCTGCAACTTTCACGCTGAGTGATCGCTAGGCTACCAGCTTTTGATCTCGCTGCGTAGAACATTTGAACGATGCGTGGATGGACACAGGTGCTCACGGCGCACCTGTGTCGCCTCGGTCAGCGGATGCTTCGCCAGTCTTCGAGCTCTTCATGACCCGGGCTTCTCCAGCCCCCCATTTGCACTCTCTGAAAGGTGTCCGACGACTGAACAGCGGCCTCGGATCATGCGTTGCGTGGTTGCGTCCACGGGAGTGGTGGCCGAGTGAGGGGGCCGTTATGGGGTTGAAAGGAATAGCTGACCGTTCGTCGCGCTGGAAGGACCTTTCACCGCAGACCGTGCCCAACTAGTCGCCGTACGGCGGCGGTTCGGCGAAGAACCCCGTTACAGGCCTCCACGCAGGGTACGTTGCGCTCTTACCTTGAGCGTGATCCGCATCACAGTGGAGGTCTCGTGACAACAAGAGAACATGACGCTTCCGTTTACGAACAAATGCAGGAGAGTAATGAGTTCCAGGAGCTGAAGCGGCGTTTCCGCGCGTGGACGTTCCCCATGACCGTGGCGTTCCTCGCGTGGTATCTGCTCTATGTGGTGATGTCCGGGTGGGCGCGCGATTTCATGGCGATCAAGCTGCTCGGGGACATCAACGTCGGGCTGGTTTTCGGCCTGTTGCAGTTCGTCTCTACGTTCCTCATCGCGTGGGCGTACGCCAGGCATGCCGAGAAAAAGCTGGACCCGATCGCCGACAAGCTTCGCCACGAGGTTGAGGAGAGGTCGAAGTGAGCTCCACGACGCTGGGGATGATCCTCTTCCTCGCCTTCGTCGCCGCCACCCTGGGGATCACCTTCTGGGCGAGCCGCCAGACCAAGACGGCCGCCGACTACTACGCGGGCGGCCGCTCGTTCACGGGCGTGCAGAACGGCCTGGCCATCGGCGGGGACTACATGTCGGCGGCGTCGTTCCTCGGCATCGCGGGCATCATCGCGCTGTCCGGCTATGACGGGTTCCTGTATTCGATCGGGTTCCTGGTGGCCTGGCTGGTCGCGTTGCTGCTGGTGGCCGAGCTGATGCGGAACTCCGGCAAGTTCACCATGGCGGACGTGCTGGCGTTCCGGATGAGCCCTCGCCCGGTTCGCACGGCCGCGGGCGTGTCCACGATCGTGGTCAGCATCTTCTACCTGCTGGCCCAGATGGTCGGCGCCGGCGCGCTGGTCGGCCTGCTGCTCGGCATCACCAGCCCGGCGGGCAAGGCGTGGACGATCGTCGGCGTGGGCGCGCTGATGATCGTCTACGTGGTGTTCGGCGGCATGAAGGGCACCACCTGGGTCCAGATCGTCAAGGCCGTGCTGCTGATGAGCGGTGCCGCGCTGGTGACGCTGCTGGTGCTGGGCAAGTTCGGCTTCAACCTGTCCGCGCTGCTCGGCCAGGCCGCCGCCACCAGCGGACCCAAGGCCAACCCCGACAGCTTCCTCAGCCCCGGCCTGAAGTACGGCACCGAGGCGCAGGGCGTGGCCGGCAAGATCGACCTCATCAGCTTGGGTCTGGCGCTGGTGCTCGGCACGGCGGGCCTGCCGCACATCCTCATCCGCTTCTACACCGTGCCCACCGCGAAGGACGCCCGCAAGTCGGTCCTGTGGGGCATCGGCCTCATCGGCACCTTCTATCTGCTGACCCTGGTCCTCGGCTTCGGCGCGGCGGCCCTGGTCGGCAAGGATGCGATCGTCGCGGGCGACAAGGCGGGCAACACCGCGGCGCCCATGCTGGCCCAGCGGATCGGCGAGGAGATCTTCGGCTCGTTCGGCGGCACGATCCTGCTGGCGCTCATCGGGGCCGTCGCCTTCGCCACCATCCTCGCCGTGGTCGCCGGGCTGACTCTCGCCTCCTCCTCCAGCTTCTCCCACGACCTGTACGCGCACGTCTTCAAGCGCGGCCAGGCGAGCGAGCGGCAGGAGGTCGTGGTGGCCCGCATCTCCGCCCTGGTCATCGGCGCCGTCTCGATCGGCCTGGGCATCCTCGCGCAGGGGCAGAACGTGGCGTTCCTGGTGGCGCTGGCGTTCGCCGTGGCGGCCTCGGGCAACCTGCCCGCGATCCTCTACAGCCTGTTCTGGAAGCGGTTCAACACGGTGGGGGCCGTGTCCGCCATCTACGGCGGCCTGGTCTCCGCCCTGCTGCTGGTGATCTTCTCGCCGGTGGTGTCCGGCGGGCCGACGGCGCTGTTCAAGACGGCTGATTTCGCATGGTTCCCGTTGAGCAACCCCGGCATCATCTCGATCCCGCTGGGCTTCCTGTGCGGGTGGCTCGGGACGATCCTCAGCAAGGAGTACAACGCCGCCAAGTACGCCGAGATCGAGGTCCGCTCGCTCACCGGTGTGGGCGCAGAGCAGGCCGTGAAGCACTGATCGCCTGACCCATGTGGGCGCCCGTCTACCCCCCCAGGAGGGGCGCCCGCCCGCAAGGGCGCCTGCCTGCCCCCCAAGGCGCCCATCCCAAGGGCGCCCACCCCTCCGAGGCGTCCTTCCAAGGGTGCCTGCCGCCCAGGCGCCCGATTCACCGGAGGCGCCTGCCCCTTGGAGGCGCCTTCCGCACCGAGGGCCCGGCCATCTCCCAGGCCGGGCCCTCGGTGCGCGGGTGTGGCCGTCCTCCAAGGGCACTGTCCGCCCACCAGGAAAGGTTGCGGCGTCCCGCACTTTCCTGCCATTCATAGGCTCTCCCCGTAGGCGCCGCAGCCAGGAGCGCCGGCCTCGGGCCGGTCTTTGTGGCGGGCGGCGAAATCGGCCGTTGTCTGTACGGTCTTGTCCGGATAATTCGGGGCGCATTCCGAAGGACAAGGGCGTCTCCGATCGTCGATCTGACGAAAGGAGCGCAACGTGCTGGCTCTTGGCCGTACAAGACGGTGGGCTGCGGGAATCGCCGCGGCACTGGCATTGATCGTGGCGTTTCCCACCAGCGCGCAGGCAGCGGTGGGCGACCTCGTCTTCGTCCGGACGATCTCACAGAACGTGCCCGGTGCCGTGGACATCGGCCCGGTCAATCCGCTGGACTGGGCGTCGGCGGCGGCGCTGTCGGGCAATGGGATCACCGTCTACGTCGTGGCCGGCGGCGATGGTGGGTCAGGCACGGCGCAGCCGGCGATTTCCACGTTCCGCCGGGCGGGGAACGACACGCTGTCCCTCACTGGCTGCATGGGCGGTCTTCCGGGGTGCCGCCCGACGAAGGTGAACGATGAGGAGATCCCGAGCCGCTTGTACGCCGCCAGCTCTGTGGTGACCGCGGGCGTCCACGTGTACGTGCCCACTCCCGCCGCCGTGGTCGGCTTCAGCACGGCGGCCAATGGCGACCTCGTGACGGATTTCTGCGTCTGGGATCCGTCGTGCGGCAGTGTGGCGGCCCTGCCCGGGCTCGCTCCCTGGGCGACGTCACAGAACGCGCTGACGGCGACCGCGGACGGCCGCGACCTGTACCTGTACGCGGCAGGCGGCGGCAAGGGTGCGGTGTACCACCTGCGGCGTGACGGCGTCACTGGCCGCCTGGCCTACAGCGGCTGTATCGGGGAGGCGATGCCGGGCTGCACCCCGATTGGCCGCACCGGCGTCATGACATCCTCGGGCGACGTCGTCGTCAGCGCCGACGGGCGCAGCCTCTACGTCGTGGCCCAGCGGCCCGGCTCGGTGACGCACTTCCGGCGAGACCTCACGACGGGCTCGCTCACGGAGGCGGGATGTGTGGGCGAGTCCGGGGCCGGCGGCTGCACGATCCCCGCCACCGACGGCCTGCTCGGTATCACCCAGGGCGCGATCACCCAGGCCGGCGACAGCCTCTACGTGTCGGGACCGAGTGGTGTCACCCATCTGCACCGCGACACCACCACCGGGGACATCGCCTATTGGGGCTGCATCGGTTACGTCGCGGGGTGCCATGCCACCGGTCCCCAGGGCCAGTACGTCGACGTGGCGGTCACCGCCGACGGCACGAGCGTCTACGGGAGCATCCAAGGCCAGGCCTTCGCGTGGGGAGCAGTCACCCACCTGCGCCGTTCCGGCAATGGCGACTTGGCGTACGCCGGGTGCATCGGGGAGGGCCTGCCGCAATGGTGCCGCCCGATCGGGTTGACCGGGGTGATGAACCACGCCGGCCCGGTGCTCGCTCCCACCAGTTCGCGGGTCGTCTACAGCCTGGGTGTCCACGCGCGTGGGGCGATCAGCCAGTTCACCCGGATGACGTCATAGGAGGGCGGAGAGCTACCGCGGTGAAACGCCTCGGGTCGGTCGAGGTCTGAGTTCGGTGTGACCAGGGTGGTGGGCCTCACCCGGCCCGCCACCCGGGTTCCGGGCTCCGGTGATCACTGGGCCGAGTGCCGCGTAGTCGCTTGAACGCCACGCTCAGCGCGAAGGCGTTGGCGTAGCCCACCTTCCTCGCGATCGTGCCCACCGTATGGTCGGTCTTCCGCAGCAGGTCCGCGGCCAGGGCGATCCGCCAGTCCGCGAGGTAGGACATCGGCGGTTCGCCGACCAGCGCGGTGAACCGCCGGGCGAGCGCCGCCCGCGACACCCCCACCTTGGCCGCCAGGTCCGCCACCGTCCAAGGGTGGGCGGGTGTGTCGTGCAACAGCCGCAGCGCGGTACCCACGACCGGGTCGTCCAGTGCGCGGCACCAGGCCGGGGCATCGGCGTCTGGGTTGTCGAACCAGCTGCGCAGCGCGGAGACCAGCATCAGGTCCAGCAGCCGGTCCAGCACCAGCTGCTGTCCCGGCCGGTCTCGGGCGACCTCCTCGGCCACCGTCTCCACCGATGGGTAGGGGCTGCCCTCGGCCGGCACCACCAGCACGGCGGGCAGGGCCTGCAGCAGTCGTTCGCTGAGCTCTCCCCGGCGTTCGAAAGCCCCGCTGACCAGCACGGCGGCCCCGTCGGCCGGTGTTCCGCAGGTCCGGGCGGGCCCGGAGGCGGGCTCGACGCCCTCGGCCCCCGGGCAGTAGTCGGCGCTGGTCACCACCAGCGAGGGTGTGGTCGCGGGGTCGTCGGCCACCGTGTAGGGCGCGTCGCCGCGGATGACGGCGATGTCGCCGACGTCGATGGGCACCGGTTCGTGCTGGTCGGTAACGATCCAGGCCCGGCCGCGCAGCATCGTGGCCAGCGTCAGCGGGGCGCCACTGGCCATCCGCAGGGCCCAGGGCGGTCGCATGATCGTCTGCCGGAAGACGGCGCCGCGCGCCCGTACCTCTGCCAACAGCTCCGACACGGCGTCCATGCCCTCAGTGTAGACGCCTAGACATCAAGCAGAGCTTCCAAGCCATGGATCGTCTCAGCACCAGCCGGTTGACTGGGGTCATGTCTGAACATCCAATTCTGGTCACCGGGGCGACCGGTAAGTCCGGTCGCCGCGTCGTCAGCCGACTGCGGGCCAAGGGGCTGCCGGTTCGCGCGGCGGCCCGGAACGGCGAGCACGTCTTCGACTGGACCGACCGCGGCACCTGGGATGCCGCTCTGGAGGGCGTGCGGTCCATCTACATCGTGCAACTGGACGGCACGAAGCTTGTTCGCCCGTTCATCGAGCGGGCGGTGCGGCATGGGGCGCGGCGGATCGTGCTGGCCTCGGGGCGCGGGATCGACGATCCGGACTACGCGAAGGACAGCAGCGGCATCTTGGAGGGCCTCGTCGACAGCGAGGCCGCCGTGCGGGAGAGCGGTCTGGAGTGGACGATCAGCAGGCCGGGCTGGTTCGCGCAGAACTTCAGCGAGGGCTTCTTCGCCGATGCCATCCGCGCCGGTGAGCTGCGGTTGCCCGCCGGCGGTGGGGCTGCCAGCTTCGTCGATGCCGAGGACATCGCCGCGGTTGTGGTCGCCGCGCTGACCGAGGACCGGCACGCGGGCCAGGTCTATGAGTTGTCCGGACCCCGGGCGGTGACGCTGACCGAGGCGGTCGCCACGATCTCCGAGGCCACCGGCCGCGAAATCCGCTATGTGCCGCTCTCTGCCGAGGACTACGTCGCGGAACTCGTTCGGCAGGGATTGCCGCCCGCGGAGGCCGAAGCCTTCGCGGACGTCATTGAGCCACTCAGGGAGGGTACGGACGAGTACGTCTCCGACGGCGTGCAGCGTGCCCTTGGCCGCCCGCCGCGGACCTTCGCCGAATTCGCCCAGTCCACTGCGGCCGCAGGCGGTTGGCCGGCCTGACCGTCTCACCCGAAACCGGCGCGACCGACCCGAACCGGCAGTCGCCCAAGGTCGTCACGGCCCTGGGTGACTGCGGTCATCGCCGCCGGAGTCTCCGACGGTGGAGACGAGCGGCGAGATCGCCCCTCGGGCATTGCCGGCGCGGCGGGTCGCCTGGCCGGCCGGCCTGGCGCGGGAGCTGACCGCCCGCGCCCTAGTCGGGAAGGGCCGGCTTGGCGTCGGTCCAGCCCGAGTCCACGACCAGCCAGTAGCCCAGCATCCTGCCGGGAACCTGCCACTTCTCGCTGTTGGGGCCTGGTTCGAGCTGGACGTCACGGCTGCCCAGGACCTTGCCGGTCCGCTGGTCGAAGAGCACCTCTCTCTGGATCTTCCCGCGGCCGTCGGCGCTCTCGAACGGGGCCGCGAGGCCGACCGCCGGCCGGCCGAGGGGATCCGTGACGGTGCCTAGCTGCTGCACGCCCGGATAATCGCCGCTACTTCGACGAGGTGGCCAAGCGGCTGGGCGAGCGCGGCCTGGCCGAGCTGCCGGTGTGGCGCGAGAACCTGCAGCACCACGCGGCCGGCTGCTACTCCTCGCACTCCGGCGTCAAGGCGTGGCAGCGCAGGGCGCAGGCGGCGGTGCTGTCGGCGGAGCGGTGGGCCGCGATCGCCGGCCACGACGCCCGCGCGGACCTGGAGCGGGCGTGGAAGCAGGTGCTGTTCAACCAGTTCCACGACGTGTTGCCGGGCTCGGCCATCGAGCCCGCCTACGACGACGCCCGCGACCAGCTCGGCGAGGCGGTCGCGATCGCCAAGCGGATCATCACCAGGGCGCACAACGTGATCGCCCGCGACATCCACGTCCCCGAGGAGACCGGCACCCAGCCGGTGGTCGTCTTCAACCCGCACCCGTGGCCGGTCAGGACCCGGGTCGAGATCCAGTACGGCCTCGCGCCCACCGGCGTGCGGGTGGTGGACGCCGACGGCACGGACGTGCCCTGCCAGCCGATCCAGCCGGTGGCCACCACCGACCGGTTCACGTACCTGCTGGTGCCGCACGCCGGCGACTGGCGGGCCGCCGGGCTGACGCGGCGGGCGGCGGTGCTCAGCTCCCCGGTGCGCGCGATGCTGGAGAGCTTCCACCGCGGCACCCTGCCCGCGGCCTGCGGCTACCTCGATGACGGCGGCGGCCAGGTCATGGTGACTGCGGTGAAGCGGCACGAGGACGCGCCGCGCGACCTCGTCGTCCGCGCCGTCGAGACCACGGGGCGGGCCGCCGTCGCCACGCTCGACCTGCCGCTGGCCGGGATCAGGCTGACGGCGGACTTCGGGCCGAGCCAGATCCGTACGTTCCGGATTCCCCTGGACGATCCGCTCTCCGTGGTCGAGACGGATCTGGTCGAGCTGGGCACCCGCAAGGGCGCGTTCACGGTGGAACCATGGTGATCCCCGACCCCGGTGGGGGAGAGGTGGTCGTCGAGGCGCCGGGCCGTAGACGATCGGGGGCGCGGGGCGAGCGGCTGCCAGCATGTAAGCCGCACGCTCACACCTTCAACGGTATCCTTGAACCCCTTGTGTAAACTTTGAGCCGAATCCCGGCGCCCCACGAGGCCAGACCTTCAACACGGTGAGGCACCCATGTCCGGTGAGCGACTCCGGCCGGTGGACCTTGCGCGCCGGCACGGCCTGTCCACGCAGGCGATCAGGAACTACGAGCAGGCCGGCATCCTCCCGCCTGCCGGCCGCACGTCCACCGGCTACCGCACCTACACCTCGCTCCACGCGCAAGCCCTGCGCGCGTTCGTCGCCCTGGTGCCCGCGCACGGCCACCCGACGGCGACCTCGATCATGGAGGCGGTGAACCGGGGTGCGACCGAGGACGCCTTGAAGCTCATCGACGAGAGCCACGCCCAGCTTCTCGAGGACCGACGGACCCTCCAAGCCGTAGAGAGCGCGCTCCGTGATCTGGCGCCGCCGGAGCCGCCCAGCGCTCCCGAGCCGGGCGTCACCTTCGTCGGGCCGCTGGCCAGGAAACTCGGGATCCGACCGGCGACGCTGCGCAAATGGGAGCGCGCGGGACTGGTCCAGCCGCGACGCGACCCGCACACCGGCTACCGGGTCTACTCCGCGGCCGACGTACGGGATGCCCGGCTGGCGCGCCAGCTCAGGCGGGGCGGATATCTGCTGGAGCAGATCGCCCCGCTGCTCGCGCAGGTACGGTCCGCCGGAGGGCTGGCGCCCCTGGAGGCCGCCCTGCGCGAGTGGCACGGCAGGCTGTCCGCCCGCGGGCGCTCGATGCTGGGCGGCGCCGCCGAACTGGACGCGTACCTCCGCTTGCGCGCTCTCACCGAGGCCGAGCGCCAGGACGGCGGCGCGGCGACGGCCGAGTAGACCGCCTCACCCGCGCCGCCGGCACCGCGCGCCAGTGTCGCCGGCGCGAGGGGACGATCAGCTGCCGACCGGCTCCGCACGCAGACTGGCCGAGTGCTTGACCAGCGCGATCAGGACCTCCCTGCTGGAGTCCCGTTTCCTGGCGTCGCACATGATGATGGGGATCGACGGGTCGAGTTGCAGCGCCAGTCGTACCTCGTCCAGCTCGAACGTCGGCGACCCCTCGAAGCAGTTGACCGCCACCACGAACGGCGTGCCGCGGCGCTCGAAATAGTCCACCGACGGGAAGCAGTCCGCCAGGCGCCGGGTGTCGGCCAGGATGACGGCGCCGAGCGAGCCCTCCGCCAGCTCGTCCCACACGAACCAGAACCGCTCCTGCCCCGGCGTCCCGAACAGGTACAGGACGTATTCGGTGCCGAGCGTGATGCGGCCGAAGTCCATGGCCACGGTGGTGGTCCGCTTGGCCTCCACCGAGGTGAGGTCGTCCACGCCGATCCCGCGGTCGGTGAGGATCTCCTCCGTCCGCAGCGGCCGGGTCTCGGAGACGGCGCCGACCATCGTCGTCTTGCCCGCGCCGAAGCCGCCGGCAATGAGGATCTTGATTGCCGTGGGGAGGCGCGGGCGCTCAGAGCGAGCGAAGGCCATCGAGCACCGCCCTATACATCTTCATGTCACGCATGTCCACCTCGGATTGGGGTTCCTGAGCAGAGACGAGTTCTCGGTCGAACAAGTCTCCGAGCAGCACGCGGATGGTGCCGGCGGGCAGGTCCAGGTGCGCGGCGATCTCGGCGACCGACTTGGGCTCACGGCAAAGCTGGAGGATACGCAGGTGTTCGGGGTCTAACCCGGCGTCCGGGCCCGGCGGCGGACCGATCGCCAGAGCCATGGAGATCAGGTCGAACCTGCCGTGCGCGGGCTGGGTCCGGCCCCTGGTGACGACGTAGGGCCGGATGATCTCCGGGTCGACCCAGTGCTCGTCCGTCGGGTCGTCCGGGCCTGTCACCGGTCGCTCCTCGCGACGGCCTCGGCGGTGCGGGCTCCCGAGGTGAGGTATTGCCCCACCCTGGCCACCATCATCGCCATCTCGTACGCGACCAGCCCGATGTCGGCGTTCTGCGCGCACAGCACGGCCAGGCAGGCCCGCTCGCCCGCCGTGGTGACGATGAGGAACTGGGATTTCCACTCCACGACCGTCTGCCGCACCGCGCCGCCGGAGATCTGCTCCGCGACGCCCTTGGCCAGGCTCTGCAGCCCGGAGGCCACGGCGGACAGGTGCTCGCCGTCGGTCCGCTGCAACCCGGCCGACGAGGCCATCAGCAGGCCGTCGGAGGACAGCACGATGGCGTGTTCGGCCTCCTTCACGCGCCCGACGAGGTCGTCGAGCAGCCAGTTGAGATCGGTGCCCGCAGAGGGGGTCATTTCTCGCCTCCCGACTGCTCATCCAGCATCCTGGCCGCCTCGGTGCGGCCAAGGCGGGTGCCCGACTGCAGAGATCCCATCATTCTGCGGATCTCCTCCGGCGAGCGCTCGTCATCGTCCTCCTCGAGATCGGGCTGCGTGGGCGTGTCGGTACGCAGCGCTGGCGCCAGGTTGGCCTGCGGCACGCGGAGCGGCAGCCCTGACGGCGTGAACTCGGCCACAGGCTGCTGCTCCGGTTCGGCTGGACTTTCAGGTACAGGTTCGGGTTCAGGTTCGGGGGCGCGAGGGGGAACGGGGACCGGGCGCGCGGGCTTGAGTGTGCGCACGTTCTCCGCGGCGACCGGACGCGTCGCCGTGGCCACGGCCGTCGCCCGGCGCGGCAGCCGCTCCCGGCCGCCGCCCTGCGGCTGCGGCATGGGGTCGAGCTGCACGAGCTCCTGCGGCAGCAGCACCACGACCGTGGTCCCGCCGTACGGGGACGCCTTGAGCACCACCTGGATGTCGTGCCGCCGGGCCAGCTGGCTGACCACGTAGAGCCCGAGCCGGGCGGTGCCGGTGATGCGGAACTCGGGCGGGTCGGCGATGCGCGCGTTGGCGGACTCCAGGTCCTCGGGCTTCATGCCCAGGCCCCGGTCCTCGATCTCGATCACGTACCCGTTGGCCACGAGCTGGCCGCTGACCTGCACGTTCGTGTACGGGGGCGAGAACGACACGGCGTTCTCGATCAGCTCGGCGAGCAGGTGGATGACGTCGCCCACGGCCCGGCCGATGAGGACGACCTCGCCCATCGGCATGAGCGTGACGCGGGTGTAGTCCTCGACCTCGGCCAGCGCACCGCGTACCACGTCGACCATGGGCACCGAGCGGCGCCAGGTACGGGCAGGGGAGGAGCCGGAGAGCACGATGAGGTTCTCGGCGTTGCGCCGCATGCGGATGGCCAGGTGGTCCAGCCGGAAGAGCTCCTTCAGCTCCTCGGGGTCGGTCTCGCGGCGCTCCATCACGTCCAGGACGGTCAGCTGCCGGTGCACCAGGCCCTGAGTCCTGCGGGCCAGGCTGAGCAGGATGTCGCGGATGCTGCGGCGCAGCTCCGCCTGCTCGGCGGCCACCTTGATCGCGGTGCGCTGGACGGTGTTGAACGCCTGGCCCACCTGGCCGATCTCGTCGTCGCCGAACTGCAGCGGCGGCGCCTCGGCGGCCACGTCGACGTCCTCGCCGCGGCCGATGCGCTCGACGATCCCGGGCAGCCGCTCGTCCGACAGCTCGTGCGCGGCGTCGCGCAGCTTCTTGAGCTGCGCCAGCAGCGACCTGGTCGTGGTGACCGAAAGGATGATCGACGCCACGACCGCGAACAGGCCGAGACCGCCGGCCAGCACGAGCCGGATGATGACGCCCACGGCACCGGGCACGGCCCGGTCGACCAGCCGGTCGCCGCCGTCGGAGATGAGCTTCTCCAGCGCCGCGCGGGCGGGCTCGGTGCTCGAGCGCCACTCCGTGCTGGTCACCACCGCGGGCAAGCCGGTGCCGGACTGCTGGGCGAGCCGCTGCTCCAGCACGTGCAACTGGCCCACGGTGCGGGACTTCGCCCAGGCGCTGTACGCGGCCGCCTCCTCCGCCGGGAGCTGGGCCGCGGCCTGCTCGAGCGAGATGCGGTAGAAGCCGGACAGCTGCACGAACTGGGTGTGCTCCGACGGTGTGAACCCGCCCTTGGCCAGCGCGCCGGCGACGAGCGCGTCCGCGCGGGCCAGATATTCGCTCGACCGGCTGATCGCGAGCAAGGTGCGGGCGTCCTTGGCGATCTCCTTGTCGTCCAGCGAGGCCACCGAATCGAACATGTGGTAGACCGAGTCGATGACCTTGTTGTAGGAGTCGGCCGCCTGCGCGCGTTCGGACCGGCCGGCGTCGATCGTCTTCCTGACCGTGCCGATGCCCTCGGCGCTGTGCAACACTTCGTCGATGCGGCGCCTCAGCGGGGCGTCGGCCGCGAACTGGACGCTGGCGCTCGTCGCGGACAGCGCGAGCTCCGCGCGCGCCGCGTCCGTCCTGACCCGCTGGTCGCGCAGCATCTTGTCGGGCATCCGCCCGCCGGTGCCCAGGGCCACCAGAGTGAGCCGGCGCTCCCGCTGCAGCTCGGCGAGCAGGCGCTCGCTGGGCTGCACGGCGCCGCTGTCGACGGTGGTGGCGCCGACCAGATTCACACCTTCGCGCAGCGTAACCCAGGCGGCGAAACCCCACAGGGCGACCAGCGACACCAGCAGGGCTGTCACCTTTGTTCGCACGCCGAAGTTGCGCAAACGCATAATTGGCCGTCCAGGTCAGGGGGTTACGTTAAGCCGGCTGTCAAGGCATACGCGAGTATTTCTTGGCTTCGGCACCCGGGACACCTTAGCAACGCCTCAAACCACACTCAAGGCGGGTAATACCGCTACGTAGTACTACGTCCTCATCTGAACTGTTCGAATCGCACATGCTATAACATGTCGTGCTGCCAGGATCGCTGCTCCCACGACGGCTATGGGGGTGTAAAGGTCCTTGTCATGCCACATTGGCGGATAATCTGACATTTCGCTCGCACGCCCTAAATACTCGTGGCTCCGAGCGGCGGCCTGCCGGAAACGCTCCTCGACCCCGTGGCCCCGTACCGCCTCGGGCAGTAGCAACGCCTGCACCGCGTACGCGGTCTCCTCCGGAGTGCCCTCCCAGCGTCCCCAGGACCCGTCGGCGCGCTGCGTGGCCAGCAGCCATTCGCGCGCTCTGTCCACGGTGGGCGCGCGGCCAGGGCCGCCGTACTCGCCGAGCGCGAGGACGCAGCTCAGCGTCGCATAGTACGGGGAGGCGTGCCAGCGGTCGTCCCAGCTCCCGTCCGGCCGCTGCCGCTCGGCCAGCAGACTCGCCAGCCGCTTCCGCACCTGCGCGTACGTGCCCGCCCGGTCGGGCCGGCTGGCCGCGTACGCGCCGAACGCGTCGAGCACGTGGGCGTTCACGCTGATGGAGAAGCCGTCCTCGCCCCGCCAGGTGCAGAAGTGCTTCCCTGTGTCGAACGCCAGCAAGCTCTTCGGATCACGTGCCACGCCGTGCAGCGCCAGCGCGTGCAGCGCGACGGACGTCGTGTCGGCGTCCGCCGGCAGCCCGGGTCCGGCAGGCGTGCCGGCCGGGCCGATCGCCGCTCTGAGGTCGGCCACCATCTCCGGCGGCACGGCAACGCGGATGCCGGCCCGGGCCAGCCAGCTCAGGACCCAGCCGCGCTCGAACACGGTGATGGGCAGGCCGACGGGGACCGGGCCGCCGTACCTGGTGACGACCGCTTCCAGATGGCTCCTGGCGGAGTCGGCGTCGAGCGGGACGCCGCTGCCGAGCCAGGCGGCGGTCGCGGCGGGAGAGGCGCCGATCGTGCCGATCGCCGTCGGCTGTACGGAGCTTGCGCCGCCCGCCGCCAGGCCCGTCACCTCCAGCGCGTGCAGTAGCTTCTCGGGCAGCTCCGCGCCGGAGGCCACCGCGTGGCGGACGCGCTCGACGCGGGAGTAATCCAGGCCGGGAGGCAGGGGGAGCGGCTCGCCTACGCCGTGGGCGTTGATGAGAGCGATCAGCGACGGAACGATCAGGTCGACGGCCGGCATGTCCGGCAGGTTCGCCGCCCGCGGCAGCCGCTCTCGCAGCGCGGCCAATCCTCGGCGGGCGGCGTCCACCGCACCGGCGGTGAGCAGGGCCTCCGTGGCGCTCAGCGTCGGGACCAGGCCGTAGTTGCCCGGCGCGCCCCACGACCCGTCCGGGGACTGCGTCGCCAGCAGGAAGTCGATGCGCTCGCGATGTCCGGTCAGCCACGGTGCCAGGGTGACCAGCCGCCCGGTCTCGTAGATCGACGCGGACACCTGACCCCACGGCGTGGCCATCAGCGTGGCGACCAGGGCGTCTGCCTCGCGGGCGGTGCTCACAGCTCTCCCCAGTAGTCGGAAACGCCGTAGAAGCCGGTGTTGAAGCCCACCTGCCGCTCGAGGTAAAGCGCGGTCCTGGGACTGGTCTCGCAGAACGGGGCGATCAGCTCGGCGGCCGTACGGGCGTGCCGCGCCATCCGCTCCGTCACCTCGGTACGCCGGGCGCCCAGCACCAGCGCGTTGGCGTCGCCCCAGCGCGCTTCCCTGTCGTACGTGGCCAGGTCGTTCAGCAGCCGCAGATAACGCTGTACCTCGTCGCCCGCCTCGCGCACGAGGTCCAGGTTGGCGAGCGTCCACGCCTCGCCGATGTACAGCCAGTGCGAGAGGTTGACGAAGGAGGAACCGCAGCTGTCGGCGTTCAGCAGATAGACGTCCAGGTCGACCGTGGTCTTGGATTCGCGCCAGTCCCACTCCTGGAGCATGGCGGAAAGCATGCGCCGGAGCTGGTCGCTCCATCGGGGGTCGCCCCCCACGTCATCGCGGAGCCCGGCGAGTACCCGGGCGAGCGGGCTGCGCGCCACATCGCCGCCGGCTACGGCCAGGCAGTCCGCGACCAGCGCGGCCAACTCGTCACGGGATCTGGTGACGCGGTCGACGAGCAGGTCCGCTGCGAACACCCACAGCGCCGCCCGGTTCACCACCCTCAGCTCCTCCACTGTGGCCCAGGGCGAGCCGAACGCGCCGACCAGTCCCAGCGAGTGGAAGAAGCCCCCGTCGAAGGGCCGGGCGGGGAAGAGTCCGGGGTGCTCGGCGGCGTGGCGGGCCAAGTCGCGCGCGCACTCGACCGCCAGCGCACTGGTCCTGCCCAGCTCGGCCGCCGTGCCGAGATCGGTCATGAGTGCCCTGCCGGGACGAGCGTCATCGACAGCCCGGTCGCCGGCCGCAGCGTCGAGGCGAGCCGTGGGGCGATCGGCCCGGTCGTGTGCAGGATCGGCCGGTACCTGCACAGGATCCCGGCGATCAGCAGCAGCGCCTCCATCATGAACAGCCGAGGTCCCAGGCAGGCGTGCGGCCCGGCCGCGAACGGAAAGTACGCGTACCGGTGCCGCCCGTGGTCGTTCCCCGGCGCGAACCGTTCAGGGTCGAA
Organism: Nonomuraea sp. H19; assembly: GCF_052068215.1. NCBI lineage: Bacteria > Bacillati > Actinomycetota > Actinomycetes > Streptosporangiales > Streptosporangiaceae > Nonomuraea > Nonomuraea sp. H19. The sequence continues at coordinate 117,457 of NZ_JBQHCV010000014.1, read as the reverse complement.
CTCCAGTGGCCGATTCCAGAACTCCGGCAGCCGGTGCGTCAGGTACGGGCTCAGCACCACGGTGGATCCGGCCGCGATCTCGACCTCGCCGATCGTGTCGGCTCCCACCGCCGTACGGGGCAGGATCCAGCCCGGCGGGTAGAGGCGCACCAGCTCGTCCACGAACATCTTCAGGTACGTCAGCTCCGGCAGGTGCGCGACTGTGACGGGTCCGTTCCCGACCACCCGCCGCACCTCTTCGTACACCTTGGCGGCGATCTTCGGATGCGCGTCCAGGATCGGCCAGACCCAGGTGAGCGCGGTGACGGAGGTCTCGGTGGCGGCGCCGTGCACGGCGACCATGTCGTCTCTGATCAGCCGGTCCGCGTCCGCCTCGGTCCGGCGGACGCCGACGAGTCTGGAGACCAGGTCGGCCTCCTCGCCGCCGCGCAGCTTGGCGTAGTCGATGCGGGGGTAGACGACCTCGTCAATGGTCCTGATCGCCTGCTTGAAGGCCCTGTCGCCGGGCAGTGGGAAGCTCTGCGGCACGAACGGGAGCAGCAGCCTGATCGACCTGGCCGTCACGCCCGTGTCGTAGGCGGGGGCCAGCCGGTCGATGTCCGCGTCGGAGATCGTCGCACCCAGGAACAGCCGCACGATCGTGGGGTGGATCAGGGCCGAAATGGCCTCGGCGACGTCGAAGCGGCGATTGGGGACCATGGTGGTGTCGATCAATTCGTCGATGATCTGCGCCATGCGGTCGGTGAGGGAGTTGACGTACCTTGCCGAGAACACCGGTTGCAGGATCTTCCTGCTTGCCGCCCAGCCATCGCCGTCGGACAGGATGCCCTGGCCGAGCAGCGGGGCCAACGGGTCCCAGAACATGCCGGCCCGGACGTAGTTGGGCTGGTTGGTCTTCAGGATGTGCTGGACGTGGTCCGGGTGGGTGACGAGGTAGGGGCGAAAGGGGCCCATGTTCAGCCTGACGAGCTCGCTGCCCGCGCGGCTGGCGGCCTCCTCGAAGGCGTGGACTGGGGTACGCGCGTGTCTGGCCAGTGAGCGGAGGAAGGGAACGGTTCTTGCTTGACGCGTCGGCACACCGCCGAACGACACGCGGACCTCCACGGGAGCCTGTCTGTTATGACAGGTAATCTGACAAAAGTTAAACTTTCGGTGGAGTATCACACGAACGTCCGTGTAGATTCAAGATCGCACTGATGGGGGAGCGTGCATGAAGCCTGGGCATCCGGCCCCCGTTCGGCCCGGCGGTGAGGCGATCGACCGCTGCCGGCGGCTGCTCGTTCCCGCGCTCCGCGAGGCGGTCTCCGCGCTGCATCCGTGGAGTGCCAGGATGGCCGCGTTCACGCTCGGGTGGTCGGATGTGGACGGTCGCCCGTACGAGGGCGACAGCGGCAAGGGCCTGCGGCCCGCGTTCGCCATGCTCAGTGCGGAGGCCGTGGGAGGCGGCGCGGAGTCGGCGCTGCCCGGGGCGGTGGCGGTGGAGCTGGTGCATGCGTTCTCACTGGTGCACGACGACATCATCGACAACGACGAGCGCCGCAGGCACCGGGACGCGCTCTGGAAGGCCTACGGCGTGGGCCCCGCCCTGCTGGCCGGCGATGCGCTCCTGGCCCTGGCCATCGGCCAGCTCGCCGGTCGGCCGGACGCCATGCGCTACCTCTCCGCGGCTCTCATCGAGCTCGTCAAGGGCCAGACCGCCGACATGGCCTTCGAGAACCGTCCCTGGGCCGGCCCCAACGAGGTCACCGTCGCCGAGTACACCGAGATGGCCGCAGGCAAGACCGGTGCGCTGCTGGGCGCCGCCGCGGCGACGGGCGTGACCCTGGGGGGCGCGGCCGAGCTGGCCGAGCGCATGTGGCAGATGGGCCGCGACCTCGGGGTGGCCTTCCAGATCACGGATGACATGCTCGGCATCTGGGGCGACCCCCGGGTCACGGGCAAACCCGTGCACGGCGATCTGCGGCGCGACAAGAAGACCTTTCCCGTGCTCGCGGCCGTCGGCGCGGGCGGTACGGCCGCGCGCGAGCTGTCCGCCATCCTGGCCGCGGGCGCCACGGACGAGGAGTCCTTGCGGCGGGCCGCCCACCTCGTGGAGGAGGCCGGCGGCCGCGCCGCGTCCCAGGCGCTGGCTGACCGATACCTGGCCGCGGCGCTCGAGGTCCTCGACGAATGTCTGCCGGGCGCGACAGAGCTGCGTTCCTTGTGCGACGGGCTCGTGAACCGCGTCCGCTGACACCCCGCGTCTTCGCGCCCGTCCCGCGCTTTTGCGCCCGCCTTGCGCTGCGTGCGCGTAGGCCGGGTGGGCCCGCCGGACGAACCTGCCACGCCAGGCGGGACCGGGGCGCTCGGTTCGCCAGGTGGGGGTCAGGGACGAGAGGCCTCCTCCAGGAGGGCCAGCTCTTCGGCGCTCAGCGCCAGGCCGGCGGCCGCCATCAAGGGCTGGAACTGGTCGGTGTTGCGCGCGCTGGCGATCGGCGCGGTGATCGTCGGTTGCGCCACCAGCCAGGCCAGCGCCACGGTGGCGGGGGCCACCCCGCGCTCGGCCGCCACCTTGGTCAGCGCGTCCAGCGTCCTGCGCCCGTGCTCGGTCGCCAGATATTCGCTCGCCTTGCCCGCCCGCGGGCTGTCGACGCTCACGCCCGGCGCGTACTTGCCCGTCAGGAAGCCGCGCGCGAGCCCGAAGTACGGCGTGCTGGCCAGCCCCTCCTTGGCCACCACCTCCCGCAGTGCGCCCTCGTAACCGCGCTCGACCAGGTTGTACTCCTGCTGCAGCGCTACATACCGGGTCAGCCCCTCGTCGTCGGAGATCTTGACCGCCTCCGCCAGCCGGGCCGCGCCGTAGTTGGACGCGCCGACGTACCGGATCTTGCCTTCGCGCACCAGCGCGTCGAACGCGGCCAGCGACTCCACCAGCGGCGTGTCGTGGTCGTCCACATGCGCCCAGTAGAGGTCGATGTAGTCGGTACGCAGCCGCCGCAGCGAGTCCTCGACCGCCGTGCGGATGGTCGCCGGGGCCAGGCCCGTCAGTCCCTCCAGCATGCCGACCTTGGTGGCGAGGACGATCGAGTCGCGGTTGCGCCGCTCGGCCAGCCACTCCCCGATGATCACCTCCGCGGTGGACTCGCCGGTCGCCCAGTACGGATACACGTCGGCGGTGTCGATGAAGTTGCCGCCGCCCTCGACGTAGGCGTCCAGGATCGCGAACGACGTCTCCTTGTCCGCCGTCCAGCCGAAGACATTGGTGCCGAGCGATATCGGGAAAACGGACAGAGCCGTGGTGCCTATGGATCTCATTCCGCTATTATCCGCACCCCCGCCGGCCGCCCCGATCCCCGGCCCCCTGGTGATGGGCAGAGGAAAGATCCAGGTCACGGGGCGTGAGCGGCCACACCAGCAGCGTGCCCGCCGGCATCAGCGCCGCTCCCGCCCCGCTGGTCAGCGTCAGCGAGTCGGTGAAGGCCGCCGTGGCCCGCTCGGCCAGTCGCGCGCCCTCCGCGCCCGGCTCCCCGGCCACGCCGAGCGCCCCCGCCCGGCCAGTAGCCCAGCGGCGCCGGCGCCAGGAAGAGCAGCAGGAACCCCAGCCCGGTCACGGCCAGCCCGCCCGAGCCGATGGCGGCAGGGCCGCGTCTCTAGCGATGAAGTCGCAGGTGGCGCTATGGTTCGTGCTGTGGTGATGGGTGACGCGCGGACACGCATCCTGGACGCGGCAGAAGAGTTGTTCGCGGGCTCTGGTTTCGAGGCCACCCCGACTGCGGTCATCGCCAAGCTCGCGAAGGTGCCCAAAAGCCTGCTCTCGGACTACTTCCCGCGCAAGATCGACGTACTGGTCGCGCTCGTCAACGAGCGCACGCAGATCGAGGAGGGGCACGAGGTCGACGCGGTCCCCGGCGACCCCGCGGGGACGCTGGCCCGGCTGGCCCGCGCGCTGCCGCTGCGCGCCTCACCGGCGATGCGGCGCATCCTGTTCCGCGAGGCCGACACACACGGCTCGGTCAAGGAACGGCTCGGGCGCCTCAACGGCGAGCTGATCAGGCGCTCCAGGTTCGCGCTGGAGCTGGCGCTGCCCGGCGCGCGTGGTGACGCGGCCCGGCTGGAGGCGGCGGCGGCCATGTTCGCCGCCGTCCTGCTCTACCAGGAGAACCTCTGGCAGCTAACCGGCCACCAGATCGATCCCGACGCTGTCGCGGAACTCATCGCCCACGCGCTCGTCTAGCAGCTCGTCCAGCGCCTTACGCAGGTGGCCGACCAGGCTCCACACGTCGTCCACCCGCTCGGGGCAGGCCACGATGCCGAAGTCCAGCATGCCGTCGTAGGAGAAACACGTGATGTTCAGGCCGCCGCTCATGTCGGTCAGCACGGACAGCGGATAGTACGACAGCACCCGCCCGCCGCACAGGTAGAGCGGGAACTGAGGGCCCGGCACGTTGCTGATGATCAGGTTGATCGGCGGGAACGCCATCCCCGCCAGCCGGAAGATCGTCGGCGTGGCCAGGCTGGTGACCGGGACGGGCAGCAGGGAGCACAGCTCGCTCAGCCAGGTCGCCGGGGCCAGCGCGAAACGCCGCTTGGCCCGGCCCATGGTCGCGCCCACCTCCCGCAGGCGCTGCTTGGCGTCGGAGACGTGCGTGGGCAGCGGGGCGACCATGGCGGAGATCTGGTTGCCGACCAGGTCTCTGGCTCCGGCCGTACGGACCGCCACGGGAACGGCGACGATCAGCGGCCCGTCCGGCAGCGCGTCCCGCTCGCGCAGCCACGAGCGCAGGGCCGACGTGCACAGCGTCATGACGACGTCGTTGACACTCAGGCCGTTGGCCTTGGCGACGATCTTGACATCCTTGAGCGACACCGAGCCGAAGGACAGGTGGCGGCGGGCGCTGATGGGGCCGTTGATCGGGGTGCGGGGCACGGCCAGGCTGGGCAGCTCGGGCCGGTCGGGCCGCTCCCTGGCGACCAGCCGCGCGGCCTTGGCGATCAGCTTCGCGCCGGGCAGGCCCGCGGCCAGCGGGATGGCGTCCAGGTCGCCCGCGGCTCTCACGATCGACTGCGCGGCGCGCACGGGGTGCGTGGCGGTCCGAACGGCGGCGCCGGCCAGCATGCCGATCAGCCCGGGCGCCTTCTCCTGGTGCTGGTCTTCGCCGGACGGGGCGGCGTACCGCTGCGGCGCGCCGTCCTCGGCCGCGGTGGTGCGGATCCTGCCGCGCTTCAGGTGGCCGTCCGGGCTGAGATCGAGCAGAGTGGCCAGGGTCTCCGCGCCGGAGATGCCGTCGATGGCGGCGTGGTGCACCTTCGTGTAGATGGCCACCCTGCCGTCCGGCAGCCCGTTGATCAGGTGCATCTCCCACAGCGGATGGGCCCGGTCGAGCTTGCGGGCGTGGATCTCCGCGACCGCCTCGGCCAGCTGCCAGTCGTTCCCGGGAGCGGGCAGCGTCAGCTCGAACAGGTGGTTGCCGAGGTCGAAGCCGGGGTCGGGGGCCCAGTAGGGATGGTCCAGCCCGAACGGCACCGCGGCCAGCCGCAGGCTGAGGGCGGGGGAGAGATGCATCCGGTCGAGCAGTAGCTCCTCGAGCGCGTCCCTGCTGAGGGAGCCGTCAGCGGAGTCCAGTATCGCCAGCCCGGCCACGTGCGCGGCGGTGGTCGCCGTCTCGACATTGAGGAACTGGGCGTCGAGTGCGGTCAGCTGGCGCATCTGCTCTCCTTATCCCGGCGTATGTGAAGGATGGCACCACGGGATTTCCGGAAGGTTTCCGCGAGAGTCTTTCAGATGAATTCAGATGCGCCGGACCAGGGTAATGAGAATCGCCAGCTCAACCGGTATCGGTGACAATTTCCTACCCCATGACAACGTGAATGGGGTGTTGCACGACGGCGTCGAAGTGATAGCCGAACGGGTGCCGTGGCGTGACGAGCGGTTGCGTGGCGCCGGTCTCGTCGGTCGCCCTGGCCATGAGCGCGTGGCCGCCCGGGCGGCGGGGAGCCCATGCGATGTGCCATGGCAACCAGGCGCCGACCAGGTGGTGGCCGTGGTGCTCGGCCTCGCGCCAGCTGATCCCGCCGTCGAGGCTGACTTCGACCCGGACGATCCTGCCCCGCCCCGACCAGGATCGGCCGTGCAGGATGTGCGGCCCCGGGAGGGGCAGGCGGGCGTTCCACGGGAGCTCGAAAGCGCTCTTCACGGGTTGCGTCGTGAGGTCCGGGTAAAAGACGGTGTTCCATGGGGTGAACAGCTTTCTTGTTGAAACTTCTATGTCACCGAGCCATTTGATCGACGCAATTCCCGCCCATCCCGGCACCACCAGTCGTACCGGAAATCCATGATCGGGGGGCAGCGGCTCGCCGTTCATCTCGTAGGCGACGAGCACGTCGTCCATGGCCTTGCCGATCGGCAGCGGCCTGCGTACGTGGCCGTAGTCCTCGAAGGGCGCGTCCAGCCCCGTGGGCAGCACGTCCACGGCGTCCGGCCGCACGCCTGCCTCCTTGAGCAGGTGTTTCAGCGGCACGCCGCGCCACCGCGCGACCCCGATCGCGCCCAGGCCCCACTGCGTTCCGGGGGCGGGCTCGTGCTGCTGCGTCCCGTAGAACCGCCGCCCGTTGCCCGCGCACTCGATCGCCACGTCCTGCGTCCGCGACGGCATGGCGCGCAGCTCGTCGTAGCCGAACTCGCGGGGACATCGGATCCCCTGCCCGTGCAGCCGCAGCCGCCAGGTGGTGACGTCGATGAGAGGGGTGTGGGTGTGATTCCGCACGAAGAACCGGTCGGCCGGGGTGTGGTATCCCTGCCCCGCCATGGCCTCCCACCGCATCTCGGCGCTCGCGCCGTGCACTCTGAACAGGTGGCCGGGCAGCGGCTTCACGATCGTCGCCATGGTTTGCCTCATGGACCTCACCTCCGTAACACTTATTCCCTACCTGTAAACCATCTAATCTCCTGTCGTCGTCTCCATGTATTTACCCTGGTGAGGGAGCTGGAGACGGTCAGATGCCAAGTCGCCGCCGTAGAAGCCGGCACCGTCGGCCCCGGAGGCCGCCGGAGTGGCGGACCGGCCACCGCCGCACCCTGTCCGCCCTCTCACCAGGCCCAGCGCGACCTCCGGCAACGGACTCTGGGACTAAGCTGATCAGATGCGAGCGGTTGCGTTTGACGTCTTCGCAGGTGAGCTTGACCTGCGCGAACTACCCGATCCCGGGCCGGCCCCGCACGGAGCGGTGATCAGGGTCGAGGCGACAGGGCTGTGCCGCTCCGACTGGCACGGCTGGCAGGGCCACGACCCGGACATCAAGGCCCTGCCCCACGTGCCGGGACACGAACTGGCCGGCGTGATCGAGGCGGTCGGCTCCGACGTGCGCGGCTGGCGTCCCGGCGCGCGGGTGACCGTGCCGTTCATCTGCGCCTGCGGCTCGTGCCCGTCCTGCGCCACCGGCGACCAGCAGGTGTGCGAGCGGCAGACGCAGCCGGGCTTCACCCACTGGGGCTCCTTCGCCGAGTACGTCGCCATCGACCACGCCGACGTCAACCTGATCGCGATCCCCGAGGACATGGCCTACGTCACGGCGGCCGGGCTCGGCTGCCGCTTCGCGACCGCGTTCCGCGCCGTGGCGCAGGTGGGCGAGGTACGCCCGGGCGAGTGGGTGGCGGTGCACGGCTGCGGCGGCGTGGGCCTGTCCGCCGTGATGATCGCGACGGCCGCCGGCGCCCGCGTGGTGGCCGTCGACATCAGCACCGACGCGCTGCACCTGGCCGAACAGGCCGGCGCCACGCACTTCGTCAACGGCCGGGCCGGCGACGTGGCGGCCCAGGTCAGGGAGCTGACCAGGGGCGGCGCGCACGTGTCCATCGACGCGCTGGGCAGCCCGGGCACGTGCGCTGCCTCCATCGAGAGCCTGCGCCGCAAGGGCAGGCACGTCCAGGTGGGGCTGCTGCCCGGCGGGCCGACGCCGGTGCCGATGGACCGCGTGATCGGCCACGAGCTGCGGCTGCTCGGCAGCCACGGCATGGCCGCGCACGCCTACCCGCAGATGCTGGAGATGATCAGAGGCGGGATCCTGCATCCCGACCAGCTCATCACCCGCAGGATCGGGCTCGCCGACGCCGGCAAGGCGCTGGCCTCGATCGGCTCGGTGCCGGGCGTCACGATGATCACTCCTCGATCGCCACTCTGACGTTCTGGGCATCCGGTAGCCAGGCACCCCGGGGAGCGGGCGTCCTCAGGGACGCATGGGGCGCCGGTTGGCCGGATGGACCGGGTCCTATGGTGGTCGGTATGGATTACATGCGACTTGGTGACACGGGTTTGAAGGTCTCGCGGGTGTGCCTGGGGATGATGAGCTACGGCGACCCGGCCCGCCAGGAGTGGGCGTTGCCGCAGGACCAGGCCGAGCCGATCATCCGCAGGGCGGCCGAGGCGGGCGTGACGTTCTTCGACACCGCCGACGTCTACAGCCTGGGCGAGAGCGAGGTCGTGACCGGCAACGTGCTGCGCGGGATCTTCCCGCGGCGTGAGGACTACGTGCTGGCGACCAAGGTGTATTTCCCGATGGGCGAGGGAGTCAACGACCAGGGCCTGTCGCGCAAGCACATCCTCGCCTCCATCGACGCCTCGCTCGACCGGCTCGGCACCGACTACGTGGACCTTTACCAGATCCACCGGTGGGACGACGAGACGCCCATCGAGGAGACCATGGAGGCGCTGCACGACGTGGTCAAGGCCGGAAAGGCCCGCTACATCGGCGCCTCCAGCATGTGGGCCTGGCAGTTCGCCAAGGCGCAGCAGGTGGCCGAGCGCAACGGGTGGACGAAGTTCGTCTCCATGCAGGACCACTACAACCTGCTCTACCGCGAGGAGGAGCGCGAGATGCTCCCGCTCTGCCTCGACCAGGGCGTGGGCGTGATCCCGTGGAGCCCGCTGGCCCGCGGCGTGCTGGCCAGGGCGGGCACGAACGCCACGACGACCAGGACGGGTTCGGACGCGCGCATCGACGCACTCTACGACCCGGAGAACGACAAGCTGATCCTCGACCGGGTGGCGCAGGTGGCGGCCGAGCGCGGCCTGCCCGCGGCCCAGGTCGCCCTGGCCTGGCTGCTGCACCAGCCCGCCGTCACCGCACCGATCGTCGGGGCCACGAAGGACCGCCATGTCGACGACGCGGTGGCCGCTGTGAGCGTGTCGTTGTCGGAGGAGGAGCTGGCGTTCCTGGCCGAGCCGTACCGGCCGCGCGAGGTGCGCTTCTGACCATCCCGGATTGTCGGGTCCGGCCCCTAGGGTATGGGGCATGCGGGCAAATGAGGAGGCGGCGGCGGCGCTGCAGGAATACGCGGAGCTGTTCGCGCTCTGCGGCGGCGACGCCTTCCGGGTGCGGAGCTACCAGAAGGCGGCCAAGGCGATCGCCGGGTTCCCCGAGGACATCTCGGTCGTCGACGTGCGTGGCGTGCCCGGCGTCGGCGAGGCGATCGCCAAGAAGATGGAGGAGTTCCTGCAGCGCGGGAGCTTCCGGCAGCTCGACGACCTGCGGGGTCGGGTCCCGGAGGGCGTGCGCAGGCTGACGCGGGTGCCGACGCTGGGCCCGAAGACGGCGATCATGCTGTACGAGGACTACGGCATCGACTCCACCGCCGCGCTGAGCGAGGCGATCACCGCCGGACGGCTCGACGGCGTCAAGGGCCTCGGCCCGAAGACGCTGGCCAACCTGCTCAAGGGCATCGAGCAGCTGGAGCAGTCGGGCCGCCGGGTGCACATCGGCGTCGCCATGTCCCTGGCCGAGCAGGTCATGGGGTCGCTGCGGGCGGAGCGGATCGCGTACGCCGGGTCGCTGCGGCGGATGAAGGACACGATCGGCGACATCGACATCCTCGCGGTCGCGCCCGAGTCCATCATGGCGGACTTCCGCGCTCAGCCCTACGTCGCCGAGGTCATCGCGGCGGGCGACAAGAAGACCTCGATCCGCACCACGTCCGGCATCCAGGTGGACCTGCGCGTGGTCCCCGCAGGGTCGTGGGGCGCGGCGATGCAGTATTTCACCGGCTCGAAGGAGCACAACGTCGCCATCAGGGAGATGGCGGTGAAGAAGGGCTGGAAGCTGTCCGAATACGGGCTGTTCGACGGCGAGCGGGTGATCGCCGCCGAGTCCGAGGAGGACATCTACGCCGCGCTCGGCATGCAGTTCGTGCCGCCGCCGATGCGGGAGGACGGCGGAGAGGTCAAGGCGGCGCTGCGGGGTGAGCTGCCCGTGCTCGTGGAGCTGGCTGATCTCAAGGGCGACCTGCACACCCACACCAACCTGACGGACGGCATCGCCTCGCTGGAGGACATGGTGGCGGCCGCGCACGCCCGCGGCTACGCCTACTACGCGGTCACCGACCACGCGCCCGATCTGGCGATGCAGCGGATGACGCTGGACAAGGCGCTGGAGCAGCGCGGGCAGGTGGCCGAGCTCCAACAGAAATATCCCGACATGCACCTCCTGCACGGCACCGAGCTCAACATCGCCCCCGACGGGTCGGTGGACTGGCCCGGGGAGATCCTGCGGGAGTTCGACGTGTGCGTGGCCTCGGTGCATTCCCACTTCGGGATGTCCAGGGACGAGATGACCCGGCGGTTCATCGCCGCCTGCGAAAACCCGTACGTCGACATCATCGGGCATCCGACGACGCGCAAGATCGGCAAGCGGGCGATGGTGGACGCGGACTGGGACGCGATCTTCCGGGCGGCGGCGCGCACGGGGACGGCGATGGAGATCGACTCGTTCCCCGACCGCTCCGACCTGCCGTCGGATCTCGTGCGGCTGGCCAAGCACCACGGGGTGAAGTTCTCGATCGACAGCGACTCACACGCCATCCCGCACCTGGCCAACCAGCGGTACGGGGTCGGGATCGCGCAGCGGGCGTGGTTGACGACGGACGACATCATCAACACCTGGCCATTGGACCGGCTCCTGGCCTTCCTGGGCCGCTAGGGCCGGCCGTCGCGCGCCCAGGGGCGCATTGTCGGCGGGCGCCAGCCGTCGGCGTCGCGTCCGCGAAGGAGCGACGCCGGCCGGGCGCGCGGAAGGCGCGGTCCGTAGGTGTCGGACCGCGCCTTCCGCGCCAAGGTAATAAGGGACCTCGCAGGAGTGCTTCCGGGACGGTCATGCGAGATTTATGCCGCACAAATTCGGACACAACACCCTAAATGGTGGTATTTAGACCACATCTTGACCCCTCTCAGACCTCCCGCTCCACGCTCGGATGCCGAAGTCTGGATCAGCTCAGGGTCAGTTGCCGCAGGTCGCGCAGGGCTTGGTGCGAGGGCGAGCCGGGTTCGGTGGTGTAGAGGACGAGGCGCAGGTCGTCGCGGTCGGGCACCGGCATGACCTGGCAGATCGCGTCGATCGTGCCGACGAGCGGGTGCGTGATCCGCTTGCGCTGCTCCCTGCGGATCTCGACCTCGTGCCTGGCCCACAGCTCGGCGAAATGGGGGCTGAGCCCGAGCATCTCGGCGACGAGGGCCTGGAGCTTCCGGTCGTCGGGGTAGCGGCCGAGCGCGGCGCGCAGGTCGGCGACCGAGGCGCGGGCGAAGCGGCCTTTTTCCTGGTCGTCGAGGTGCTCGGCGATCTCGCAGGACGTGAAGACCCAGCGGATGACGTTCCTGCGGTCGGGCGGCTGGGCGTCCAAGTCGCCCATGATGGCGGAGCCCAAGGGGTTCCAGGCGCGGATGTCGTACCTGGCGTCGAGGACGTAGGCGGGCACCTCCTCCAGGTAGGAGATCAGGTGCAGCACGCTGCCGGGCACGTCCTCCCTGATCCTGGGTGTCTCCAGGACCTGCCCGGCCAGGTCGTACAGGTATATGCGCTCGTCGTGACTCAGCATGAGCGCCCTGGACAACGCGCTGAGGACCTGCCTGGACGGGTGCGGGCCCCGGGCCTGCTCCAGCCGGATGTAGTAGTCGATCGACATGCCCGCGAGCTGGGCGACCTCCTGCCTGCGCAAGCCGGGGGTGCGGCGGCGGTCGCCGACCGGCAGTCCCACCTCGGCCGGGGTGACGCGGGCGCGCCTGCTGCGAAGGAAATCGGCAAGTTCGTCGCGGTTCATGCCTTCATCTTCGCCGATGACCGGCCTGTTGTGGGTGGTACCGCTGATCCCAGCTTCGCCAGGTCTCTCCCGCGCGCTCTCCGGCAGGAGGGATGGTGGAGGCATGACGAAGATCGCGCTCATTACGGGAGCCAACAAGGGAATCGGGTACGAGATCGCGCGGCTGCTGGCCGAGCAGGGCGTCACCGCCATCGTGGGGGCGCGTGACGAGGAGCGCGGGCGGGCCGCCGCGGAGCGGATCGGGCAGCCGTACGTACGGATCGACGTGACCGACGAGGACAGCGTGGCCGCCGCCGCGAAGTGGATCGAGCAGGAGTACGGCACGCTGGACATCCTGGTCAACAATGCCGGGATCACCGGCGGCCACCTCATGTCGGCACCCAGCGAGGCCACGGCTGAGGTGTTCAGGCGGGTCTACGAGACGAACGTGTTCGGCGTCGTCACCGTGACCAACGCGATGCTGCCGCTGCTGCGCAGGTCGGAGGCGGGTCGAATCGTGAACATGTCGAGCGAGCTCGGCTCGCTGGCCATGGCGGTGGATCCGGACAGTCCCTTCGCCGAGGTCAACGTGATCGACTACAACTCCTCCAAGACCGCGCTCAACATGATCACCATTTGCTACGCCAAGGAGCTGAAGGACACCCCGATCAAGGTGAACGCCGCCAACCCCGGCTACTGTGCCACCGACCTCAACGCGCATTCCGGGTTCCGGACGGCCGAGCAGGGCGCGGCGATCGCCGTGCGGCTGGCGACCCTGGACGAGGACGGTCCCACCGGCGCGTATCTGGAGGACGCAGGCGTGGTCCCGTGGTGAGGTGTCAAACCTGGCAATGAGGACATAGGGGGGTGATGGGACGAGATCTGGACAAGGAGCGGTTTACCGAGGCGGAGTACACCCGCTTCGGGGAACGCCTCCAAGAGCAGCTCGGCGTGCTGCGCGAACTGCTCGCAACCCCCGGCTTCGGCCAGGGCCCCACCACGATCGGGGCCGAGCTGGAGCTGTTCCTGGTCGACGAGCGCGGCCGGCCGCTGTCGCGCAACAGCCAGGTGCGGGAGGCTCTCGGCGACCCGCGCGTGGTGCTGGAGCTGGGCCGCTACAACATAGAGGTGAACCTGACGCCGACGCCGCTGGCGGGCCGGCCGTTCGAGGTGCTGAGCGCCGAGGTCCAGGAGACGATCACCAAGGTGGACGGGGCGGTCGAGGGCGGCGGCGCGCTGCCCATCGGCATCCTGCCGACCCTCGACGCCGATGACTTCACGGTGGGCGCGATGAGCGACCAGAACCGCTACCGGGCCATGAGCAGGGGCATCAGGCGGCTGCGGCTGGAACCGTTCCTGGTCAAGATCGACGACCTGGAGCTGTCCGTGGAGGACGTGATCCTCGAGAGCGCCAACACCTCCTGGCAGGTGCACATGCGCACGCCGCCGGAGCGGTTCGCCCGGCTGTTCAACGCCGCCCAGCTCGCCATCGGGCCGGTGCTGGCGGTGTGCGGGAACTCGCCGTTCTTCCTGGGCAGACGGCTGTGGGAGGAGACGCGGATCGCGCTGATGGAGGAGGCCGCCGACGACCGCGACGTGCAGCGGCGCGAGCGCAGGGACGGGCGGGTGACGTTCGGCTCCGACTGGGTGCGCGAAGGGGCCTACGAGCTGTTCGAGCGGTACGTGCGGGATTACGATCCGGTCGTGCCCGACCTGACGGATGACGCGGCGCCGCATGCGGTGCCGGAGCTGCGGCTGCATCAGGGCACGATCTGGCAGTGGAACCGGCCCGTGTACGACCCGGCCGACGGGGGCCATCTGCGGATCGAGATGCGCGCCCTGCCTGCCGGGCCCTCGTGCGCGGACATGGCGGCGAACACGGCTTTCCTGCTCGGGCTGACGTTGTCGCAGGCCGAGCGGGATCTGACCGGCTACCGGTTCGCGCAGGCGTACCAGAACTTCTACCACGCGGCCATGCACGGGCTGGATGCCAAGCTCTCCTGGCCGGGGACCGACGGCGAGTTCGAGGCCGCCGACCTGGTGCTCCGCCTGCTGCCGGAGGCGCGGCAAGGGCTGCTCGGCGCGGGGGTGACGCCCAGCGACGCCGATCGCGCGCTGGGCGTGATCGAGCAGCGCACCCGGCTGCGGCGCACGGGGGCGGTGTGGCAGCGGGAGGCGCTGGAGCGGTTCGGCGGCGACCGGGAACAGCTCGTGCGGAGCTATCGCGAGCTGGCCCTGTCGGGACTTCCGGTGCATTTGTGGCGTTAGGCGGCAACCATTGATCGCCTGCTTCCGTCAGACTAGGCAAACGGACGGGGAAGTGGGGGAGATATGGCCGGGATGGTGTCCACCGACAAGGCGCCTTACGCCATGAACCGGGCAACGGGTGACCTGGCCGAGGGGGCCGCCAAGCTCGCGCAGGAGATCGGCGGCACCGCCGTCGAAGCGCTGCTGGCGCAGGCCAACAGGACCGCCGTGCGCAAGGGGGCCGCGGGCGCGCTGGGCTCGATGAAGCCCAGGCCGGCCGAGTGGTACGCCTTCGACGCCAAGGACCAGGACACCGCCGACTGGTATCCCCAGGGCCTGACCTGCGGCGCGGAGTCCGGCGCCATCGGGGTGCCGGTCTTCGTGGCGACCTGGTACTTCAAGCCGAACACCGGCGAGCGGGGGATCAGGGTCTCCTTCCTGAGCCCGAGCACGCTGAAATACCAGCACGCGCTGCTGGTGGTGGCCAAGCCGGACGGCTCGTACGGGCCGATCAACATCCACGCGGGCGGCATCGCCTGCGACGGTGACCTGCTCTACGTGGCCGACACCAAGAGGGGATTGCGCGTCTTCGACCTCAACAACCTGCTCGACCTGCGTACGGCACAGAACGACCTGGGCGAGGCCACGCGGATCGGGCGGCATGCCGGCAAGTTCCACGCGTTCGGCTACCGCTATGTGATCCCGCAGACAGATTTCTGGCGGATCGCGAAGGACGGGCCGCACTTCTCGTTCGTGTCGATCGACCGCAGCGGCGGCACTCCGCAGCTGATCACAGGCGAATACCGGGAGAACGACCCCGGCGGGTGGGTGGCGCACTGGGACCTCGGCTTCTCCGGCGGCGAGCCCAACAACGCCTACGTGATGGGCCACCCCAAGATCCAGGGGGCCGTCTCGTGGAACGGCGCCTGGTATCTGAGCCAGGCCGCCAACGCCACCACCAACGGCAAGCTGCTGGTCTACCGCGACGGCAAGCTGGACACCCGGCCGTTCCCGATCGGGCCAGAGGACCTGACCGTGCAGGACGGCAAGGTGTGGAGCGTCACCGAGTTCAGGAACAAGCGGGTGATCTTCGGGGTCAGTCTCTGAGGTGCTGGAACAGGACCTCGCGGTAGCGGGCGTCGAAGTCGTCGTAGCGGGCCCGCAGCTCCGTGCCCGGCCAGTCGGCCGGCAGCAGCTCCTCCGGCAGCAGCGGGTCGGCCAGCAGGTGGCGCAGCACCGCGGCCGACACCAGGAAGCCCTCGGCCAGCCCGTCCGCCGGAGCTCGACGTTCCAGCGCCCGCTCCAGCCGGCGCGCCTCGGCAGCCCAGCCGTCGAGGTCCCATAGCAGGGGAGTGGGATCGCCGTGCGGGCGCCCGTCGATCAGCGTGCACTGCGCCGTGACGATCTCCGGCCACGCGCGCACCAGGTTGGCGGGCCGTAGCCAGGTGCCCTCGCGCAGCTCGGCCAGGCGCAGCGCGGCCATGGTGTGCCGGAACGCGGCCCGGTCGGCGGGCGCACGGCGCTCGGCCGTGACGACGGCGACCTCCCACGTGCCGTCCCACGGCTTGGTGTGCGGATCGCGGCTCTCGTCCTGCCTGGCCTGGCGCTCGATCAGCCGCTCAGACAGCGTGTAGAAGCGGTCCTGCTGGATCAGGTCGCCGGCCGCCACCATGCGCGACAACGCCACCCGCACCGTGCCCTCGGCGATGCCGAACAGCGCGCCGACGCGCACCAGCTGGCGGGCCGGCAGGCGCGGCGGGTGGCTGCCCAGCAGCACGCTCAGCACGGCTGATCTGGCACTCAGATTATTACGCTCTTCCATCGCGTGTCGAGTATATGTAACACTCCGAGTATGGGGCGATATCTCGTAGAACCTTTCGATGGCAGCGACCGTTACGCCACCGAGCGTTACCAGGGCGCCGCCGGGCGCAACTGGTGGACCTGTGATCCCACGCTGCACCTGCTCATGCGGCGGCACCTGGGCGACGGCTTCGCCTGGGCGCAGCCGCACCTGGACAGGCTCGGGGCGCTGATGGGCGGCCTGGTCGCCGAGTGCGCCGAGGAGACCGACCGCAACCCGCCGCGGCTGGAGAAGTACGACAAGTGGGGCAGGGACCTCAGCGAGGTCGTCATGCCGCGGTCATTCCAGGCCGCCCGGCAGGCGCTCATGGACGACAACTTCACCTCCCCGTCGTTCGCGGAAGAGGCCCGCGCTCATGGGGCTGACCCGGACGCGCTTGCCGCGGCGTGGACGTACCTGCTCAACCAGGCCGACATCGGGATGGGGTGCGCGCTCGGCACGGGCGGTGACCAGGTGGTCGAGCTTGCCGAGAAGCACGCGCCTCCGGACGTACGCGAGCGGGTGCGGGAGATCTTCGCCAACGGCCACTACTCCGGCGAGGCCGCTCAGATGTTCACCGAGCGGACCGGCGGCTCGGACCTGGCGGCGTTGGAGGCGACGGCCGTACCCGCTGGGGATTCGTGGCTCCTGTCGGGGTTCAAGTGGTTCGCCTCGAACGCCAACGGGTCCGCGTTCGTGGTGCTCGCGCGGCTCCCCGAAGGGGCGGTGGCGCCGTTCCTGGTGCTGTGGGAGCGGCGCGACGGCACCCGCAACGGGGTGCGGATCAGGCGGCTCAAGGACAAGCTCGGCACCAGGTCCGTCGCCTCCGGCGAGGTCGAGTTCGCTGACGCGGAGGCGTTCCTGCTGGCCGAGCCGGGATCCGGGTCCCAGCTCGGGACCATGATGAAGCTCACCAACGCCTCCAGGCTCGTCGTGGCCATGATGGGTCTCAGTGCGGCCCGGCGCGCGCTGGTGGAGTCGATCTGCTACGCCCGCGCCCGCGAGGCCTTCGGCCGCCCGCTCATCGAGCAGCCGCTGATGCGCCGCAAGCTGAGCGAGCTGATCGTCGAGGTCGAGGCCGCGCAGGCGCTCGTCTTCGACGGCCACCTCGGCCCGCGGCTGCGGCTCGCGCCCGCCCTGATCAAGCTGCGCGCGGCCCGGCTCGGCGTGACGGCCGCAAGCGACGCCATCGAGGTGCACGGCGGCAACGGCTACATCGAGCAGTGGCCGGTGGCCAGGCTCCTGCGCGACGCCCAGGTCAACCCGATCTGGGAGGGCGGCGACAACATCCTCTGCCTCGACGTACGCCGCGCGATGCTGCGCGAGCAGGCCCACGAGCCGTTCCTCGACCGCCTGGAGTCCGCCCTGAGCCAGGCGCCCCCCGGCGAATCGGCCACGGTGACCCTCGTCGGGGAGCGCATCGCCGACCTCCGCAAGGCGATCACCGCCTGGTCGGCCCTGGAACCGTCGCTCGCGGAGGCCCGGCTGTATCCCTTGGCCCAGTTCATGGCCGACGTCTACGCGGCGGCCGTGCTGCTGGAGCAGGCGGGCTGGGAGCACCGCGAGCTCGGCACCGACCGCAAAAGCCTGGTGGCACGCCTCTACGTGGACGCCCACCTCGTCGATCACGGCCCGCTGCGCGGCATCGACCGCTCGGCCGAGAGCCTGGACCGCTTCGACGATCTCCTCACCGGAGCCGTCAGCCTGTGATCTGGCGGGTGATGGAGGGATCGGCGATCGCGGTGTCGGCGGCCAGGAGGAACGCCTTGGACAGGATGATCGACAGCATGCCGCCATCCTCCTCGAACGGCAGGAAGACCTGGTCGCCGGTGCTGCGGGGGACGATGCACAGGTAGGCGTCGTTGGGTTCCATCAGGATGTTGCCCGAGCCCAGGTGGATCTTGTACGTCCGCAGGTCGCCGCGGACGAGCAGGAAGCGGTCGGTCAGCGTGCACCGGCCGGCGATGGCGAGGCGGGGCAGCAGCCGGGTCAGGGCGTCGCGGCGGACCTGGGCGGTCTCGGTGAGGTCGCCGAAGCCGTACGACTGCCAATACTCGCCGTGGCCCTCCGGGTCCAGGCCGGTGGAGGTGACGCCGACGGCCAGGTCGGCGTCGCGCAGCGTCTCCGACAACGTCAGCGCCGGCACCTCGGCCAGCGGCACCCGGCCCCCCGTGTCGTCGGTGACGTGGATGACGCCGCTGAGGCAGATGGAGGCGGTGCCGAAGCCGTCTCGTTCAGCGGATTCCGGGTCGAGGTGGAAATCCCAGTGCGCGGTCAGGCCGCCGGGGAGGTCCTTGGTGGCCTCGGACTGGCCGGAGCCGTACACCCAGCCCCAGTGACCCAGCGACAGGCCGGTCCAGCCGCGACCGGTCAGCAGCGCCTTGGCCTGGCCGTAGCGCAGCAGGTGGCCGGTGAAGCGGCGCGAGTGGTGGCGGGTCTCCTCCTCGGCCGGGGTGAGCAGGTAGACCTCGCGGAAGGCCTGCTTGAACGGCTGGCGCAGGCCGGTCTCGATCAGATGGTCGCGCCAGGCGCGTACCTCGTCCGCCGCGTGCCCGATCGGATGCCACAGGAGAACGGGCGTGTCCGGGCGGGGCTGGATGCGGCGGCCGGCCGGGTCGGTCAGCTCCCAAGCGCCGTCGACCTGGACCGGGATCCCGGCGGGACCCTGGAGGATCTCCCAGATCAGCATGCGGCCGAAGGAGCCGGTCACCGGGTGGTCGAGGTAGAACTCGCACACCTCGTGCCAGCGCCAGATCCGCTCGGTGGCCAGGGCGCGCTCGATGCGGAAGCGCTCGGCGGGCAGCGCCTTCTTCAGCTCTTTCGCGGTGGCCTTGAACTCGGCGAGCAGTTCCCGGTCGACGCTCCTGGGGATGGTCTTGCGGCCTTCGTAGGTGACGGCGCCGTCCAGGGACAGGCTCAAGCCCTGCTCGGTACGGGTGCCGTCGCGGCCGAGGCCGAACGCCGGGACGGTGCGGTCCAGCAACCGCTCGGGCGAGAGCCCGGTTCGCTCGGCGACCGCCTCCAGCGTGCGGTTCACCCCGGCCAAGATGGTCTTCTTGCGTACCTTCGCCTGCACGCGTGCCAGCTGGGCGACCACGTCCAGGCCGCCGCGCCGGGCCAGCACCCCGATCGCCGCGTTGGCCAGCATCTCGCTGCGGGCGTTGGCGCCCGACCCGCCGATGCCGGTGCCGCAGGTCACGGCGACGTCGCCGAGCAACGCGGTCACCCACGGCGCGTCGATCAGCTCGCACGTCCAGATCATGCCGCGAAGCGGCACGGCGGTCCGCTCGTGCAGGAAGACGACGCTCGTCCACGCCTCGTCGCGGTGCGGCGGCCGGAACGTCACCTCGCGATGGGCGGCCAGTTGCCGGAGGACGTCCCTGATCACCTCGACGGCCGGCTCGTTCAGCAGGCCGGCGGTCCGCTTGAGCCACGCGGGGCTGGGCTTGGAGGCGGTGGCGGCGGCACAGTGCCGCAGCAGCGGCAGCACTTCGGGCGAGGCGAGCCGGGCGGCGAAATCGGTGGCCAGCCGGATCGCGAAGGGGTCTTCCTCCCACATGACGTTGCGGACGGCCGCGCCGGGATCGCCGGTCTCTGGCTCGGTCAGCAGCTCCGTCACCGGCCCGCGCAGGATCTTCCACTCCGAGTAGCGATACTTGCTGAACATGTCAGGCACGTATTCCAGTGCGATACGCCGCTCGGGGTGGGAGAGCGAGGCGGTGGCGGCGAGCGGCACGAGGTAGAGATCAGTGTCGTCCTGGGGCCACGCCCTCGTCGCCCCGTGGACCATGCTCCACAGCCCGGAAACCGTGGTCCTGGACCAGGCCGGCACGTCGTCGACGACCTGCCGGAGCATCTCGCGGCGGCGCGGGTCGGCCGGGTCGGCACAGAACCGGTCGAGCACCCACACACCGAAGGTCTCGCCGTGCTCACCGGTCATCGGCTCTCCGGTCTCGAAGGTCCGGTCCAGCCGCGCGAACTCCTCCTCGTCGGCCTGGCTCAGGCGACCCCACGCGTCCACGTCAGCCTCCGACCAGGGGAACGAGCTTGACGAACGACACCACCGGATCGACGGTCAGATCGATCTCCTCGCCGAGGTCCTCGATCTGCCGGTCGCCGACCAGCAGCAGGAAGCCGTTGCGGGCGAACGCCGCCTCGGCGGCGTCGGCCTGCCTCTCCCAGTTCAGCCTGCGGGCCGTGCGCATCCGGTAGCCGTTCAGCTCGGCCTCGGCGTCGGTCGGCTTGACCAGGCCGCGGAAGTGCAGGGAGGGGGCGGCGTTGTGGCGGGCCACCTCCTCACGGACCCGGAGCCGTACGAGCTCGCGGGCCGAGATCCGCTCGGGAAGGTCCGGGAGGGAGAACTCCTCTAACGCCCGGCCCGTCGCCGTCTCATCGCGAAACACTACTGATGCCATCGAATGCCCTGTCCTGTGAAATGTCAGACGATGGCGCAAGCTATAGCAGCGCCGAACGACAAAACGTCGGCCGCGCCCGGCACACGTGATCAACGATGTCATCTGCTGGACGGTGATCC
Organism: Nonomuraea sp. H19; assembly: GCF_052068215.1. Taxonomy (NCBI): domain Bacteria; kingdom Bacillati; phylum Actinomycetota; class Actinomycetes; order Streptosporangiales; family Streptosporangiaceae; genus Nonomuraea; species Nonomuraea sp. H19. The sequence goes on along the minus strand of NZ_JBQHCV010000014.1, from coordinate 96,796 downwards.
AGCCGGTACTGGGCAGCGGCATCTACTCGTGATGGCTCGGGCTGAGGCAGCGTGAGAGGCCGGGTTCGGGCTCGATGAGGGCGCCGCGGCCGGCCATGCGTTTGAGCTTGGCGCGCAGGCTCTAGGTGCCTGGGCTCCAGCCCAATCGTCTCGCGGGTGACATGCAGATGGGACAGCACCTGCTTGGCGGCCAGTGCAGCATCAGCGTGATCTGGCCGCAGTAGGCGTCACATTCCGCGGGGACGCCGGCCTTGGACCTCATGTCGCCTCCCGGCCTGAGAGCGCACCTCGAGCCGGCGACCGGTCGGGTGCCGGTCAGCCGCCGACGGCACAGGCGTCTCCGTTGAGGGAGAATCGGCTCGGCAGGGACGCGTCACCCGTGTGGCTGGCCAGGTAGCCCATAGTGACGCTATGGCCAGGGGCGATGGAGCCGTTGTGCGTGGCGTTGACCGCGGTGACGATGTCACCGCCCTGGGTGAGGTTGGTGTTCCAGTCCGAGATGATGGTCTGGCCCCGGGACAAGGGGAAGGTCAGTGTCCAGCCGTCGATGGGTGTGGTGCCAGTGTTGGTGATGGTGAGATCGACGGTCATGCCGCCGCCCCAGGTCCGCGTGGTGTGCTCGATCCGGCAGGTCGGCTCCTCCCGCTCGAACGACACGCGGTGCAGCCCGCCGGGAAGGTCGTTGACGACGTAGAACTCGCCCTCTGGGGTGCTGCCGAACGCGGTGACCTGCGTGGGCATTTCACCGATCTCGGCCTGGAAGTAGCCGCCCCCGCCGTCCTCGCGCAGCGCCCATACGGTGGAGGAGCAGTAGTCGGTGGCGATGTAGGTGCCCCCGACCAGGTCGGCGAACTCCTCACCGCGGTATACCTCTCCGCCGATGACCGCGCAGCCGCCGGTGTACGGTGAGTAGGTGAAGACCGGCTTGGTGTACTCGGCGTCGGACCGGCACCGGGTCTCGTCGAACACCTCCAGCCCCTCGTAGCAGGACCAGCCGAGATTCGCGCCTGCCTGCTGTCCGGCCTTGATGTGGTCAATCTCCTCCCACCTGCCCTGGCCGACGTCGCCGATCCACATCGAGCCGTCCGCGTGGTCGATGGAGAAGCGCCAGGGGTTGCGCCCGCCGTACATCCATATCTCCTCGCGGGCGCCCTCGACGCCGACGAACGGGTTGTCCTCGGGAACGCAGTAGGCCAGGTCGCCGCAGCTCCGGTTCACGTCGACGCGCAGGATCTTGCCCAGCAGGGTGTCCAGGCGCTGCCCGGCGTCGAAGGGGTCTCCGGAGCCGCCGCCATCGCCGATGCTCCAGTACAGGTAGCCGTCGGTGCCGAAGGCGAGTTGGCCGCCGTTGTGGTTGCTGTACTCGGCGTGCTCCTGGGAGAGCAGAGGCTCGAGGCTCGCGTCGTCCAGCCTGTATCGGGCGAGGGTCACCGCGCCGTTCGGCAGCGCGGTGTACGCCAGGTACAGGTCCTGGCTCTCGGCGAAGTCGGGCCTGAGGGCGATGCCGAGCAGTCCCCGCTCGTTGCCAGATTCGTCCACCGACGCCGTGATGTCGATGATCGGGGTCTGTTCGAGGCCGGTGTCCGGGTGGTAGACACGCACGGTGCCGCGCTTCTCGGTGATGAACAGCCTGTTCGTCCCGTCGTCGGGTGCGGCGATGGCGGTGGGGCGTCGCAACCCGAACGCGACCTGGGTGGCGGTCGCGTTGATCTCTTCCAGCGGCACTCCGGAGGCCTGCGGTCGCCGCGCGCCGCTGTCCGCGACGGACGAATACGCGGCCAGGACGGATGAGGATGTCACCGCGGCGGCCGGTGGGGTGAGTGCGGTCACGGGGGCGAGCAGTGGGAGGGACAAGGCGAGCAAGGCGGGGGCTGCCCAGCGTCTTCCTGGCATGTCGGGCTCCAGAGGCGCGGCTTCGTCGGGGTCCGGAGGACAGAGGTTCCCCGGGACCGGAGCGCGTCCGGGCTCGCAACACGCCTGGCCCGGTCGTATCCCGCCTCGAAGCGAGCAGAGTACGACGCCGACCAGACAGGTTCCGTGCTCGGACGTGCCCGACCGGACGGTATCGGCTCGCCCGCCGTCACAACCAGGCCCGCAACCGCGACTTCCGTCCTGGGAGGTGACGCCAGGCCGTTGTGGCCACTCTCTTCCTCTCTGACCAGGGGCGATACGAGAGCCCTTCGGCAAGGCCCGCCACCGGCATCATGAAACGTACATCGCCACGGACGGGCCGGCCGAGCACCCCCGTGTCCGACCGGAGGGCGCAAATGGGGGACCAGCGTGCCCAGCACCGTTCGGGGCGCGCGGCTGAGCAACTCCTGCGCAGTCCCTGGGAACGGTGGAGTGAGGGACCAGAAATACGCCGTCGATTGGCGTTGACGCCGCCATGCTTGGAGCTCCTGGCGCACGCGACCGACGGAAACGAGGGCCAGAGCTTCACTGCAGGGACTGACGATCGATCGAGAGATCAGCAGAGGTCGACGTCGATGTACTTGCGGGCCACCTTGTAGATCTTCTCGTCCGTGGTGACCAGGGTGCAGTTCAGCGCTTCGGCCAGGGCGACGTAGGTGGCGTCGTAACCGTTGAAGTTGGCGCGCAGGTCCCAGGCTCGATCGGCGGTCACGTCGTCGGCGTGACGGGTGAAAGGCAGGCCCGCCTTGACCAGTCGCGCTCCCTCGGCGCGGGCCTCGCTGATCTTCCCGCCGAGGAGCAGGCCGCGCATGGCGTTGCGGAACTCGTAGTCGAGCAGGTAAGGGATGTGGAGCCGGTTCTCGGCGACGCGCGCGAGCAGTTCGTCTGCAGGGGCGTCTCCGGCCAGGGCCTCGACGAGCGCCGAACTGTCGATGACGATCACGACTCGCGGATCTTCCGTATCTCCGTTACGACGTCGTCGTGACTCGCCCCGCCGCCGAGCGACCGGAGCGCCTCCAGCCGTTCTCTGATCGTGTCCGGGGCGGGAGTGGCGGCGACCTCGGTGAGGATGTCGGCCACATACGCCGACAGCGACATGCGCTTACGCGCGGCCCGCGCCTTCAGCTCGGCGACCACTTCCGCGTCCAGCCCTCTGACCTGCAAGGTGGCATCCATGATGCAAGCATAATGCTTTTCATACATGTGACATATGCACGACAACATCGGCCATGGCATCGCCTTGCGACGTGGACCACCGGCGTCCGGTGACCGAAGCCTTGCGGAGCCGCATGGCAGGCGGCGAGCCCCGCTCCACGTCCTCTCCGAGCGGATAGCCCCATCTTGAGCACATGGGTCGCTGAGATCACCTCAATGTTCGCGCGGCGCCGGGGTGTTGGTGAACACGGCGATGTCGCGGTCAAAACAGACGATGACGTGTCCGTCTACGCTGATTGCCACCTCTGTTACAGGTTTGGGGAAGTGCAAGTCGGGGCCGATTTGCCTGCGGGTGGTGAGCTTCCACACGCGTACCGTCTGATAGCTGGCGGTCACAGCGATGGGTTGACCGTCCACTGTGGCGGCGGCGACCGCTCCGGTGGCTTTGGTGGGAAGTTCGCCGAGGGCGTCGCCCGTGGCCAGGTCCCATATCTTCACGGGGTCAGAGCTGTTGCCGCCGGCGATGATCGCGGCCGGCCGATCGCCAATGGTGGTGACGGCGAGGTTCTGCGCGGATCCGCCGTGCCGATCGGCGGGGGAGGTGGTGGCCGACCGGTCGGTGGTGAGGTCGAGTACCCGGAGAGTGCCGTCTTGGGTGACGGTCAGGGCGACTGGTCGGCCGTTGAGGGTGGTGGCGCCGGCTGCGCCCATCCAGCGCCGCCGGCCGGCGCGGGAGGCATCGATCTCTTCGCCTGTGTTCAGGTTCCACATGCGGATCGTTTCGTCGTAGCTGCCGGTCACGGCCACTGACTGCCCATCGAACTCCACTACAGCAGCCATACAGACAGCGTCGGTATGACCGGTGAACGGCCCGCCTATCTGTGTCCCCGAGCTGAGATCCCATACTCGGACGGCCTTGTCGAAGCTGCCGGTGACCGCCGCCGGTTGGCCGCCAACAAGCGCGGTAGCAACCGCGGTAACCGTGTCGGTGTGACCGGTGAGCGGATCATTGACCTGCTCGCCGGTAGGCAAATCCCACACCCGGACGGTCTTGTCGTTGCTGCCGGTCACGGCAACAGAACGTCCGTCAAGCACCGTGGTGGCGACGGCAGAGACATAGCCGGTGTGGCGATTGGGGGACTCATCAACTCGCCGCCCTGACGACAGGTCCCACATCCGTACCGTGTAATCGTCGCCGGCGGAGACGGCCACCGGTCGCCCATCCACCACCGTCGTCGCAATCGCCCGAACGTGATCGGTGTGCCCGGTGAGCGGCTTGCCGATTTGCTGGCGTGACCTCAGATCCCAGATCCGTACGGTTCCGTCGATGCCGCCGGAAACAGCCACTGGCCGCCCGTCGAGAACCGTGGTCGCCACCGCCTTCACAAAGCCGGTGTCGCCACTGAACGGCTCGCCCATCTGCTGGCGTGACCTCAGATCCCACAAGCGTAAGGTTCCGTCGTCCTTACCGCTGGAAATCGCCACCGGCTGCCCGTCCAGGACCGTGGTCACAACCAACTCCACGTAGTACGTGTGGCCCCTCAGCGGTTTACCGATCCGCCGGCCCGACTTCAGATCCCACAAACGCAAGGTACGGTCGACGCCGCCGGAGATGGCCACCGGCCGTCCGTCCACCACCGTGGTCGCAACCCCTGTGACCCAACCGGTGTGACCTCTGAACGGCTCGCCGATCTGCTCGCCTGACCTCAGATCCCACATGCGTACAGTTTTGTCGTGGCCGCCGGAAACTCCCACCGGCCGCCCGTCCACCACCGTGGTCGCAACCGCTTTGACCCAATCGGTGTGACCTCTGAACGGCTCGCCGACTTGCTGACCGGACATCAGATCACACACTCGTACGATTCCGTTGTTGCCACCGGCGAAGACCGCCACCGGCCGCCCGTCCAGGACCGTGGTCGCAAGCGACTCCACGTAGTCGTAGTCGCCGCGACCGGTGAACGGCTGACCGATCTGCTGACCTGACGTCAGGTCCCACAGGCGTAGGGTCCGATCGCGACCGCCGGAGACCGTCACCGGCCGCCCGTCCACGACCGCGGTCGCGATCGCCCACACCCGATCGGTGTGGCCGGTTCGTGGCACCCCGACCGGCTCGCCGAACGCCAGGTCACTCGCCGGCCGACTGGTCCACGCCAAAGTCCACCGGGCATTCTTGGTGAACGGAATCCGGGCGGCGCCCGGTCGAGAAGAAGACATGGCGGGCATGCTAGCCGCCACACCTGACAAAGATCAGCGGAGGAAGCGCCATCGACCCCGGCATCTCCACTTCCATGAGATCGGGCGACGATGGCGACGATTCCGCGTCGAGACCATGCACGCAGACGCAGGTGAGCAGCCTGGAGAAGGTGACCTTCGTCGCCCCGGGTAGTGCTCGGTTGCCCAGCACGCCGCCTTTGGGCCCGCCCTCAGCTGGGCTAACTACCGGCCCTTACACCCGGCGGAGTGCGAGTGTCCCAGCGGACGCGTCAAGTATCAATGGTCTGCGCCACTTGCTAAAGCTTGTCCAAGTATCACCAAAATGCCAGGTAAGGGGCTTGCTGCGGCTGACCGGAGCTGTCGCCCATGGGGTGCGGAACGCGGCGCTGTGCGTATCGGCGCCCCACCGGCGATCGCTTCGGCCTGTCGCTGGCCCGAACCCCGGAGCGACGCGTACGCTCGGCACGTTCCCCGAGGAGAATCCGCACGTTCCCCCGAGGAGGGTCGCATGACCGTACGCGTGGAGCGCCAGGGTCCCGTGATGACCGTGGTGATCAGCAGGCCGGAGGTGCGCAACGCCGTCGATCGCAAGACCGCCGACGCGCTGTCGGACGCGTTCCGTGACTTCGAGGAATCCGACTCCGCCGTCGCGGTGCTGTGGGGTGAGGGCGGCACGTTCTGCGCCGGCGCCGACCTCAAGTCGCTCGACAACCATGTCGGCGAGGAGGGTGACGGGCCGATGGGGCCGACCAGGATGCGCCTGGCCAAGCCTGTCATCGCGGCCGTCGCCGGGCATGCCGTCGCGGGCGGGCTGGAGCTCGCGCTCTGGTGCGACCTGCGGGTGGCCGAGGAAGGGGCGGTGTTCGGGGTGTTCTGCCGCCGGTGGGGCGTGCCGCTGATCGACGGCGGCACCGTACGGCTGCCGCGCCTGATCGGGGCGTCCCGGGCCATGGACATGATCCTCACCGGGCGGCCGGTCGGCGGGCGGGAGGCGTACGAGATGGGGCTGGCCAACCGGCTCGTCCCCACGGGTACGGCGCGGCGGCACGCCGAGAAGCTGGCCAGGGAGATCGCCCGGTTCCCGCAGACCTGCCTGCGGGGCGACCGGTTGTCGCTCCTGGAGCAGGACGGGCTGGGGGAGGCGGAGGCGATGCGCAACGAGCTGCGCCACGGCCTGGTCTCGCTGCCGGACGCGGTCGGCGGGGCGGCCAGGTTCGCCGAGGGCGCCGGGCGCCACGGCGACTTCGGTTGATCACCCCGGCTGAAGAACATCGGCTGGAGCTCGTGGCGGCGGCTCGCCGATCGGCTCGGACTCGACGGCGACGGGCTGCTCGCCAGGATCGAGAAGCTTGCGGCGGCATTGCCCGACGCGCTGTCGGACGCGGCGGCCGATCCGGCCGTACGGTCCCTGGCGCGACCGCTGCCCGCCATACTTGTGGACGCCGTCGCACGGCGCGTGGCCACTCTGCTGCGCCTGCCGCGGGGCACCGGGGAATGTCGGGACGCCCGCGTATCGTGACCCTATGCCTGACATCGAGGTCGCCGGGCGCGAGGTCCGCGTCACCAATCCGGACAAGGTCATCTTCCCGAAGACCGGGCACACCAAGCTCGACCTGATCCGGTTCTACCAGGCCGTGGGCGAGGGGGCGCTGCGGGGCGTGCACGGGCGGCCGATGGTGCTCAAGCGGTTCGTGCACGGCATCGAGCAGGAGGCGTTCTTCCAGAAGCGGGCCCCGGCCAAACGGCCCGACTGGATCGAGGTGGCCGAGCTGAAATACCGGTCCGGGCTCAGCGCGGAAGAGGTGGTGTGCACCGACCTGGCGCAGCTGCTGTGGGTGGTCAACCTCGGCTGCGTCGATCTCAACCCGCATCCGGTGCGCTCCGACGACCTCTCCAGGCCGGACGAGCTGCGCATCGACCTCGACCCCGTGCCGGGCGTCGAGTGGGCCGACGTGCTGCAGACCGCGCAGGTGGCGCGGGAGGTGCTGGCCGATCACGGGCTGGTCGCGTGGCCGAAGACGTCCGGGTCGCGCGGCTTCCACGTGTATGCGCGGATCGAGCGGCGCTGGCCGTTCGCGAAGGTGCGCAAGGCGGCCGAGACGGTGGCGCGGGAGGTCGAGCGGCGGGCGCCCGACCTGGCCACCAGCCGGTGGTGGAAGGAGGAGCGGCACGGGGTGTTCGTGGACTTCAACCAGAACGCCTACGACCGCACGGTGGCCTCGGCCTATTCCGTCCGGGCCGTGCCCGACGCCCGCGTGTCGACGCCGCTGACGTGGGACGAGGTTCCGGGGTGCCGGCCGGAGCTCTTCACGATCGAAACCGTGCCCGGGAGGCTGGCCGAGGCCGGTGATCCCTGGGAGGACATGGACCTCCACGCGGGGTCCCTGGACGGGCTGCTGGAGCTGGCCGAGGAGCTCGGGCCCGCGCCCAAGCCGCCTAAGGGGAGCGGGCGCCGGCAGCAGACCATGCCGGTCATCGAGATCGCCAGGGCGGAGCACAAGGACGAGGCGATGGCGGGGTTCGAGCGCTGGAAGGCCCGCCATCCCGAGGTCGCGGCCCGGCTGGAGGCGGCGGATGTGCTGGTGGACGGCATGCGGGGGCGCAGCAGCGTGTGGTATCGGATCAGGGTCAACCTGCAGCACGTGCCCGAGGAGGAGCGGCCGGGGCAGGAGCCGCTGGAGGTCGACTACGACCCCTGGGGCGGCGGCGGTCCGGGCCCGCGCGGCTGAGCGCGCAGGTCACGCCGGTCACGCCGCGCCAACTGCCGCGGTCACGCGAGTCACGCCAGTCAGCCGCGGGTCGGGCGCTCGTAGCCCTCGTCCCCGCCGTAGACATGCAGGTCAGGGTCCTGTTCCGGCTGGTTGGCCGGGCTGGTGGGGGAGGCGGTGTGTTCGGAGGCGAAGTCGTCGGACGGGTCGGGCGCAGGCGGGTTGAGGTAGTCGTGCCAGGTGATCTCGCCCTTGGGCGTCGCGTCGGTGATCAGGTCTCCGGCGCGCTGGGCCGCGTACAACCTGCCGGGGAAGCGGACGGGCAGGCAGGCGCGGCGCAGGTGCCGGGCGCGCAGCCAGGTGCGGGCGAGCTCTTCGGTGTTGAGCACCTCCGGGCCGCCATAATCGATCTCCGTGCTCTGCGGGCCCGCGGCGAGCAGGGCGGCCGCGCGCGCGGCGACCTCGCCCGTGTGGACCGGCTGCCAGGGCACCGTCGGATCCACCGGCAGCACCGGGAGTGAGACGGCGTCGCGTAGCCGCTGGTCGAGCCATTGGTGGAACGGGGTGGCGCGGAGGATCGTCCAGCCCAGTCCGCTCTCGGCGACCAGGCGCTCGGCCTCCAGCTTGTACCTGAGATAGCCGGCGGGGACCCGGTCGGCGCCGACCACCGAGGTGAGCAGCAGGTGCCTGACCCCGGCGTCGCGGGCGGCGATGATCAGCAGGCGGGTGCCCGGGATGTCCACCGCGCCGCGGCCCTTGCGGCCGCTCGTGGCCAGGTGGGCGACCGCGTCGGCGCCGTGGACGGCCTCCGCGAGGCCGTTGCCCGAGATGAGGTCGCCCCAGGCCCACTCGACGTTCCCGCGGCTCTCCCGTTTGGCACGGCTGAGCGCCCGCACCTGGTGACCCGCTTTGACCAGCGCGGGCACCAGGGCGCTGCCCAGCATGCCGGTGGCTCCCGTGACCAGAATCCGCATGGGGGTCCCCTACCCTCGAATCCCCGCACTTGACAAGGAATTTCACGCCGGGGTCTGGGGGCGGCAGAGCGGGGTAGTGCCGCTCACATGTCTCGAATCGCATCGGAATCCTTGATCGAACGGCTCGCGGAGTGGGGCGTCGACACCGTCTTCGGCATGCCGGGCGACGGCATCAACGGCATCATGGAAGGGCTGCGGCGGCACCGCGACCGGATCCGCTTCGTCCTTGTGCACCACGAGGAGGCCGCGGCCTTCATGGCCACCGGCTACGCCAAGGCCACCGGCAAGATCGGGGTCTGCCTGGCCACGTCGGGGCCCGGCGGGATCCACCTGCTCAACGGGCTCTACGACGCCAAACTCGACCACGTCCCGGTGCTGGCGATCACCGGCATGCAGGAGACGTCCGTGCTCGGCACCGGCTACCAGCAGGAGGTCCACCTGGACAAGCTGTTCGCCGACGTCGCCGAGTACAACATGATGGTCTCCAACCCGGCGCAGCTGCCGTCGCTGGTGGATCTGGCCGTGAGGACCGCGTACGCGCGGCGCGGGGTCGCCCATCTCACCGTGCCCAACGACATCCAGGTGGCCGAGGCGGGAGCGGATCCGTACCGGCAGGTGGCGCCGGTGAGGCCGCCGCAGACCTCGCCCGTCTACCTGCAGCCGTCCGGCATTCCCCGGCAGGAGGACCTGGAGTGGGCGGCCGAGGTGCTCAACCACGCCGAGCGTCCGGCCATGCTGGTCGGGCAGGGCGCGCTGCACGCCCGCCAGGAGGTGCTGGCCGTGGCCGAGGCTCTCGGGGCGCCCGTGGTCAAGACGCTGCCCGGCAAGGCCGTGATCCCGGACGACTCGCCGTACACGACCGGCGGGATCGGGCTGCTCGGCACCCGGCCGAGCGAGGAGCTGATGGACGACGCCGACGTGCTCTTCATGGTCGGCACGAACTTCCCGTACTCGAAGTTCCTGCCGGAGCCCGGCAAGGCGCGGGTGGTGCAGTTCGAGGCGGAGCCGACCAGGGCGGGGGCGCGCGTCCCGACGGCCGTGCCGGTGGTGTGCGATGCGAAGGAGGGGCTGGCGGCGCTGCTGCCGCTGCTGTCCCGCCGGGATGGGAAAGCCCATCTGGAGAAATATCAGCAGATGATGGCCAAGTGGCGGACCGACATGCAGGCCCTGGAGAACCCCGAGCGGGACCCCATCGCACCCCAGTACGCCATCTCGATCCTGGACGAGCTCGCGACCGGCGACGCCATCCTGACCTGCGACAGCGGCACCATCGCGACCTGGGCGGCCAGGCACTGGACGATCCGCGGCGGGCGCGAGTTCTACCTGTCGGGGACGCTGGCCTCGATGGGGCCGGGGCTCCCGTACGCCATCGCCATGCAGCACGCCTTCCCGGACCGGCAGGTCATCGCGTACGTCGGCGACGGCGGTTTCGCGATGCTCATGGCCGAGTTCCTCACCGCTGCCCAGCACCGGCTGCCGGTCAAGGTGATCATCAACAACAACAACTCGCTCGGCCAGATCCTGTGGGAACAGATGGTGCTCGGCTATCCCGAGCACGGGGTGCGCTACCCCGAGCCCGAGGCCGACTTCTCCGCCTGGGCCCGGTCGTGTGGCGGGTTCGGGGCCAAGGTCAGCAAGTCGGACGACGTGGTCCAGGCGATCGGGCAGGCCCTCGCGTACGACGGTCCGGCGCTGGTGGACGTGGACGTGAATCCGGACGAGCCGCCCATGCCCGGCAAGGTCACCTACGAGCAGGCCAAGAGCTTCGCCCAGTCGTTCCTCAAGGGCCAGCCGCGCCGGGCGGCCATCGCGACCACGCTGTTCAAGGACCGGATCCAGCGGCTGGGGGACTGACGTAAGCCCTGGCGATCCCGTCGGCGGCGGCCCGCAGCGGCTCCAGCAGCCGGGGCAGCTCGCGGGCCCGCCGCGAGGACACCACGATGCCCAGGGCCGCCATGGCCCGCCCGTCCGCGAGGATCGGCGCCGCCGCCGAGCACGAGCCGAGCGTCATCTCCTCGTAGGTCAGCGCGTACCCCTGGGCCCGGACCACCGCCAGCTCCCTGGCCAGGCGTCCCGGCTCGGTGATCGTGTGCGGGGTGGGCCGTTCGAGCTTGCGGGCCAGGTAGGACTTGACGAACCAGTCCGGCTCGTACGCCAGCAGCGCCTTGCCCACGCCCGTCGGGTGCATCGGCAGCCGGCCGCCGGTCCTGGAGACGATCGGGACCGCGCGCCGGCCGTACACCTTGTCCACGTACAGCACCTCGAGACCGTCGCGGACGGCCAGGTGGACGTTCTCGCCGGTGCTGACGAACAGCTCCTGCAACCACGGATGCGCCACGCTCTGCAGCCGGCCCGGCGCGAGCTGGCCCAGCTCCCACAGCCGCAGCCCCACCCGCAGCCGCCCGTCGGGGGCGCGGCTCAGCGCCTGCCAGCCCTCCAGCTCGGCCACCAGCCGGTGCGCCGTGCTCAGCGGCACCCCGCTCCGCCTGGCCAGGTCGGTCAGGGTGAGCTGCGGATGGGTCGCGTCGAACGCGCCGAGGATGGCCAGCACCTTCGACGTCACGGAGCGGCCTGGCTCGCCGGACCCACCTGCCATGCCGGCAATCCTGCACCATCCTTCCACTCAGCGGAAGAGGTCTCTCGGCTAATACCTGGTCGAGGCAGGATGCTTCCCTCATGCGAACTCAGGTCGGGATCATCGGCGCGGGGCCCGCGGGCCTGCTGCTCTCTCACTTGCTCCACTTGCGCGGCATCTCCTCCGTGGTGCTGGAAAAGCGCAGCCGCGACTACGTGGAGCGGCGCGTCCGCGCCGGTGTGCTTGAGCAGGGGACGGTCGACACGCTGGTCGAGGCGGGGGTCGGCGAGCGGATGCGGCGCGAAGGGCTGCCGCACCACGGCATCGAGCTCCGGTACGGCGGCGCAGGCCACCGCATCCCGTTCGAGAAACTCGTCCCCGGCAGGTCCATCACCGTGTACGGGCAGCAGGAAGTGGTCAAGGACCTGATCGCGGCCCGGCTGGCGGCGGGCGGCGACGTGCGGTTCGAGGTCGAGGACGTGGCCGTGCACTCGCTGGAGTCGCAGCCGTACGTGACGTTCGGCGGCGAGCGGCTCGACTGCGACGTGATCGCCGGCTGCGACGGCTTCCACGGCGTGTCCAGGCCGGCCGTCCCCGAGGGCGTCCTGACCGTTTTCGAGCGCGAATATCCCTTCGCCTGGCTGGGCATCCTGGCCCGGGTCAAGCCGTCGTCGGAGGAGCTGATCTACGCCAGGACCGATCGCGGCTTCGCGCTGCACAGCATGCGCTCGCCCACCGTCAGCCGCTTCTACCTGCAGGTCCCGGCGGACACGCGGGTGGAGGAGTGGCCGGACGAGCGGATCTGGGCCGAGCTGCGGGCCCGCCTGGAGAGCGTGCCCGGCTTCACGCTGGCCACCGGCGAGATCATCGAGAAGGGCGTCACGCCGATGCGGTCGTTCGTCGTCGAGCCCATGCAGTACGGGCGGCTCTACCTGGCCGGGGACGCCGCCCACATCGTGCCGCCCACCGGCGCCAAGGGGCTCAACCTGGCCGTGGCCGACGTCCGCGTGCTGACCGAGGCGCTGGCCGCCTTCTTCGAGCACGGCTCGACGGAGCTGCTGGACGGCTACTCCGACGCGTGCCTGAAGCGGGTGTGGCGAGCGCAACACTTCTCGTGGTGGATGACGACGCTGCTGCACACCTTCGAGGACGACGACCCGTACGGACGGCGGCTCCAGCTGTCCTACCTCGACTACGTCACCTCGTCGGAGGCCGCCGCCACGACCTTGGCGGAGAATTACGTCGGGCTGCCTTACGGCAGCTGACCTTGGAAGATGCTTTAAGGTTGGCTGGTGTTCTTCGAGGATGGATGGGCGGCTTCGCCCCTGAGGTGGTTGATGGGCGAGCTGGGCGACGACCAGCTCGCCAGGATGGAACGCGACCCCGCCCTGGTGGCCGCGGTGGACCAGCACGCGGCGGTGCTGCGTGACGCGATCCCGCTGGATCGCGAAACCCTGGGCGACTACCTGCTGGGTTTTCTCGACGAGCTGCGCCACCGCGGCTGGGCCTTCAACGGCGAGCCGGACGCGGCGGCGCTGCGGCTGACGGCGGTGTGCTGGCTGGCCCGCGAACTCGGCTACCTGAGCGACGGCCTGCCCGCCTGACCCGCCATGTCTCCCCGCCGGGGGCCTGACCTCTGACGGGGCCTGACCTCTGATGGCGCCGGCCGCCCGGCAAAACGCACCGCCACCGGCGCGGGACGCCGGTGGCGGTGGTCGAACACGGTGATGCCGCTCGGCCCGGTCCGATCCTGCCGGAGCGGGACGTGCGATGCCGGGCTCACTCCGGGGGCATGTCCGAGCGAGGCGGCATGTCGCGAGGCGGCATGCCCGAGCGAGGCGGCGTCGGTGGCATGTCCGAGCGCGGCGGCTGGCCGCCCTGCGGCGTGGTACGGATGGGCGCCGTCTGGTCGCTCATCGACGCGGCGTCCTGACGCCCCCGCTGGTACGCCTCCGCGTGCGCCCTGGCCTGCGGGCCCTCCTCCTCGATGCGGCCCAGCCAGCGCTCCCAGCGCTGCTGCATCGGCCGTACGAGCCCGCCGCCGACCCCGATGGCCGCGATCGCGCCCGCGGTGGCGAGCACAGTGATCAGCACCGGAGTGGTGACGGTGGTGGCCACGCCGATCTGGTTGAGCGCGGCGATGATGCCCAGCGCCCAGATGAAGACCGCCGCGGCGGTCGCCACCCAGCGGCCGTACGACAGCCCACCCAGCGCGCCGCGCAGGATGTCGCTGACGCCCTTGGCAAGGGCCCCGGCCACCACGATGATCACGACGGCGACCGCGGCAGCGGGCAGCCATGCCACCACGCCGTTCAGCAGCGCCGAGATCGGGTTCGGCCCGAAGACGCTGAAGGCGATCTGCAGGGTGATCAGGATGATCGCGTAGAAGACGAGCTTGGCCAGCAGGCTGCTGGCGTCGTACTTGCTCCTGTCCAGCCAGCGGCGCACGCCGCTGCGCTCCACGGCCCGATCGAACCCGACCCGTTCGAGGATCTTGTCGACGATTTTCTCGAGCAGCTTGGCCACGATCCAGCCGATGATGAGTATCACCAGGAACGCGACCAGCCTTGGGACGAATGTCGCTATCATCCGCCAGGCATCCTGGATGCCTTGACCTAGGTTGATGTCCACGGTTCCCTCCTCCGAGGAGCCATGCAACGGCGGCTACCCCGACCACATAGGTGTATGCACGCATTGCCACCTAAACTTCGCACTCGGCGACATTTCGCGAACCCCGCTATGGTGGTCGGCGTGCATCGCAGCCGCGTCTACGCCGTCCTGATCGACACCCCCGTGGAGGAGGCCGCTCAAGCGGCGGCCTTCTGGGCGGCGGCGCTCGGGGCCACCGCCCGCCCCGTCCCGGACGAAAAGCAGTTCACCTCGCTCCACGAGGCCATCCCCGGGCTCGTCACGGCCGTCCAGGCGGTCGACGACGCGCCCCGCGTGCACCTCGACATCGAGACCGACGACGTCGAGGCCGAGACCGCGCGCCTGCTGGCCCTCGGCGCGACCCAGGTGTCGCAGTGGCTGGAGTGCCGGACCCTGCGCGCCCCCGGCGGGCACCTGGTGTGCGTGGTGCCCGTGGCGAGCGACCGGGCGGCGTTCGAGGCGACGGCCGGCACCTGGCCGTAGTTTCCCGCGGAAACCGGGGGGCCACGCCGGTGCTGCGCAGCCACCACTCAGCGGATCGCGGCCGTCTCCCTGACCCAGGGCAGCAGCAGGCGCTCGGCCAGCACCAAGGCGTAGAACAGCCCGACGCTCATGATCCCGAGCAGCCCGATGGCCGCGAACGCCAGCGCCGTGTCGGCACTCCCCCCCGCCTGCACGATCACGAACCCGAGCCCGGCGTCCCCGGCGCTGAACTCGCCGATCACCGCGCCGATCGACGCCAGCGGCATGGCGACCTTCAGCCCGACGAAGATCTGCGGCAGCGCGCCGGGGAACCGGATCTTGACGAACGTCTGCCACCGGGGCGTGTCCAGCGACTTGGCCAGCTCCACGAGCTCCGGCGGCGTCGAGGTCAGCCCGCCGGCCACCGACAGCACGATGGGGAAGAAGCACACCAGCAGCGCCATGACCACCTTGGGCTGCTGCCCGAAGCCCATCCACACGACCAGCAGCGGCGCCAGAGCCACTTTGGGGACCGCGTTGAAGGCCACCAGCAGCGGATAGAACATCAGCTCCGCCACCCGCCAGGCCGCGATCACCACGCCGATCACGACGCCGCAGCACACCGAGAGGGCGAAGCCCAGCGCGGTCTCGCCCAGCGTGATGGCGGCCTGCGCCAGCAGATAGCCGGGGATCCGCTGGAAGGCGGCGACCACGTCGGCCGGTGCCGGCAAGATGATCTCCGGGATCTCGAACGCCGACGCCGCCAGCGCCCACGCGCCGACCGCGACGGCCAGGCCCAGCGCCGACCATCCGGCCGCGCTCGCCGACCCCCGGCCCCGCGCCCCCATGTCCACGGCCGTCAGCCCCTCCGCCTCAGGCCGTCCATGGCCGTCAACCTCTCCGCCTCTTCGCCTGGAGGCCGTCGACGGCCGTCAGCCCTCTCGCCTCGGGCACTCCGCGGCCCGTCAGCTCTTCGGCGTCACGTCGAACGACACCACCGACTCCGGCGCCACGTCGTTGGTGAACGCCCCGGCCTCCCGCAGCACGGAGATCGCCCGCGCCACCCGCTCCCGGTCCATGGCTCCGATCGGCGTGCCGCTCCCGGACGCGCGGACGTACGGCGCCATCAGCGTCAACTCCGCGGCGGCCGCGTCCACGTTCTGGGTGGGATGGTGCTTCACCAGCAGCTCCGCCGCCTCGCGCGGATTGTCCGCCGCGTACGCCAGCCCCTTGAGCAGCGCGCCGGTGAACCGCTTGACCAGGTCCGGCTTCTGGGCCACGAGCGCGGACGTGGTCGACAGGCCCAAGCCGTACAGGTCGGTGATGACGTCGCCGAACGGCAGGACGGTGACCTCCTTGCCCTTGGCGGCGTTCTGCACGGTGGGCCGGCCCACCACGTATTGGCCGATGGCGTCGACCTGGCCCGAGGCGAGGTTGGCCCCCAGCTGCGCGGGCTCCAGGCTGACCATCTTGACCTTCGCCGGGTCCACTCCGGTGAGCTTGGCGTACGTCGGGAACATGGCGGTGATCACCGAGCCCGGCGCGTCCCCGAAGGTCTTGCCCTCGAGGTCTTCGGGCTTGCTGATGCCGCTGCCGGAGAGCGACATGATCGCGGCCAGCGTCTGCTGGTGGATCGCCGCCACGGTGGTGACGCCGGCCGTCTTGCCGCCGGCCGCGCTGATCAGCGTGTAGGTGAAGTCGATGGGCGCGAAGTGGGCCCGGCCGCCGGCGAGTGCGGCCAGGTTCTTGCCGCTGCCCTGGCCCGGCTGAACGGTGACCGAGATCCCGGCCTCGCGGAAGTAGCCCTTCTCGAGGGCGACGTAGACGTACGCTTCGCGGCCGAAGGCGCCGAACGCGGTCAGGTACGTGACCTGATCCGTCCCGGGCCGGGCCTGCGGCGGCTCCTGCTGCCCCGAACCGCAGGACATCGTCAGCAGGATGGCCGTGAGCGTGATGACGCGAGGAAGGATCCTCATGACCCCGATCATGACGGGTGAGGCAGATCGGTCAATATGTCGTCTGACGGAATCTGCTTCTAGCATCGAGGTCGGGCCCCGGCAGAGAGGTCGCCAGGTGATCAGGCTGCGTGGAGTGTCCCGGGTGTTCGGCGGGCGCCGGGGGATGGTGGAGGCGTTGCGCGACGTTGATCTCGACGTGGCCGACGGGGAGTTCGTGGCGGTCGTGGGGCGTTCGGGGTGCGGCAAGTCCACTCTGCTGCGGCTGATCGCGGGGCTGGCGGCGGCCTCGTCGGGGGAGGTGCGCGTCGGCGGGGAGCCGGTGACCAAGCCGCGCCGCGACGTCGCGATCATGTTCCAGCGCCCGGCCCTGCTGCCCTGGCGCAGCGTGCTCGACAACGTGCTGCTGCCGGTCGAGGTGTTCGGCTGGCCGCGGGCCGAATATCGCGTCCGGGCGCTGGAGCTGCTGGAGATGGTCGGCCTCGACGGGTTCCACCGGCGCCTGCCGCACGAGCTGTCGGGCGGGATGCAGCAGCGGGTGGCTCTGTGCCGGGCGCTCATCCAGCGGCCACGGGTGATGCTGATGGACGAGCCGTTCTCCGCGCTCGACGCGCTGACCCGCGAGGAGCTGTCGATCGAGCTGCAGCACATTCACATGGAGCACGCGGCCACGGTCGTGCTGGTCACCCACTCGATCGAGGAGGCGGTCCTGCTCGCCGACCGGGTCGTGGTGCTCACTCCGCGCCCGGGGCGGATCCTCACCGTCGTGGACGTCGGCATCCCGCGCCCGCGCACGCTGGGGCGGGGCGCGCACACGGCGGACGCGGCCCGCTGCTCAGCCGAGCTGCATGAGCTGCTCGGCGCCACGTCCGGCACCAGGGAGGCGGCTTCGCCCGGCGCATCTCGGACAACAAAAAGCCCCAACTCTCGGCAAATGCCGGGAACTGGGGGCTTTTGAAGGGGGTGGACGATACTGGGATTGAACCAGTGACCTCTTCCGTGTCAGGGAAGCGCTCTCCCGCTGAGCTAATCGTCCGTATTGAGTTGGAAACTCAGAGCGGAAGACGGGATTCGAACCCGCGACCCTCACCTTGGCAAGGTGATGCTCTACCACTGAGCCACTTCCGCATGGCGTTGTACTTACTTTAGCGGATCCCGCGGGGTCCGCCGGCCGCAGAGGTGGAGACGGGATTTGAACCCGTGTAGACGGCTTTGCAGGCCGCTGCCTCGCCTCTCGGCCACTCCACCAGGAGTTTTGCTCCGAGCGGAAGACGGGATTCGAACCCGCGACCCTCACCTTGGCAAGGTGATGCTCTACCACTGAGCCACTTCCGCGTGAACCCCAGGCGACGTGCCCCAGGCCACGGGAAAACCATATCGTCTCCGCGGAGTGTCCGTGCGCACTGAGCGCTCCGCGGGGCCGAAATCAGCGGATCAGGCGTACGTCCTTCGCCATGACGAACATCACCCGGTGGCCGAGCTGGATCTGGTAGTAGCGGGTCCGGCCCGTGGTGGTGACGTGTTCGGCGGGATCGAAGGCGTCCGCGGCGTAGTAGGAGCCCGTGATCGTGTCGCCCACCGTGTACGTCTGCCCGGGGCCGATCTTGTACTGGAGCGGGGTCAGCGGCTGATACGACGCCTGCTTGTAGGCGGATTTTTCGGGGTACGCGCGGCCGTACACGTTGGTGTTGGGCCTCAGGGGTGTGACCAGCGGGCCCTTGGCGGGGACGGCGGTGGGATCCGAGGGCGGGTTGTGGAACCAGGCTTTCTGCCCCAGATACCAGATGGCCGTCCAGTCGCCCCGCCGCTCCGCGACCGCGTACCGCTGGCCGGTCGAGGCGCGGGCGGCGTGGTCGTACACGCTGTACGAGCTCGGCCGGCTTCCGTGCTTGCCCACGTCCGTGACCAGCGGGGCGGTCATGCTCGGCGCCTTGTGCAGCCACACGCTGGCGGCGCCGTGCGGCGGGCACGCCCTGGCGGGCTTGGCGGTCACGCAGCCGGTGAAGCGGGGGCGGTTGGCGTTGTACGACGGGCGGATCATGACGGAGTCACCGTCCTCCGCCGCTGTGAGCGGTGTCTTCAGCAGCTCGAAATAGTGGGCCCAGTCCCAGTACGGGCCGGGGTCGTCGTGCATGCCGGCGACCGTCTTGGGTGTCGTGCCCGGTACGTTGTCGTGGCCCAGGATGTGGGCGCGGTTGAGCGGGATGTCGTACGTGCCGGCCAGATACCGCACGAGCTTGGCCGACGCGCGGTACATCGCCTCCGTGTACCAGGTGCCGCCCTTGGCCAGGTAACCCTCGTGCTCGATGCCGATCGAACGGGTGTTGACGTCCCAGTTGCCCGCATGCCAGGCGATGTTTTTCGTCGCCACATGCTGGGCGACATGCCCGTCGCGGGAGCGGATCGTGTAGTGCCAGCTCACGTACTGCGGATTGCGGATCATCGAGGGGACGCCCTGGTACGTGCCCTCCATGTCATGGATGACGATGTAGTCGACGGAGCGGGCCCGGAGCAGGCGGTCGTGGTTGCCGTAGTCCTTGTTCTTCTTGCCGAAGCGTTTGTAGGCGGCGGGCATCCATTCGCAGGCGAGGGAAGTGGGGCACTCCACGTGCCCGGCTGACGGCGCGGGCGGGCGGGCCTGCGCGATCTCCCCGGCCCCGGCATCCGCGGCCTGAGACAGTGCGCCGGTGTCGGTTTGCGGGCCGGTGTTCGTCTGTGGGCCGGTGTCGGTTTGCGGGCCGGTGTTCGTCTGTGGGCCGGTGCCGGATGGCGGCTCGGGGTTCGGCCGTGTGTTGGTTTCCGCCTGTTCGGCCGTGATGGCGTGCCCGGGCGTACCGGCGCCGTCGGCGGGCGCCCCCGTGTCCGCGTGCCCACCGGTGCCGGTCTGGGCAGCGGCGGCGGTCTGCTCGTCGGGAACCGCCTGCCCGGTGGCCGTCTGATCGGTCGCGGTCTTCGGGGCGGTGCCCGGAGCAGGCAGGTCCGGTACGGGGTCGAGCCGTACCAGATGGCCGTCGTCCGTACGGCGTTCCATCCCCTCGCGCATCACCGCGAACACCTCGTCGGCGAACTGCCGTGCGGCCACCCGATCGTTCGACCCCGAGAAGCGCGCGATCGCCTCGTACCAGCCGGCGGGGTGGGCGCGGGGGTGCTTCTGATAGGAGGCGAGGAGCGCGGCGCCGGCCCTGATGTTCGCAGCCGGATCCGCCCGCAGCCGGGCGGGCTCCACGCCGATCAGGCGCCCGGCCTCGGGCAGCGTCGTCCGCTGAGGCGCCGCCATCCGCAGCGCGGACGTCGGGGGAGGGGTGGCGTGGGTTCGGGTCATCGGGCGGGCAGTGTCGCCCCGGGCGTCCCCGAGGGCGTCGCCGGGTGCCTGCTTCTCGACGGGGACCGCGTCCACCAGGTGCATGGGCCCGTAGCCGCCCGCCGTGCTCGGCCGCCCCTCGTTAGCGTCCCAACGGGACCCCAGGTACGCGACCCCGAGCAACACGCTCACCGGCACCCCGAACTCCCGCGCGGCAGCGGCGAAATCGGCCTGCCGCCCCGAGGTGACCGCCGCGCCGGAATCGACGCGTTCGCCAGGGGCGAGGGGAGCGGCGGCCGATGCGAGATCGTCGCCCGGCGCGGTGAGCGCGCCGGCGGTCAGGATGGCGGCGAGCCAGATCTGCATGAACATCACCCCGAAGAAACGTCACGATGCGACTACAGGACGTAACCATTCCCCGGTGAGGGATGTGTCAGACGGGTCGGATGATACGGATGAGACCACGAGATCGGCCGCGAACTCGGCATCCCGGTCATCGGCCGCGAGCTGTCCGGGTCGGCAGGAGCGCGGCGGTACGGGGGTGGTCAAGGGTCAGCGTTAATTCCTGCCCGATATCGGGCAGGATGTTGGCATGTCTCGTTCCAGATGCGTAGTGTCCTCCTCTGTGTCTGCGGCACGGCATCCCTACGAAGATCTCATCGCTCACCTCACCAGGACGAGCCCGCTCGGTCCCGGCGAGGCGGCACGCGTGGTCGCCGACGTGCTGGCGTACTTCTCCGAGACCGTCGAGGAGTTCGTCCGCCGCCGCCATGGCGAGCTGAAGGCACGCGGCTACACCAACGACGAGATCTTCCCCCGGATCGCCGCGGAATTACGCGGTCGCCGGGTGGCCGCGCCAGAGCTGTCCCTGCGGCAGCTCCGCAGGATCGTCTACGGATAATCGGATAAGGAGACCTCGATGTGCGGAATCGTGGCCTACGTCGGCCCCAAGGACGCCGCCCCCATCCTGCTGGAGGGCTTGCAGCGGCTTGAATACCGGGGCTACGACTCGGCCGGGGTAGTGGTGTCCAACAAGGGGCTCAAGCTCCGCAAGGTCAAGGGCCGGGTGGCGGATCTGGCCAAGGTCGTGCCGGCCAGGTTCAAGGGCGGTCTCGGCATTGGGCACACCCGGTGGGCCACGCACGGCGTGCCGAGCGATGAGAACGCCCATCCGCACCTGTCGGCCGACCAGCGCATCGCGGTCGTGCACAACGGCATCATCGAGAACGCCGGCGAGCTGCGCGCCAAGCTGGAGGCCGACGGCGTCGAGTTCGCCTCCGAGACCGACACCGAGGTGCTCGCCCACATGATCGCCCACGCGGTCGACGAGAACGACACGCTCGAGGAGGCGGTGAGGAAGACGCTCAAGAGCATCGTCGGCACGTACGGCATCGCGGTCATCGACGCCGAGCGGCCCGGCGAGGTGGTCGTGGCGCGCAACGGCAGCCCGATCGTGGTCGGCATCGGCGAGAAGGAGATGTTCGCCGCGTCCGACGTGGCCGCCCTGGTCCGCTACACCCGCCAGGTCGTGCACCTGGAGGACGGCGAGCTGGCCGTGCTCAAGGCCGACGGCTTCCACACCTTCGCCAGCGACGCGCGCGAGACGGCCAAGGAGCCGCTGACCGTCGACTGGGACGCCGGACACTACGACACCGGCGGCTACGAGCACTACCTGCTCAAGGAGATCTCCGAGCAGCCCGAGACGATCACCCGCACCATGAGCGGCCGCCTCGACGAGCGTTTCCACGTCGCGCACCTCGGCGGGCTCAACATGGACGCCCGTGAGACCCGCTCGTTCCGCCGGGTGAAGATCATCGGGTGCGGGTCCGCGTACTACTCGGGGCAGATCGGGGCGCAGCTCATCGAGGAGCTGGCGCGCATCCCGTCCGACGCCGAGCCGGCCAGCGAGTTCCGCTACCGCAACCCGGTGGTCGACCCCCACACGCTCTACGTCGCGATCAGCCAGTCGGGGGAGACGTACGACACGCTCGCCGCGGTTCAGGAGCTCAAGCGCAAGGGCGGCCGGGTCATCGGCATCGTCAACGCCGTGGGCAGCGCCATCGCCCGCGAGGTCGACGGCGGCATCTACCTGCACGCGGGTCCGGAGGTCTCGGTCGCCTCGACGAAGGCGTTCACCTCGACCTCGGTGGCGTTCGCGCTGCTCGCGCTGCATCTGGGACGGGTACGCGACCTGTCTCCGGCCGACGGGCGGCGCATCGTGGAGGGCCTGCGCCGGTTGCCCGGGCAGATCGAGGAAATCCTCACCCAGAGCGACAAGATCGCCGAGTTGGCGCAGAAGTACGCCACGCACGCGAGCATGATGTTCGTCGGCCGCGTCCGCGGCTACCCCGTGGCCCGGGAGGGCGCGCAGAAGCTCAAGGAGATCTCGTACGTCCACGCGGAGGCGTACCCGGCCAGCGAGCTCAAGCACGGCCCGCTCGCGCTGATCGGCCCCGAGATCCCGACGGTCGCGATCGTCCCCGACGACGAACTGCTCGACAAGAACCTCACCACGCTCGGCGAGATCCGCGCCCGCGGCGGCCAGGTCCTCATGGTGGGCCACCGCGAGCCGGAGGCCAAGCTGGCCGACGACGCGATCGTGATCCCCAAGAACGAGATCGAGCTCGACCCGATCCTGCTGACGATCCCGCTTCAGCTGCTGGCCTACCACGCGGCGGTCGCGCTCGACCGCGACGTGGACAAGCCACGCAATCTCGCCAAGAGCGTCACGGTGGAGTAATAGACGCCAATTCAGCCTCAAACCTCGTTATCCGGCTGCGGACCACATAAATTCGAACTGTGCGGCAATTCGACCATCAGCGGCCCAATCCCGCACGCATGTACGACTACATGCTCGGCGGGAAGGACAACTTCGCGGTCGATCGCCAGGCCATCGACCAGCTCGCGGAGCTGATCCCGGAGGCGGTCCCGCTGGCCCGCGCCAACCGGGCCTTCCTGCAGCGCGCCGTGCGCTACGTCGCCGCCGCCGGAGTGCGCCAGTTCATCGACCTCGGCAGCGGGCTGCCCACCCAGGGCAGCGCGCACGAGGTCGCCCCCCACGCCAGGGTGGTCTACGTCGATCACGATCCGGTCGTCGCCGCACACGCCAGGGCCCTGCTCGCACGGTCGGACAGGGCCGTCGTCGTCGAAGCCGACCTGCTCGACACCGACGAGGTGCTGGCCGGGGCCGGGGCCTTCCTCGACCTGGACCAGCCGGTCGGGGTGCTACTGGTGTCGATTCTGCACTTCCTGCCCGACTCCGCCGAACCGCAGCAGGCGGTGGCCGTGTTGCGCGAGCGGGTGGCGCCGGGCAGCCATCTGGTGATCAGCCACGCCACCACGATGGAGCGGGTCCGCCGCGGTCCGACGGCCGGCGGCGGCGCCGACCGCACCCCCGCCGAGATCCGCGCGTTCTTCGGCGACTTCGCACTGGATCCGCCGGGGCTCGTGCAGGCCGTGGACTGGCGTCCCGACCGGCCCAAGCTGGTGGGCGACTGGACGCTGCCGTCGTCGCTCATGGCGGGAGTGGCGCGAAAGAGATAACTATGTGTATCTCTCCGTAATGTGTCAATAACTTCGGGTAATGGGATTCCCGGAGGGAGAGGCACATGCGCCGTCGGCGGTTCTTCGCATGGGGGCTGGGTGTGGCCGCATGCGCGGCCGGCTGCGGAACGGAGCACGGCGGCGCGGGGGGACTGCGTACCTCGTTTTCGATCAGCTCCGGCGGCCGCCGCTGGGACCGGGTCGGGCAGGCGTTCGTCAGCGCGGCCCGCGCGGCCGGGTACGAGACGGGCGCCGGGACGAAGATCACCCTGACCGGCCTGCCCGCGCTGGCCGGCGCCGTGCTCAACAACGGCCCCCCGCTCCTCGACTCCGCCATCCCGCTGTCCAGGCTCGCCGGAGACGTCGAGGTCGTGGTCGTGCCCGCGGACTCGCACTTCAAGGACTTCGACGAGTTCGGCGCCCACCTGCTCACCCAGCCGGGACAGACGCTGCTGGCCGGCGGCCCGCAGGGCGAGCCCGACCACCTGCTGTTCGGCCTGATCGCCAAGGGGCTCGGCGCCGACACCAGACAGGTCGACTACACCGGCTACCCCAGCAGCCGGGAGGCCGTCACGGCGCTGCTGTCCGGCAAGGCCGCAGCCGCCGCCGGGCTGCTGGCCGACTGGCGCGCGAGCATCTCCACGGGCCGGGTGCGGCCGCTCGCGGTGTCCTCGGCCGCCCGGGTGCCCAACCTGGACGTGCCGACGCTGCTGGAGTCCGGGGTACGCGTCGACTTCGCCGACTGGAGCGCCGCCTTCGGGCCCCGAGACATGCCGCACGACAGCCGCGAGGCGGCCATCCGCATGTGCGAGGAGGTGACCGGCTCGCCGCGCTGGCGGGCGGCCTGCCGCGCGGCCGGCTGGATCTCGATCCCGCTCGGCGGCGACGACTTCGCCCTGTGGCTCGGCTCCGAGGTCGCGCGCACCCGCGCGCTGCTGCGGGACCTCGGACTCCTCGACTCCACCAAAGCCACAACATGCTGGGGTAGTTGCGGGAACGGCCACTAGATGTAGGATCCTGGTCGTCGCTGGTTCGCCTCTCCGGAGGCGAGGCAAGAGGGAACCCGGTGCGAATCCGGGGCTGCCCCGCAGCGGTGAGCGGGAACGACCGCCGTCATGTGCACTGGAGCGATCTGGGAAGCGACGGCCAGTAGGAGCGTTTGAACGCGCGCCCGCGAGCCCGAAGACCTGCCGGCGACATGTCGGGTCACCGCCCGGCATGAAGTGTCCATGGCCTCGAGGGAGGGTCAGGGAGCCACGCGGCCGGTCACCCCTGCCGCGGTGCTCTCGCGCGCCCTCACGGGGGATGAGCTCGCGAGGAGAGAGCACGTGACGCAGGTCATTGAGATCGACCGCCGGCTGGCCATCGATGAGGCCGCCGCCCGGGTGATCACCGACCCGGCCAACTCCCGGGTCGCAGCCCGGCTGCTGGCCGAGGAGATCGCCGACGAGACCGCCGGGCACGGGGTGCGGTCGTTCTCGGAGTCCATCGCCGCCACCCACGCGGCCGGGCTGATCCAGGACGGGCTCGCGGAGTTCGTCGCCGCGCACGCCGCCGAGCTGGACGCGCTGGCCGCCGAGGAGGCGGACGGCAGGTTCGAGTATTTCGGGCTGCGCACCGTCTACGACCGCTACCTGCTGCGCCACCCCGAGACGCGGGCGGTGCTGGAGCGGCCGCAGCACTTCTTCCTGCGCGTGGCGTGCGGCCTGTCCGAGTCGGTCGAGGAGGCCGCCGAGCTGTACGCGCTGATGTCCACGCTGTCCTACCTGCCCAGCTCGCCCACGCTGTTCAACTCGGGCGCGCGCCGGCCGCAGCTGTCGTCGTGCTTCCTGCTCGACTCGCCGCGCGACGAGCTGGAGGCGATCTACGACCGGTACGGGCAGGTGGCCCGGTTGTCCAAGTACGCCGGCGGCATCGGCGTCTCCTGGACCCGGGTGCGCTCGCGCGGCTCCCTGATCCGGGGGACGAACGGGCACTCCAACGGCATCGTCCCGTGGCTGCGTACGCTCGACTCCTCGGTCGCGGCGGTCAACCAGGGCGGCCGGCGCAAGGGCGCGGCCTGCGTCTACCTGGAGACCTGGCACGCCGACATCGAGGAGTTCCTGGAGCTGCGCGACAACACCGGCGAGGACGCCCGCCGCACCCACAACCTCAACCTGGCCAACTGGGTGCCCGACGAGTTCATGCGCCGGGTGGAGGCGGACGAGGTCTGGTCGCTGTTCGACCCGAAGGAGGTGCCCGACCTCACGGACCTGTACGGGGAGGCGTTCACGGCCGCGTACCGGGCGTACGAGGCCGCCGGGCGATATGTCCGGCAAATGCCCGCGCGGACCCTGTACGGCCGCATGATGCGCACCCTCGCCCAGACCGGCAACGGCTGGATGACGTTCAAGGACGCCGCCAACCGCACCTCCAACCAGACCGCCCGCCCCGAGAACGTCATCCACCTGTCGAATCTGTGCACCGAGATCCTCGAGGTCACCAGCGACGCCGAGACGGCGGTGTGCAACCTCGGCTCGGTCAACCTGGCCGCCCACCTCGCCGGCGGTGACGTCGACTGGGAGCGGCTGCGCGGCACCGTCCGCACGGCCGTGCGCTTCCTGGACCGCACCATCGACCTCGGCTTCTACCCGACGCCCGAGGCCGAGGCGGCCAACAAGCGGTGGCGGCCGATCGGGCTCGGCGTGATGGGCCTGGCCGACGTGTTCTTCACGCTGCGGCTGCCGTTCGACTCGCCGCAGGCGCTGGAGCTGTCCACGCGGATCGCCGAGGAGATCGCGCTGGCCGCGTACGACACCTCGGCCGACCTGGCCGCCGAGCGCGGCCGGCACCCGTCGTACGCCGATACTCGCGCCGCCGGGGGAGTGCTGCACCCCGACCACTACGGCGCGGCCGGCACCGCGCGCTGGGACGCGCTGCGGGAGAAGATCGCGGCCACCGGCCTGCGTAACTCCCTCATGATCGCCATCGCGCCGACCGCCACGATCGCCTCCATCGCCGGCTGCTACGAGTGCATCGAGCCGCAGGTGTCCAACGTGTTCAAGCGCGAGACCCTGTCCGGAGAGTTCCTGCAGGTCAACCGCTACCTGGTGGCCGATCTGCAGGCGCGCGGGCTGTGGACGCAGCGGATGCGCGACGACATCAAGCGGGCCGACGGCTCGGTCCAGGCGATCCCCGGCATCCCCGACGACCTGAAGACGCTCTACCGGACGGCCTGGGAGCTGCCGCAGAAGGCGCTGATCGACCTGGCCGCGGCGCGCCAGCCGTACATCGACCAGTCGCAGTCCCTCAACCTCTTCATGGCCAGCCCGACCATCGGCAAGCTTTCGTCGATGTACGCCTACGCCTGGAAGCAGGGCCTGAAGACCACCTACTACCTGCGCTCCCGCCCCGCCACCCGGATCGCCCAGACCACGGTGGCCGCGGCCGAGGAGGAGGCCGTGGCCTGCTCGCTGGAGAACCCCGAGGTCTGCGAAGCCTGCCAGTGACCGGTTCACCGAAGAACGCGGCCCACGATGCGCTCGTAACGGCGCGCACCCCGTGAGCCTTCACGACCGGCCATGACGGACGCCCGCCCCGTGCGGTGCGTGCGGGTTCGTTGGCCGGCCGTAACGAAGAAGTTTGGTTTTGAGGAGGAAGCGTGCTGCTCGACCCCGGAATGGACCTCACACTCCGCCCGATGCGTTACCCGGACTTCTACGAGCGCTACCGCGCCGCGATCCGGAACACGTGGACGGTCGAAGAGGTGGACCTGCACACCGACCTGGCCGACCTGGCCAAGATGACGCCGCAGGAGCGGCACCTGATCAACCGGCTGGTCGCGTTCTTCGCCACCGGCGACTCCATCGTGGCCAACAACCTGGTGCTCAACCTCTACCAGCACGTCAACGCCCCGGAAGCGCGCCTCTACCTCAGCAGGCAGCTGTTCGAGGAGGCCGTGCACGTGCAGTTCTACCTGACGCTGCTGGACACGTACCTGCCGGATCCCGACGAGCGGGTCAAGGCCTTCGCCGCGATCGAGCACATCCCGTCCATCAGGGACAAGGCCGAGTTCTGCTTCAAGTGGATCGACTCGATCAACGGGCTGCAGCGGCTGGAGACCGCGGACCAGCGCCGCCAGTTCCTGCTCAACCTGATTTGCTTCGCCGCCTGCATCGAGGGCCTGTTCTTCTACGGCGCGTTCGCCTATGTGTACTGGTTCCGCTCTCGCGGCCTGCTCGGTGGCCTGGCCACTGGGACGAACTGGGTGTTCAGGGACGAGTCCATGCACATGGAGTTCGCCTTCAGCGTGGTGGACACGGTCCGGGCCGAGGAGCCGTCGCTGTTCGATGACGAGCTGAGCAAGCAGGTCACCGCCATGCTGGAGGAGGCCGTGGCCGCCGAGCTGGCCTTCGCCGAGGACCTGTGCGGCGACGGCATGCGGGGGATGGGTGTCGCGCCCATGCGCCAATACCTGGAGTACGTCGCCGACCAGCGCCTGAGCAGGCTCGGCCTGCCCCGGCGGTACGGCTCGGCGAACCCGTTCGCGTTCATGGAGTTGCAGGATGTCCAGGAGCTGGCCAATTTCTTCGAAAGGCGGGTCTCTGCTTACCAAGTGGCAGTTGAGGGCAATGTGACCTTTGACGAAACTTTCTAGACATTGGGGGCATAGGCGTGCAGTCTCCAGCGGACTGGCCGATTCTCGCCATCTCGGTGGTCGGCTCGATCCTCCTGGTTGAACTGGTCCGGCGGATGCTGAACCGGGTGGGGCGCAAGTTCGCGCTGGCCCGGCATCTAGTGGAGCACTGCACGTGGGCCGCGTTCGCGGTGGCCGCCGTGGTGGCGTTCAACCTGGTGTTCGGCCCGGGCATGTTCGGCGGCTCGCCGAGCGAGCGGGCCGTCGCGGGCACGATCGAGCGGGTGCTCGGGCTGGTCACGATCGCCGCGGTCACCTGGCTGATCGTGCAGGCCACGTACGCGCTGACGGACGTCGTACTCGACCGGCTGGTCCGGGTCGAAGGGGAGCGAAACCGGCGGGCGCGGCGGATCATGACGCAGATCGCGCTGGTCCGCCGCATCGCCGCCGCCGTCATCATCGTGATCGCGGTCGGCGCGATGCTCTTCTCCTTCCCCCAAGTACGCGCGCTCGGCGCCGGCCTGCTCGCCTCGGCCGGCATCGCGGGCGCCATCGTCGGCATCGCCGCCCAGCCCACCATCGGCAACGTGGTGGCCGGGCTCCAGCTGGCCTTCAGCGACGCGCTGCGCCTCGACGACGTGGTCGTGGTCGAGGACGAATGGGGCAGGATCGAGGAGGTCACCCTCACCTACGTCGTGGTGCGCCTGTGGGACGAACGGCGGCTGGTCCTGCCGGTCAGCTATTTCACCCAGACCCCGTTCGAGAACTGGACCAGGCACGGCAGCCGGGTGCTCGCCGTGGTGTTCCTGCGCGTGGACTGGTCGGTGCCCGTGGCGAAACTACGCGAGGCGCTGTACGAGTCCCTGCAGGGCAACCCGCTCTGGGACCAGAAGGACTGGACGCTGCAGGTCACCGACGTGCTGCCCAACGGGCTGGTCGAGTTGCGCGCCCTGATGAGCGCCGCCGACTCGCCGTCCGCGTGGGACCTCAAGTGCGACGTACGCGAGTTCCTCGTCGACTACGTCAGGGACAACTTCCCGGACGCCCTGCCTCGCTTCCGCGTCGAGACTCCGGAGACCCGCGTCGGCGTGAGCTGGCCGGAGTTCCCGGGCGCCTGAGCCGCCACGCGGTCAGGCCCGCCAGCACGAGGAAGCCGCCCCCGACCAGCCACAGGTCCGGCAGCCGGACGCCGGCCGCCACCTCCTCCAGCCCCGCCTCGGGCACCGGCAGCCCGGCCGTGCCGTCGGAGACCAGGAACAGCACCCCCAGTCCCGCGAACACCACTCCGGACAGCAGCGACGAGGTGTGCACCCGCAGTGGCCCGATCCTGAACCCCCGTCCCCGCAACCACCCGCGCCGCCCGAGGTCGTAGCGCTGCCACAGGCCCGCGAGCAGCAGCAGCGGCGCCGCCATGCCCGCAGCGTAGACGGCCAGCAGCAGGGCTCCACGCAGGCCGTCCCCCGAAACGGCGGCGACCGTCAGCACCGCGCCCAGCACCGGTCCCGCGCAGAACCCCGCCAGCCCCGACACCGCGCCCAGGACCAGCACGGCCGCCGCCGAGTCCCCGCTGACGTGCGCCCTGAGCCGCACCACCGGCCGCAAGCCCCATCCGGCCCCGGCCGCCTGCAGCACCCCCAGCCCGATCAGCGTCCACCCCGCGACCGCGACCAGCAGCTCCTGCCGGCCGTAGAAGAGCCTGCTGACCTGCGCGGACCCCATGCCCAGCGGCACCAGCACCGCGCACAGGCCCGCGTAGAACAGCAGCGTCCTGCCCACCAGCTCCTTCCGCCCGGGAAAGGCGTAGGCGAAGAACGCCGGGAGCAACAGCGCCCCGCACGGGCTGACCAGTGAGAACAACCCGCCGAGGAAGGCCGCCGCATAGGTGACGTCCGTCACGAGGGGGACGGGGGGCGTCATTGCCCGCGCCGGGCCTTCTCGATGGCCCGCTCGAACGTCGCCGCCGACTGCGCGCCGAACAGCAGCTCCCCATTGATCAGGAACGCGGGCGTACCGGGCAGGCCGAGCTGCAACGCGAAGTTCTGGTCGGCGGCGACGGCCTCCCGTACCGCCCTGTCACGCCGATCGGCGTCGAACCTGGCCACATCCAGCCCCGCCCGCCGCGCCGCCTCCCGCAGCCCGTCCTCGTCGAGCCGCGCCTTCCCCGAGAAGAGCACGTCATGGAACTCCCAGAACCTGCCCTGCCGGGAAGCGGCCCGCGCGGCGACGGCGGCGGCCTCGGACTCCCGTCCCCGAATCGGATAGTCCCGCCAGAACACCCGGACGACCCCCGAGTCCACATATTTCCGCCACAGCGCGGGCCCGATGCTCCGCGCGAACCGCGTGCAGTTCGGGCACTTGAAATCACCGAACTCCACGACGATGACCGGCGCCTGCGCCGACCCCTTCGCCAGCCGCATGTCGACCGGCGGCGGCGTAGGCCCCTCCCACACCGGCGGCCCGGACGACGCGACCCCGGTGGGGGTGCTGCTCGCCGCCGCCGGCCGCGGACTGACCGCGCCCTTGTCCTCACCGTCATCCCGCACCGCGCCGTCATCCCGCACCGCGGCGAGGCCGAGCGCACCCAGCACCACCGCGCCCGCCAGCGCCCCCGCCACGACCCGCCACCGTTCCTTCCACACCCGCCCATTGTCCCCCAGAACAAATAAATACGTGGCACGCGCGCCGATCACCGGTTTACCGTAGACATCGTCCAGCAGGAACAAATACGGAGAAGGGAGCCGGCAGGTGCGCGAACTGAGCATCCTCCGACCGCTCGCGACCCTCCCCGAGCTGCCGCGAAGGCTTTCCGGATAATCCTTTACAGGATTGCCAGGAAAGCCGTCTCGAACATATCCGAGGCGGCTTGTTTCATATTTACGACCGAGTGTGGGGCAGTTTGGTCAGCCCGCCTGCCTTGGGAGCAGGAGCACCGCAGGTTCGAATCCTGCCACTCGGACGACGGCCCTGAAAGGAAAGGGCCGCGGGCACGGCCTGGCCGACGGGAATGGCGCCCCCCGGCCGGACCAAGCCCTCACCCCGGGCCGGCCCACGCCAGCCAAGCCCGGGGTCCAATCGCTCCAGCCCAACACTCAAGACCGCAGGGGGCACAAAACGGGTATCGACCGACACATCGCACGCCTGGGACTCGACATCTCGCACTACAAGGGGCAGGGATGGTCCAAGGGCGCAGCGGAGCGTCCCGAGGAATTCCAGGGAGACATTTGGATCAAGGCGAGGCTGAAGCGCACCCGGTGCGAGGAGTGCGCGCTGACTGCCGCATGTTGACGGAGAGGTGGGGGCGAAAGAACGGCCGACGTAGGCCGGTACAGGCGCTTGTGGCGGAACTTCGGTAGACGCGCCGGACCCAGGATCCGGTGCTCCGTAAGGAGCGTGGGGGTTCGACTCCCCCCGAGCGCACGCACGAAGGAGGCGGAGGTCCAGGGTTCGAATCCCTGGGGCGGCACACAGCCATAGGGGAACTTTCGCGTTGCCGCGCTGGAACGACACGGCGACGTGCGGGCCTTCTGGATCGGCCGCCCTTTCGCCTGAACACCATGTGGACGCTGTCGTACGTGTGGCGCGGGCAGGAGCACCTCACCGTGGAGGCGGACCGTTTCGTCCTATGCGGCGGCGCCTGCGGCAGCCCGGAGGTGTGCCCGCCTGCGCGCGCGACGCGTTCCTCCACCCCATGCCTGTCCACTTCGCCGGCCACGCGAACTACCTCCGTACCGACCCGGCCTCCAGCCACTTCCTCCTGTCCTGACGCCGGAGGGCAGAAGGTGAGCGGCCCGGTCACCGCCGTTCGATCGGCACCAGGCCACCGGCCGGCCGTCCCGCGCTCGGGGGCGAAGGTGCCCCACGCTCAGCCCTTCGGATGAGGACATTCCTCCAGCCGGGTTACTGGGGCAGGGCGCTTATTCGAGACCTGTGGTATTCCTCACCGGCGCTATGTCCTCCCTCCGGGCGACACGCAGGACGGCGGCCATGAAGATCAGGCCCACGGCGATGCCCAAGGCGTGCTGAATGACTGCGACCATCGTGTATTCAGCGGTCACGAAACCTCCGGGCTGCAGGATCACCATCGGCAGCTTCCAACCGCTCCACGCGAACAGCGAGCCTGAAGCCCCGAAGGCCAGCGTCATCGGGATCCACCGCCGAAGCCGGGCAGGCCGGCAGCGCGTGAGCGCCCAGATGCTCCAGGCTCCGAGCAGGACCCACAGTCCCGAACTCGCGTTCAGCAGTCGCCCGTTGAGATCCCAGCGGTCGCGATGAGCCGGGTCGAGGCCCAGCGTCCCGCCCAGCGCCCAGTAGGACCAGGCCAGTCCCAGCCCGGAAGCCACCGCCATCGCCATCGTGGCCAGGGTCCATGAGCGGGCAGGGCCGTCCCCGACGCGGCCGAGGAAGGCCCTCGGCCATCTCTCCCTCAGATAGATCGGCAAGGCCACGGCCAGCCCCACGGCCATCCCGGCGAAGCCGATGGTGAGGAAGACCGTCTCCCCTCGCGGAGCCGAGGCGGAGTCCTCGCCGCCACCCAGATCGATCCCGAGTGCGCCGAGGACACCTTTGATCACCGAGTAGGGAAGCATCGGGACCAGGAAGCCCGCACCCACCCAGGAAAAGAAGATCACCGGCACGGCCGGCAGCCGGCGGCCCCATCGCTGGGCCAGCGCCAGCCCCAGCGCGATCCCGGTCATCGCCATCACCACGGTAACGACGTTCAGCAGCACCCAGTCGGCGGTGCCGTAGTCGTCCGGACCTTGCCCGAGCAGCGCCGCGGCGACCCAGATGAGCTTGACCGCCAGGTAGAGCGACATGCTGAGTGCCGCGGCGTAACCCGCGAGCCTGCGCACCACGCTCCATCGCGCGCGCACACCCATCTCGGCGGGAAACTCACCCGAACCTTGTGTCACCTGAACCCGACCCCCCAAGCGTGCCGATCTCGACGCGCTCGAGTCTTGCGGGGCGTCGACCGGGCGGGATCCCCCCACGGTGTGGAACGCCGGCGCTTCCTTCCCCCGTACGGGGGAAGGATCACCCTCGGGGCGCCTGACTTCCGAGCCCTGGTCATGTCGCGGTTCTGCTCCCATGATCCGGTGCTCGACCGATCCGGTTCGTTCGTTCGGCCGTCCCGTCTGTGGACTCCCACCTGGTCTGCTGGGCCGCCTGGAGTTCGAACGAGACAACCTCTGCTGGGCTCAGTGGTCAACTGGCCGTCCTTGCGACCAGCGCGGCCAGGCCGTCGCGGCAGGAGGGGTAGCGGGCGTCCAGCCCAGCTCGTCGGTGGCGCGCCGGTTGGACAGGCGGATGTGGGTGGCGACCATCAGGGCGCGCAGGTACGGCAGGGCGGTGAGGAGGTGGCTGGGCACCCGCCGGGGAGGAGGTGCCCCCGCGGCTTGTGCGACGGCGCGGAAGTAGGCCTCGAAGGTGACCGGCTGGTCATCCACGATGTTGTACGGCTGGCCGGGGCGCCCCCGGTGCAGTGCGGCGACAGTGGCCGAGGCGGCGTCGTGGATGTGGATGAGCGAGACGGTACCGCTGGGGCGCGGGGCGGGCAGCCGCCGTCGCCGGGCGAGGTGGATCAGCCGCCGGGTGGCGGGCTCCGGACCGTAGAACATGCCATAACGCAGGGCGACGCCGTCGATGCCCGGGGTGCCGAGGACCTGGTCCTCGTTGCTGCGCAGGGAGATCATGTGCCGGTCGAAGCCTCGGTGGCCGGTGCGGACGGCGAAGGGGTGGTCCTCGTCCAGCAACTGCTCGCCGTGGTCGCAATAGCCGTACCCGAGGAAGAACGACTGGGTGAGGAAGCGACGGGCACCGAGCTCGGCCGCGGCGCGCAGCAGGTGGGCCGTGCCGCGCTCGCGCAGTGCGTCGGTGGCGTACAGATGTCGGTGCAGGAACGGCACACCGGTGATGGCGGTCGCCTGGTGGATCACCGCGTCGGCCCGCCGGCCCCCCAGGGCGGCCAGCAACTCCTCGATGTTCATGATGTCGGCTCGCACCGGCTGCGCGCCCAGCGCGGCCAGCTGGGCAGCGCCGGCGGCGGACCTGGTCAGGCCGAGCATGTGATGTCCCTCGGCCAGCAGCATGGGGATCACGGCGGAGCCGAGTGCGCCGGTCGCGCCGGCCAGCAGGACCCTCATGACCCCGCCTCCGCCCGGCCGCGCAGCTGCCGGATCCGTACGATCCATGCCGCCAGCGCCACTGCGGAGACCGCCAGCAACGTCCACGGGTCGGAGGCGTTGCCGCCCAGCGGCAGGTCGAGAGCGTGGTTGACGGCGTGGAAGGTGTTGGTGAACACAAAACCGGCCAAGACCACGGCCAGTACGTCGCGCCAGCGCAGAGCGCACAGCATCATCAACCCGATCCCGATCTGGAACACGCCCGCGTCGTGCAGGAAGTGCACGTGATTGGGCCAGTTGGCGAAGCGGGCGAAGCTTGCTGGATCCAGCCGGGCCCAGCATCCGGTGCTCAGCATGGTCAACGCCGCCAGCACCGGCAGCGACCTCAAGATCGACGGTCACACCTGGAACGCCGTAGACCCGGCTCGCGCCAATGCGGCAGCACCGCAGCGGCTGGGTCGTAGGCGGGGCGGTCAGGATGGGAAGGTCGCGTCGAGGGCGGCGCGGAGGTCGGCGATGAGATCGTCTGCGTCCTCCAGGCCGACGGACAGCCGTAGGTGCCCGTATTTCCTGAAGGGTTCGGGGTAGTGCTCGATGCCGCCCCGTCCGGTGGTGCCGACGTGCACGATCAGGGATTCGTCGTGGCCGAGGGACACGGCGGAGGTGATGACGCGCAGGCCGTCGACGAATCGGTTCTGGGCGTCCGGGTCACCGTTCACGGCGAAGGCCATCATGGCGCCGTATCCGGCGCCGGTGAATTGGCGGCGGGCGAGCTGGTGCTGCGGGTGCGAGGTGAGGCCCGGGTAGGCGACGAACGCGACCCGCGGGTCGGCCTCGAGGAACGCGGCGATCTTCTCGGCCGAGGCGAAGTGCTGCCGCAGCCGCAGCGGCAGGGTGACGGATCCGCGCACGATCAGCCAGGCGTTGAACGGCGAGATCACTCCGCCGACCTCGACCATGGCGTCACTGCGGATCGGCCCTACGAGATCGCCGGCCCCGATGACGACACCGCCCATCGCGTCGCCGTGGCCGTTGATGTATTTCGTCAGCGAATGCACGACGAGATCGGCGCCATCCTGCAGGGGGCGGTAGAACGGCGGAGGGGTGAAGGTGGAATCGACCGACAGCAAGGCATCGGCAGCATGCGCGATGTCGGCGAGCGCTGCGATGTCCGCGACCTTCGTCGTCGGATTGGCGATGGTCTCCGCGTGCACGAGCTTCGTGTTCGGGCGCACGGCGCGGCGGACTGCGTCGAGGTCGCCGACGTCGACGAACGTCGCCTCGATGCCGTACTTCTCCGGAAGCAGTTTGCTGAAGAGCCGCCAGACGGCCTCGTACGTCACGTCCGAGACCACCACATGGTCACCCGACTTCAGATGGGTGAAGAACACACCGTGCAGGGCGGCCACGCCCGTGGCGAATACGACTGCGTCCTCGCCGCCCTCCAGTGCTGCGAGCTTTGTCTGGAGACCGACTTGGTTGGCGCCGGAGTTGCGGGTGTAGACCAGTCCTTCGGCCGAGGACCAGTCCATTGTGGACGGGTCGTCCGGCAGCAGGTACGAGTTGGCCATCACCAGCGGTGTCCGCACTGCGCCGGTTCCCTTGTCGACGGTATTGCCGGCGTGCACGGACTGTGTGGCGAACGCGAGAGTGGACGGGTCGTGCTTATCGGGTCGAGGGGTGCGCGAAGTGTGGGGTGCTGTGCTCATGATCAGTGGTTCCTCGAGGACAAAGAAAGTGATGGGCAGGAGCCCGGCGCGCCACCGGGGCCGGGCGGATGGGGTTCCCAACGGTGTCGGGTTCGCCGAGCGGGGTGAAGGACTCGGTGCCGTCCGCGTGGCGGGCGCCGAGGCAGTCGGCGCACCCGTAGGCGAGTGAGCTGCCCAGGGGCAGCAGAGCAATCACAGGACATCCCTTGCTAGTCGTTGGAACGACCAGACAGTACATTAGAACGACCGGCGAGTGCTAATCAAACGACCGCACGGTACATTCAACTGGTCCAGTTGTGAGGATGGTGATCAGATGGCTGAGACAGCCGCAGCCCTGCGGACAGTCGCGCACAACGTCCGGGCGGCCCGCAACCGCGCGGGCCTGTCCCTGGACGAACTCAGCCGGCGCGCCCAGATCAGCAAGGGTGCCCTTGTGGCCCTGGAGAAAGCCCAGGGCAACCCCAACCTGGCCACCCTGGTCCGACTGGCCGACACTCTCGGCATTCCCGTGTCCGCCCTGATGCAAGGACCGCCCGAAGGCCGCGTCCGCGTCGTGACCGCCGACGCCGTCGCACCACTGTGGACCGGAGAACGAGGCAGCCAGGCCCGGCTCATGCTGACAACCTCAGGCCCGGCCCCTGTCGAGGTCTGGCGCTGGCAACTGGAACCGGACGAGGAATACCCCAGCCACCCCCACCACGCCGGAGTCGTGGAAACCGTCAACGTCACCTCCGGCCGGATGATCCTGGTCGTCGACGGCACCGAGTACGCCATCGAAGCCGGGCAGACCGCCACGTTCAACGGCGACGCCCCTCACACCTACCGCGGCTCGGGCGCCGAAACCTGCAACCTGATCATGACCGTCCACCTGCCGCCCGGCCCCGCTTCCGCAACCTGACCCAGTCCCCGTCGGGGACAGGTCCGCTCCATCCGGCCCGAGGGTGTCGACGCCGTCCTAGGCCTGATCACCGCTCCCGGCGGCGACATCGACGTCCTGGCCGCCCGCGGGATCCGCGGCTGCGGGCGGATTCGTGGCCTTCCCGGGTCCGGTCGCGAATGTACCCGCGTTCCATGCCGGACAGGGCGGTCAGCACGGTGAACACGATCCCGGAGGGGGTCGTGCGAGCTTTGCGGCTCCCCGGTGAGGAACTCCAGGCCGATGCCTGCGACCTTCAGTTGCTCGCTCCGTCCTCTGGAGGACATGGTGCGGTCAGAGCAGCTTGTCCAGGGTGATCGGCAGGTCGTAGACGCGCTTGCCGGTGGCGTGGTAGACGGCGTTGGCGAGCGCGGCGGCCACGCCGGTGACGCCGATCTCGCCGAGGCCGAGCAGCCCGAGCGGCATGGTCGGGTCGGGCTCGTCCAGGTAGTGGATGTCGATCGGCGGGATGTCGGCGTGCACGGGGACGTGGTACTCGGCCAGGCTCGGGTTCATGATCCGCCCGGTGCGCGGATCCACCAGGGTCTCCTCCGAGAGCGCCATGCCGATGCCCATGACGATGCCGCCCCGGAGCTGGCTGGCCGCCGTCTTGGCGTTGATCACCCTGCCGACGTCGAACACGCCGAGCCAGCGCGACACCCGCACCTCGCCGGTGTCGGGGTCGACCCGCACCTCGCAGAACTGCGCCCCGCATCCCGCCTTCACCCAGCGCCGGTGGTCGCGCAGGAACCTCGCGATGAACTTCGCCTGCCCGGTCAACGTGCCGAGCCGCGTCTCGGATCCGACCGCCGCCTCGATGTGGTCCTTTCCCGCCCGGGTGAGGATCTCCGCGTAGGACCCGCTTCCGCCTAGTGCGCGCACCTTGCGCTTCAGCTTGTCGCAGGCGGCCAGCAGGCTCGCGGCGACGCTCACGGTCTGCGCGGAGGCGCCCGCGCCGGGCCCGGTGGGCAGCGTGGAGTCGCCGTACTCCACCCGCACCGCATCGAACGGCACGCCGAGCGCGTCGGCCGCGATCTGTGCCTGGGCGGTTGCCGCGCCCATGCCCATCTCCTGCAGGCCGCACCGCACCAGCACGCTTCCGTCCGCCGACAGCCTCACCGTGACGTTGGCGATGAACCGCATCGTCCCGTGATGGGCGGTGGCGACGCCCATGCCGACCAGCCACCGGCCGTCCCGCATGGAGCCCGGCTCGGGAGTGCGGTCCGCCCAGCCGAACCGCTGCGCGCCGTAGGCGTACGCCTCGCGTAGCAGCCGGTGGGAGAAGCGCTTGCCGTCGATCGGGTTCGTCTCCGGCTCGTTGCGCATCCGCAGCGCGATCGGGTCCATGCCCAGCTTGTACGCGAGCTCGTCCATCGCCGCCTCCAGGGCGAACGTGCCGGGCGCCTCACCGGGGGCGCGCATGAAGGTGTTGGGGAGCAGGTCGAGCTCGACGAGGCTGTGCCGGAGGAGGATGTTCGGTGCGGCGTACAGGTGCCCGGACGGCGAGGTGACCGCTTCGGGCAGGCCGCCGACCCGCCCGGTGCTGGTCACGCCGGTGTGGATGAGCGAGGTAAGCCCGCCGTCCGCCGTCGCGCCGAGCGCCACTCGCTGGATGGACGGCGAGCGCCCGCCGACCGTGCGGTAGACGCCCTCGCGGGTGAGCATCATCCGCACCGGCCGCCCGGTCGCGCGGGCCGCCAGCACGGTGAGCAGCGTGCCGGCCCACACCGGGCCCTTGCCGCCGAACGCGCCGCCGACGAACGGCGAGATCACCCGCACGGACGCCTCGGGTACGCCGAACCTGGCCGCGAGATGGGCGCGGAGCCAGGCGATGCCCTGCGTCCCTTCGTGCACGGTCAGCCGGTCGCCGTCCCACACGGCGGTGGTGGCATGCGGCTCGATCGCGTTGTGGTTGAGCGGGGGAGTGGTGAACCGCAGGTCCACCGACACGGGGGTGGCCCTGAGCGCGGCCTGTGCGTCGCCCTTCTTGGCGCTTCCGGGCTGGAGCGGGTTGCCTTTCAGCGGGACGGCGTGCTTCTCCTCGGCGGGGAAGTCGACGGTGGCCGGGAACTGCCGGTAGGTGACCCTGACCAGTCCCGCTGCCTCGAGCGCCGCCTCCAGGGTCTCGGCGACGACGACCGCGACGGGCTGGCCGTTCCAGTGCACCTCGTCGGTGTTGAGGTAGTTGACCGTGGTCCCGGTGACGATCATGCCGCCGTTCGTCAGGGTCGCCCGGGGCGGCGGCTTCATGCGGGGCGCGTTCTCGTGCGTGAGGACGGTCAGCACGCCCGGCACGGCGGCGGCCTCGGCCACGTCGAATCCGGTGACGCGGCCGCGCGCGATCGTCGCGTGTACCAGCGCGGCGTAGGCGAGGCGCGGGTACGGGTACTCGGCCGCGAAGCGCGCCTGCCCGCTCGTCTTGGCCCGGCCGTCCACCCTGTCGATCGGCTTGCCCACCACCGGCCCCGCCGCGGTCTGTGGCCTCGGCGGGCTCTCCATCTGGGTCATGAGCTGGTTCTGGTTCGCGGCGTCGCGCGGCCCCGTCATGCCGCGCCTCCTTCCGTGAGCACCTGGCGCAGGGTCGCGACGATCGTGCGCCGGGCGAGCTCGATCTTGAATGCGTTTCCCGGGAGCCTTTCGGCGGGCGCGAGCTCGATCTCGGCGGCGCGCCGGAAGGACTCCTCGGTGGCGGGCGTGCCGAGCAGGGCCTGCTCGGCCTTCGAGGCCCGCCACGGCTTGGCGGCGACCCCGCCGAGGGCGAGCCGCGCGCCGGTGACCGCGCCGTGCCGGACCTCCAGCGCGGCGGCGACCGAGACCAGGGCGAACGCGTATGAGGCGCGGTCGCGCACCTTGCGGTAGCGCGAGTGCGCGGCGATCGGCAGGGCGGGCAGCTCGATGGCGGTGATCAGCTCGTCGGCGGCCAGCTCGGTCTCGATGTGCGGGGTGTCGCCGGGCAGCCGGTGGAAGCCGGCCAGCGGGACACGGCGGACGCCGCGTACGCTTTCCGCCTCGACCACGGCGTCCAGCGCGGCGAGCGCGACGCACATGTCGGACGGATGAGTGGCGACGCAGGCCGGGCTCGCGCCGAGGATCGCGCCGCCCCGGTGGAACCCGTCGCGCGCGGCGCAGCCGGCCCCCGGCTCGCGCTTGTTGCAGGCGGCCGCGCCGTCGTAGAAGTACAGGCAGCGGGTGCGCTGCAGCAGGTTGCCCCCGACCGTCGCCATGTTCCTGAGCTGCGCCGACGCGCCCGACAGGATCGCCTGGGCCAGCATCGGGTACCGGGTGCGGATCAGCCGGTGCGCGGCGAGGCGGCTGTTGCGGACCAGCGCGCCGATGCGCACGCCCCCGCCGGGCAACTCCTCGATCTCCTCCAGTGGCAGTCCGGTGACGTCGACGACGGTGGCGGGCCGCTCGATCCCCTCGCGCATGAGGTCGACCAGGTTGGTGCCGCCGCCGAGGAACTTCGCGTCCGGCTCGGACGCGACCGCCTGGACGGCGGTGGCCACGTCGGGCGGGCGCACGTACGCGAACGACCTCATCGCGCCGCCTCCGCCGGAACCCGGGCCGCGGCGTCCGCCCCGGCGACCTCCTGGATCGCGGCGACGATGCCGTTGTAGGCGCCGCAGCGGCACAGGTTGCCGCTCATCCGCTCCCTGATCTCGGTGTCGGTCAACTCCACGCCGTCGGCGGCGAGGTGGTCGGTCACGGCGCTCGGCACGCCGTCCCCGTGCTCGGCCAGCATGCCGATCGCCGAGCAGATCTGGCCGGAGGTGCAATAGCCGCACTGGAACCCGTCGTGGGCGACGAACGCCGCCTGGAGCGGGCTCGCGACTCCCTCGATCGTGGTGATCTCGCGGCCCTCGTACTGGATAGCGAGCGCCAGGCAGGCGTTGATGCGCACGCCGTCGGCCAGGACGGTGCAGGCTCCGCACGCGCCCTGGTCGCAGCCCTTCTTCGTGCCCGTCAGTCCGAGGTGCTCGCGCAGCGCGTCGAGCAGGCTGACCTGCGGTTCCAGGTCGAGTTCGCGGGTGGTCCCGTTCACCCGTAGCAGTACAGCGGGCATGGTTCCTCCGTAGATGGGGGTACCCGGCGACGTTAACAGACCACTGTCCGCTTAACAAGCGGACAGTGGTCTGTTACGAGTGCCGTTATGCTGTCTGGGAAAATGAGAGAGCCGGAGTTTCTACGGGCCAGGCGGCCGGAGCACAAGCAACAGCGACGCGAGGCGATCCTCGCCGCCGCGCGGGAGCTCGCCCTGCAGTCGGGCGTGCGCATGGTCAGCCTGCGCGCCGTGGCGGCGGCCGCGGGGCTGGCGAAGTCCAATGTGGTGCGTTATTTCGGCACGCGCGAGGAGATCTATCTCGAACTCGCCGCCGAAGAATGGCAGGGCTGGCGAGACGCGGCCACGGAGCGGCTGCGCGCCGCCGGCGGGCCGGGGGACGTGGTCGACGCCCTCGCCGAGACGCTGGAGGCGCGGCCGCTCATGTGCGACCTGCTCGGCTACGTCTCGGCCAGCCTGGAGCACAACGTGTCCCTCGAGGCGGCCCGCGCGTTCAAGATGGCGCTCCTCGACGTGGGCGCCGACCTCGGGGCCCAGGTCGCGCGGTCCACCGGGCTGACGGACGGCGAGGGCGTGGAGCTGGTCGGGGTGGCCACCGGGCTGGCCGCGTTCCTCTACCCGATGGCCCATCCGTCCCCGGTGCTGGCCGAGCTCTACGCGCAGGAGCCGTGGATCGCCGCCACGCGTCCGCCGTTCCTCCCGACGCTGAAGCGCGCCCTCACCGCGTTCCTCGCGGGCCTGCCGACGCTGCGCTGACGCCAAGGCGCGACCGACGGGGCCGACTGGCCGCGCTCTCATACAACAGCCGATACAGAGTGCGTTCGCGCAGGACAGAGTGGGCGAGTAGTGCTTCGACGTCAGCGCGGGCCAGCGCCCGGGTCCGGTCCGGGGTACGGGCTCGCCGGCGGATGCGGCGCAGCGGATCGCCACTCAACCAGCTCTGGTCGCGCCACCAGGCGCACGCGGAGCCGAGCGCGTCCAGGCGGGCGTTGGCGGTGGCGGCTGCTGCACCTCCCCAGCGGCCGGCGAACCAGGCCGCGACGCGGTCGGCGTCGGCCTCTCCCTCCAACTCGGCCAGGGCGGAGTGCTCGCCGAACTCGGCTACCAGCACTCGGATCGCGATCGCGTAGGCGCGGGCGGTGTTCGGGTTGGCGATGGCGGCCAGGAACGCCTCGGCAATCGAGCCGCCTCGAGGGGGCACCTGGCATGAGGGCGTCGGCTGTCTCCAGCAGCTTGCCAGGTACGTGCTCACTCACCGGCATTCTCTCGCTCCGGTCGATCCTGGCTGAGTCGAGTATCGCTTCAGGCCCAAGCGGTAACAGTGTCACCGGCCAATCATCAGAAGAGGCTGTGCTTCTCCGGCAGATCAACGACGCCGGCCAACGCCAGCCCCGCGAGCACGATCAGGTAACGGTGAGAACACTGAGCAGAAGCCAGGCGATCGGATGGCCGAGGTTGAGGGTCCACGAGGAGGAGCCAAGACGGGCGTGCACGAGCAGCGCCGGGTCGAGGCGGTTGACGTAGACGGTGCCGGCCAGGAACTTCTACATGATCGAGACCGTGCTGATGCTCATCCCGGGAATCAAAGTGCTCTATCCCTATCTCCCAGGCGGCGCCACTGCCGCACTGACCGGCTTCACCTATCTGGCGGACGCCATCGCCAGCCAGACCGGTACCTCTGCGGCCCAACTGCTGTCCGCGCCGGCAGGTGCTGCCGTCCTGGTCTGCTACGCCCTGATCGCGGTTGCCGTCGCCGTGGCATCCCCGCTGCGGCGAGACATCATGTGAGCGCCGCGATGGACTCCCTTGAAAAGATCCTCGATCGCGGGCCGAGTAATTCTTGGATGGAGGTTCTGGACGGCATCGGTCCTGGTCGACCACCCGTTCAAAAAGGAACATTTCTGGACAGCGAGCTGAGTCGAGTATCGCTTCAGGCCCAAGCGGTAACACGGGCCGTGATCATATCCATGTCGTGTCCGAAGGCCTGGTGCAGTGTGAGCTCTGCTCTCTACGGTATCGGCCGTTCGAACGCCAGGTTGCCCCGAGTGTGCGCGCGGCATCACCCGCAAGCCCCAGGTCCAGGTGGGTGTCCATGTCGATCTGGATCGTGCCGTACAGGTATGCGTGTGACCTGAAGAGCGGACGAGGTTCTCCCGGTCGGTGAACACCCGACACCTCTGGCACGCCTGAGAAACCACCGACGTCCCATGGCGGCATCGGGCGGCAGCCCGCAAGACGCGCCAAGCGTTTGGCGCACGGGGCGCCAATGCGGCCGTCGCCGACCCTTTTCGAGGGTAGGAGATGAATGCATGGTTTTCCTACCAGAAGTATGGGATAATCGAGCATGGGTTTGGACAGGATCCGTTCGCCGAGCGAGCGTGCCGAGACGCCTTTGACCGCCGCGATCCTGGCCGGGCGATGGATCCGCGCCGCCGCCGTGGACGAGGCGCACGGGCGGCACTGGATCGCCAACCCCGACGTCCGGGGCAGGTCGGCGCTCGCCGCGGCCGAGCCTGGGTCCCTCTACGCCGGGGCGGCCGGGATCGTGCTGTTCTTCCTGG
The DNA here is from genome assembly GCF_052068215.1 of Nonomuraea sp. H19. Lineage (NCBI taxonomy): Bacteria > Bacillati > Actinomycetota > Actinomycetes > Streptosporangiales > Streptosporangiaceae > Nonomuraea > Nonomuraea sp. H19. The sequence goes on along the minus strand of NZ_JBQHCV010000014.1, from coordinate 53,369 downwards.
AGCTGGCGGCGGCGACCGGTCACGAGGCGTACTTGGAGGACGCCCGCGAGGGCGCCCGCTACCTCGCCGCCACGTGGCGGGAGCAGGCCGACCTGTCCCTCTACCACGGCTTGAGCGGCACGGTCGTGGCGCTGATCGAGGCAGGGTGGGCGCTGGGCGACGGCGGCTTGGAGCAGGAGGCCGTGGACATGGCCGAGCACATCGTCCGCGCGGCCCGCCCGCTGGACGGTGGCCCGGGCTGGACGGGTGATCCCGCTCAGCATGGTGATGGCGGGATCGTGCTCGGGCTGCTGCGCGCCGCCACCGCGCTGGGCGTGCCGGCGTACGAGGAGATCGCGGTGGCGGCGGGGGAGCGCATCGCCGCCTTGGCCGTCCCCGGCCACCGCTTCGGCGACTGCCCGGATCTGCCCGTGGACGCGGTCACGCCAGGATTTCTCGCCGGCACGGCCGGCACGGCCTTCCTTCTGGCCCGCCTGTACGGCGTCACCGGCGAGCGGCGCTTCCTGGAGGCGGCGGGCCGGGGCGCCGGCTTCGTCCGCGAGGTCAGCGTCGTGACCGACAGGTGCGCCGTCGTGCCTCACCATGTGCCGGAGGGGCGCCAGTTGCACTACTTGGGGTTCTGCTCCGGCTCGGCGGGGGTGGCGCGGATGTTCTACGAGCTGTACCGGGTGACGGGCGCTCTGAGTCATCTGGAGTGGGTGGAGCGCCTGGCCAACGGCATCGTCCAGAGCGGAGTCCCGAAGCGGCGCACGGCCGGGTTCTGGAACGTGGCCTGCCAGTGCTGCGGCACCGCCGGGCTGCTGGAGCTCTTCGTCGGGTTGTGGGCCGAGACCGGGAACGACGCCTATCTGACCCACGCCCGCGAGCTCGCCGAGCACCTCATCGGTGGCGCCACCGATCCCGATGGCCAGGGTTTCCGCTGGTACCAGGCATATCGGCGGCTTCGTCCCGGCGAAGTGAGCGCGGACACCGGCTACATGGTCGGCGCAGCCGGCATCGGCGCGGCCCTGCTGCATCTCGACGCCGCCATGCAGCCGCGCCAGGCGCGCCGAGTCGTCCTCCTGCCTGACAACCCGTTCCCCGCCATCCCGGTGCCGGCGGCCGGGTTGCGTGACTAGTATTACCCTATAAACCAGTAGGAAATGTTGACTTATTCGGGGTCGCAGCTTAGCGTCGTAGGTATGAGCCAGGGCTTCCTCCTGACCGGGCGCTCTTACGTGGACTTCGGCCACGTCGCCAGCGCGCAGTGTCGTTGATCACGGACCCGTAGCGGCGGGCGCCCCGCCGCCAGCCTTCACCCTCGTGCTTCCGGCGTGGCCGATGCCGCCCACGCCCCCGCCGACGACCGCTTCTTCCCCACCCCGGGCCCGCCGCCGGGGCGCTGCGTGAGCATGCCTTCTCCCCGTGAGGAACGGCTCCTATCGGCCGTGGCTGGCCAAGGCGTGGAAGGTGTCGGACGGCGGGCTGACCTACACCCTCGACCTGCGCGGCGACGTGACCTTTCACGACGGCACGAAGTTCGACGCCGCCGCCGTCAAGGCCAACCTCGACCAGTTCCAGGCGCCCGGCTACGACCCGGCGGTCGCCGCGATCCAGCTCAAGGCCTTCGGCCAGGCCGAGGTCGTGGCATCGCACCAGTTGAAGATCACGCTCAAGGAACCGGACGCGCTGACTTCCTCGCCTCGCCGTACGTCGGGCAGGTCTCGCCGAAGTCGCTGAAGGGCGCAAAGGACCTCAAGTCCGGCGGGCCCGACCTGGTCGCCTCCGTACCGCGCATGAACTCCCCACTATTTAGGTAGGTTATAGTGGCTTTAGTGCCGCAAACCTTCGTGAAGGGCAGTACCCCCATGTCTCCATCCAGACCGCTGATCGCCGCCGTCATGCTCACCGTCGTGGGGCTCCTCGGCGCCTGTGGCGGCGGGGGAGCTGTCGGAGCGGCGCAAGGCGACGGCAAGCCCGTTCACGGCGGCACGCTGACCTACCTGGAGCATCAGCCCCCGACCTGCCTCTACCTGCCCGCCGCCGGCTTCTATCCCAACGGCGGCATCCTCAACCAGATCACCGACAAGCTGACCTGGCAGAACCCCGAAACGCTCAAGATCGAGCCGTGGATCGCCACGAAGTGGGAGATCAACGAGGACGCCACCGAATACACCTTCCATCTGCGCGACGGCGTGACGTTCAGCGACGGCAGCCCGCTCGACGCCTCGGCCGTGGCTGCCAACTTCGACGTGTACGGCCTGGGCGATCCCAAGCTCAAGCTGCCCGTCGCGGAGTTCGTCAACAACTACGAGCGCAGTGAAGTCGTCGACGCGAAGACGGTGAAGTTCCACTTCGACAAGCCCTCACCCGGCTTCCTGCAGGGAACGTCGGTCATCGGCGCCGGACTGGTGTCCAAGAAGACGATCTCCCTGCCGTACGAGCAGCAGTGCCAGCTGAAGAACATCATCGGCTCCGGCCCCTTCACGCTGAAGAACCAGATCGTCGACAAGGAGGTCGACCTGGTCGCACGTAAGGACTACAACTGGGCGCCGTCGTCTTCCCCGCATCAAGGCCGGGCCTACCTCGACGAAATCAAGATCATCGTGACGCCGGAGGACAACGTGCGCGTCGGCGCGCTGACCTCCGGCCAGGCCGACATGGTGCGCTACGTCCAGGCGTACGACGAGAAGACCGTCAAGGACGCGGGCTTCCAGATCTACGCCGAGCCCACCCGGGGCGTGAACAACGGCCTCTACCTGCGGCCGTCGAACAGCATCCTGAAGGACCTCGACGTCCGCAGGGCGCTGCAGGCGGGCACGAACGCCAAGGAGATCGTCGACACCCTGTTCACCGCGAGCTACCCGGTCGCCACCTCCGTGCTCAGCCACCTCGCCCAGGGCTACGTGGACCTGTCCAAGGAGCTCGCCTACGACCCCGCCAAGGCCAACGCCCTGCTCGACCAGGCCGGCTGGGTGCGCGGCGCAGACGGGATCCGCGCCAAGGGCGGCACGCAGCTGCGGCTCGGCGTGTTCGTCTCCGGCCCGCAACCGCTGTCGAAGCAGACACTCGAGCTCGTCGCTCAGCAGTGGACGAAGATCGGCGTGAAGCTGGAGATCCGCCCCGCCGACGCCGGCACCCAGGCCGTGGACATCAAGAACGCAGAGAAGACCGCCATCCAGCACGGCATGGTCGGCCGCGCCGACCAGGACGTGATCAAGAGCCACTTCCACAGCCAGAACCGCGACGTCATCCTCTCCGACGACGAGAAGCTGGACCGGCTGCTGGAGGAGGAGTCCGCCGAGCCCGACGTGGCCGAGCGCAACGCCAAGGTCGCCGAGATCCAGCGGTACGTGATCGAGCGGGGCTACGCGATCCCGCTGTTCGAGGAGCCCCAGGTGTACGGCGCCGCGCCGCACGTCCAGAGCGTCGCCTTCGAGGCGGTCGGCCGCCCCTGGTTCTACTCGGTGTGGAAGTCGCAGCAGTGACGAGATACCTCCTGTGGCGGGCCGGGCAGGCGGCGCTCGTGCTGTGGGCCGCCTTCACGGCGAGCTACGTGCTGCTGCAGCTCCTGCCCGGCGACTCGATCCTGATCAAGTTCCAGAACCCCGAGCTCGGCCTGTCACCTCAGCAGATCGCCGAGATCCGCGCCTACTACGGCGGCGGCTCGCCGGTGGCCGACTACTTCCACACCCTGCTCGGCTTCCTGAGCGGCGGCTTCGGCTACTCGATCGACACCGGCACGCCGGTGATCGAGCGGCTGGGCGAGGCGCTGCCGGAGACGGCCCGGCTGGCCTCGGCCGCTTTCCTGCTGGCCGTGCTGATCGCCGTGGTGATCGCGTTCGCGGCGAGCTACAGCGCGACCTCGTGGCTGCGCGGTGCGCTGCTGTCGGTGCCGTCGCTGTTCATCTCCGTCCCCGCGTTCTGGCTGGGCATCCTGCTGATCCAGATCTTCTCGTTCCGGCTGAAGCTGGTCCCGGTGATCGGCGGCAGCGAGCTGCAGCAGCTCGTCCTGCCCGTGCTGACGCTGGCCGTGCCGATCTCGGCGCCCATCGCGCAGGTGCTCGCCCGCGGCATCGACCAGGTCTATGCGCAGCCGTTCGTACCGGTGGTCGCGGCCAAGGGCGCGACGCGGTGGTGGATCCTGTGGCGGCATGTGGCCCGCAACGCCGTGCTGCCCACGCTCACCGTGGCGGGGCTGACGTTCGGCGAGCTGATCGCGGGCTCCGTCGTGACCGAGACCGTCTTCGGCCGGGGCGGCATCGGCAGGCTGACCGAGCAGGCCGTGGGCGCGCAGGACACGCCGGTGATGCTCGCCGTCGTCGTGTTGGCCGCCACCGTGTTCGTGCTGGTCAACCTGGTCGTGGACGTGGTGTTCCCGATCCTCGACCCGCGGCTGAAGGCGGCGACGTGAAGGCCGGGCCGATACTCGCCTGGGCGGTGATCGCTCTCGTGCTGCTCTGGGCCGTCGTACCGGGCGTCTTCACCGGATACGACCCGATCGCCGGCGTACCCGCCGAGAAGCTCCAGGCGCCGAGCGCGCATCACCTGTTCGGCACCGACGCGGTCGGGCGCGACTTGTTCACCCGGGTGGTGCACGGCTCCGTGCATTCGCTGTCGGGCGCGTTCACCGCCGTGGCGGTGGGCCTGCTGCTCGGCACGCTGCTCGGGCTGCTGGCCGGGGCGGCCGGCGGGGTGGCGGACGCGGCGGTCATGCGGATCGTCGACGTGCTGCTGTCGGTGCCCGGCCTGCTCCTGGCCCTTACTGTGATCATCCTGCTCGGGCCCGGCACGGTCAACGTGGCGATCGCCGTGGGCGTCGGCTCGGTGGCGGCCTTCGCCCGGCTGTCGCGCGCCGAGGTGGTGCGGGTCCGGCGTACCGACTACGTGGAGGCCGCGTTCGGCAGCGGCGGCAGGTTCCCGGCCGTGCTGTGGCGGCACGTGCTGCCGAACTCGCTCGGCCCCGTCATCGCGCTGGCCGCCCTGCAGTTCGGCGCGGCCATCCTGGCCATCTCGACGCTCGGTTTCCTCGGGTACGGCGCCGAGCCGCCCACCCCGGAATGGGGATTGCTCATCTCCGAGGGACGCAACTATCTGGCCACGTCATGGTGGCTGACCACGCTGCCCGGGACCGTGGTGGTCGCGGTCGTGCTGGCCGCTGGCCGCATCAGCCGCTCGATCGGAAAGGAGCGGGCATGAGCCTGCTGGACGTCCGCGACCTCGCGGTCTCCTACGACGGCAGGCGCGCCGTGGAAGGGATCTCCTTCGCGATCGAGCCGGGGGAGGTCGTCGCCGTCGTCGGCGAGTCAGGATCCGGCAAGACCACCACGGCACACGCGATCATCGGGTTGCTGCCGGGCAACGCCTCCCTGGACGGCGGCCGGATCCTGTTCGGCGAGGCCGACCTGGCCACCTGGTCCGAGCGCCGCCTGCGGTCCGTACGCGGAACGCAGATCGGCCTGATCCCGCAGGACCCGGCGAACTCCTTGAACCCGGTGAAGACCATCGGCTCCCAGATCGGCGAGGTGCTGCGGATCCACGGGCGCGGCGACCGCCGCACGATCCGCCATCGCGTGCTCGACCTGCTCGCCCGCGTCGGCCTGCCCGACCCGGAGACGCGGGCCCGACAGTATCCGCACGAACTGTCCGGCGGCATGCGCCAGCGCGTGCTCATCGCCATCGCCATCGCGCTCGAACCCGCTCTCATCATCGCCGACGAGCCGACCAGCGCCCTCGACGTCACCGTGCAGCGGCGCATCCTGGACCTCATCGACGATCTGCGCGCCGAGTACGGCACCGCCCTGCTGCTGGTGACCCACGACCTCGGCGTGGCCGCGGGCCGGTCGGACCGCCTGCTGGTGATGAAGGACGGCCGCATCGTGGAACAAGGGCCGACCGCCGCGGTGCAGGCGGCCCCCGAAGCCAACTACACCAGGCGGCTCTTCCACGATGCCCCCGCCCTGACGGCGCGTCCCTTCCGCGACCTTCACGCGGCGGAGCCCGCGATCGTGGTCCGCGACCTGGTCAAGGAGTTCCGCGTCGGGCGGCGCCCGTTCCGCGCCGTCGACGGCGTCTCCTTCGAGGTGGCCCGCGGCACCACACACGCGCTGGTCGGCGAGTCAGGCTCCGGCAAGACCACCACCGCCAGGATGGTGGTGCGGTTCGTCACGCCCACGTCGGGAACGGTGACCATCGCCGGGGCGCCGGACGGCCGCCGCTTCCGCCGCCACGTGCAACTCGTCTACCAGAACCCGTACGGGTCGCTCGACCCGCGCCAGTCCATCGGGGAGATCGTGGCGGAGCCGCTGCGCAACTTCGGGGTCGGCGACCGGACCGCTCGCCGCGCCCGGGTCGCCGACCTGCTGGAGCGGGTGGCGCTGCCGCAGGATATGGCCGCGCGTCGGCCGCGCGAGCTGTCCGGCGGTCAGCGGCAGCGGGTGGCCATCGCCCGCGCGCTGGCCGCGGGACCCGAGGTGATCGTGCTCGACGAGGCGGTCTCGGCCCTCGACGTCACCGTGCAGGCGCAGATCCTCGACCTGCTCGAACAGCTCCAGCGTGACCTGGGGTTGACATATCTGTTCATCTCGCACGATCTGGCCGTGGTGCGCCAGATCTCGCACACCGTCTCCGTCATGAGCAAAGGACGCATCGTGGAAACCGGAACCACCCGGCAGGTCTTCACCGAGCCCCGGCACGACTACACCCGCGAGCTGCTGGCCGCGATCCCGGAGCGAGTGCGATGAGGCTCGGCTTCTTCACCCGGCTGCTCGACGACGTGCCTCCGGGCGAGCGCTACCGGCTGGCCGCCGAGCAGATCGAACACGCCGAGGCCCTCGGATTCGACACGGCGTGGGTGGCGCAACACCACTTCGACGGCGCCGAGGGCGGTCTGCCCGCGCCCCTGGTGTTCCTCGCCCATGTCGCCGCGCGCATCAGCCGCATCCGGCTCGGCACGGGAATCATCACGCTGCCGCTGGAGCATCCGGTGCGGGTGGCCGAAGACACCGCGGTGCTCGACCTGCTGACCGGAGGCCGGCTGGAGGTCGGCGTGGGCAGCGGTGGCACGCCGTCGTCGTTCCCGCCGTTCGGCCACGACAGCGCCGACCGCTCCGCCCTCTACGCCGAGCACCTGGCGGTGCTGGTCAACGCTTGGTCGGGGGAGGACCTCGGCGGCGGCAACCGGCTCTACCCGCCCGCGCCCCGGCTGCCGCGTGCCGTCTGGGAGGCCACGTTCTCGGTCTCCGGCGGTGCCCGCGCGGGCCGGGCGGGCAACGGGCTGCTGTTGTCGCGTACCCAGCCGCGGCCCGCCGACGACCCGCAGGCCACGCTGGCGGACCTCCAGCGGCCCATCGTGGACGCCTACCACGAGCACCTGCCGCCGGGCGCGACCCCGCGGATCATGGCGTCGAGAACCGCGTTCGTGGCCGACAGCCGAGCCGAGGCACTGCGGTACGCCGAGCTCGGGCTCGGCCGCGGCAGGCTGCCGTTCGAGCTGCCCAACAGCGACCTCGACCGCCGCATCGCCGCCTTCGATGTGCATCTGGGCACCCCTGACGACGTCATCGAGAGCCTCCGGGCCGACCCGACCCTCGAACGGGTCACCGATCTGGTCTTCCAGGTGCACTCGGTCGACCCGCCGCACCCGCTCATCCTCCGCTCGATCGAGCTGCTGGCGACCGAGGTCGCGCCCGCGCTCGGCTGGCTTCCCTCCACCGAATTGAGCACGAAATGATCGCCGATGTCATCGACCACCTGGCCGGGATAACACCCGGCTCCTCGCTCGACCGGCTGCGCGCCCGGCGGCCGGGCGCCCGCGAGCACGCCCAGCGCAGCTACGACGCGCTCTTCACGCCCGACGCGGAAGGCGAGGTAGCCCTCGTGGAGCGGGACGCCATCGCGGCCTTCGTGGCCGGGCTGCACCAGGATCCCGAGATCGCCTCCTTCTACGCCGACCGGCTGGCCGAGATCGCACCCGGCCTGCTCAAGGTCGTGGAGGCCGAGATCGAGGCGGGCGGGACCACCGGGCCCTACGGGGTATACCCGGCCGGCGGCCCGGCGGAGGAGAGCGACGAAGGGCTGCGCTACCGGCCGCGTAGCCCCGCCGATCTGGGCGTCCGGCTGGCCGGCGCGTTCGAGCACGCCCACCTGCTGGTGTTCCGGCCGCGCGAATCGAGCGCGAAGTCCCTGGACGCGCTGGCCCAAGCGGGTTGGAGCGCCACGGGCATCGTGACGTTGTCGCAGCTCGTCGCCTTCCTCACCTTTCAGATACGCGTGGTGGCCGGGCTGCGGCTGCTGCGGAAGGGATCGGCCTCATGAGCGGATTCACCCGGGAACAGCTCGGCTGGGAGCCATGGCTTGCGCCGCTGACGGCCGATGAGCTGACCGACGAGCACTACGAGGCGCTGGTCGACAAGGCGCGCGCCAAGTCACCGTACTTCCTGCTGCTGGCACGTGATCCGGACATTCTGCACGCGCGGACCAAGACCGACGTCGACATCTTCTACAACCCCGACGGTGGCCTGCCACGCGCCGAGCGCGAGCTGGCCGCCACCGCGACCTCGCGCCGCAACGGCTGCGTCTTCTGCGCGTCCGTGCACGCCCGCTTCGCCGCCCACTACGCCAAGCGCCCCGACGACGTGCAGCGCCTGCTGGACGAGGGCGTCGATGCGCCGCAGGACGGCACCTGGCGGGCGGTCATCGACGCCGCCGTGGCGCTCGCGGCGACCCCGGCCGACTTCGGTCCCGAGCACGTCGCCGCACTGCGCGCCGCCGGGCTCGACGACCTGGCCATCAGCGACACCATCCACGCCGCCGCGTTCTTCAACTGGGCCAACCGGCTCATGCTCTCGCTCGGCGAGCCCACCCGGGAGGCGGATCAGTGACCGAACCACAGCTCGACCACCTTGTTTACGCGGTGCCCGACCTTGCCGCAGGGGTCGCCGAATTCGCCGAGCGCACCGGGGTCCGCCCGGTGCCCGGAGGCAGGCACCCCGGGGGCACCGCCAACTACCTCGTCCGCTTCGGCCCTACCTCCTACCTGGAGATCATCGGCCCCGATCCGGAGGCGTCCGTGCGGCCGCGGGCGTTCGGCCTGGAAACCCTGACCGCGCCGCGGCTTGCGGCCTGGGCCGTGCGCCCCGGTGACATCGACACGGCGGTGCGGCAGGCGCGCGAGCAGGGCTACGACCCCGGCGACGTACAACCCCTGTCCAGGCGTACCCCGGCGGGCCTCCTGCTGGAGTGGCGGCTCACCCGGCGCGAGGATCCGGCGGTGGTCAGGGTGGTGCCGTTCCTCATCGACTGGAGCGACACACCTCACCCCGCCGAGTCGGACCTGCCCCTGGTGAGCCTGACCTCCTTCTCCGCCGTGCACCCCGACCCGGAGGCGCTGCGGCACGACGTGGCCGCTCTCGGCGTCCGGCTCGGCATCTCGCCAGGACCCGAACCCGCGCTGCGCGCCGTCATCGACACCCCGCTCGGCCCCGTGACTTTGCGCTGACCAGAAGAGAGATCCGGAGCACCCCGCGCGAGTACCTGTCACAAGCGCACGGCCTTGCCGGCCCGCCGGGAGGCCCCCGCCGCCGGGCCGATCCCGCTGCACGCCCACGTCACCGCCGAGGGCCGCAGCGGGATCCGGCGCGTCAGGATCAGGGCCTTCCAGATCATCAGCGATAGCGGCCTCGACTTCGCCGGTTACGAGCTGGGCCCTTTTCCGCCACCCTTTGCTCCAGGCCGATCATAGAGGGCGAGTCTGCGGCGGTAAGGTGAGCTCGTGTCCGTCTGGTGGGGAGGAGCTATGAGCGGGAGGAACGCGTTGACCGCGTTGCTGCCGAAACTCGTGCTCATAGCATCCGCGCTGCTGGGCGTCGGGCTCACCTACGCCACCGGGCACTTCTGCGCGGCCCCCCACACCACGGCCGACGCCTGTGCTTCCGCGACGGTCGGCGATCATCCAGGCATGAACGCGGGGCACGAGGCCGCCGCCGGTGCCGACACCGGCCCTGTCGTGCTGTGCTTGGCCGCTCTGGCCGCGGTCGTCGTCGTGGTCGTGCTGGCCCTTTCCGGCCTTGGCCGCGCGGGGGCCGCCACCGGCTCAGCAAGGCGGCGCTCCACAGCACTACCCGCGCTGCGCGGCTCGCCGCGGCCGTACGCGCTCGCTCTCCAACGCGTAGCGGTTCTGCGCACGTAGGAGTCCGTCGTCCGGGCCGAGCCCGGAGCGAGAGGATTCCCTGTCCGCTTCGAACCGTGAGCGATTCATGACCTCCATCGATCGGTGGTTCTTCCTGCGTGCCGGCTTGGCCGCGGCGGGAGGAGCCCTGCTGTCAGCGTGCTCTACGAGCGAGAGCACCACCTTTGTCCAACCCGGCGGCGCACAGGTACGCGCCGCCGAAGCCGCCCGCCGCCCGGGCCGGGTACGGGAGTTCCAGCTCCTCGCCCAGGAAGCGCAGGTCGACCTCGCCGGAAAGACCGTGAACACCTGGCTGTACGGCGATCGCCTGCCAGGCCAGGCCATCCGCGTCAGCAAGGGCGAGGTCGTCCGGGCAGGCTCGTCAATCGGTTGCCGGCGGAGACGACCGTGCACTGGCACGGCCTGGCGTTGCGCAATGACGCCGATGGCGTGCCGAACGTGACCCAGCCGACCGTCCCGTCCGGTGGCGAGCGCCTCTACGAGTTCACCGCCGCGCATCCGGGGACCTACTGGTTCCACCCGCACCATGGCACCCAGCTCGACCGCGGCCTGTACGCGCCGCTGATCGTCGAGGACCCGGCCGAGCCGCTCGGCTACGACGAGGAATGGGTCGTCGTCCTGGACGACTGGATGGACGGCGTGACCGGAACCCCCGACGACGTGCTGGCCGAGCTGACCGCGATGGCGGGCATGATGACCGGCGGCGGCGGTCACGACGGCCACGACGGCATGGCCATGCCAACGCCTTCACCCACGCCGAGCGCGTCGGCGAAGTGGCCGCACATGATGATGAACGCCGAGAGCGACCTGCTCGGCGGCGACGCCGGGGACGTCTACTACCCGCACTTCCTGGTCAACGGGAGGGTGCCGGCCGCTGCGGAGACGTTCACCGCCAAGCCGGGCGCCCGGCTGCGGATCAGGCTGATCAACGCCGGCGGCGACACCGCGTTCCGGGTGGCGCTGGGCGGCCACAAGTTCACCGTCACCCATGCCGACGGCTTCCCGGTGGAGCCGGTGGAGACCGACGCGTTGCTGCTCGGCATGGGCGAACGCTACGACGTGCTGGTCACCCTCAAGGACGGCGCCTTCCCCCTGGTCGCGCTGGCCGAAGGCAAACGCGGGCCGGCCCGCGCCCTGGTCCGTACCGCCAAGAGCGCCAGGGCTCCGCAGCCGGATGCGCGGCCCGCCGAGCTAGACGGTCGCCTCGTCGACTACGAGCAGCTCAAACCCGCGCAGGCCGTACAGCTGCCGCAACGGGCCGCGGACCGGACGATCACTCTCAACCTCACCGGAAGCATGGCCAAGTACGACTGGGCCATCAACGGCAGGAAGTACGACCCGAAGGTCATCGAGCCGATCAAGTCCGGTGAGCGGGTCCGGCTGTCGTTCATCAACCAGAGCCTGATGTGGCATCCCATGCACCTGCACGGTCATACTTTCGCCCTGGCGGGCACCGGTCTCCGGAAGGACACCGCGATTGTGCTGCCCGGCAGGACTCTCCACGTCGACTTCGACGCCGACAACCCGGGTGTGTGGATGATCCACTGCCACAACGTCTACCACGCCGAGGCCGGAATGATGAGCCTGCTCGGCTACCAGGGTTGAAAGGACAGACACGATGATCAAGAAATGGGGACTGGCGATCGTCCTCGCCCTCGGCCTGACAGCGTGCGGCGCGGCGGACGAGCCGGCGGCCAACCCTGCTGCCCAGCCCTCGGACCCGGGGGTCGGGCACGTTCACGGACTGGGAGTGGACCCCGCGACCGGCAAGACTTACATCGCGGGCCATTTCGGCCTGTTCACCCTGGAGAGCGGGAAACTGGTCAGAGTGGGGGACCGGGACGCCGACCATATGGGCTTCACGGTCGCTGGGCCGAAGACCTTCTACGCCAGCGGGCACCCCGCCGCCGGCGACATCACCGCCGGGCAGTCGCCGCACCTGGGCCTGATCCGCTCCACCGACTCCGGCCTCAACTGGGAGCAGGTGGCCCTGGCCGGCCAGGCGGACTTCCACGCCCTGCAGGTGGCGGGGACGACGGCCTACGGGTACGACAGCCAGACCGGCCAGATCTGGTACGGGCAGGGTTCGGATCTCAAGCCCGCCGCCCGGCTGGACCTGCTCGACCTGGCCATCGGCACCGACGCTCCCGATCGCCTCTACGCCACGACACCCGACGGCGTGAAGGTCAGCACCGACTCCGGCAAGAGCTTCAAGGCGCTGAAGGGAGCTCCGCTGTTGTCGTTCCTGGATGTGACCGGCAAGGACAGCCTGGTCGGCGTGGCTCCCGACGGCCAGGTGCAGTCCAGCGCCGATCGAGGCGCCACCTGGCAGCCGACGGGACGCCTGCCCATGCAGGCCGTGGCCTTCACCGCCGTGTCCGCCGATCGGCTCCTGGCCGCAGCCATGGACGGCACCGTCTATGAGTCGGTGAACGGCGGTAAGGACTTCACGACCGTCTACCAGCCATAAATCCGAGCCGAGGGCCTGCCGGCCGGGCCCTCGGCCGGCATGACACATGAATTCAACACGATCTAACCCGATCTTTACAGGAGTCCGGCTAGCCTCGATCCCAGCGAACGAGACCATGACGGAAGATCGCGAGGGGAGACGACTCGTTGCCCGGACCGCCCATCGGCCCTGCGTGGCAACGGCGCCTGCTCGGCGCGATCCTCCTCGTGCTCACGCTGTGGTCGCCGGCGGCCACAGAGCTTGGGCACGAACGAACGAGCTTCACGCATACGGAGACGTCGGCTGTCGAGACGGCGTCGCTCGCGCCGAACCCGTCGTCCGGGCCTGCGAACATCCGCGTCGCCGAGGGGTGCGCGGAGGCTCTTTCCCACCCAGGCCTTCTTCCGGACGGGAGGCGGGCCTGGGTCTCCAGCCGCTGGACCGGCGCCCCTCCCAGTATTCTGTCCGCCAGGATCGTCGCGACCACAGGAGCGGCTGAACCACGCCCCCTCCCACCCATCGACGACGGTGCCGCCGGCGCACGGGCCACGAGCACGTCACCATCCGCAATCCAGGTGTTCCGCTGCTGACACCGATGTCGTCCGCGGACGACATCGGCACACACAGCACGAAGAACCCCTACCTGGAAGCGAGAACACGTGGAGTTCCACGACCTCGTGGCGCACGCGCGCGCCCACAGCACGTCCCCTGACCCGGGCCGGGCCCGGCTCGCCGAGGGTCAGCAGCCGCTGGCGATGTTCATCACCTGTTCCGACTCCCGCGTGATCCCCACGCAGATCACCCGTACCCGCCCCGGGCAGCTCTTCGAGCTGCGCACCGCGGGCAACGTCATCCCTTCCCATTCCGGCACGCCGTCGAGCGAGCTCGCCACCGTCGAGTACGCCGTCAACGCGCTCGCCGTACGCGACATCATCTTGTGCGGGCACTCCCACTGCGGTGCCGTCGCCGCCATCACCGGTGGTCACGACCCGGTACGGCTGCCCAACGCCGGGCGCTGGCTGGCCTCGGCGCCGCGGCGGGTGCCGTACCGGATCGCCGACGGCAATGGTGATGATCCCCAGCGGACGGCGGAACGGCAGCACCTGGTGGCCCAGTTCGCCGCACTTGCCGCGCTGCCCCTGGTGCGCGAGCGCCTGGATCGAGCGGAGTTGCGTCTGCACTGCTGGTACTACGAGATCGACACCGGCCGGGTGCTGGCGGCTCAGCCGGGCGAAGGCGTCGACTTCTCGTTCCGAGAGCTGTGAGGAGGGGCACATGGCGAACAGCTCCCACCCCTCGTCCACGTCGTCGGCCATCGAACGGCACCGTCAGTGGATAGTCGCCGACGTGCGGGCCTCGGTCGTGGTGTTCCTGGTGGCGCTGCCGTTGTGCGTGGGCGTCGCGGTCGCCTCGGGGGTGCCCGCGGAGCTCGGCATCGTGACGGGGATCGTCGGCGGCCTGGTCGCCGGCGCCCTCCCCGGCAGCAGCCTGCAGGTCAGCGGACCGGCCGCCGGGCTCACCGTCCTGGTGGCCGAGGCGGTCGCCCGACACGGCCTGGCCGCACTCGGCCTGATCGCCGCGGGCGCCGGCCTGGTGCAGATCCTGCTCGGCGTGTTCCGGCTGGGCACCTGGTTCCAGGCGATCTCCCCGTCGGTGGTGCGCGGCATGCTGACCGGCATCGGCCTGGTCCTGGTGCTCGGCCAGCTCTACCCGCTGGCGGCGGGCACCGCCCCGGCCGACACGATCGCCAGGCTGCTCAGTCTCCCGGGCCTGCTGGCCGGGGTGGACGACGCCGCTTCACTGTGGACGCTGGGCGTCGGCCTGCTGTGCCTGGCCGTGCTGGTGACGTGGGGCCGGATGCCCATGCGGCTGAGGGCGGTGCCCGCTCCGCTGGTCGCGGTGGCCGCCGCGGCAGCCCTGGTGTGGGTGTTCGATCTGCCCGTGGCCCGGGTCGAGGTCGGTTCGCTGCTCAGTGCGCTGAACCCGCCAGGGGCCGGGGAGCTCGCCATGGTCACCGATCCGGCGGTGCTGGGGACGATGCTGACCATCGCGATCGTGGCCTCGGCGGAGAGCCTGTTCAGCGCCGCCGCCGTCGATCGCCTGCACGACGGGCCGCCGACCCGCTACAACGCCGAGCTGGTCGCGCAAGGGGCGGGCAACGTGGTGAGCGGCGCGCTCGGCGGACTGCCGATGACCGCGGTCATCGTACGGAGCGCCGCCAACGTCCAGGCGGGCGCGCGTACCAAGGCGTCACGGTTGCTCCACGGGATGTGGCTGCTGTTGTTCGTGGTCGCGTTGCCTGGGCTGCTGGCGGCCATCCCGCTCACCGCGCTGGCCGCGCTGCTCCTCCACTCCGGCTGGAAGCTGATCAACCCGGTCAAGCTGGTGCAGACACTGCGCCAGGATCGGGCGGACGGGGCGATCGCACTGATCACCGCCATCACGATCGCCGGCATTGACCTGCTGACCGGCGTGCTGATCGGCCTGGGCCTGGCCGTCCTGCTGGCGGCCTGGCGGCTGTCACACGTGACGGTCAGCTGGGAGCACGACGATCGGGGGCACGTGCACGTGCGGCTCCGCGGCAATGCCACGTTCCTGCGCCTTCCCCAGATGCACCGATCCCTCCAATCGGTGCCGGACGCCGCGGGCGTGCGGCTCGACCTGAGCGAGCTGCACCACCTGGACGAGGCGACCCGCGACACCTTGGACGCGTGGGCGGCTCAACGGGGCCGGATGGGCGAGCAGGTCCCGGCGGGCGCGCGGTAGGCCCCGGGGGTCCGGTACTGCCGACGGCAGTACCGGACTTTCACATCGTCGGCCTTCCGGGCTCCAGCTCGTCAGGTGCCGGATTGACGAGCGATCAAACTGCAACTAGCCTCGTTACAGTTCGGTCGGTGGCGCGGCGGAGTGCGAAGGGGTCGCATTGGGTCTCAGCAGCAGGAGCGCGGTCGCGATTCACGCGCTCACGATGTTGGCGCGCTGGGGTGAACGCTCGCTGACCTCCGCGGAGATCGCGGACAGCTTGGCGAGCAATCCGGTTCTCGTGCGGCGCATCCTCGGCAGCCTGCGGGACGCCGGCCTGGTGTGGTCCACCGAGGGGCGCGGTGGCGGCTGGTCCCTTGCCCGTGCTCCGCGCGAGATCACGCTCTACGACGCGTACAGCGCCGTCGAGGAGGGGCCGATCCTGTCGCGGCACGCTCATCCACCCAGCGACGCATGCGAGGTCGGGCGCAACATGCAGGCTGTGCTCGAAGCGGAGTTCCGGGACGCGGAAAGGGCCATGGAAGAACGGCTCGGCCGAACGACCATCGCCCACCTGCTCCGGCAGGTGCTGGACATCGAGCGTGAACTCGCGCTACCGAATCGGTAGCTGAGCAGTGGCGGAGGCAGGTCCTCCGCCGTTCTTTTGTCCTAACTGTAACTACGGTAGTGGCAGTAACTGCCGCGCGGAGGATGCGTCGAATGACACCGACGTCGACCACAACCAATCAAACAGGCTCAGGGCTGGCCCTGTTGGCAGTGCTCATGTCGGCGCTGCTTGCCACGGTCATCGCCAGCGACATGGTCAATCTCGTGCTCCCGTCGATCGGAGCGGAGTTCGGGGCTTCCGAGGCGGAACTCGCGTGGGTCGTCACCGGCTTCCTGCTGATGTTCTCGATCGGTATCCCCTTTTACGGCCGCATCTCCGACCGGGTGAGCCTGCGGCGCCTCTTCGGTTTCGCCCTGCTGACCTACGCTGCCGGGAGCCTGATCTGCGCGCTCGCCCCGGATCTCCTCGTGCTCGTGCTCGGGCGGATCGTGATGGGGGTGGGCGCGGCCGCGATACCCGTGCTTTCGATCATTGCCGTCACCAGGTTGATGCCGGCGGACAAGCGAGGGATGGGGATCGGTGTCGTCTCCGCGGCCGCGGGTATCGGCACCGCCGCCGGACCGGCCGTTGGCGGCGGGATCGGCCAGTTCTTCGGATGGCCCGCGCTGTTCTGGCTCATGCTTGTGGTCGCGTTGGTACTGCTTCCCGCGGCGTTGCGTGTGCTGCCGGCCGATGCCCCGGCGGGTGCGGGTCGATTCGATCTTCCTGGCGGCATCCTCCTGGGCCTCGGCGCCGGGCTGGTTCTGTTCGGCATGACTCAGGCGCAGGTCGCCGGCTTCGCCGCACCCTCGTCCTGGGTCAGCCTCGTGGTGGCGGTCGCGGCGATCGCGCTGTTCGGGTGGCGGACCGTCCGCGTCGCGCAGCCGTTCGTCCCGCCTGCGTTGTTCGCCAACCAGGTCTACCGGGCCGCGGTCGTCGTCGCGTTCCTAGCTATGATCATCAATCTGGGCGGCCTGGTATTCGTTCCGCTGCTGCTGGTTGACGTCAACGGCCTCAGCCCGGGGGCGGGGGCCCTGGTCATGATCCCGGCCGGGGTCGCCGTCGCCGTCGTCTCGCCGCTGATCGGTCGCCTCGCCGACCGCATCGGCACCCGGCCCCTGGTGCTGACGGGTCTCGCAGCCATCGGGCTGTTCGCCCTGTTCCTCTCGACCTTCACGGGAGGCACGTCGGTGATCCCCGCGGCGGTCGGGATTCTCGGGCTCAGCGTCGGCTTCCTCTTCGTGATGACCCCGATCATCAGCGCCGCGGCGAGCGCGTTGCCGGCCGACCAGGTCGGCGTCGGCCTCGGGATCCTCCAAGGAGCCCAGTTCCTCGGCGCCGGCACCGGCCCGGCCCTGTTCGGTGTGCTGGTGACCGCAAGGCAGCAAACCGGCAGCGACTCCATCAACCCGTTGTACCCCGGTCACGAAGGCGCTGCCTTCTCCGACGCCTTCCTGGCCATGGCCGCGGTCGTCGTCCCGGCGTTGATCGTCGCCTACCGGATGCGCCCCGCGGCCACGCCGTCCCGCGACGCGGACAAGGCCCCACTGGACCAGGCGAAGCCGAAGGGCTGAAGATCAGTCTGATGGACGCCAGGGGAGGAGCTCGTTCAGTGGAACATAGCCACTTGGCACGTGCGTGAGCCTGAGGCCGAGTGCCGTCATCTGGCCGATCGCGCCGAGCGGAGCGTTAAGAGATCCGGATCGGCGAATCCACAGCGCTTTGCCGAATCCCATGGCCTCAAGCTATCGAGGGAGCTGCGCGACGTTCATGGCGACGCCGAGGACCCGCATCGCCGCCTGGACCCACCGAAGCGGCGGCGCCCACTTCGAAGTGGGCTCGGGAGCGGGCCTCTTTCCTGTCGGCGGCGTACTCGAGGATCGAGACCTTTGGGGAAGCTTGTTGATGTCCTTGGCCGGCCCCCGCGGCGATGCGCTCGCCGCTGGGGCCTGATGTATCTGGAGGAGATGGTCCGGTGGTTCCGCTAGCAATGCGGTGACAGCCGTATCGTCGTCCCCGGATCTCGGGAGATCGCGGGAATCGACGCGAAACATTGGTAATGATCGATAATGTGCCGGGATGGGTGAAGCGTTTCCTCGGCACGTGCTGTGCGTGCTCGGCTCCGGGCCGGACCTTTCGGAGATGGAACGAATCGCGGCTGGCTTCGGCGGTTTCGTCCTCGACCACGACTACTCCGAGGCCGAACCTGACCCTCGGATGCGGGAGGCGTTCGAGGCCAGTATGGCGGGGGTGACCTCCTTCGACGAGGCGGACTGGGCCGCAGTGGAGTCCCATGGCACCGTCGGCTACTTGCTGTCCGCGCCGATGATGCGGGGCCTGGCGGCCGACACTTCGCGGCGGCTGCTGGCGGCGACGGCCGCTCTGTTGCAGTCCGGCGCCGCCACGGCGGTGAAGAGCGAGAGCAGTGGGATAGCACACGGCCGGGACCGCTGGCTCGCGCTGGCCGACCGAGCGGCCGACACCAACGACGAGGGCCTGGCCGGCGCGCTCGTCGCCGCCTGGGTGAAGCGGCCGATCTATGACGGTCAGGTGCTCTACAGCTGCGGCATGCACCTGCTCGGCGCGCCCGAGGTAGAGATCGAGGTCGATGAGGAGCATCCGACCGAGGCCGGACTGCGTGAGCTGGTCGCGCACCTAGACACGCTGGCGATCTACTTGCTGACCGATCCGCGCGCAGAGGAGATCGAGGACGGCGCCGGCTTCCGGATGGCCGAGGACGCACCCCGCTGGTTGCTGCGCACCGGCACATGCGACCGCTACGACGAGGACGATCTGTTCTTCAACCCGTACGGATATGTCCGGCTGACTCACTCCGAGTGACGGACACCCACCCCGAAAGCGAGGCCGCCGCCACCTGAATCGGCCATCTCGGCGGCGTCAGCTTCCACCGCGCTGACGCGCGTGCCGGTGCGGATCTCCATGTCGAGTGTCGGCGTAGCGGCGCAGGTAGGAGACGACCTCGTCCCGGTGGAGGTAGTGGTCCGGGTCGCCGGGGAAGTCGTGTCCGGGCATGGTGCTCCCGCAGGGCGTGGGCGGCGGCGAGGCCGGACCGACCGCCGCCGATGACGATGGTGTTCATGCTTCGTATTGTCAAATCCTGAAATGACAATACGACGATGTAGAGTCATCCTGTGGAGATGGCGACCAATGGGATCCAGCTGACGGACGCGGCCCGCGGCTTCCTCAAGGCGCTGGCCAGCGACACCCGCCAGCAGATCCTCTTCCTGTTCGAGGGCGGGGTGGAGCTGACGGTCAACGAGGTGGCCGAGCGGCTTTCGCTCGCCCAGTCGGCCGCCTCCACCCATCTGGCGACGCTTCGCGACGGCGGGGTGCTCACCGCGCGGCGCGAATGGAAGACCGTCCACTACCGCGCCAATCCCGACGGCGTGCGACGCGCTCTGACGGATCTGCAGGCTGCCCTGCAGGCGTGCTGCCCTCCCGAGGATGGCCCGTCCGTCGGCGGATGCGGATAGGCCCGAACCGGGTTTCCTGCAGCCGGACGCGCACCGATCCGGCGTCCCGGCAGTTTAGGTGAACATCTAATTTGACAGTTCTCTAATCAGTGAGGCATGCTGGCTACTACTTCGAAAACCGTCTAAACAGGAGGGGTGCGATGCGCGCTCTACTGCGCCGGTTGCGCCGTGACGGCACCGTCACGTTCGACGAGACCCGCGGCGAGGTCTGCGACGCGGCCTGCCGGGCCGGTGCAGTGATCGATCGTGCCCGCACCACGAGCCTGATGCTCCGTTAGCCATCTTGCCGACACGAAAGAGGATCATCATGAGTGACGGATGCTGCGGCACCACCGCGCCCCTGGAGGCAGAGCAGCCCATGAGCAGGATCGAGGCCGGCGAGCTGCCGGTGGTGGTCATCGGCGCGGGCCCGGTCGGTCTGGCCGCCGCCGCGCACCTGGCCGAGCGCGGTCAGGACTTCCTGGTCCTGGAGGCCGGCGAGCAGGCAGCCGCCTCCGTCGCCCAATGGGGCCACGTCCGGGTGTTCAGCCCATGGAAGTTCAACATCGACGCCGCCGCCAAGCGCCTGCTGGAGGCCGACGGCTGGAGCGAGCCGGACCCCGAGTGGCTGCCCACCGGCGCCGAGCTGATCACTGACTATCTCGCTCCGCTGGCCAAGCTGTTCGGCGACAAGGTACGGCTCAGCACCAAGGTGACAGCGATCAGCCGCCTCGGCTATGACCGGGTCCGGACCAACGGCCGCGAAGACGTCCCGTTCCTGATCCGTCTCGACGGCGGCGAGGAGTTGCCGGCCCGCGCGATCATCGACGCCTCCGGCACCTACTTCACGCCGAACGTCCTGGGTGCCAGCGGCCTGCCCGCCTACGGTGAGGCGGAGGCCGGCGAGCTGGTCGACCACGCCCTGCCGGACGTGCTCGGCGCCGACCGTGAAACCTACGAGGGCAGGCACACGCTGGTCGTGGGCGCCGGCCACTCGGCCGCCACCACCCTGCTCGCCCTCGCACAGCTCGACGACACTCAGATCACCTGGGCGATCCGCGCGGGCAGCGCCGGCCGAACCTATGGCGGCGGCGCGGCCGACGCGCTGCCCGCCCGCGGCGCGCTCGGCACTCGCCTGCGCGCCCACGTCGAGTCGGGCCGCATTCAGCTGCTGACAGGCTTCTTCGCCCGCTCCGTCACCCGGAGCGGCGACCAGGTGACCGTGGTCAGCCGTGACCCGTCCGGTGCCGAGCAGTCCGTCACGGTGGACCGCATCGTGGCCGCGACGGGCTACCGACCGGACCACTCCATCGCCTCCGAGTTGCGTCTGGACCTGGACCCGATCCTCGGCTCCACCCGGCGACTGGCCCCGCTGATCGACCCCAACCAGCACTCCTGCGGCACCGTGCCCGCGCACGGCGTCGATGAGCTGTCCCACCCCGAACCGGGCTACTACTCCGTCGGCGTCAAGAGCTACGGCCGTGCCCCGACGTTCCTGATGGCCACCGGCTACGAGCAGGTCCGCTCGGTCGTCGCGGCCATCGCGGGCGACTGGGAGGCGGCCCGCGACGTTCAGCTCGACCTGCCGGAGACCGGCGTGTGCTCCTCCAACCTCGCCGAGGCCCAGGAGCAGCGCGTTGGCCTGGCCACCGGCATCAGCGGCGGCCTGCTGGCCACCCCGCTGCCCCTGGCCACCGTCGGCGCCTCCAACGACGGCGGCGGCTGCTGCGGCTGAAAGCAGGGATCGACATGTCAGACGGATACCCGACAGCCGCCCAGAAGGAGGCCTTGCGCCTCATCTGCGACCACGGCCTGTTGCACACGCAAGAGCTGGGCCACCAGTTGGTCAGCGCCCGGCGATCCAGCACCGACCCGGGCTACGCGCCGGCCATCGCCCGCATGGCCGGCACCCTGGCCTGGCGTCTGGAGGCTCAGGGCTTCATCGCCGCAACGGGAGACGAGTGGACGACGACAGCGGACGGCCGCCGCCTGATCTCGTGCTCCAGCGGGCCGGAGTGAGCTCCACCGCCGAGACCGCCGCCCCACACATCAGGGGCGGCGGTCAGCCTCGGTCCGGCCATGGCCGGCGGATCGTCGCCGCGCTGGCCGTCACCCAGACCATCGGGTACGGCGTGCTCTACTACGCCTTCTCCGTCTTCCTCGCGCCGATGGCGCGCGACCTGCACGCCACCCATGCCCAGATCGCCGCCGCGCTCACCCTGTCGATCCTGATCGCCGCGCTGTGCGCGCCGCCGGTCGGCCGCCGGCTGGATGCCCGCGGCGGCCGTGGCCTCATGACCGCCGGATCGATTCTCGGCGCGACAGCCGTGCTGGCCTGGTCGCGGGTGGAGAGTCTGTGGCAGCTGTACGCGGTGTTCGCCGCGATGGGCATCGCCTGCGCCATGGTGCTCTACGAGTCGGCCTTCGCCGTCATCGTCAGCTGGTTCGACGGCCCTGCCCGGGAAGGTGGCCGGGCAGGCGCCCTGCTCGCGCTCACTGTCGTGGCCGGCTTCGCCTCCTCGATCTTCCTGCCGCTCACCGGGCTGCTGGTGGAGTGGTACGGCTGGCGCCAGGCCCTGGTCGTCCTGGCGCTGATCTACGGCCTGGCCGCGATCCCCCTGCACGCGCTCGTCCTGCGCCGCCGTACCCACGCCAAGCACGAGCACGCCACAGCGGAAGAGCGTGCCGGCATCGTCAAGGCCGCCACCCGCCGGCGGCCGTTCTGGCTGCTGGTGCTCGCTTTCACCGCCAACGGCGGCGCGGCGGCGGTGATGGCCGTCCTGCTCATCACCTATCTCATCCACCTCGGCCACTCACCCGTCCTGGCCGCCACGCTGGCCGGACTTCTGGGGGTGCTGTCGGTGGCCGGACGCCTGCTCACCACCGGTCTGCAACGCCGCCTGCCCGCCGCCCTCATCGCTGCTGCGATCTTCGCCCTGCAGGGGGTCTCCGTCCTGTTGCTGCCGCTGGTCGGGCGCGCGGTGCCGGGCGCCATCGGCTGCGTGCTGGGATTCGGGCTGGGCTTCGGCATCGCCTCCATCACCCTGCCGCACCTGCTGGTCAGCCGGTACGGCACCGCCGCCTATGCCACACTGTCGGGCCGTATCGCCGCCTTCTCCGTCGCCGACAAGGCCCTCGCTCCGCTGGGAGCGGTCGCGCTCGCCCAAGCAGTCGGCTATGTCTGGGTGATGGGCGCGGTCGCCGCCGCCTGTGTGATCGCCGCGTTGGCCTTGGTCGCGTACCATCGCGTATAATTTCGATAGATTTCGAAATAAGGGGGCCGGATGACCGCCGTCACGATCCAGTGCTGCGCGCCGATCGTGCGCGAGCCGCTGTCGGAGACCGACGCCGCCGAGCTGGCGGTCATGCTGAAGGCCGTCGCCGACCCGGTACGGCTGCGCCTGCTGTCGATGATCGGCTCCCACGCCGGAGGCGAAGCCTGCGTGTGCGACCTCACCGACGCCTTCGACCTGACGGCGCCCACGATCTCGCACCACCTCAAGGTGTTGCGTACAGCGGGCTTGATCGACGGCGAGCGGCGCGGCACCTGGGTCTACTATCGGATCATCCCCGAGGCGGTGAACAAGCTGGGCGCCCTGTTCGCGCCGCTGACCGAGTCCGCGCCCAGCAGCCCAGGTGAGCTGGAGCTCACCCCCGTATGACCGATGAACCCGCGCGGTCGATGTCCTGGTCACCGGCGGTGGCCGGGCGGGTTTAGCCGCCGGCTACTACCTGCGCCGGGCCAAGGCCGATTTCGTCGGGGGAGAGCCACCCGGCGGCCGGCTGGGAGCGGCCGGCGTTGTACGCGCAGACGAACAGGACACTAGGCACCAGCGGGCTCCTTGCTGAACAGGCGCCGCCCCCACAGACTGACGTAGACCAGGGCGACCAGGACGGGCACCTCGATGAGCGGGCCGACCACCCCGGCCGGCGCCTGCCCCGAGGTGACGCCGAACACGCCGACGGCCACCGCGATGGCCGGCTCGAAGTTGTTGCCGGCCGCGGTGAAGGCGAGCGTGGAGACGAACTCACCCGCTGACACATTGGGTCTGCCCGGCGGCGATCAGCGCGTTTACGCTGTCGAAAGCCCTCGTTCATCGTGTGTACAGACAAGAAACGCATAGATGTTTGTCTATGGGTGAACGATCGGAGCGCCCTGACCTTGTTCCGAGGGGAAGCACCTATGACCGCGCTTGATCGACGATCCTTCCTCGGCCGCAGCCTCGCCACCGCCGGCGGTGCGCTGGCCAGCGGCGTCGCCATCCATACCCTGGGCGCCCACGCGTCCTGGGCCGACGCCGGCCGTCCCGCCTTCGACTCCGGCGAGGTCGGCTACGGCGCGCTGCGGCGTACCCCGGCGAAGAACACCGGAGAGGAGTTGCTGGCCTTGCCGGCCGGTTTCTCCTACGTCGTTCTGGGCAAGACCGGCACGCCCATGACCGACGGGGTGGCGACGCCCATCGCCCACGATGGCATGGCGGCGTTCCCCGGCACCCGGCGTGGCACCGTACGCCTGATTCGCAATCACGAGGTGCGCACGACTCCCGGCTCGCCGACGGGCCGTGTCCTCGTGCCCGGATCTGAGCGCTACGACGAGCTCGGCGTCGCCGGCACCACCACGCTGGAGGTGGACCTGCGCAGCGGTGAGGTGCTCAAGCACTTCGTCAGCCTCAACGGCACGATCGTCAACTGCGCCGGTGGCATGATGTTTCAGCGTCGTGGCTGGCTGACGTGTGAGGAGACCACCGCCGGTACCAAGCAGGGCTGGCAGCGCAAGCACGGTTACATCTTCGAAGTGCCGCTGGAGGGCCCGGAGCCCGGCAAGCCCGCCGCCTCGATGCCGCTCACGGCGATGGGTCGTTTCTCTCACGAGGCCATCGCGGTCGATCCTCGTACCGGCTACGTCTATGAGACCGAGGACGACTCAGGCAAGCCGGACGGGTTCTACCGCTTCCGGCCCAAGGACCCGCGCAACCTGGCCGCGGGCGGGGTGCTGGAGATGCTCAAGATCAAGGGCGTCGACAACTACGACTGCCGCGAGGGCCAGAAGATGGGCGCCCGCCTGCCGGCCGAGTGGGTCACCATCGACGACCCGGACCCCGACCTGGAGAACGGCGCACAGACCTGCACCCAGCAGGGCCTGGCCAAAGGCGGAGCGAAGTTCAACCGTCTCGAGGGCTGCTGGTACGGCGACGGCAGCATCTTCTTCAATTCCACCAGCGGCGGTGACGCCAAGAACGGCGACGCTCCCAACGCGGACGGCTTCCGGGAGGGGTACGGGCAGGTCTGGCAGTACATCCCCGGCCGCAGCGACGGCGGCACGCTGGTGCTGGTGTACGAGTCGCCCGGCCGCAAGGAACTCGACTCGCCGGACAACCTGCTCTTCACTCCGCGCGGCGGGATCGTCCTGTGCGAGGACGACGCCTCCTCGGTCGACGCGGACCCGCATCCCCTGGCTCCGGGACTGACCAACGTCAACCGCCTGATCGGGCTGGCACCGGGCGGCCAGCCGTTCGAATTCGCCGTCAACATCTCCGACGACAGCGAGTTCGCGGGCGCCTGCTTCAGCCCCGACGGATCCGTCATGTTCGTCAACACCCTCGGCGCCACCACCGAACTCGATCCGCCGGGACGCACCTACGCCATCCGCGGCCCGTGGCAGCTGGGACCGCTGTAAGCCCTATCTACAGCTCGGCGGCGTGCCGTACGCCGCCGAGCCGCTGCATCCCGATGGCCGCCCAGAGCACAGCGCCTGCCGGGATTCGAGCTGGGCGATGGCGGCGCACGCTCGGGCCATCTCCTCTAAGCCCTCACCGGATCAGGGCCGAGCTGCGGGAACCCTGGACAGGCGGGTGAAGAGGCGATGGCCGTCATCGGTGGCCCGGTAGAAGACCCAGGTGCCGCGCTTGTCCGCCGCCAGCAACCCGGCTTCCCGCAGCGCCCTGAGGTGATGGCTCACTGTCGGTCCGGCCAGGTCGAAGGCGTCGGTGATGTCACAGACGCACACCTCGCCATCGGCATGAGCCAGCACGATACTCAAAATGCGCAGACGCACCGGATCCGCCATGGCCTTCAGCTGCCGCGCCAGGTCGGCGGCCGTCTGCGGCGGCATCGGGGGGCCGGGGGCTGCGCCGACGCAGCTGTCATCGGATGACCGGAGAAGCATCAGCTATCCATTCATAGACACGCATCTATTTTCCATGGCTTTCGATGCGATTGTCCAGGCGCCGATCGGGTGGATGACCAGCCAGAACCTACGGAAGCAAGCCTCGGAGCGCGTCGAGGCGGTCCGGCACGATCGCGTACCAGGACCACTTTCCGCGCCGCTCGCGGGTCAGCAGGCCCGCATCGACGAGGATCTTGAGATGGTGGCTGACGGTGGGCTGAGTGAGCCCGAGCGGGGCGGTGAGGTCGCAGACACACGCCTCTCCGGCTTCGCTCCCGCTGATCATGCTCAGGAGCTGGAGCCTCGTGGGGTCGGCGACCGCCTTGAGTGCGCCGGCGAGATGCTCGGCCTGTGATCGTGTGAGCGGCTGGGCGACGACGGGAGTGTGGCAGTCCTCGTCCCGGCTGAGCGCGTTCGGGGCGATCGACAGCGTCTCGTCACGGTCCACCGCATCAGTGTACGGAGCACCGGCCCCGAACGAGATCTCGCTGCCGGCAACGATCCACCGCCTTCTCCCATCGCGCCCGGCCGCTACCGGCGTTCGGTCTCGGTCCGCTGGTGACGAGCCGATCGAGGATGCCCGCCGACATCGCCGAGACCCGGCTGGCGCGAGGGGGTGTGGGGGCGATATCGCCGCGTCGAGTCAAGCTTCCTCGGCGAGGGGGTGCTCTTCGCCCCATACGAGCATGGCGTACAGGATGCCGCTGAGGCTCTGGCCCTGTTCGGTGAGTTCGTAGACGACGCGGGGCGGCACCTCGGCGTGCACCGTACGGGTGAGGATCTTCTGGTTCTCCAGGGCGCGCAGCCGGTCGGTGAGCGTCTTGGCGCTGGGCTCACCCAGGGCGGAGCGCAGCTCCCCGAACCTCTTGGGCCCGGTCAGCAGCTCCCGGATGATCAGTGTCGTCCATTTGCCGTCGAGGACCTTGAGCGTCCGCTCGACACCGCACCCTCGTGGGGACGCCGTCCTCAGGCGAGCGGCGATGTCCGCCCCAACAGTTTCCATATGGAAACTATATTTCGTTCTAGGTACTACTTCACTTTGGAAACTAATGTGCCGACCCATGAACACCTCCACCGTTGTCGTCCATGGAGCGACCGGCACCCAAGGAAACCCCGTTGTCCGGCGCCTCCTCGCCGCGGGCCACCGCGTGCGCGCCGCGGTCCGCGGCTCCTCCGCGCCCAAGCTGCCTGCAGGCGCCGAACCGGTCTTCGCCGACCTCTCCGTGCCCACGTCCCTGGCGGACGCCTACGCCGGGGCCGATGCGGTCGTCGTTCAGCTGCCGCTGGTCTTCGCCGCCGAGGCGGCGGTCGCACAGGCCGAGGCGGTGCTCAGCGCTCTGAAGGAGGCGGGGGTGCCGCGGGCGGTGTTCAACACCGGTGGCCCGCCGGTCACCGAGCCGACGGGGGTGCCGTTCGTGGACACCAGGGCGCTGCTGGCCACTGAGCTGCCGGGCGTCGTCGGCGTCGCCACGGTGGTGGGGCCGGCGTTCACCTACATGGAGAACCTGGCCGCCCCCTGGTCGCTCCCGCGCGTGGCCGCCGGGGAGGTCGCCTACCCGCTGCCCGGGGAGATGCCGGTGCCCTGGCTGGCGCTCGACGACCTGGCCGCCACCATCGCCGAGCTCGTCGCCGACCCCGCCCCGCCGCCGCTGCGGATCATGGCCGGGCCTCAGTCCCTGACCGGCGATCAGGTCGCCGCGGAGCTCGCCGCCGTGTTGGGGAGCGAGCTGCGGTGGCGAACCGTCGAGCCGGGCGAGTACGAGCGGATGCTGGCCCCGCACCTCGGGCCCGAGGCCGCCGCAGGCGTTACCGCCGCCTACACCCCGCCCCCGCCCGGAACGCCACCGCCGCCGGCCCCGGACCCGGCGCTGATCAGGTCCGGGACCACGACGCTGCGCGAGTGGGCCATGCGCCGGGACTGGCGCTCCTGAAGGCGACGACGTGCCAGGCGGCGCCGGGCCCGTGCCGCCTGGGGCCGCACAACCAGGCGATGGAGATCCCACGCGATGCGGCTCCCTGGGATGGGTCGTGGATACCGTAGAGCCGTAGCTGGGTGAGCACCTCATCGCGCGTCCTGAAGTCGTTCGGCCATGGAGCATGGATCACCCCGCCCCTGGACGAGCCGTCCAGGGGCCGTCGAGCCATGGCGCAGAGCGCTCTCGCGTCCTCGCGCGTCTGCCCTGGAGCATGAACGAATGTCTATCCAGACACGCGTCGCCGGGCCGTCTCCGACCGGAAGCTGTGACCCAGCTCAGGGCCGAGGCCCTGGTAATGCCGGAAATTGAAGATCAACGGACTCCACGCGGCCGGGTCCACGTGGTCGGTGCCGGGAACGACGATGGAGGGGTCGGCGTGCACCCGCACCACGTGCGTCTCGACGATCAGAAACCGGCCCGTCGCGTCGGGCCGGGCGCGTTCGGCGCGCGCTTCCAACTGCAGCGGGCAACCCGCGACACGGGGCGGCCGGACGAGGTCGGACGGCTCGGCGCGCAGACCGGCCGCCTCGAACTTGGCGCTCTCGTACCGGTAAAGCTCCCGCTTCTCGGCCGGCACCGGATCGCGGCCGGTGAGGCGGGCCAAGCGCTCCACGGCCTGCCATTGATGCGGCGCCGGCAGATTGATCACCACATCGGGACGCGCGGTCAGATTGTGCGCTGTCTGTCCCGACCTCAACAGCCCGAGCACCACCGCCTGGCCCAAGGCCCAGGCGGACGACATAGGCGAGAGATTGACGGTGGCGTCGTCGTTCTCGGTGGTCAGCAGAGCGACCGGCGTCCCGAAGTAGAGAATGTTCGGGGCGATCACCACGTGATCGCCCGCGGTGCTGCCGGAGAGGTCATGCGTTTCGGTGGTCATGGCCGGAAACCATAGGTACCGGACGCTTCGGTCAATACCGAAATGTCGCTTTGCGAGGATGGGGCGATGAGCAGCCGTGACATGCCCGACGGTCACCCCGACGTCGCCGCGCTGGCCGGGTTGCTGGCCGACCGCAGCCGCGCGGCGTTCTGCCTCGCCCTGCTGGACGGCCACGCCTGGACGGTCACCGAACTGGCCCGCTACGCGGGAGTGGCCGTCTCGACGGCCACCGAACACCTCAACCTGCTGGTCGCCGGCGGGCTGCTGACCGAGGAGCGCCGGGGCCGCCATCGTTACCTGCGGCTCGCCGGCGCCGACACCGCCGAGCTGATCGAGAACCTCGCCGCACGCGCTCCCCGACGCCCCACACCGGTGCGCTCGCTGACCGACGCCAACCGCCGCCGCGCGCTGGCCCACGCGCGGGTCTGCTACGACCACCTGGCCGGTTCGCTGGCCGTCGCGATCGCCGACGGGATGACCGCGAGCGGGTTGCTGACCTGGGAGCACGGTCCCAGGCTCACCGAGCGGGGCATCGCCTGGCTCGTCGAGGCCGACATCGCGACGGACACGCCGCCTCCCGGCCGGCAACCGCACATCCGCACCTGCCTCGACTGGACCGAACAGCGCCTTCACCTGGCCGGCGCCCTCGGCGCGGCACTGTACGGCCACATGGTCGCCGCCGGTTGGCTGGCCGAGGCCGGTCCCAGCCGGATCATCACGCTCACCCCGGCCGGCCGCACCGGACTCCGCGACCACCTCGGTCTGCCCGACGCGGCCCTCGTCCCCGTCGGTTGATCCGGCGCGAGTGAACGCAAGCTAGCCATCCCGTTACTGATCGCTGAGTCGTGTTTGTTTGTAGATCACAACGGATATTTGATGAGATCACCGGCTACTTGCTGACTTCCTCTCTCAAAGGCATCAAATGACAACAAACCTCCCCTCCTTTCCCGCCGTGGACGAAAACCCGCTCGACACCTGCATCCGGCTTCGGGAGATCGCTCCCGTGGTCGAGGTGGAGTTCCCAGGGGGCGTGCCCGCCTATCTGGCACTGACCCACAGAGCCGTGCGGGAGATCCTCGACGGGGACAACAAGACCTTCCTCAGGGATCCCCAGCACTGGCCCGCTCTGCACGACGGATCGATCCCGGAAGACTGGCCGCTGCGAGCCATCATTCAGGGCGGTCACCTGGCCACCGTGGACGGTGGCGACCACAAGCGGCTGCGCGGTCTGGTCGGCAGGGCGTTCACGCCTGCCCGGGTGCGAGCACTGGAGCCGCGGGTCCAGCAGATCATAGATGGCTTGCTGGATGACGTGGTGGCCGCCGGTGACGGCGTCGACCTGGTGCCCGCCTTCACTGAGGCGCTGCCGATGTGGGTGATCTGTGAGTTGTTCGGCGTGCCCGCCGAGGACCGGCTCCGGTTACGAAACTGGACCGCGACGCTGCTGGCGCACACCACTCCGCCGGATGTGGCGTTCGCGACGCAGAACAACCTTCAGGCCTTCCTGCACGACCTGGTGGAGCGCAAGCAGCGGGAACCGGGCGACGACCTCACCTCCGGCCTGGTCCAGGCCCGCGACGAGGGTGACAAGCTCACCACCGACGAACTGGTCGGCGTGCTGTGGCTCATGCTCGTCGCCGGCCACGAGACCACCGTCCACCTGCTCGGGTACGCCATCGTGGCGCTGGCTCAGAACCCCGGCCAGCTCGAGCTGGCCAAGGCCGAGGACCGGTGGGCCGACGTGGTCGAGGAGACCGTGCGCTACCGCCACTCGGTGATGATGACCAGCTTCCGTTTCACGGCGGAGGACGTGACCATCGCCGGGGTGCACATCCCCAAGGGCCAGGCGGTGGGTGTGGTCTATCAGGCGAGTGGCATCGATCCGGTCGAGTACGGCGAGAGCGCGAACCGGTTCGACATCACTCGCGAGCAGACCGGACACCTCGGCTTCGGCCACGGCCCGCGGTATTGCATCGGGGCGCCGCTGGCCCGCATGGAGAGCCGGCTGGCGCTCGCCTCGCTGTACCGGCGGCTGCCTGGCCTCAGCCTCGCAATCGACCCCGACGACATCCCCTACTCCCCGTCGTTCTTCACGATCGGGCCGCTGTCCTTGCCGGTCAACCTCGGTATCGCCAAGCCCTGACCAGCCATCGTCCGGCCCCGGCAGCTCACGGTTGCCGGGCCGGACTGGTTTCCGCGCGGCCCGCTCACCAGATCAGCTCAAGCAGCCGCTCGAGCTGCGTGGGTGGGGTTGCCGGCAGGCGCGGGGTGCACCGATTCGAGGCACGTCTCTTGGTGCGGCTGTGTCAGGGAGGTTGGCAGCGAGGGCACCAGACGGTCGTACGGCCGGCGATACGGCGGCTGGACAAGGGTGTGCCGCAGCGCGGGCAGGGGCTGTCGGGCTCGTCGCGGGTCCCGGTGAGCCAAGTGTCACGCGGAGGCACGCATTCGGCCTTGATCGCTTCTCGCAGGACCCGGCGCATCGCCTCGTACAACGCGGCGCATTCGGTTTCGTCCAGATCTCCCACGGCACGCTGGGGATTGACACGGGCATGCCAGCAAATCTCGTCCGCGAGCAGGTTGCCCAGGCCTGCGATGAAAGTCTGGTCGGTCAGCGCCG
Organism: Nonomuraea sp. H19; assembly: GCF_052068215.1. Taxonomy (NCBI): domain Bacteria; kingdom Bacillati; phylum Actinomycetota; class Actinomycetes; order Streptosporangiales; family Streptosporangiaceae; genus Nonomuraea; species Nonomuraea sp. H19. Next base: position 22,288 of record NZ_JBQHCV010000014.1, on the reverse strand, counting down.
ACTTGAGCCGTCCCCGGCGGCCCGACAGCAGTTCGTCGAAGCGCTCGCGTGATACGTCGCGCGCGTCCGGGCCGAGATCGCCGAGCACCCGCTCGGCTTGAGTCTTATCGCCCGCAAGGCGGATGCCCTGGAGTTTCCGCATGTCGCGGAAGCGCAGCTCACCGTCGTCGAACTGCCAGACGACCCGGTCATGCCGGTGCCATGGCTCCCCAGGGGAATGCCAGGACAGCGAGCCGGTCATGCCGAAGTGCAGCATCAGTACCGGCCCGCCGGCCGGGGCGATCAGCCACTTGCCGTGCCGCCGCGGCCGCTCGAACCGGTGTCCTCGCAGCGCGCCGGCCAGTTGCCGCGCGCCGATGCCGCGAAGAACCCCGGGGTCGCGCACGCGCACGGCCCTGATCGGCTCGCCGGTGTGCTCAGACAGCACCCTGCGGAAGCCCTCCACGTCAGGGAGTTCCGGCATGAGAAATGCCCTGCCCACCCAGCCCCGCCTCATCCCTGAGCCGCGACGTGCTGTCCCGCCTTGGGCGGCGAACACCTCATACTCGGTGGACCTTCCCCGAGCGGCTACCAGGCGGCCAGCGATCCGTCGGCGTTGCGCCACAAGGGGTTGCGCCAGCGGTGTCCTCGTTCCGCGGCGGCACGGAGCGCGTCCTCGTCGATGGTGATGCCGAGTCCCGGGCCGGTGGGGCGCTCGATGTAGCCGTCGCGGACCGTGAAGGGCTCTGGGTCGAGGAGATAGCCCAGCAGGCCGCTGCTGTCGCCGTAGCCGATGCCGAGGGCCTGTTCCTGGATGAGGAAGTTGGGGACGGCGAAGTCGAGCTGGAGGCTGGCGGCGAGGGCGACCGGGCCGAGCGGGCAGTGCGGGGCGACCAGGACGTCGTACGTCTCCGCCATCGCGGCGATGCGCCGGGTCTCGGAGATGCCTCCGGCGTGACTGATATCCGGCTGGGCGACGGCGATGCCGTCCGACATCACGGAGCGGAAGTCCCATCGGGAGAAGAGCCGTTCACCGGTGGCGATGGGAATCGAGGTGGAGCGCACCACGGCGCCCAGGTCGCGGGAGTATTCCGGCAGCACCGGTTCCTCCACGAACATCGGCAGCAACGGCTCCAGCAGCGGCAGAACGCGCCGGGACATCGCACCGCTGAACTTGCCGTGGAAGTCCAGGGCGACGTCGAGGTCCGGGCCGAGGGCCTCGCGCACGGCGGTCACCCGGGCCACGATGGCCTGGATCGCGGCCGCTGTGGCAAGGGGCTCCAGTTGCCCGCACGGACCCATCTTGACGGCGGTCAATCCCTTGGCGACCTGCTCGGCCGCCGATTCGGCCAGCTCCTCAGGGGTGTCCCCGCCGATCCAGCCGTAGATGCGCACCCGGTCACGGACATGCCCGCCGAGAAGCTGGTGCACCGGGACACCGTGGGTCTTGCCGGCGATGTCCCACAGAGCCTGGTCGATCCCGGCCAGGGCGCTGCTGAGCACGGGGCCGCCCCGGTAGAAGCCGCCCTTGGCGAGCACCTGCCAGTGCTCCTCGATACGGGCGGGGTCCTGCCCGATCAGGTAGTCGAACATCTCCTCGACGGCGGTGGCGGTGGTGTGCGCCTTGCCCTCGACGATGGGCTCGCCCCAGCCGGATATCCCCTCGTCGGTGTCGACGCGCAGGAACAGCCAGCGTGGCTCGACGAGGAAGAGTTCATATCCGGTGATCTTCATGGTGGTGGCCTCCGGTCCTGGCGTGCCCGGTCCGCGGGCCGGACACCGCCTGTGGGGGGTGTGGTGCGCGGAATGTGATGTGCGCGCGGGGATCTTCGCGGGAGAAAGGAACGAGGGGACTACTCGTGGGCGCTGATGCTGCGGCCGCCGTCCACGACCAGGTTCTGCCCGGTGACGAACGAGGCGTCGTCGGAGCCGAGGTAGGCCACCGCGGCGGCGATGTCCCCGGCGACCCCCAGCCTGCCGACCGGGATCCGTGACATGGCGCGGACGCGCTCCTCCGGTGACACCTGCGCCCACGCCGCTGTGTCCACGGCGCCGGGGAGGACGGCGTTGAATCTGATTTCGCCGGCGTACTCGGCGGCCAGCTGGCGGATCAGGGCGCTGATCCCGCCCTTGGCCGCGGCGTAGGCGGGATAGCCCGTGAAGCCGATGACCGCGTGCACCGACGAGGTGACCACCACCGCGCCCCTGGCCGTCCTGAGCAGGGGCACCGCGGCTCGGACGCCGTAGAAGACCGAGTCGAGGGAGAGCCGCAGCTGGTCGCGCCAGGAGACGTCGTCAAGTACGTGCGCCGCGCCCGGAACGTTTCTGCCGGCGTTCAGATGCAGGACGTCCAGGCGACCCGTCCACGTGCGGACCTCGTCGACCGCAGCCGCCCACTCCTCGGGCGAGGTGGCGTCGAGCCGCCGATGGCGGGCGTCGCCTCCCTTGGCCCGGATGTCCTCGGCCACCCGGCGGGCGCCCTCGGCGTTCACGTCGGTGACCAGGACCGCGGCCGCCTCCCCGGCCAGGCGGTGGGCGGTGGCCTCGCCGATTCCGGAGGCGGCCGCGGTGAGCAGTGCGGTACGGCCCTCGAAACGGGCCAGGGCGACGGCGGTCATGTCGATCCTCGGGGTGGTGCGGTGGAGCCACGGCGCATCAGGCGAGCCTCGGTGGGCACGACGACGTCCCCGACCGGCGATCCCTCGATCGCGGCGACCAGGGCGTCCACGGCGGCGGCCCCGAGTTCGTACAGAGGCATCGCCACCGTCGTCAGCGGTGGAGAGAGATGGCCGGCGATGGGCAGGTCGTCGTTGCCCACCACGGAGATGTCCTCGGGAATCCGTAATCCCAGGTCGCGGATCGCCGCCATGGCGCCGATCGCCTGGGCGAGCGAGCTCGTGTACACCGCCGTGACCGGCGGACGACGGCCGCCGGCGGTGGAGCCCAGCAGGGCGCGCACCGCGGCCGCGCCACCCTCCTCCGTGAAGTCGCCGGATGCGACCGGCGCCGCGGACAGGCCCAGTTCCCGGGCGTGCCGCAGGAACGCCTCCTTGCGGTCCTCGCTGGGGCTGATGCCGGGCGGGCCCGCGATGTGACCGACCGCCTGGTGGCCAAGGTCGTGCAGGTGGTCGAGGGCGGTGATGCTGGATCGGGCCACGTCTATGGTGACGTTCCGCCCGGACCCCCTGACCGCCCGGTTGAGGAACACGTGTGGGACGGGGCTGCGGAGCAGGACGTCCAGCAGGGGGTGACCGGGGCGGGCAGAGGCGATGAGCAGTCCGTCCACCCGCCCGTCCCTCACCAGATCGTTGAAGGCCTCGTCGGCCTCCTGCCCGTCGAAGTCCTCGGCCAGCAGCGAGAGGTAGCCCAGGTCACGCGCCCGCTGGTAGGCACCGCGGGTGATGGTGACGTACGTGGGGTTGGCAAGGGCCGGGACCAGCAGGGCGAGCGCGTGCGTGCCGGCGCCCGCCAATGCCCGCGCCCCCGAGTGGGGACGGTACCCCAGCGCCTCGGCCACCTCGTGGACGCGCCGCCGGGTCTCCGGACGCACGGACAGGTCCTGCCGCCCGTTGAGCACCTTGGACGCGGTGGCCTTGGAGACACCGGCCTCCCTGGCGACGTCCACCAGCCTGGCCCGCACGGGCTGCTCCGGCACTCGCCCTCCTCCGTCTCTGGTCGTGAGCCACCTGCCTTGCGGTTTGGCCGCCGGTGTCTGGTTTGGGCCCTTGACAGTTAATGTTGCCGCAATCTAACGTTTCGCCGCAGACGAAGTCAACCGGTTTCCTGGACCGGCCATAAGCGGCATATGTCGCATGTCGATACAAATAGGCTGAATCGCCGCAACAAGATCAAGATAAGTAGGTCAAATGGGGTGAGGTATGCAATGAAGCGCTTTTGCCTCCCGGCAGAAGCCATGGCACGCCGCTAGGCAGCCACCCACCTCTGGCCGCCGCTCGCGGCCGGACGACCCTTCCGCACGAAGCAGGGAAGCCGGCGCATCGGGTACTCGACCGGGAACCGGCCGGCATCGCTCGAGTGCGGCAAGGCTTCACCCACACCTGTGACCGGCAGACCCTGCCTGGACGCGGGGCGCGAAGGGACCCGACCGGTCCAGCTCCCCGTTGCCTGGTGTGCCGCGTCAGGTCCTTGTCCATCCGCACGCCACCGCCAGGGCGAGACGATCAGCCCGCAGGGCGCGGCGGCGCACTCCGCCGACCGGCGGGCCGGCGATGGACGAACGCGATACCGCCTGCCCCCGCACGACGACCGTGCTCCTTGCCTCCGCACGCCCACACGCGACGACCGTGCTCCGCTTGCCTCCGCACGCCCATAGGACCGCGGACGATGCGTGCTTCCCGCACCTCCGCACCCGAGACCGCCGAGCGCCCGGCACTCATGCCCGGTCCATGCCCGTCGATCACCCCGCGCCCCCCACCGCAATCCGAGAACGAAAGGCCGGCAACCGTGTCCGTTCCCCCCTCAAACGCCTTCGGACGGCGCCGCTTCCTCACCGCCTCCGCCGGTGCCGCATTCGCCGCAACGACCCTGTCCAGCTGCGCCGCCTCCGTCAACAGCGGGGGAGGCGGTTCCGGAAGCGGCAAGACGACGACGCTCACCGTCATGACGGTGGCCGACGAGTGGGACAAGCCGACCGTCCAGGCCATCGAGAAGCTGCTGAACGTCAAGCTCAGCATCGTCCTCTACGACACCGCCAAGCTCAACGCCATGCTGGCGAGCAAGAACCCGCCGGACCTGGTGCGCAGCATCGGTGCGGTGGACACGCCGTACTTCGCCGCACGCGGCGTGATGACCGACCTGGACCCGTACTTCGCCCAGAGCAAGGTGCTCAAGGACTCCGACATCGACCCGGTCAACGACGTCTGGCGCTTCGACGGCAAGAAGCAGGGGGCGGGGCCCCGCTACGGGCTGGCGAAGGACTACTCGCAGGACTCGATGCTCTGGTACCGCACCGACATGTTCGACGCCGCGAACCTCGACCACCCCAGCGACACCGAGCCGCTCTCCTATGACGAGGTGCTGGACCTCGGCAATCGGCTGGTCAAGCGCAGGCTCGGCAAGGTCAAGGTCTATGGCCTGAACGTCACGGGCATGGGCTTCTTCGCCCAGTTCATGCAGATGACCGCGTCGGCCGGCGGGAGGCTGTTCGCGGAGGACCTGGCCTCGGTGGACTTCTCCTCTCCGGAGGCGCTCAAGGCACTGCAGTGGTACATCGAGTACGCCAAGGCCAACATCGGCCCGAGCGTCACCAACCCCAACCCGGATGGCTGGGACGGGCCGACGTACCAGGCTGACCGGGTCGCGATGTGCGCCGACGGCTACTGGTTCGGCGGGCTGATCGGAGAGGAGCCCAAACTGGCCGAGGTCTCCCGGTTCGCGCCCGCTCCGCAACTCGGCAGCCACCGCGTCAGCCCCTGTTTCGGCGCCACCGGCTTCTGGATGCCCAAGGACGCCAAGAACAAGGAAGTGGCCTGGAAGTTCTTCGAGTGGTACTTCGGCGGCCAGGCCGCCCAGGACCGGGCCAGCGGCGGCTGGGGCATCCCCGGCCTGAAGTCGCTGCACTCGAAGATGCCGCAGGACACGCCGTTCCATAAGCAGGCGTTCGAGGTTCAGCAGCGGGAGCTGCCGTACTTCTCCGTGCTTCCCTTCACCCCGTACGTCCAGCTCGCTGCCCTGGACGGGGCGATCAACAAGGTGCTGCCGAACGCGATCAAGTCCGGCGCGGCCGCGGGCAAGATCGCCGACGAGCTGAACTCGCGCATGAACGAGCAGATCTCCAAGGGCAAGGAGCTCGTGGGGTGAGTGCCGGTCAGCTCACCGAACAGTCCGCCGGGCCAGGTGCGCCGTCCCCGTCCCAGGGGACGGGCGCCCGGCCGGGGCGCAGACCGCTCTCGCTCAAGGCGCGCAAGGCCGGGGCCTTCTACGTGTTCGCCGGTCCGTGGGTGCTGGGCTTCCTGGCGCTGACGGCTTACCCGCTCGGGTACGCGCTGTGGCTAAGTCTGACCAACTCCGACGGGCTCTCCCCGAACTCCCGCTTCGTCGGTCTGGAGAACTACCGGGAGCTCTTCTCCGACCCGGACGTCATGAGCTCCCTGGCTCGTACCGGGGTCTTCACGGCCGTCGTCGTGCCGCTGACGATCGTGGCGGGGCTGATCCTCGCGGTGCTGGTCAACCAGCCGATACGGGCTCGTGGCCTGTTCCGCACCCTGCTGTATCTGCCCGCCGTGATGCCGCCGGTCGGCGCCGCGCTCACCTTCAAGACGATCTTCGATCGAGACTCTGGAGCGGCCAACGGCCTGCTGGATCTCTTGAACGTCAACGCGGTGCCGTGGCTGGTGGACCCCTACGCCCGCTGGGTGCTGATCGCGCTGACGCTGTGGGGCGTGGGCAACTGCATGATCATTTCGCTGGGAGGGCTTCAGGACATGCCCAAGGAGGTGCTCGAAGCCGCGCGGGTGGACGGGGCGACCAACTGGCAGTCCTTCACCCGCATCACCCTGCCGCTGCTGTCGCCGGTGTTGTTCTTCCAGGTCGTCACCGGCGTCTTCGCCGCCCTGCAGACCTTCATGCCGCTGCTGCTCTCGCTCGACCCGAGCCCCAAGGGCGTCACCGCCGTCCCCGACAGCAACTACTTCTACATGATCCACGTCTTCGCCCAGTACTTCGCCAACGGGCGCTACGGCTCCGCCTCCGCCATGCTGTGGGTGCTCTTCGCGATCACCGTCGCCGTCACCTTCCTCATCTTCAAGCTCAGCAAGGGCGCGGTCTTCTACGCCGTGGACCCGGAGTCGGCGAAGAACAATTCTCGCACCGTCGGAGGCAAGTGATGGTGTTCGCCAGACGTAACGCCGTCTACATGGTCCTCGTGGCGAGCCTCGTGCTCTTCCTCGGCCCTTTCGGCTGGCTCGCGATCACCGCGTTCAAGGACCCGTCCGAGCTGCGCGCGATGCCCGTCCACTGGTGGCCGCAGCAGCCCACCATGAACAACTTCCAGGAGGCCCTGACCTTCTTCGACTATCTCGGCTACGCCCGGAACTCGTTCATGATCGCGTTGATCTACGCGACGCTGGTGACCCTCGCCTCGGCCTGGGCCGGGTACGGCTTCGCCCGGCTCGACGCACCGGGCAAGCGGGTGATCTTCGGCATACTGCTGTCGACGATGATGCTGCCGCAGGTCATCACGCTCATCCCGACCTATCTGCTGTTCGCCAGGTTCAACCTGGTGAACACCTATGTGCCGTGGGTGCTGTGGGGGCTGTCCGGAGCTCCCTACCTGATCTTCTTGTTCCGGCAGTTCTTCACGAACATGCCGCGAGAGCTGGAGGAGGCGGCGATCGTCGACGGCTACGGGCACATCCGCATCTTCTGGCGGATCTTCCTGCCCCAGTCCTGGCCGGTCATCGCCACCAGCCTGATCCTCTCCTTCAGCTGGACCTGGGGCGACTGGATCGCGCCCGCGCTGCTGCTGGACGACGACCACACCACCCTCGCGGTCAAGCTCGCCACCGGCTACGTCAACCAGCACGGTGGATGGCTGTTCAACCTCGTCGCCGCGGGCGCCGTGATGTACGTCGTGCCCGTGCTGGTGCTGTTCCTGATCCTCCAGCGCGGCTTCGTCACCGGCGTCGCCACCTCCGGACTCAAGTAACCGCCCTCCTCACCCCCAGAAGGAAACCCTTCCAGTGACCGACCCTCACGGCATCGGGCCGGCCCGGCGCACCCTCGTCCGGGTCGCGGGCGCGACCGCCGCGGCGTACTCGCCGCTCAGCACGGTGGCCGGCGCCGCGATCGCGGACGACCCGCCCGAGGCCACCGACCGGCTGGTGGTGCACCCCATCCCAGCCGGGGTCCCGGCCGGCACGAGCTTCTCCGGACGAGAGGCACACTCGTGACGGCTCGTCCTGCCATCACCCCGCAGCTGAGCCGGACCCGGGTCATGGCCATCCTGCGCTCGCCCGACGCTGCCGGGCTGCCCGCGGTGGCCCGGGCGCTCGCGGCCGGCGGCATCACCTGCCTCGAGATCACCCTCACGACCTCGGGCGCCCTCGACGCGCTGGCTGTCGTCCGGGACGAGCTCGGCCCGGAGGTGGCGGTGGGCGCCGGCACCGTGGTCACCACCGTGCAGGCACGGGACGCGCTTGCCGCCGGCGCCGAGTTCCTGGTGGCCCCGGTGGTGGACACCGACGTCGTCCGCACCGCCGCGGAAGGCGGCATTCCGTGCTATCCGGGCGCCTGGACGCCGACCGAGGTGTCCGCGGGCCGGCGAGCGGGCGCCGCCGCCGTGAAGCTCTTCCCGGCTGTGACCGGCGGCCCGGCCTACCTGCGGCAACTGCTGGCCCCCTTGCCGGACGTCCCGCTCATCGCCGTCGGCGGAGTCGGCATCGACCAGGCGCGCGACTACACCGACGCGGGTGCCCACGCCGTGGGCATCGGCTCCCCGCTGCTGCGCGGAGTGGACCGGAACCCCACACCTGAGAACCTGGACTTGCTCACCGAAAGGGCGCGCGCATTGCTGGAAGCGGTCACGGCCACCGGTCACGCCGAGGAGGCAGGCCGGTGAACACCCCCGCGAAGAACGGCTACCTGGTGACGGTCGGCGAAGTCCTCGCGGTCCTGTCCGCATCGGAACCCGGTCCGCCGGCCTTGGGCGCGCGGATGCGCCTCGGGCTCGCCGGAGCGGAGTCGAACGTCGCCGTCGGGGTCAGCCGGCTCGGCGGCTCCGCCATCTGGATCGGCCGGGTCAGCGAGGACGAACTCGGCGAACTCACCCTGCGCGAGCTGCGGGCGGAGGGTGTCACCGTGCTCGCGGCGCGGGACTCCGGCCCCACCTCGCTGCTGCTGAAGGAACGACGCACCACCACGCACACCCGTACGCGCTACTACCGCACCCACACCGCCGGTACCCGGCTGTGCGATCGGGACATCCCCGAGCACGTCGTCGCCGGGGCGGCGGTCCTGCACATCACCGGCATCACACCGGCCCTGGGCGACGGCCCCGCACGGGCCGTCCGCCACGCGGTGGAGATCGCTGTCGCCGCCGGAGTGCCGGTCTCCCTGGACATCAACTTCCGTTCGCTGCTGTGGACAGAGGCGGAGGCCGCGCGCGGCCTGCTACCCCTGCTGCGCATGGCCGACCTAGTGTTCGCCGGAGCGCACGAGGCCCGGCTGGTCGTCCCCGACGCCCACGGCCCGGAGGAGCTCGCCAAGGGCATCTGCGGCCTCGGGCCGGGCGGGGCCGTGATCAAGCTGGGAGGCGAGGGGGCATTCGCCCTCCTCGACGGGGTGCCGTACCGGCAGCCCGCCGTGCCCGTCCGCACCCACGACTCTGTGGGGGCGGGAGACGCGTTCGCCGCCGGTTACCTGGCCGAACTGCTCGCGGGCGAGCCGCCGGAGCGGCGGCTGAGGACGGCCGCGGTGCTCGGCGCCTTCGCGGTCAGCACCACCGGCGACTGGGAGGGGCTCCCTCGGCGTGCCGAGTTGCAGCTGCTCGACCATTACGACGACGTCATCCGCTGACAGCGCCACCACCCGTACGACGACGTCATCCGCCGACCGCGCCACCACGATGCCCGTCACTCACCATCACACGCCAGGAAAGGTAGTCATGTCTGCTCCGAGGACCGCCCCCTCCCGTCTCGTCCTCGACACCGCCTTCGGAGTCGGCACGGTCCAGCCCCGCCTGTACGGATCGTTCGTCGAGCACCTGGGCCGCTGCGTCTACACCGGCATATACGAACCCGGCCATTCGGCCGCGGGCGCCGACGGCCTGCGCCAGGACGTCCTCGCGCTGATCCGGGAGCTGGGCGTGACCACCGTGCGCTACCCGGGCGGCAACTTCGTCTCCGGATACCGGTGGGAGGACACCGTCGGACCGCGCGAACAGCGGCCGGTCCGGCTGGACCTCGCCTGGCGCAGCACCGAAACCAACGAGTTCGGCCTCGGCGAGTTCATGGATTTCTGCGCCGAGACCGGCACGGAGCCCATGATGGCCGTCAACCTCGGCACCCGCGGCGTCGAGGACGCCGTCCGGCTCCTGGAGTACTGCAACCACGCGGCAGGCACCGAGCTGTCCGATCGCCGCATCGCCCACGGCGGCAAGGAACCGTACGGCATCCGCATGTGGTGCCTCGGCAACGAGATGGACGGCGCCTGGCAGATCGGCCACAAGACAGCGGAGGAATACGGGCGGCTCGCCGCCGAGACCGCCCGCGCCATGAGGATGATCCAGCCCGACCTGGAGCTCGTCGCCTGCGGTAGCTCCGGCTCGGGCATGGACACCTTCGCGGCCTGGGAGTCCACCGTCCTGGAGCACACCTACGACCTCGTCGACTACGTCTCCCTGCACGCCTACTACGAGGAGATCGACGGCGATCGCGACTCCTTCCTCGCCTCCGCCGTCGACATGGAGCACTTCATCGAGTCGGTCGTGGCCACCTGCGACCACGTCCGCGCCCGGCTGAAGCGGGAGAAGCGGATCAACCTCTCCTTCGACGAGTGGAACGTCTGGTACCAGAAGCGGCCCAACCCGCACCACGTGGAGGACTGGCAGCAGGCGCCACGCCTGCTGGAGGACGTCTACACCGTCACCGACGCCGTCGTCTTCGGCTCGCTGCTCATCACCCTGCTGCGCCACGCCGACCGGGTCACCTCCGCCTCGCTCGCCCAGCTCGTCAACGTCATCGCGCCGATCATGACCGAGCCGGGCGGCGCCGCGTGGCGGCAGACCACCTTCTTCCCCTTCGCCCAGGCATCCCGGTACGGACGTGGCCGGGTGCTGCGCGTCGAGGCCGACAGTCCCACGTACGCGACCGCTCGGTTCGGCGAGGTGCCGCTGCTGCACTCCACGGCCGTCACCGATGACGGGACCGGCGCCGTGACCGTCTTCGCCGTGAACCGCGACCGGGCCGCCGCCCTGCCGCTGGAGATCGACCTGCGGGGGACCGACGCCCACACCCTGGTGGAGCACCTGGTTCTGGCCGACACCGATCCCGACGCCGGTAACAGCCTCGAGCACCCCGAACGCGTCGCGCCCCGTCCGGCCACCGGTACCACCGTCAGCGGAGGAGTGCTCCGTACCGAACTCGAGCCGATGTCCTGGAACATGATCCGTCTGACGCCTCGCAGAACTGACGCACCGTGAGCGGTGGGCAGCGGATGACGTCCACCAGCGGGCGCCGGCACCGAGGATCTACCCGGACGCGCCGCCCGGCTGACTGAGACCGGACCGGGCACGCCACCCGGAGCGGCCCGTCGCCGGGAGGGTGGCCGGCGGCAGGCCGAGCCGGGCGACCACGGCCGCCACCAGCTCGTCCGGCGGCAGCGCCACCTCCAGCACCATCCCGGACTCCTCCAGGTCGAGGTGCTCCAGGATCGCCCGTTGCGAGTCGAGCAGGCCGGCCGGCATGTAGTGGCCGGTGCGGCGGGCCATCCGGTCCCGGATCAGCTTCGCAGACCCGTTGAGGTGGACGAACTCCACGTCAGGCGGGCCCTGTCGTAGCACGTCCCGGTAGGAGCGCTTGAGCGCCGAGCAGGCCAGCACTGTGGAGACGCCTTCGACGTGCCGGGCGGCCATCCAGGAGGCCAGGTCACGCAGCCACGGCCAGCGGTCCGCGTCGTCCAGCGGGATGCCGGCGCGCATCCGCGCCACGTTCGCCGCTGGGTGGAACTCGTCCGCCTCGGCGAACCGCAGCCCGGTCAGCTCGCTGATCCCGCGGGCCACGGTCGTCTTGCCCGCGCCCGACACGCCCATGACGACGATGTGCCGGGTGGGCCGTGGCTCACCAGTCATGGACGGTCCCGTCCTTGAGCCGGTTGAACGGCAGGTACGCCGGTAGGTACGGAAAGCGCGCCGCGGCCTTCTCGTCGAGCTCCACGCCGAGCCCCGGCAGCTCACCGGGGTGCAGGTAGCCGTCGGCGAAGCTGAACGACTGCTGGAACACTTCGTTGGTCGCCGGGCCGTGCTGCATGTACTCCTGGATACCGAAGTTGTGGATCGCCAGGTCCAGGTGCAGGGCGGCGGCCATGCCGACCGGCGAGATGTCGGTCGGGCCGTGGATGCCGGACTTGATCTGGTACTGAGCGGCGTAGTCGAGTATCTTCCGCATGGCCGTGATCCCCCCGGTGTGGGTGACGGCGGAGCGGACGTAGTCGATGAGCTGTTCGCGGATCAGAGTCTGGTAGTCCCACACGGTGTTGAAGACCTCGCCGATGGCCAGCGGGGTGGTGGTGTGCCGGCGAACGAGGCGCAGCGCCTCCTGGTTTTCCGCCGGCGTGCAATCCTCCAGCCAGAACAGGTCGTACGGCTCGAGGGCCTTGCCGAGCTTGGCGGCCTGGATGGGGGTCATTCGATGGTGCCCGTCGTGCAACAGCGGCAGCTCGGGGCCGAACTCGTTGCGCACCGCCTCGAAGACGCCGGGCAGGTGGCGCAGGTAGGCGCGGGTGTCCCAGTCCTCTTCGGCGGGCAGCGCGGTGCGCTGGGCCGGCTCGTAGTCGTACCGCTTGCCGTCGACGCTGGGCTGGGCGGCCACGCCGTACACGGCGTTGATGCCCGGTACGGAGGTCTGCACCCGGATCGACCGGTAACCCATCTCCAGGTGCCGGCGGATCGAGTCGAACAGCTCGGGCAGGTCCCGGCCCGAGGCGTGCCCGTACGCCATGATCCCGTTCCGGGAGGCTCCGCCGAGCAGCTGGTAGAGCGGCATTCCGGCGGCCTTGGCCTTGATGTCCCACAGCGCCACGTCCACGGCCGCGATGGCGGCCATGGTGACGGGCCCTCGCCGCCAGTACGCCGAGCGGTAGAGGAACTGCCAGGTGTCCTCGATGCGATGCGGGTCCCGCCCGATCAGCAAGGGGACAACGTGGTCGGCCAGGTACGACGCGACCGACAGCTCCCGCCCGTTGAGGGTGCCGTCGCCCAGCCCGGTGATCCCCTCGTCCGTCGTGATCTTCAGGGTGACGAAGTTGCGGTCGGGGCTGGCGACGATGACGTCCGCTGCGATGATCTTCACGTGGGTGCCTTTCTCACGGGTGGTGCGAGCGTCATCGGGCTGACCGGGGTTCATGACGCCGCGGCCAGGTAGGTGCGGGCCCGCTCCCGCCGGGCGTCCAGGTCGCCGTCGGTGGCGATGGCGGCAGCGGTGCCGGTGTCGCGGATGATCCCTGGGAACCGGGTGGTGGCGATGAGGCCGAGGGTCATGGTCACCATTCCGCGTAGGAACCGTCCCGGTGCCGCCAGATGGGGCTGCGCCAGGCGTGTTCCCTTTTGCCGGCGGAGCGGACCGCCTGTTCGTCGACCTCGATCCCCAGGCCGGGCGCGGTAAGCCGCTCGACGTGTCCGTCCACGAAAGTCAACGGGGTCTTGTCGAGGCAGTAGTCGAGCACGTCGGCACCATGGTTGTAGTGGATGCCGATGCTCTGTTCCTGGATCAGGTAGTTCGGCGTGACGAAGCCGACCTGCAGGCAGGCCGCGAGGGCGATCGGGCCGAGCGGGCAGTGCGGGGCGAGTTGCACGTCGTACACCTCGGCGAGCGCGGCGATCTTGCGTACTTCGGTGATGCCGCCGGCGTGCGAGAGGTCCGGCTGGGCGACCGCGATGCCGGCTTGGAAGACGGGCAGGAACTCCTGCCGGCTGTAGAGCCGCTCGCCCGTCGACACCGGGATGGTGGTCGAGCGGACGAACTCGCCGATGAGGTGCGAGTTCTCCGGGACGACCGGCTCCTCCAGGAACAGGGGCCGATACGGCTCCAGCAGCGGCGCCACCCGGCGAGCGTTGGCGAGGGTGAACCGCCCGTGCAAGTCGACGGCGACGTCGCGGTCGTCGCCGAGCACCTCGCGGGCGGCGGCCACCCGGGCGACCACGCCGTTCAGCTCGGCGACTGAGGCGACCGGGCTCATCCTGCCGGAGGCGTTCATCTTCACCGCGGTGAGCCCGGCCTCGACCTGGGCGGCGATGTGGTCGCGGACCTCGCTGGGCTCGTCGCCGCCGACCCAGCCGTACACCCGGATCCGGTCCCGGACCGGACCGCCGAGCAGTTGGTGTACCGGGGCGCCGAAATGCTTGCCGGCGATGTCCCAGAGGGCCTGGTCGAGGCCCGCCACGGCACTCGCCAGGATCGGACCGCCCCGGTAGAACGAGCCCTTGGTCAGCACCTGCCAGTGGTCCTCGATGCGCAGCGCGTCCCGGCCGATCAGCAGTTCCGCGAGTTGGTGCACGGCGGCGCGGACGGTCTCGGAGCGCCCTTCGCAGGTGGCCTCACCCCAGCCGACGATCCCGGAGCCGGTCTCCACCCGGACGAAGAGCCAACGGGGGGCGACGAGAAAGGTCTCTATGCGCGCGATGGTCGTCATGCCGGTCAGCCCTTTGTCGCGCCGGCGGTGAGGCCGGAGACCACGTACTTCTGCACGAACAGGGCGATCAGCATGATCGGCAGGGTGACCACGGTGGTCGCGGCCATCAGGCCGCCCCAGTCGATGCTGGCGTAGCCGACGAAGTCGAAGATCGCCACGGGCAGGGTCTTGGTGTCCGCGTCAGAGAGCACGAGCGCGAACATGAAGTTGTTCCAGGAGAAGATGAAGGACAGGATGCCGGCGGTGGCGATGCCCGGTACGGACAGTGGCAGGGTGATGCGTCGGAACGCGCCGATGTGGGTCAGCCCGTCGACCAGTGCCGCCTCCTCCAACTCCTCGGGCAGGCTGTCGAAGTAGCCCATCATGATGTAGACCACCAGCGGCAGCGAGACGAACATGTGGCTGATGATCAGCACCCCGAAGCCCCCGACCATCTTCAGGTTGGAGAAGACGTAGTACCAGGGCACCAGGAGCGAGACGCCGGGGATGACCCGGGCCATCAGCACCACCAGCGCGGACTTCTTCATGTTGAACCGGCTCATCGAGTACGCGGCCGGCAGGCCGAGGATCAGCGACGCCACGGTGGCGGCGAACGCCACCCAGAGGCTGTTGACGATGAACTCGACGTAGTTCGCCTGCTGGAGCACCTTGGCGTAGTTGTCCATGGTGAGCGAGAAGACCAGCGCCTTGCCCGGGTCGTAGATGTCGACGTTGGTCTTGAACGACGCGGCGATCATCCAGAGCAGCGGCGCCAGCAGTGCGAGCACCACGAAGGTGAGGGCCACCACCCGGAACACCTGGTATGCGGGCCGGGGCTTCATCGCTGCGTCTCCTTGCGCCGGGCGGTCAGGGCCCACATCGCCCCGATGATGATCAGGAAGAAGAGGATGAGAACGGTGGAGGAGACGCCGTACTCGTTGTAATCGAAGCTGAGGCCGTAGGCGTACACGTTGAGGGTCTCCACCTCGTGGAACGAACCGCCACCGCGGCCCTTGGTGGCGTAGAGGATGTCGAAGGTCTTCAGCGCGTCGATGCCGCGCAGCAGGATCGCCACGGTCAGCGTGGGCATCAGCAGCGGCAGGGTGACGTGCCGGAAACGCTGCCAGGTGCTGGCGCCGTCGATGCGCGCCGCCTCCTGCGGCTCCTCCGACAGCGAGGTGAGCCCGGCGAGCAGGATCAGCACCACCATCGGCGTCCACTGCCACACGTCGATGAAGATCGTGGTGGGCAGGGCCGAGTGCTGGCCGGCGAGCCACGGCTGCGGCCCGATGCCGACCCAGCCGAGGACCTGGTTGGCCAGGCCGATGTTCGGGTCGAAGATGAGCCGCCACATCATGCCGACCGCGACCGGGGTGGCGACGAGCGGCATCAGGATGGCGACCCGGACCCATCTCTGCCCTTTGAACGGCCGCCAGAGCAGCAGCGCGATCGCCATCCCGAGGACCACCTCGAACAGCAGCGCCACGACGGTGAACGTGGCGGTCCGCCCGACGGCGGGCCAGAACCGGTCGGTGTCCGAGAGGACGTCGAGGTAGTTCTGGAAGCCCACGAACTCGCTCTCCGCGCGGACGGATCCCTCGGCGTCGGTCAGGCTGAGGTAGCCGGTCCAGGCCAGTGGGAACACGAGCAGCGCGGCAACGAAGGTCATCGCGGGCGCGGCGAAGAGCCATTTGCGGTGGTCATTGACCCAGCGCACCCAGCCGGGCGTATCGGGGGCGGCGGGGGCGCTGCGCGGCGTCTTGGTGGTAGTGATCGTTGCCATGAGGTCTCCAGGGGTGGGCGGGCCTGCGGGGTACGTGGGTGACGGGCGCGCAATCCCGCCACCCGCGTGTGCCGCCTACTTCGCCTCGTCGTCCAGGAACTTCTGGAACGCTGCGCCGGCCGTGTCAGCGGCCGCCGCGGCGTCCTTGCCGGTGATCGCGTCAACGATCGGCTGGCCGACGATCTCGCGGGCCTCGGCGACCTTCACGACCAGCGGCCGGTCATGCCCCACCCCGGCCTTGGTGCTGGCCGCGATCGCCTCCGCCAGGTCCTTCGGGAAGGTCGAGGTGCCCTCCGGGTTGGCCCAGACGGAGCTACGGGCGCCCGGCACGCCGGACTTCTGCTGGGCGAGCGTCTGCTCCTTGCTGGTGGCCCACTCGATGAACTTCCAGGCGTTGCCCGTGTTCTCAGAGCTGGAGTTGATGCCCAGTGCCCACGACGGGATGTTGTACGGCTTCGACCCGCTCGGACCGGCCGGGAACGGCGCGAAGCCGACCTTGTCCGAGATCTTGGATTTGGCCGGGTCGGTGGCGTTCTTGTAGAGCGAGTTCGCCTCGGTGTAAAAAGCGGCCTTGCCCTGGGTGAAGATGGCCATCGCCTCGGGCCAGCCCATGTCGGTGCTGACGTTCGCCGGGCCGGAGTCCTTGATCAGCCCACCGTAGTAGGCGTACGCCTGCTTGGCCGCGTCGCTGTTGACCGCGGCCTTGCCGCTGCTGTCGACGAAGTCGCCGCCGAAGCTGTAAAGGAAGCTGGAGAACTGGGTGACCGCCGCCGACTTGCCGGTACGGGCGACGAAGCCGGCGACGCCCGGGTCGGCCGCCTTGACCTTGGCGGCGGCGGCCTTCAGCTCGTCGAGGGTCTTCGGCGGTGCGCTCAGGCCGGCCTTGGCGAGCAGGTCCTTGCGGTAGTAGAGGACCTCCTGCTCGGTGATGATCGGGACGCCGACCGGCTTGTCCTCGTACGTGGTGGCCTCCACCGGGCCGGCCTGGAAGTCGCTGAAGTCCCAGGTCGTGGATTTCACCTGGGCCGACAGGTCGGCCAGGTACTTGTTCTTGGCGAAGAGCCTCCCCTCCTGCAGGGGGCGGTACATCATCACGTCGATGTCGGATGAGCCGGCGTTCAGCTTGACGTTGTACTGGTCGGAGAGCTGGTCCTCGCCGAGCTGAGTGATCTCGACCTTGAGCCCGGTCTGCTTCTCGAACTCGGGCAGTGCCTGCTTGATGTTCTCGGTCCACACGTGGTTGGCCAGGGTGACCCGGACCGTCTTGGACGCGCCGCCGTCGCCGCCACCGCCACAGGCGGCCAGGCCCATGGCGACAACCACGGCCAGAGATGTACCGGATATCGATCGACGTCGCACGTCATCTCGCCTTTCTGGCATGGCCGCCGCCCCCCGGAAGAGCGCCACACTCTCGTAACATCTGCTTAATGCTGGGATGCTAGGAGAAAAAAGCTGACTTATTCAAGGGTAAGCCTCCAACTGATATGCTTTGTGCTGTGAATCAGTCCTCCCCAGGGGGCCCACTCAGCCGGCACGCCCCTGCCGAGGCTGGGCTGCACGCACGCGTCCTCGACCACCTCGGCACCGCCATCTCCAGCGGCGACGTGGCCGCCGGTTCCGTCCTGAGCATCGAAGACCTGGTCGACCGCTATCAGGTCTCCCGCTCGGTGATCCGCGAGGTGCTGCGGGTGCTCGCATCCATGGGACTCATCGAGACCCGGCGCCGGGTCGGAATCATGATCCAGCCCGCCGAGGCGTGGAGCGTCTTCGATCCGCAGGTGATCCGCTGGCGGCTCGCCTCGGACGGGCGGATGGCGCAGATGCGCTCGATCACCGAGCTACGGACCGCGATCGAGCCGCATGCCGCCTGGTTGGCCGCCGAGCGGATCGACGACGACGAGGCGAGCGAGTTGGTCGGGCTCGCGGCCAGGATGTGGGCCGCTGGGAAGGCCGGTGACGAGGCGCGTTTCCTCACCCTGGACATCGACTTTCACCGGCGGGTGCTGGACGCCTCCGGCAACGAGATGTTCGCGAAACTGCAACTGATCGTCGCCGAGGTGCTTGCCGGTCGTCACCACTACCACCTGATGCCTCACTACCCGGACGAGCAGGCGTTGCAGCTGCACACCGACGTGGCCCAGGCGATCCAGCGGCGCGACGGCGAGCGGGCCCGGGAGGCCATGGTGGGGATCATGGAGCAGGGGTTCGCCGAGATGAAGTCGATGTGGGAGCGGGCCGCCGAGCCGGGCGGTGCGTGACCCGCCCGGTTATTCGCGCATGCAGCTACGAGGGCGCAGGGCGCGTCGTGCTCGCCAGCCGTGACCGGGTCCGGGCCGGCGCCGCCGGGGGCAGCGCGGCGAGGATGTCGGCCAGCGAGACCCCGTCGAGGCTGCGCCGCCACGCGTCGTGCGCCTCGCGCATCTTCGCGGCGAGGATGCAGACGCGCCGGCACTCCTCCGGCGGCAACGCGCCCCGCCCCTGCTGGCGGATCTCGCGGCACTCGTACGGCGAGGACGCGCCGTCGACCGCCTCCACGATGTGCAGCAGCGTGATCTCGGAAGCCGGCCGGCCGAGCCGGAACCCGCCCCGCGGGCCCGTCGTCGCCGACAACACCCCGGCCTTGACGAGCGCCTGCAACTGCTTGGCGAGATAGGGCGAGGGGAGGTCGTAGTAATCGGCGAGCTGCGCGGCCGCCGCGGTGGCTCCAGGCTCGAGTTGCGCCAGCGTCGTGGCGCAGTGCAACAGCCATTCGGTGCTCGCAGGCAGCTTCACGGGGTCCAGCATATCGCAGATATTGAGGATCTATTTAGTCCGAGATATGGTCGGGGCGTATCGGAGTGAAGGAGAGATCATCATGCGGATCGCAGTCGCCGGCGCGACCGGGAACATCGGGTCCCTGACCGTCGCCGCCCTCGACCGGGACGGGCACGACGTCGTACGCATCAGCCGCTCGCTCGGCGTGGACCTCGTGACCGGTGACGGGCTCGACGACGCCCTCACCGGGGTGGAGGCGGTCATCGACGTCACCAACGGCCCGGCGACCGGTCGGGACGAGGCGGTGGCGTATTTCGCCGCCGCCACGCGCAACCTGCTCGCTGCCGAGGAGCGGGCCGGCGTCAGGCACCACGTGCTGCTCTCGATCGTCGGGATCGGCAAGGTCGATGGCAACCCGCACTATGCGGGCAAGCGGGAGCAGGAACGCCTGATAGCCGCCGGACCGGTGCCGTGGACGATCGTCCCGGCCACGCAGTTCCACGATTTCGCCGCGATGGTGGTGGACTGGACCGAGCAGGACGGTGTCGCCACCATCGCACCGCTGCTCGTACAGCCGATCGCGCCGACGGACGTGGCGGGCATATTGGCCGAGATCGCGGTGGGTGAGCCGAGGGGGCGCTACGTGGACGTCGCGGGGCCCGAGCCGCAGGACCTCGTCGACATGGCCCGGCGCACCCACCGGGCGCGCGGGCGAGAGGTGAAGCTCGTGCCGACGTGGTCGGCGTTGTTCGGGCCGTCGATGGCCGGCAACGTGCTGCTGCCCGGCGACGGCGCCCGCATCGCGCCGACGACCTTCGACGAGTGGCTCGCGGGACAGCGCTAGAGCCGCTTTCCGCACGTCACCGCGGGCCGGCCTGTACTACTCCCATATCCCGCCGCACTTCGGTGGAGCTCCTTTGAGGAAAGGGCCGAGGGCGCGGCGGGACCCCGCCGGTCAAGACGTCCGCGTGATCCGCGCTGCCCGGCCGTCACCCCGTGAATGCGAGACCTCGAGAGTCGTAGTGCACCGCACACATGGGCCGTCATGCGGCTGGAGGCCGGGCGACGAGCCGTTCCACGATGCCGAGCTTGAACCGGTCGTGCTGCTCGACGGTGAGACCGCGCTCGCGGACGTGGCTGATCGGGCGGCGCAGGAAGTGCTCCTCGGCCATCGGGACGGTCACGAGCTCCAGCAAACGCTGTACGGCGCGGGCCGCCCAGGGCGAGGCGGCGACGTGGTCGGCCAGAAGCAGAGCGCCACCTGGACGGAGCACCCGGATCATCTCGTCGATCGCCTTGCGATAGTCCGCGATCGAGCAGAGTGAGAACGTGCAGACGACCGAGTCGAAGCTGCCGTCGTCGAATTCCAGCGCTTGGGCGTCGCCTTCCCGCAGGTCCACATCGAGCCCGAGACCGGCCGCGCGTAGCCGGGCACGGGCCAGCATGGCGGGACTCCACTCGATGCCGGTCAGGCGGGTGCCTTCGGGATAGAACGGCAGGTTGAGGCCGGTCCCGATGGCGACCTCGAGCACGTCGCCGGTGGCCTTGGAGCAGATCCACGGGCGCGTGTCGCCGAACAAGCGCCGGTCGAAGAAGCCCATCTGCTCGTCGTAGGAGGCCGCGTGACGATCCCAGTATCGGCGCAGCCGTTCCCTTCTGGGCGCGGAAGCCATGGCCTTCTCCTACCCTTCTAGACCGTCCTCGATGAGGCGCGATCGGCCGTTTGCCGTTCAGCCGGCGTCGAGCCAGCCGAGCCGTGCCGCCCGCACGCCCGCCTGGAAGCGGCTGTTCGCCCCCAGCATCGCCGTCAGCTCGCTCACCAGACGGGTGACGGTACGCGTGGAGACGCCCATGCTGCGGGCGATAGCGGAGTCCTTCGCACCGGCGGCCAGCATGCGCAGCACTGCGCGCTGCTGCTCGGTGAGTGCGCCACCGTCGGCCGCCCGGGGCACGTCCTCGGGCTCGGAGGCGGTCGTCCAGCAATAGTCGTAGATCGCCGCGAGGGATTTCACCACGCTGCCGCCGCGGATCAGGATGCTGCCTGCGTGCAGGTCCTCGGGGTCGGCCTGGACGACGGCGGTCCTGCGGTCGTAGATGAGCATGCGTGTGGGGATCATCGGGGTCACCCGTACCTCGATGCTGTGCTGTCGCCATCGGCCCAGATATTCGCGTATCAGGGGATTCGACAGGGCGATTTGCGCGTGCAGGGCACGCACTCGTACGCCGTTGCGCAGGTTCGTTGCGCTGCGGGCCAGGCCGGCCTCCAGGGATTCACGCGTCCACGGGGCGGCGGGGTGCATGCCGAGCACCTCGTGCTCGGCCAGTTCGGCCAGCTCGTCGATGCGCTCGAACAGGTGCTCGCGGCGGTCGGGCCAGGCGAAGAACTCGACGTGTGCGTGACCGGCGGCCTGTTCGGACACGTCGAGGTAGTGCCTGGCCAGCACGGCCGTCCTGACGTGCTGCTCGACGAGGCTGTCGAGCAGTCGATGGCTGTTTTGCAGGCTTCGGTTGAGCGCGGCGGTCACGTCGGCGGCGCTCTGCGTTTCCGGATTCAGCAGGTTGAGCTGGGCGAGCTGGTCGCGGGCCCGGTCGATGTCCGCCGCCGCCAGGCACAGCTCTTGCGCGGCCTCGGGCAGCGACTCGCCTCGCTCGTGCATGCGGGCGTACAGAGAACGCGCGACACTGTCATTCGCGGAAAGCGGCCCGCCGTCCACCGGACTCCCTCCAAACTGGGTCAGTCAACGGTGAAGATTGACACATCTGGCCCGTTGTCGGCAAAAGGTTCCGGTTTCCGCCATGTCCTACTTCGGAAGCCTTTCTGTCCTCCATCGTCGCCTGCCGTGCAGCACGATGCCTTCCAGTGAGGCGAAACACCATCGCCGTGAACGAGAAGGAGGGATCCGGTTGATCACCGTTGCGTACAGTCTTGTCGCCTACCGCGTCACCGGCCTGTCACCGGCGACGTGCGAGCATTGTCTGGCCGCCGTCAAGCTGGAGCTCATCCAGGTGCCGGGAGTCGTCGGTGTGGACGTCGATCCGGCGGAAGCGCGCGTGAGCATCCTTACCGACGGCCCCGTCGACGAGGGGCGGGTCCGGGCGGCCATGGAGGCGGCGGGCTGCGGCGTCGTGGACGCTTGACCTGCCGGTAGCCGGATCCGCCGCCGTCGGGTGGCGGACCCGGCGATGCCTCCGGGTAGAGGGGGTCTGTCATGGGCGAATTGCGCCGAGCAGGCGGTTGCGCCAGTAGTCGTCGAGGTCGACGACTTTGACGACGTCTCCGGTCTGGGGTGCGTGGACCATTTTTCCGTTGCCGGCGTACATGCCCATGTGTCCCAGGCCTTTGCTGAAGAGCAGGTCTCCGGGTTGCAGTGCGTCCAGGGGGACGCGGCGGGCGGCGCCCCAGCTCCATTGGGTCCAGGTGGTGCGGGG
>NZ_JBQHCV010000013.1:0-313882 GCF_052068215.1 Nonomuraea sp. H19 | reverse complement strand
GGCGGACTCAGCGGTCACAGGTGGGCCTGTGATGTCATGCGATGGTCAAAACACGACCGGCACAAACCGGACGTATGGCGCAGAACATAACGTATTACCCAAATACTGACAAGGGGATAAACACCCAGTTGGTGAAACTCGTCGCGCCACCGCGTGGAGAGGAACCTCAAGGGTGTCGCTTCGTGGCAGCGCGTCGAGCCGGGCGGCGCGGGTCAGCAGGTAGCGCTGCTCGGGAAGCTGGTGGTGCGCCTGGCGGCGGCGCGGTACTCCGCTGCGGCCGCCGCCGTTTCGCCCGACTCCTCCAGCAAGTGCGCGTGGCCCTACGGGTGACACGCCGTACCACGTGAATCACACTGAGTTCTGGGCGGAGATGCTCGGCGCGCTGGAGAAGCCATGTGAGGCCTGCGGTGGCTCGGGCCGGCGGGAACGCCGCGGTGCCACCTCAGCACGTCACGCCGTTCTGAGGGATAAGCGTGGCGCTCGTCGGCCTGGACACCGCCGTCGCGGAACTGCAGGCTGCCCGCCGGTCCGGCCAGACAGCGAGCGAGCGGGACCGGGACGCCGGCCGGATTCGCGACACGCTGCGCAGGGGCGGGGCTGGCGGAGTTCAGCGACGACCGGCCGGGTTTCATCGTTGAGGGCGGCAGGGAGGGCCGGCCGTAGCCTGATACCAGTAGCCTGCGGCCATGACCGAGATACTGAGGCTGACTCCCGATGATGCCTTCGAGATGCTGCTGGACGGCAACCAGCGGTTCGTCACCGGCTCGCCGGAGCACCCCAACCAGGACGCCGCGCGCCGCACCGAGACCGCACCGGCTCAGAGTCCCTTCGCGGGTGCTGTTCGGGTGCTCCGATTCCCGGCTGGCCGCCGAGATCATCTTCGACCGGGGACTGGGTGATCTGTTCGTGGTCCGCACGGCCGGGCATGTGGTCGGTTCGGAGGTGCTGGGCAGCATCGAGTATGGGGTGAGCGTGCTGGACTGCCCGCTGGTCGTGGTCCTGGGCCATGACTCGTGCGGGGCCATCGCCGCTGCCTGCGCCGCCGCCGACGGCGGCAGGGCGCCCGCCGGCTTCGTCCGTGACGTCGTCGAGCGGGTGACACCGAGCGTGCTGGCGGCCCGCGCCGCCGGACACGACCAGGCCGAGGAGATCCTCCACGAGCACATCCGGCACACCGTCGACCTGCTGCTGGATCGCTCCCGCGTCCTGGCCGAGCAGGTGGCCGCCGGCCGCCTCGCCGTGGCGGGCCTGTCCTACCGGCTGGCCGACGGCAGTGCGCAGCTGGTCGCCTCCCATGGCCTGGGCAGGGCTGCTGCCTCCGCACGGTGAAACCCGCGGCCGGCCGCCCGCCTATCGTACGGGCAGGCCCGCGCGCTGCTGGACGAGCAGACTGAGGTGCGCGAGCCTCGGAAGTAGGGCCTGCGGGACCAGCCGTATTCCGGTGGCACCCGATGGAGGCGTGTCCCTCCATCTCGCCTGCCGCGCGGCGCGCTTATGGCCGGGATGCCGAGACATGGCCGGGGCAAAGAAGGCCTTCGCCGCTGCCCTGCCTCGGCCCCAGCTCGGTCAAGTCTCGCCCGCGCCGGGAGTGGATGGCGCGGCGTGCGGCCCGGCCGGTGGTGCCCTGTGCGCATGACCAAGTTGTGTGTCGCAATGGCCTGCGCGGCCTTTGCCCTTCTGGGAGCGCCTGCCGCTCCCGCGCTGGCCCATTCCGAGCCCGCGCCCGCGCCGTCCGAGGTACTGGGCGGGCGGGCCGAGATCACCGTCGTCGGGCGTGGCAGCGTCACGGCGACGCCTGACACGATGCGCCTGTACGTGGGTGTGGAGGTGCGCAAGGGCGCGGCCGCGGAGGCGTTCGCGTCCGTGAAGAGCGCCCGGGCCAGCCTCGCCGACGCCCTTCTGAAGGCCGGCGTCGCCAAGACCGACGTGCAGACGAGCGGCTTGGGTTTCGGGGCGGACTATCAGCCGGACGGCACCAAGATCGCCGGGTACCGGGCGTCGCAGAACGTGGAGGTGGTGCTGCGCGACCTGTCGAGGGCCGACGCCGTCGTGGACGCGGTCGCGGCCGTGGGGGAGGACGTCAGGATCAACGGTATCTCCTTCGAGGTCTCCAAGATCGAGCCGCTCATAGCGCAGGCGCGCGCGGCGGCGTACCGTGACGCGCTGGCCAAGGGCCAGGCGTACGCGGCGCTCAGCGGCCGGCGGCTGGGCCGGGTCGTGAAGCTGGAGGAGGAGGAGGCAGACACGCCGGCGCCCCGGTTCGCGCAGGCGGACGCGTCATTCATCAGCCCCGGCCAGGGCACGGTCACCATGCGGGTGCGTGCGGTGTACGAGTTGATCTGACCTCCCTGCTCGGCCGGCCTGTGGGCAGGCGGCTCAGGGCGGTCGAGCAGCACCCTCCACCTGGACGATGCCGCCGCGATCTGGCTCCGGGCCACCCCCGCGCAGGCCATCGCCTGGGCCGGCACCTACAACCGCGCCTACTCCGGCGGGGCACTGGCCGCCCTCGGCATCACTCCCGAGACCTATGCCGACGAGCGCGCGTGGACCACCTGGCCGGCCACCGCGACATAGGACAGCACCCTCACCTGCCGATGCCGAGAACTATGCCGGCAGACGTGCGCCATGCCGACGACGCGCGTTCGATTCAACGTGCCTCATGTGCCCATCTCGCCTGAGCTCTCCTGATGAAGCCGGGGGTGGCGGGGTCAGCGCGGGTGGCGGCGCAGTACGGTGATGGCGGCGGCGAGCAGCAGGAACGCGAGCGGCATCACCGGGCTGATGCCGAGCACCGCGACGTTGGTCACGGTGGCGCCGAGCATCAGGCCGGCGAGGCCGGCGGCGGCCGTCCGGGCCAGCCGCGGCACGAGCAGTCCGGCGGCGCCGGCGAGTTCGAGGACGCCGACGACGACCCGCAGCCACTGGCCCGCGCCGATCTCGGCGAACATGGCCGTCATCTGCGCGTCGCCGACGAGCTTCAGCAGCGCGCCGGCGGCGAACTGAGCGGCGAGCGCGACCTGGACGACCCAGGTGAGCACGGTCCGGGTACGGCGGCGGATCGAGGTGCCGGGAGCGGTGGTGGCGGTGGGGCTGGTCATCGACGTCTCCATGGTTGGTGTGCCGTTGCCTTCACCCCTTCTGTCGGAGGCATGACGACCATCTCGACAACTCCGGCCAACTTTTCTTCGCTCTGCTGTCTTCGTGGCAGACGGTTCGGAGTCGATGGTGGCGATGCTGTCGTCCACGCCGGCGCTCACCGAGGAGGGCACCCGGCTCGACGACGCCCACCATGGCGTGTCCGGCGAGACCTGGGCCCAGGTGCGCAAGCACTACGACGACGACCAGGTCGCCGCCCTGGTCTTCCCCGTCGCGGCCGAGGAAGGCCGCGAGGCCTGGGCTCAGCCTTCGGCGCGAGGACGTGCGAACGCGTCGTTGAGCTGAGCGGCCGCGTCCTCCAGCGCCTCCTTCGTCTTGCCCAGCAGCCCCACCATGGTGAAGAAGCCATGGAAGACCCCCGGATACCGCTTAGCGATGACCGGCACTCCGGCCTCACGCAGCCGCTGAGCGTACTGCTCGCCATCGTCGCGGATGGGGTCGTACTCGGCGGTGAGGACGAACGCCGGAGGCAGGCCGGCCAGCGAGGGCGCGTTGGAGGGAGTGGCGCGCGGATCGGAGCGGTCGGCCTCGTCCCGGAGGTAGTGGCCCCAGAACCAGAGGACGTCCTCGGCCGTCAACAAGGACGCCGTGGCGTGCTCGCGCCATGATGCCCGCTCGACGGCATATTCCGTGGCCGGATAGACCAGGAGCTGGAGGGCGATCTGTGGTCCGTTCCGGTCGCGGGCGAGGATGGAGATCGAGGCGGAGAGGTTGCCGCCGGCGCTGTCGCCGCCGACGGCGATCCGGCCGGCGTCGGCGCCGATCTCGCCGGCATGGGCCGCCACCCACTCGAGGGCCGCGTAGCAGTCCTCGACGGCGGCCGGGAACTTGTGCTCTGGGGCCAGCCTGTAGTCGACGGACACGACCACACAGTGGGCCTTCTCCGACAGCGTGCGGCAGAGTCCCTCCACGCCGTCGAGGGTGCCGATGGTCCAGCCGCCGCCGTGGAAGTAGAGGAGAACTGGAAGATCAGTCTCCGGGCTCGGGCGGTAGACGCGGACGGGAATCTCCCCGGCGGGGCCGGGGATCGTACGCTGCTCGACGAGGTGCAGCGGGGGCGGTGGCGTGCTCTGCTCGCCGAGTTGCTCGGCCAAGGCACGGGCGCCGTCCACGCCGAGGCTGTGCAGCGGACCGGGTAGCAGGGCGTCGAGGGCTTCAGCCAGGGCCTGGGCGTCGGGATCGAGCGGCATGGGGAGCTCCTTCGCTTTTGCGGAAGCTTCGAACGAAGTCCTCCACCCGGACATCATCGATCCACAGGCCCATGCTGTCGATGACCACCAGCGTGTGCAGAAGTGACGCCCGAACACGCTGACACTTGGTCCCGATATGTGGCCGGCACGCTGGGGAAGGACGGGGAACTCCTCGCCGGCTGGCCGGGATCAGCCAGAAGATGCTCACCCAGACGCTGCGCTCCCTTGAGCGCGATGGGCTGGTCACCCGCACCGTGACGCCGACGGTGCCGGTCACGGTCACGTACGAGCTGACCGACCTCGGGCTCTTGCTCCACCACGTGATGGGCAGGGCGCCGGCGCGACCTCCATCCAGGGCGACCTGGCCGCCGAGGGCGTCTACGTCGGCCATGTGTGCGTGGGCGTCCCGATCGTCCCCGGCGGAGGCGAAGGCGACCCCGATGCCATCGCCGACCGGTGGTACCAGCTCGGAAGTACTGCGGTGAGCAGGTCGGCGGCCTTGCGGACATCGGCGTCCAACGGGCGGTCGGGATCGACCGCAGGGATCGCCTCGACCAGGGCATCGAGGAGCGCCGCACACTCCGGGGCCGTGGGGCGGCGCGCGCCGACGTACGCTGCCTGCCGCAGTCCCACCGCCAGCGAGCCGCAGAGCAGGCGCAGCAGCGCGGCCATGTCGTAGGCGCGAAGGGCGGCCTGGGTGCCGAACGGCACCACGTCCTGGTTGTGCAGGTTGGTCGGCAGGCTCTGCATGCCGGCCGGTACGGCGGCGTGGCGGATCTCGGCGACGAACGCGGTGGTGGCGAGTTGTACGCCCTGCATCCCGTGTTGGCGGCCAGGTCCGGCGGCGAGCATCGGGGGCAGGCCGCCATTGCGGGCCGGGTCGACGAGGAGGTCGAGTTGCCGCTCGGCGAGGTTGCCGAGCTGAGCGGTAACCATCGCCAGGACGTCGGAGGCGAAGGCGGCCGGCTGTCCGAAGAAGTTGCCGCCGTGCACGACCAGGTCGTCATCGGGGAAGAACAGTGGGTTGTCGCTGACGCTGGACAGGTCGGCCTCGACGACACCGTCGACGTAGCGCAGGGCGTCCTCGGCGGCGCCCAGCAGTTGGGGCGAGCAGCGGATGCTGTACGGCTCCTGCAGCGCGCGGGTGCCGGCCGGGCTGATCCCGGCAAGGGTCTTGCGCATGCCGTCGGCGACGTCGACCGCGCCGCGATGGCCATAGGCGTCGAGTAAGCGCGGGTTGAGGAAGCCCGGGTCGCAGCCGAGCAGATCGACCAGCAGACAGGTGAGCGCCTGTATCGCGCGGTGTGAGGACCGGATGCTGTCCAGAGCCAGGGCGGTTGCGGCGGTGGTGAGGGAGGTGCCGTTGACGAGCGCGAGGGCGTCCCGGCCGTCGAGCGTCAACGGGGTCAGCCCGGCATGGTGGAGCGCCTCGGCCGCGGGCATCCGCCGGCCGTCGGCATACGCCTGTCCCCGGCCACGTAGCGCCTGGGTGGCGTAGGCGAGCGGGATCAGGTCTCCGCTCGCGCCGACCGAACCGTAGCGGGGGACCGCCGGGACGAACGTCGTGGCGAACATCGCGGCGAGCCCGTCGACCACGTGCGCGGAAACCCCGGACACGCCCTGCGCGAGAGACCAGACGCGCACGAGAATCGCGGCCCGGCTCACCTCATGGGGCAGCTCCGGCCCCTGCCCGGCACCGAGGTGGGCCAGGGTGTTGTCACACTGGTCCGCCTCCTCCTCCCGGCCGGGGAACCCGACCAGGGCGCCGAAGCCGGTGGTCGCGCCGTAGACCGGACGCTCCTCCTCCCTCAGCACGTTGCGAAGGTAGTCGCGGCCGCGCTGGACGCGGCTGCGGACGGCCTCGTCGACCACGACAGGCACCGGCGTCGCGGCGCGGTGCAGGTCGGCGGGGCGTAGCGGGGCGCTGAGGTTGACGGAGCCGTCGACGGCGGGCATGTCTGGACCATAGAAGCGAATTCTCAGAAACCTCTGAGAATTGATCCATAGCTTTCACATCATGGTGCATGACTACATGATCATCGGGGCCGGGCCGGCGGGCTACAGCTCGCCGCATTGCTGGAACGCAGCGGTCATGACTATGTCGTCCTGGAGCGCGGAGCCGGGCCGGGCAGCTTTTTCACCCGGTTCCCGCGGCACCGCCAGCTGATCTCCATCAACAAGGTGCACACCGGGTACGAGGACCCGGAGCTGCGGCTGCGGATGGACTGGAACTCGTTGCTGAGCGACGATCCTGAGCTGCTGTTCACCCGCTACAGCGAGCGGTACTTTCCGCAGGCCGACGATCTCGTGCGTTACCTGTCCGACTTCGCGTCGGCCACCGGAGTCCGGGTGCACTACGACACCGACGTCGTCCGGATCAGCCGGGACGACGACGGGTTCACCGCCACCGACCGCAGCGGACGCTCATGGCGCGGCCGGCGACTGGTGGTGGCCACCGGCGTCTCGCAGCAGTACATCCCGCCGATCCCCGGCATCGAGACCGCGGAACGCTACGACACGTTCGAGACCGACCCGAGCTCCTTCGTCGACCAGCAGGTCCTGGTGATCGGCAAAGGCAATTCCGGATTCGAGACCGCCGAGGCCCTCATGGAAAAGGCCGCGGTCATTCACGTCGCCGGGCCGCACTCCGTCAAGCTGGCCTGGCAGTCCCATTACGTCGGGCACCTACGCGCGGTGAACAACAATTTCCTCGACACCTACCAGCTGAAATCCCAGAACTCGGTACTCGACGGCACGGTGGAAAGCATCGAACGCCGTGACGACGGTCGTTACCGGGTGATGTTCCGCTACGTCCGGACCGTGGAAGCACTGCGCGAACTGTTCTACGACCGGGTGATCGTGTGCACCGGTTTCCGGTTCGATGCCTCGGCGTTCGACGACAGTTGCCGGCCCGCGCTGGTCATCAACGACCGTTTCCCCGAGCAGACGCCGACGTACGAGTCGACCACCGTGCCTGGTTTGTACTTCGCCGGCACGCTCACCCAGCAACGCGATTTCAAGAAGTCCACCAGCGGGTTCATCCACGGCTTCCGGTACGGGGTGCGTGCGCTCTACCGGATCCTGGCCACCCGCTACCATGGCGAGATCTGGCCGGCTGAGAAGGTCGAGCCGGCCCCGGACGCGATCAGTGACGCGATCATCGCCCGGGTCAACCGCTCCTCGGCGCTGTGGCAGCAGTTCGGCGTGCTCGGCGACGTCATCACCGTAAACAACGGCGCCACCGCGCTGTACCAGCAGGAAGTCCCCGTGGCGTATGTCGCCGACGGCGGGCTCGGCCAGGCCGGCCACAGGTTCGTCGTCACCCTGGAGTACGGGCCGGATCATGACGCCGTCGACCCGTTCGACATCTCGGTCCCGCGGGTCGCCGAGAACGACGCCGCCAACGCCCACGACGCGAGCTACCTGCACCCGGTGGTGCGGTACTACCGCGACGACGCGCCGGCCGGCGTCCACCACCTCGCGGAGAACCTGGAGAACCGGTGGGACCTGCCGGCGGTGCATCAGCAGCCGCTGGCCGTCTTCGTCAAGGAATGCCTTGCCGATGCCGGCTGAGCCGTACCCGCGGTCCGTTCTGGACCTCCTGGCCGCGGCCGGGGACCGGCCCGTCTTCGAGCACGGCGCCCGTACTGTCACCGGCGCGCAGATGCTCGGCCTCGTACGGCGGTTCGCGGCCGGGCTGCGCGCCGCGGCCATCGGGCCCGGGGACGGCCTCGCCATGATGCTCGGCGTCACCCCTGAAGCGTTCGCCGCGATGATCGCCGGTTACGCCGTGGGAGCCCGGGTCGTCGGCGTGCGGCCCGGGCTGTCCGACAGCCGGCTGCGCCACGTGCTCCACCAGGACGTCGCCGCGGTCGTCACCGACGCGGCCACCGGGCCAGAGCACGCGCCGCACACGCTGACCGTCTCCGAGTTGCTGGCCGCACCCGACGAGGGCGGCCCGCTGCACCTGTCCGGCCGGCCGCACGACGTCGCCCGGCTCATCTACACCAGCGGCAGCACCGGCACGCCGAAGGCATGCGCGCAGACCTACGCCGCCATGAACGCGGCCTGGACCGCCCGGCCGGCGGCGTGGCCACCGGCGATCCGGGAACTGGCGTCCCGGCTGAAGCGCTACCTCGTGTTCGGGTCGCTGAGCAGCCAGGTGATGATGGAGTACGGCGTCCTCACGCTCGCCGCGGGCGGCACCATGGTCGCCGCCGACCCGCCTGCGTTCCCCGACGCGATCACCAAATATCGGGCGACCGCCAGCGTTATCACCGTGCCCCGCCTGTACAAACTCGTCGCCGCCCAGCGCAGCGCCCCGGCCGACCTGAGCAGCCTCCGGGCGCTCATGGTGTCCGGGTCGCCGCTGGAGGCGTCCCGGCTGCGCGAGGCGCTCGACGTCCTCGGCCCGGTCGTGTTCCAGGGCTACGGGCAGACCGAGACCGGCACGATCTCCATGGCCGAACCTTCGGATGTCCCGCCGTCGGTCGGGTTCCCGCCTGACGTCATCGACGTCGTGATCCGGGACGCGGGCGGCAAGCAGGTCCCGGCCGGTGTCGACGGCGAACTGTACGTCCGCACACCTGCGCAGGCCATCGGCTACTGGGCCGAGCCCGCGCAGACCGCGGAGGTGTTCATCGACGGATGGGTGCGCAC
The DNA here is from genome assembly GCF_052068215.1 of Nonomuraea sp. H19. Classification (NCBI taxonomy): domain Bacteria; kingdom Bacillati; phylum Actinomycetota; class Actinomycetes; order Streptosporangiales; family Streptosporangiaceae; genus Nonomuraea; species Nonomuraea sp. H19. The sequence goes on along the minus strand of NZ_JBQHCV010000013.1, from coordinate 304,877 downwards.
CCGTGACCTGGGCCACTTCGACGAGGACGGGCGACTGTACCTGGTCGGGCGGACGCGGGACGTCATCATCGTCAACGCGAACCTCTACTACGCCGGCCCGATCGAGCGGGCCCTGGCCACCTCTCCTGACATCGCGGAGGCGTACGTGGTCGGCGCCCCGGACGAGGACACCGGCGAGGCGGTGCACGCATTCGTGGTACCAGTGGCGGGCAGGGCCCTCGACCTCGGTTCGCTGCGGACGCTGGTCAGTGAGCAGCTCGGTGATGCATGCATGCCGGCGACCATCACCGTCATCGACGAGGCGCCGCTGACGCCGAACGGCAAACCGGACAAGCGCCTTCTGATGGCCGCAGTACCACGAGTCGCGGACGGCACCGCGTGATCAGCTGCGCGGTAAGGGACGCCCACTGAGGATGGCGAACACCCGGCCCAGCCGCTCGTGATCCGTCCTGACCGCCGGCTCACCGTCCGGATCGGGCAGTCCACTTCAGGTCAACATCATCCTGCGCTTCGACGCAGACCAATGGCCTCGGCAGCGACCGCCGAACGCCACCCCGCGATGCGGCCAAACCGACTCGGCGTGATCGTTCGCAACCAGGGGGGCTCCTACGAGCCTGGCATGTTGCAGGTGATCGGCATTCGCACCTCGGTGCGGTCTGGATGATCCCGCGCAGGCTGACGAGGCGGCGGCGTACGGGCACCACGGTGACTTGCCGGGCCGTCTGGACCGGCTCCTCGCCTCACTTCTCGCCGTTTCGCCGTGGTGGCGCTCTGGCCGAATCTCCTTCCTCGTCGCCATCCGGGGCGGAGCCCTCAGGACCGTTGAAGAGAGCGGCTTCGATCTCCGCCATGCCCAACAGCAGCATCAGGGCCGCAACCGGAATCACCATGAGGGCCACGAACGCTATGGTCAGCATTCGTCTCACCCCTCCAGTGCCAAGATGTTCGCGCTGATCCCCCTACCCAGATAAAGGGGAGATTTCCGGCATATCGGTAGATATGTCTGCGGTGCGCGATTGGCTGGTGGAGGGATCTGGGCGACGTGTCGCGGCGGATTCTTCGTGAGGTCAGGAGGTGCTCGGGCGTGGCCTGTCCAACGCTGAGCGGCCGGCCAGGCGAAAGGCTGCGGTCTTCGAAGCGAGTCTCAAAGATCTGTCAGGGTACGGCGTCGAGCCGGTGGTCGAGCCCGGCCATCTTCAGCAGCCGATCAACTCGGGGTGAGCAGTTGACGAGCGTAAGCGTCCCGCCCTGCTGCCGAAGGCGCCTCTTGGCGTAGAGCAACTCCCGCAGCCCCGCACAGTCCATGAACGACACCTGTCGCAGATCCACTTCGACGCGGCAACGGCCGTCGGCGTGCCAGATGTTCTCCAGCTCGCTCCCGAGCAACCCGGCGGTCGACAGATCGACCTCGCCGTTCACCCGCACCACGGCGCACCGGTCCGCGATCTCCACGTTGACGTCCAGCCGGTCCATAGCCATCTCCTGACGGATCCGAAGGTCTTAACCGGAGTGCGCCTACTACGACCATGGGCACACCACCAGGCATCCGTCATCCATGCGAAGGTAGACCCTGCACCAAGGTTCGGCCTAGAAGCCACGTATTCCCTGGTGGACGCGGGCGTGGCACCGGCTCCGCGCCGGGCTCAACCGCCCATCCGGCCCTCGCGCCGCCGCAAGCTCTCGGTCCCGGTCATCGACGCGCCGCCGTCGGTCTTCCCGTACCCGATCCCGGCGGGCGAGTAGTAGCGGCGCAGCCAGTCCGCCAGCCCGTCCAGCCCGGGCAGCAGCACCCGCTCCGTGATGTTCGCCTGATCCAGCCGCTGCCTGATCTCGACCTTGACGTGGGCCGGGATGGCCCATGCGCGCCACAGGTCCGGATGATCCTCCAGCCACTGCTCCAGCTGGTACGTCGGCCCCGAGAACGCGGACAGGACCGACGACTGGTTGACCACGCGTTCGTCCAGCGACGGCGGCTCGAAGAACGCCAGGAACGGCCGCTCGCCGCCCAGCCGGTCGAAGCAGGTGAGGTCGGAGGCGTGTTCGGCGAGCATCTCCGTCGTGAAGAGCAGCGCGCCCTCGGCGTCGAGGGCCTGGCGCAGCGGCTGTGGCAGCAGCCGGTGTGCGCCCGCGCTGTCCACCGCCAGCAGCACCCCGTCCTCCTCCGGCCAGGACGCGGTCACGAAGTGCAGCGCCACCAGCGGCGAGAAGGTCCAGTCCAGCAGCCGCGTGGGCAGACCGTGGTGCTGGCCCAGGGCCAGCCAGTCCCAGATGGTCGGACCCGGCGCCTCCCGATGCGCGTATTTCCGGAAATTACGGATGAGGTGTGATTCAACGGCGGCATAGTCGCCCTCCAGCCGCGCCAGACCGGACACATGCGAGTACGTGCTCCTCGCCAGCCCGCGAAAGACCAGCGTGGAGTGCGCATGCGCCGGCCCGTCGCCGTGGCCGGCATCGCCGATCGCGTCATCCAGCTCGCGCCAGGACGACACCGTGACCACCTTCACCTTGGAACGGGTTCCCCTGATCGCTACCGCCACACGTGCGCCGGCCGCGTTCTCCGCTCATGCCGGCGGGGCAGTCGGCCGTCACGGTTTGCGGGCGACCCCGCAGAACGCGTCCACCTCGGCGGGGGTCCCGAACACGTCGGATTCCACCCGCCAATGGGAGACCGACACGACACCGGGCTCCACCAGCTCCAGCCCGTCGAAGAACTGGGCGATCTCCGCGGGGGTACGCAGCTTGTACTCGTACACCTCACCGTTGTCGCGCAGCCGCTCGGCCTCCGCGGCCGCGTCGGGCTTGACGGTTTTCGTGCCGTCTTCGACCACCAGGTAGCTGCCCGGCGGCAGCGCTCCCATCAGCTCCTTCACCAGCGCGTACGCCTGATCATCGGCCATGATGGTGCCCATCACGCCCAGGAGCATGAGCGCGGTCGGCCGGCTGAAATCCAGTGTCTCGGCCGCGACCGCCAGGAGCTTGTCCGTGTCGCGGACGTCGGCCTCGATGTAGGCGCAGGCGCCCCGGGGGTCGCTGGTGAGCAGGGCTCGCGCGTGGAGCAGCACCAGGGGGTCGTTGTCGACATACACGATACGGCTGGTCGGATTCACCCGCTGGGCCACCTCATGGGTGTTGTCCACGGTCGGCAACCCGGTGCCGATATCCAGGAACTGCCGGATGCCCGCCTCCGCCGCCAGGTATCGGACGGCGCGCCCCAGAAATGTCCGGGCGTGCCGGGCGATGTCCTCCATGCCCGGATAGATCTCGCGGAGTTTCTCGGCGAGCGCCCGGTCGGCCGGGTAGTTGTCCTTTCCGCCCAGCCAGTAGTTCCAGACCCTGGCCTGGTGCGGCCTGCTGGTGTCGATCCTGGTGGAAAGGTCCGGATTCGACGAGCGCGAATCATCCGTCATGGACAAGCTTCCCCTTATATGGAGGTTTTCCGCCTAGCGTTCCGGCTTTTGCGCTTTCTATCAACCGTCACAGGCGTTCCGGTCTTGCCCGGCCCGGCATGATCATCGAGCGATGCTGGCGTTGAAGTGCGCCAAGCCCTCGGCGAAGGAGGCCAGCTCCTGCGGGCTCCAGTCCTTCAGCACGCCGGCCAGCCCGTTGAGCCGATATGCGCGCTCCTCGGCGACCCGGCGCAGCCCCTCCCCGGTGATGCGGAGCTTGCGGGCCATGCCGCCCTCGGGGTCGGGAATGCGCTCGGCCAGGCCGTCGCGGAGCAGCACGGCGGTCTGCCGGTTGATGGTCGAGGTGTCGAGGCCGAACGCCTGCGCGAGCTCGCCGATCGACAGCGGCCCCTCGGCCTGGAGCCGGCTGAGCAGGATGTAGCTGCTGCTGCGTTCGAGCCGGCGTTCCGCGGGGGCGGCGGCCGTGGCCGCCAGCTCCTTGTAGCGGCCGATGAGCATGAGCTCGCGCTCGATGTCAGCGATCTCGTCGCGCACGGATGCCTCCCATCGGGGCCAAGGATATCTCGCCACTTGTGCTGTGTAGGCTACACAGCATATGCATCATGCACATATTCGCGAGATTGGGAGAACGGATGAGTTCAACACGCGCCGCGCCACGTAGCGGGGCGATCATCAGCGTGCTGGCGGCGGCCGGCATCACGGTCTCGCTGATGCAGACCCTGATCGTCCCGCTGATCGCCACCCTGCCGACCCTGTTGCACACCACGCCCGCCAACGCCTTCTGGGCCATCACCGCCACGCTCCTGGCCGGCGCGGTCGCGATGCCCGTCTCGGGCCGGCTCGGCGACCTGTACGGCAAGCGCCGCGTCATGATCGCCAGCGCGCTCCTGCTGGCCATCGGCTCCTTCGTCTGCGCACCCGCCGACTCGTTGCTCCCCATGGTGATCGGCCGCGCCCTGCAGGGTCTCGGCATGGGCGTGATCCCGCTGGGCATCGCCATCATGCGGGACGTGCTGCCGCCGCAGCGGCTCGGCGCGGCCATCGGACTGATGAGCTCCTCGCTCGGCGTGGGCGGCGCTCTCGGGCTGCCCGCCGCCGCGCTCGTCGCCCAGTACGTCAGCTGGCACGCGCTGTTCTGGGCGGCGGCAGGGCTCGGCCTGCTGATGACCGTGCTCATCTTCCTGATCGTGCCGGAGTCGCCGGTCAAGTCGCCGGGGCGCTTCGACTTCGTCGGCGCGGCGGGCCTCTCGGCGGGCCTGGTGCTGCTCCTGCTGCCGATCTCCAAGGGAAGCGACTGGGGCTGGACCAGCGGCATCACGCTGAGCATGTTCGCCGCCGCGGCCGTGATCCTGCTGCTGTGGGGATGGTGGGAGCTGCGGGTGCCCGCGCCCCTGATCGACCTGCGTACCAGCGTGCGCCGTCAGGTGCTGATGACCAACCTGGCCTCCATCGTCATCGGCTTCGCCATGTACGCGATGTCGCTGATCACGCCCCAGCTCCTGCAGTTGCCCGCGGCCACGGGGTACGGCCTGGGGCAGTCCATGGTCCAGGCCGGCCTGTGGATGGCGCCGGCCGGGCTGGTCATGATGGCGACCTCGCCCGTGGCGGCCCGCCTGTCGGCGGCCCGGGGCCCCAAGACGTCCCTGCTGCTCGGCACGCTCGTCATCGCCTCCGGTTACCTCCTGTCCCTGGCCCTGATGGGGTACGCGTGGGGTGTGCTGATCTTCTCCGCCGTGGTCAGCGCCGGCATCGGTTTCGCCTACGCGGCCATGCCCTCGATCATCATGGGCGCCGTGCCGCGTACCGAGACGGCCGCCGCGAACGGCCTCAACAGCCTGATGCGTGCGATCGGCACGTCGTGCGCCAGTGCCGTGCTCGGGGCGGTGCTGGCGAACATGACGGTGAAGCTCGGGCCGGTGACGCTGCCCTCGGAGGCCGGCTTCCGTGCCGGTTTCCTCATCGGCGCCGGTGTGGCCCTGGTGGCGGCGCTCATCGTCCTGACCATCCCGGGCCGCCGCGCCGCCACCGCCCAGCCGGCCGGCGCCCCCGCCGACCTCGACCACGAAGTCCGCACGCGGTAGAACCCCGGCAACGGAACCGAGCCGCGCACCAGTAGGTCCATCGTTTAAGTCATATGATTGACTTAAACGATGGACCGCAAAGAGCGGGTTCAGCCCGCCGACCAGCCGCCGTCCACGGGGACGATCGCGCCGTTGATGAACGAGGCGGCGTCCGAGGCGAGGAAGAGGGCCGCGGCGGCCATCTGCTCCGGCTTGGCGATCCGCTCGCCGAGGGCGAGCACGGGGCTGAGCCGGGCCGCGCCGGTGGGGTCGAAGGTCGCGTTGGCGGCGATGTTGGTCATGGTGGGGCCGGGCAGGATGGCGTTGCAGCGGATGCCGTCCTTCGCGTACGCCCAGGCCACGCTGCGGGTCAGGCCGACCACGCCGTGCTTGGACGCGGTGTAGGCGGCCCCCGCCGCGCCCCCGCGGATCCCGGCCTCCGAGGCGGTGTTGACGATCGCCCCGCCACCTTGGCGCAGCAGGTGTGGCAGGACCGCATGGGTGACCAGGAAGGTGCCGGTCAGGTTGATCCGCAGCACCCTTTCCCACTCCTCGACCCGGATGTCGGCGGGCAGGGCCATGGTGTCCATGATTCCGGCGTTGTTGCACAGCACGTCGATGCGGCCGTACGCGCTGATCGCGGCCTCGGTCAACGCGGCCACGGCTGCCTCGTCGCCGATGTCGGCGCCGACCGCGATGGCCACCTCGCCGAGGTCGGAGGCGGTCTGCTTGGCGCGCCCCTGGTCGACGTCGCAGACCACGATGCGGGCGCCGGCCTCGGCGAAGGCGACGGCCATGGCCTTGCCGATCCCGGAGCCCGCGCCCGTGACGAGGGCGACGCGGTTGTCGAATGTGCTCAAGAGTTCGTCCTTTTCGATCGGCGGGGCTCTCCCGCTCCCAACCGGACATCGCTGTCCGGTTGCTACGATAGCCCGTGTGCCGGATTCGCGTCGATCGAACAGGGGTCCGAGTGCCGCCGCGGAAAACCGGGCTGCGCTGATAGCGGCGGCGCGCGAGGTCTTCGCCAGTGCGGGCTTCAACGCGCCGCTCAGCATGGTCGCCCGCGCCGCCGGGGTCGGCCAGGGCAGCCTCTACCGGCACTTCCCCGACCGCGTCAGCCTCGCGATGGCCGTGTTCGAGGACGGCGTCACCGAGCTGGAGGCGCTGGCCGCGGAGCCCGGCACGACCCTGGCGGACGTGCTGGCCCTGATCACCGAGCAGGCCATCGCCTCGACCGCGTTCATCGACATGGTCACCCAGCCCCCGCTCGCCCCCGACCTCCGCGTTCTCGAAGTACGCGACCGTTTGGCGAACCTGCTGGCCGGCATACTCCCCGACGCCCGGCGCACCGGAGCCGTCCGCGCCGACGTCACGGCCGACGACCTCGTCCTGGTCGTCGGCATGCTGGCCGGCGCGCTCGCCAAGACTCCGGCGCCCGACCGGCGCGCGACGGCCGACCGGGTCTGGGTGCTGCTCCGCAAGGGGATCGAGGCCTGATCGAGGCCGCGCCGACGATTGGCGGCCCCCGCTCCTGAGGGTGTGGGCCGGCCCATGTCATTCCGTAATGGAACAGATCTCCCATTAGCGTGCTACTCTCCTAACGGGAAATATGGCCCGTTAAAGGAGACATCCGTGGAATATCGGCAGTTGGGGGCGTCCGGGCTCAAGGTGCCCGCGCTGAGCTTCGGTGCGGGCACGTTCGCCGGGAAGGGCGAGCTGTTCGGCGCGTGGGGCAACACCGACGTGGCGGAGGCCAGGAGGCTGGTGGACATCTCCCTCGACGCGGGAGTCACCATGTTCGACACCGCCGACGTCTACTCCGACGGCGCGTCCGAGGAAGTCCTGGGCCAGGCGATCAAGGGGCGGCGGGACCGGCTCCTCATCTCGACCAAGACCGGGCTCCCCATGGGCGACGGCCCGGACGGCGCGGGCACCTCCCGGCCCCGCCTGATCAAGGCGGTCGACGACGCGCTGCGCCGCCTGGACACCGACCACATCGACCTGTTCCAGCTGCACGCCTTCGACGCCGCCACCCCGGTGGAGGAGGTGCTGTCCACCCTCGGCGACCTGGTGCGGGCCGGCAAGCTCCGGTACGTGGGCGTGTCCAACTTCTCCGGCTGGCAGCTCATGAAGTCGCTGGCGACGGCGGAGCGCTACGGCTACCCGCGGTACGCGGCCCACCAGGTCTACTACTCCCTGGCCGGCCGCGACTACGAGTGGGAGCTGCTACCCCTCGGCCTGGACCAGGGCGTCGGCGCCATCGTGTGGAGCCCGCTCGGCTGGGGCCGCCTCACCGGCAAGATCCGCCGCGGCCGCCCGCTCCCTGAGGGCAGCAGGCTGCACCGGACCGCCGCCTTCGGCCCGCCGGTCGACGACGAGCACCTCTACCGCGTGGTCGACGCCCTCGACGAGATCGCCTCGGAGACGGGCAGGACCGTTCCGCAGATCGCGCTGAACTGGCTGCTCCAGCGCCCGACCGTGGCCTCGGTCATCATCGGCGCCCGCAACGAGGAGCAGCTCCGCGACAACCTCGGCGCCATCGGCTGGAACCTCACCCGGGACCAGGTGGCCAGGCTCGACGCGGCCAGCGCCACCACGGCCGCCTACCCCTACTACCCGTACCGCCGCCAGGAGGGCTTCGCCCGCCTCAACCCGCCGATCGAATCCCTCATCGCGGCAAGGTGAGCTCCACGGAAAGGGGACCGGACGACCCGCGCGGCAGCGGCCCGTCGTCGTCCAGGCCCAGCGGCGAACTCGTTCACGTCACGTGTTCCGTCGCCGCGTCGAGGAGCCACTCCGACAGGTAGGCCGCGAAGGAGGAGCGGACCAGCACGAGAAAACCGTCCTGCCGGGGGAGCAGTACGACCTGGGCCCGCGCCAGCATGGTCTGCGCGCACCCGCCCGGCCCGAACACGCTCGGGTGCAGGTCGAAGGCGCACCCGTGGGCCAGCAGGTCACGCGCGCGCGGGCCCGCCACGAGCAGGGTGGTGCGCTGCGCCGACACGTCCACGATGGACCCATGCCGCTCGCCGAGCGCCTTGCGCAGCAGCTCCGGCTGGTAACCCGCGGGCGCGACCACCAGCCACTCGTCCGGGCCGAGCCAGGCGACGGTGACGCCGGCGGCCGCGGTGACGGCGGTGCAGGGCTCGGCGGGGAGCGGCACCCCCAGCACATCCGCGAGGTCCCGGGCCGCCGGGCTCGCCGGATCCACCCGCACGTTGACGTGCGTGAGGAACGGCAGCTCCGCCAGCCGCAGCCCCTCTCCCCGCGACGCGGCCTCGAACCGGCCGGCGTAGGCCGCGGCCGGACTCCTGCGCTCAGCCATCACGGCGCGCTCCTTCCGGGTCGTACAGGACGTGGGAGGTGACGGTGACGGGCACCATCGTGCCCGCGACGGGCGCGTACAGCCGCTCCCCGGCACGGCTCTGCCCGCCCCTCACCAAGGCGAGGGCGAACGTGCGGCCCAGGGCGGCGCTGCGGTAACTGGACGTCACGTGGCCGAGCATGGGCACGGGGGGCGCCGGCAGCGTGGCCGTGGAGACCAGGTGGGTCCCCTCGGGCAGCAGGAACTCCGGATCCTCCGGCAGCAGCCCGACGAGCTGCTTGCGGTCCGCCCGCGCGGTGTCGGCCCGTGCGAAGGAGCGCTTGCCGATGAAGTCGGGCTTCTTCTTCGACACCACCCACGACATGCCGAGGTCGTGCGGGGTGACGGTGCCGTCGGTGTCCTGGCCGACGATGGGATAGCCCTTCTCGGCCCGCAGCACGTGCATGGTCTCGGTGCCGTACGGGGTCACCAGCCCGGTGCCCATGACGGCCGTCCACAGGCGCAGGCCGTCCCACGAGGTCACGTTGATCTCGTACGCCAGCTCGCCGGAGAAGCTGATCCGGCACACCCGCGCCGGGATCCCCGCCACGTCCGCCTCCCGCCAGGTCATGAACGGGAAGTCGGCCGCGCCCACCGCCAGCCCCGGCGCGAGCCCGGCGAGCACCTCGCGCGATCCCGGGCCGACGAGCGCGACCGTGGCCCACTGCTCGGTGACGGACGTGCAGTGGACCCGCAGCCAGGGCCACTCGGTCTGCAGCCACTCCTCCATCCAGTCGAGCACGGTGGCCGCGTTGCCGGTCGTGGTGGTGACGAGGAAGTGGTCGTCGGCCAGGCGGATGACCGTGCCGTCGTCGAAGACCATCCCGTCGGGCCGGCACATCACGCCGTAGCGGATCGAGCCGACCTTCAGCGAGCTCATCAGGTTGGTGTAGAGCCGGTCCAGGAACTCCCCGGCGTCGGGCCCGATCACGTCGATCTTGCCGAGCGTGGAGGCGTCCATGGCCGCCGCGCTCTCGCGCGCGGCCCGGCACTCGCGCAGCACCGCTGCCTCCAGGTCCTCGCCGGGGCGGGGGTAATACCAGGGCCGCTGCCACTGGCCGACGTTCTCGAACAGCGCGCCGTTGGCGAGGTGCCACTCGTGCAGCGCCGTCACCCTGACCGGGTCGTGCAGCGCGCCGCGGTCGCGACCGGCCAGCGCCGCGAAGCTCACGGGCAGGTACGGCGCACGGAAGGTCGTGGTGCCCAGCTCGGCCACCGTGGCCCCGAGCTCGTGGGCCACGACCGCCGAGGTGAGCAGCCCGGAGGTCTTGCCCTGGTCGTGGGCCGTGCCGGCGGTGGTGTAGCGCTTGATGTGCTCGACTGAGCGCAGCCCCGCACCGGTCGCCCGATGGATGTCGGCCACGGTCACGTCCCGCTGCAGGTCCACGAAGTGCGCCGAGTAGTCGGTCGCGGGGACCAGCCAGTACGCCAGAGCGGTGACCGCCTCCGCCTCCGCCGCCCGCGGCGCCCCCGCGGCGTGCGACGCGGCCGCCTCCCGGAGGGAGGGCCCGGCGAGCGAAGCGGTCCCGGCAGGCGAAGACGACTCGGCGGGCGAAGGGGACCCGGCGGGCGAAGACGACTCGGCGGGCGCAGGAGACCCGGCGGGCGAAGCGGACTCGGCGGGCGAAGGGGGTGCGGCTTCGCGCGGCGGCTCCGCCTGCGGAGAGCGGGCCGCGGACGCGGCGCGGGCGCCGGCGGTGGTGCCGTCGGCCAGGCAGCCGGGCAGCGGGAACACGCCTCCGGCCGCACCCGCCACCTCGACCGCCTGGCGGGAGGCGTCCGGGACCAGCGTGCCGAGCGCCTCGTCGTAGCGCAGCGTGCCGCCAGACTGACTGAACAGGTGCACGACCGGATTCCACCCGCCGGACACGAGCAGCAGGTCGGCGTCGATCGAGCGCTCGGGTGAGACGCTCCCGCCGCCATCGCCGGTGTCGCCGGGCTCGCCGACCACGACCTTGGAGAGCTGTCCGTCGCCCCGGGCGGCCGTCACCACATGCCCGGCCAGCACCTCGATGCCGCGCTCGCGCGCCCGGGCGGCCCAGCGCTCACCCGGCGCGGTCCGTACGTCCACGATGGCCGCCACCTCGACGCCCGCCTCCGCCAGGTCGAGGGCGGCCGCGTAGGCGCCGTCGTTCGCGGTGAACACCACCGCCCGGCGGCCCGGCAGTACCCCGTACCGGTTGACGTAGGTGCGGGCCGCGCCGGCCAGCATCACGCCGGGCAGATCGTTGCCGGCGAAGGCGATCGGCCGCTCGTGCGCGCCGGTGGCGAGCACCACCCGCCGCGCTCTGATGCGCCAGACCCGCTCGCGCGCCACGTCCGCCGGGGCCGCCGCGCCGAGATGGTTGGTCCGCCGCTCGACCGCGACCAGGTAGTTGTCGTCGTAGTAGCCGAAGACGGTGGTGCGCCGCAGCACCCTCACCTCGGGCAGCCCCTCCAGGTGGGCCGCGGCTGCGGCGGCCCACTCGGCGCCGGGCAGGCCGTCCACCTCGTCCGGCGTGCCGAGGAGGCCGCCGCCCGGTTCGGGCTGCTCATCGGCGAGGATGACCCGCGCGCCGGTGCCGGCGGCGGTGCGGGCCGCGGCCAGCCCCGCCGGGCCGGCGCCGACCACCAGCACGTCGCAGTGGGCGTGGACGGCGTCGTAGCGGGCCGGGTCCGGCTCGGCGGCCAGCCGTCCCTGACCGGCCAGGCTGCTCGCGACCAGGCCGTCGTACAGCTCGACGGTGGTGGCGGGGAGCATCGGCTCCGGGAACGGCTCCTCGATCTGGACGACCGCGTTGGGCTCCTCGCTGCCGGCGGAGAACACCCCGCGCGGACGGCCGAGCTTGACGCTGGTGGCGACCTGGCGCACGCCGGCCGCCAGCAGCGCGGATGCGAGCGTGTCACCGGGGTGTCCGGTGTACTCCTGCCCGTCGAACCGGAAGCGCAGGACGCGGGAGCGGTCGATGCGGCCGCCGCTGTCGCGCCTCATGAGGACACCGGCCGCGGCTCGCCGGCGCGGTAGACGGCGTGGAGCTCGTTGGTCGCGGTGTCGCGCAGGGCGTTGAACCAGCGGCGGCAGCCGGCGGAGTGGCTCCAGCGCTCGGCGAAGACGCCCTTGGGGTTGTCGCGGAAGAACAGGTAGCGGGCCCACTCCTCGTCGGAGAGCGCGGCCGGGTTCTCCGGGTAGGCGACGTGGGCCTGCCCGCCGTAGTGGAACTCGGCCTCCTCGCGAGGGCCGCACCATGGGCAAGGGATCAGCATCATGTGACGTCCTCAGTGGGCGACCGCGGCGGCGCCGTGCTCGTCGACGAGCGCCCCGGTGACGAATCGGTCAAGGGAGAAGGGAGCGGCGAGGGGATGCGGGTCGTCGTGGGCCACCGTGTGAGCGAAGCACCAGCCCACGCCGGGGGTGGCCTTGAACCCGCCGGTGCCCCACCCGCAGTTGAGGTACAGGCCGTCGACCGGGGTCAGCCCGATGATCGGCGAGGCGTCCGGCGAGACGTCCACGACGCCGCCCCAGGTGCGCAGCACGTGCGCCCGGGCGAAGATCGGGAACAGCTCCAGCGCCGCCGCCATCTGCCGCTCGATGATGTGGAAGGCGCCGCGCTGGCGATAGGAGTTGGCCGCGTCGATGCCCGCGCCCATCACCAGCTCTCCCTTGTGGGCCTGGCTGACGTACACGTGGACGGCGTTGGACATGACGACCGTCGGGTGTACGGGCTCCAGCAGCTCGGAGACCAGCGCCTGCAGCGGGTGGCTCTGCAGCGGCAGGTCGATGCCGGCCGTGGCGGCGACGACCGAGGTGTGCCCGGCGGCGCACAACGCCACCCGGCCGGCCGCTATCGCGCCGCGGGTGGTCTCCACGCCGGTGACCCGGCCGCCATCCACCCGCAGCCCGGTGACCTCGCAGTTCTCGATGAACTCGACGCCGAGCGCCGCCGCGGCCCGGGCGTACCCCCAGGCGACGTAGTCGTGCTTGGCGATGCCCGCGCGCGGCTGGAAGGTGCCGCCGAGCACCGGATAGCGGACGTCGGGGGAGACGTTGACGATCGGGCAGACCTCTTTCACCTGCGCCGGATCCAGCCACTCGGCGTCGACGCCGTTGAGCCGGTTGGCCTCCACCCGGCGCACGCTGTCGCGGACGTCCTGGAGGCTGTGCGCGAGGTTGAGCACGCCGCGCTGGCTGAACAGCAGCGGGTAGCCGAGCTCCTCCTCCAGCCCCTCCCAGAGCTTGAGCGCGTGCTCGTAGATGCCCGCGCTCTCGTCCCACAGGTAGTTGGACCGGATGATGGTGGTGTTGCGGGCCATGTTGCCGCCGGCCAGCCAGCCGCGCTCCAGGACCGCGACGTTGGTGATGCCGTGGTTCTTCGCCAGGTAGTAGGCGGTGGCCAGGCCGTGGCCGCCGCCGCCGACGATCACCACGTCGTAGGCGGCCTTGGGCTCGGCGGCGCTCCACAGCCGGTCGGGGTGGTCGGGCAGGTCGGCTCCGGGGGGACGCGTCATCGGGCCTCTCCGTAGAGGGGGTGCTTGCCGGCGAGGGCTTCGACCCTGCCGCGCAGGTACGACAGGTCGGCGCCCGGGATCAGGGCGTCCGCGATGATGCCGGCGACCTCTCTGAAGTCGCCGGCGGCGAAGCCGCGCGTGGCCAGGGCGGGCGTGCCGATCCGCAGCCCGGAGGTGACCATCGGCGGGCGCGGGTCGAACGGCACGGCGTTGCGGTTGACCGTGATGCCCGCGGTGTGCAGCCGGTCCTCGGCCTGCCTGCCGTCCAGCTCGGAGTCGCGCAGGTCGACCAGGACGAGGTGGACGTCGGTGCCCCCGGTGAGCACCTTGACCCCGGCGGCGACGGCGTCGGGGGCCAGCAGCCGGTCGGCGAGGATCCGCGCGCCCTCCAGCGTGCGCCGCTGCCGCTCGCGGAACGCCTCCTCGGCTGCGATCTTGAAGGCGACGGCCTTGGCGGCGATGACGTGCTCCAGAGGCCCGCCCTGCTGGCCGGGGAACACCGATGAGTTGATCTTTTTGGCGAGGTCCTCGGTGGACAGGATGACTCCGCCGCGCGGGCCGCCGAGGGTCTTGTGCGTGGTGGTGGTGACGACGTGGGCGTGCGGCACGGGGGAGGGGTGCAGGCCGGCCGCGACCAGGCCGGCGAAGTGCGCCATGTCGACCATGAGGTAGGCGCCGACCTCGTCGGCGATCCGGCGGAAGGCCGCGAAGTCGAGCCGGCGGGGGTAGGCCGACCAGCCGGCGATGATGAGCTTCGGCCGGTGCTCGCGGGCCAGCCGCTCGACCTCGTCCATGTCGACCAGGTGGTCGCTCTCGCGCACGTGGTAGGCGACGACGTTGTAGAGACGCCCGGAGAAGTTGATGCGCATGCCGTGCGTGAGGTGGCCGCCGTGGGCCAGGTCGAGGCCGAGGATGGTGTCGCCGGGCTCCAGCAGGGCGGCCATGGCCGCGGCGTTGGCCTGGGCGCCGGAGTGCGGCTGCACGTTGGCCGCCGCCGCGCCGAACAACGCCTTGACCCGGTCGATCGCGAGCCGCTCGATCACGTCGACGTGCTCACAGCCGCCGTAGTAGCGCCTGCCCGGGTAGCCCTCGGCGTACTTGTTGGTGAGCACCGAGCCCTGGGCGGCCATGACGGCCGCGGGCGCGAAGTTCTCCGACGCGATCATCTCCAGCGTCGAGCGCTGCCGGCCCAGCTCCGCCTCGATGGCGGCGTGGACCTCCGGGTCCACGACGTCCAGCGGGGTGTCGATCATGTGACGTCCTTTCCTAACCGCGCAGCCGGGTCATCGCCGGGTCGAACAGGGGCTCCTCGGCCACCACGGCTTCGACGCGCCGGTCGAAGTAGCCGATGTGGAGGCGCCGGCCCGGGGTGGCGAGGGAGGCGGGCAGCCACGCGTAGGCGATGCCCTTGCCGATCGTGTGCCCGTAGGCGGCGCTGGTGACGTAGCCGGCCGCGTGCTCGCCGTCGTACACCGGCTCCCTGCCCATGACGACCTCGTCGGTGAGCAGGCAGGCGAGCCGGCGGGTGACCGACTCCTTGCGGGCGAGCAGCGCGTCGCGGCCGATGAAGTCGCCCTTGTCCAGCTTGACCGCGAACCCGAGCCCGGCCTCGTACGGGTCGTGCTCGAACGTCATGTCCGTGCCGAAGGAGCGGTACCCCTTCTCCAGCCGCAGGCTGGTGAAGGCGCCGCGGCCGGCGGCGATGACGCCGTGGTCCTGACCGGCCTCCCAGAGGGTGTCCCACAGCTTGAGGCCGAGGTCGGCGGTGGTGTAGATCTCCCAGCCCAGTTCGCCGACGTAGGACAGGCGGAGCATCGTGACGGGCACGTTGCCGATGTAGGCACGGGTGCCGCGGAAGTAGCGCAGCGCGGTCAGGTCGGCGGTGGTGAGCGGCTGGACGAGGTGGCGCGCCCTGGGCCCCCAGACGCCGATGCAGCAGGTGCCGGGGGTGATGTCGCGCAGGTACACGTCGGCGGGGCGATGCCGGTCGAACCAGTCGAGGTCGAGGTTGCCGTTGGCGCCGACCTGGAAGTGCTGCGGGCCGAGGCGGGCCACGGTGACGTCGCTGCGGATGCCGCCGTCAGTGTCGAGCAGCAGGCAGTACGTCACGGAGCCGACCGACTTGTCCACGTCGCCGGTGGTGAGGCGCTGCAGGAAGGCGACGGCTCCGGGGCCGCCGACCTCCAGCCGCTTGAGCGCGGTCATGTCGTACATGGCGACGGACTCGCGGGTGGCCTGCGCCTCCGCGCCGACGATCGGCGACCAGTAGCGGGCCGCCCAGTCACCGGGGGCGGGGATCTCGCGGCCCTGCAGCAGCGTGCCGTTCGCGCCGTACCACTGCGGGCGCTCCCAGCCGGACGCCTCCAGGAAGACTGCGCCGAGCTCCTGCTGGCGGGGGTGGAACGGGCTGGTACGCAGCGGGCGGGGATCCTCCATCGGCTGCAGCGGGTGGATGATGTCGTAGACCTCGACGTAGTTCTGGCAGCCGCGGGCCACCACGTAGCCGGGCGCGATCTGGTGCGGCTCGAACCTGTTGACGTCGCATTCGTGCAGGTCGAACGACGTGCAGTGGCCGTCGACGAGCCACTCGGCCATCGCGCGGCCGACTCCGGCGGAGTGGGTGACCCAGACCGCCTCGGCCACCCAGAAGCCCTTGACCTCGCGCGATTGGCCCATCAGCGGCAGGTGGTCCGTGGTGAAGGAGAACAGCCCGTTGATGCCCTCCTCGACCTTGGCCGAGCGGGTGGAGGGCAGCAGCTCCTGGGTTTCGGACCAGGCGTCGGCGAAGTCGTCGGGGGTGAAGGTGAGCACCGACGGCATCACCTCGGCGGCGTCGACGGACAGGATGTCGTCGGGGTCGACCGGCATGGGGCGGTGGCCGTAGTAGCCGATGCCGAGGGTGTCGAAGCGCTCGCGGTAGTACAGGTCGGCGTCCTGGTGGCGGAGGATGGGCCGGGACGCCTCGGCCGTCTGCCCGGCCAGGTCGGGCACGGGGCCCGTCCAGGCGAGCTGGTGGGCGAGCGGGGTGAGCGGCAGCTCCATGCCGACCATGCGGGCCACCCGCGGGCCCCAGATCCCGGCGCAGCACACCACGATGTCGGCGGGGATCTCGCCCTGGTCGGTCACCACCGCGGTGACCTGGCCGCCTTCGGTCCTGACGTCCAGCACCTCGTGCCGGGGCAGCACCCGCACGCCGCGCTCGCGGGCCCGCGACAACTGCGCGTCGACCGCCCTGACCGCTCTGGCCAGGCCGTCGGTGGGGATGTACAGCCCGCCGAGCACCTTGTCGCGGTCGAGGAGGGAGTGCCGGGCCACGCACTCCTCGGGGGAGAGCAGCTGGGCCTCGACTCCCCAGGAGGCGGCCCAGCCCTGCCGGCGGCGCAGCTCCGCGAGCCGTTCGGTGGTGGTTGCCACTTCGAGCCCGCCGACCTGGTGGAAGCTGTCCAGCTCGACGAACTTCTCGACGGTGTAGCGGGCCATCTCGGTCATGGTCTTCGACCCGTTGATCTGGAACACCAGACCGGGGGCGTGGGAGGAGGAGCCGCCGGTGGCGGGTACGTCTCCCTGGTCGACGACGGTGACGTCGGTCCAGCCGCGGGCGGACAACTCGTCGGCGAGAGCCGCGCCGACCACACCCGCGCCGATGATGACGACGCTCTGGCCCGTCATAGCCACCTCCGTTGTTGCGACATATGCAACCAAGCGCACTTTTCGCAACAAGCGTCGCTCGCCGCGTTCCGGGTGTCAAGGGCGCGTTCTGTCTTATTCCGTACGGTTTTGCAGCTCTCTTCGGACACGCGCGCGCCCGGCCCGATCGAGTCGTCGACCGGGCCGGGCGCAGGGGGAGGATCTCAGCTACTGGGCAGCCAGGCCTTGACCTTGTCGGGGTTGTCGGCCACCCACTTGGCGGCCGCCTCGTCGGCCGACATCTTGTCCTCCGCGATGTACTTCGCCACGAGGTTCTGGTCGTCGTTCGTCCAGGTGAAGTTCTTGACCAGGGTGTAGGCGGGGCTGCCCGAGTCGGCGAACTTCTTGCTCACGATCTTGTCGAGCTCGTACGGGGGATAGTCGCACGCCACCTTCTCCGGATCGGCGTCGCAGCCCTCCTTGTAGGCGGGCAGGTTGACCTTGACCAGCCGGAGCTCGGACAGGAACCACTGCGGCTCGTAGAAATAGCCCAGGATCGGCTTCTGCTGCTTCTCCGACTGGCGGAAGGCGGTGATGAGCGCGGTCTCGCTGCCCGCGTACACGACCTTGTAGTCGAGCTTGAGGTTCTTCACCAGGGCCTCGTCGTTGGTGACGAACGAGGGATCGCCGTCGAGGAGCTGGCCCTTGCCGCCGGATTCGGAGGTCTTGAACAGGGAGGCGTACTTGTTGAGGTTGTTCCCGTCGGTGATGTCGGGGTACTTCTTGGCCATCCACGGCGCCACGTACCAGCCGATGACGCCCTTGTTGCCGGTCGGCCCGGCGGACACGGCCACCTTCTGGTCGTCGATGTACTTCTTCTTGAGGTCGTCGTGCGCCCAGTTCTCGACGACCGCGTCGACCTCGCCGGTGCCGAAGCCCTGCCAGGCCACCTCCTCCTTCAGGTCCTTCTTGACCACCTTGCAGCCGAGCTGCTTCTCGGCGACGTACGCGATCACCGCCGCGTTGGCCTCGTAGCCCACCCACGGGTTGATCGCGAGGTTGACGGTGCCGCAGCCCTTGGCGCCGCTGCTCGCCGCGGTCTGGACCTCACCGACCTTCGCCCCGCCGCACGCGGTGAGCAGGAGGCCGGCGCCGGTCACGAGCGCGGCGGCCCGGACCTTTCCACTCCTGGTAACTGCCACCTGGTCCTCCTGTTTTCCTCCGGCCGGCGGCCGGTGTCGTTCAGTTCTGATGTGATCCGCCGTGCGCCGCCCTGTCGGCCCGCTGGGTGGCGGCCCGCATGACGCGGTCGAGCACGATGCCGAGCACGACGATCGCGAGCCCGGCGGCCAGCCCCTTGCCCCGCAACTGGTGCTGCGAGAAGCCGGCGACGACGTCGTAGCCGAGCGCTCCCGCGCCGACCAGGCCGCCGACGACCACCATGGACAGCACGTAGATGAGTCCCTGGCTGGCCGCCAGGGTGACGGCGCTGCGCGCCATCGGCAGCTGCACCTTGGAGATGAGCTGCCAGGTGCCCGCCCCCGCCGAGGTGGCGGCCTCGACGGTGGTGGCGGAGACGGCCCTGATGCCCTCGGCGACCAGCTTGATCGCGACCGGCGCCGCGAACACCACGGCCGCGATGATCGCGGTGAACCGCGTCGGGCCGAACAGGCCGAGGATGGGCACCAGGTAGACGAAGGCCGGCATGGTCTGCCCGGCGTCCAGCACGGGCCGCAGCACCATGTCGGCCCGGTCGCTGCGGCCCATCCACACTCCGACGAGCATGCCGAGCAGCATGACCAGAATGGTCGCCACGAGCGTCGAGGCGAGCGTGACCATGCTGTCCTGCCACAGCCCGAGCGCCACCAGCAGCAACAGCCCGGCCGCGGTGGCCAGCGCGGCCCGCGCGCTGCCCACCAGCAGGGCGACGGCCACGGCCACGGCGGTCACGAGCCACCAGGGGGAGCCGCTCAACAGCGCCTGGAACGGGTTGAGCAGCCCGTTGGTGAGCAGGTTCTTGACCGCGTCGGTGTAGGTGCCCAGGCTGTCCTGCACCCACAGGCTGGCGGCGTCGGCCGCGCGGCGCACGTACGTGCCGAGGTTGGCGTCGATGGGGAACTCCGCCGCCCAGACGTAGGTGTAGGACAGGTAGCCCAGCACGGCGGCGACGCCGAGGACGCCCGCCACCTCCAGGCGGCGGCCCCGCACCGTGCGCAACCGCCCGGCCCGGCGCGCGGCCTCCACGCGGCGGCTGGCCGCGGAGGTCGCCCGGTCGAGCACCACCGCCATGATGACGATGGCCAGCCCGGCGTTGAACGCCGTCCCGACGTCGAGCGTCTGCAGCGCCTTCAGGACCGTCTGGCCCAGGCCGGGCGCGTCGATGAGCGCCGCGATGGTGGCCATGGACAGGGCGGCCATGATGGTCTGGTTGACGCCGACGATGATGGTCTGCTTGGCCATCGGCAACCGCACGTGCCACAGCGCCTGGGCGGAGGTGGCGCCGAGCGAGGCGCCGGCCTCCAGCGTGTCGGTCGAGACCTGCCGGATGCCGTGCGCGGTGATCCGGATGGCCGGCGGGATCGCGTAGATCATCGTGGCGACCGTCGCGCTGGCGGGGCCGATGAGGAAGAACAGAGTGAGCGGCGCCAGGTAGACGAACGTCGGCATGGTCTGCATGAAGTCGAGCACCGGGGTGACCAGCCGGTGGAAGCGGTCGCTCAGACCCGCCCACACTCCGAGCGGGATGCCGACGGCCAGCGACAGCGCCACCGCCGTCAGCGTGAGCGCCAGCGTGTCCATGCTCTCCTGCCAGAGGCCGAGCACGCCGAAGGAGAGGAACCCGGCGGCGGTCAGCAGCGCCACCCTCAGGTTGCCGTACAACCAGGCGACCGCGGCGGCCAGGCCGACCACGCCGAGCCAGCCGAGCACGGGGAGCGGCCGGCCCATGGACGGCTGGCTGATGAGCGCCTGGACGAACGTCACGGCCTCGTCGAGGAAGAGGCGGATGTAGTTGATGAAGTAGAGGAAGATCGGGTTGCTGTTGCGGCCGTCGTCGATGGCGTCCATGGCCGTGTTGAGCGCGGTGTGCAGCGGCGTCAGCTCCGCTCCGCCGAGCGTCAGTGTGTCGCGCCCGTTCAGCAGCGCCCAGCCCGCCGCCCAGAACGCGATCACGAGGGCGACCAGATACCTGCGGGCGGGCAGCCGGGCGACGAAGGAGGTGGTCACGGAGGCGGCCGTCATGGGTGCTGTCCCCCGGCGATCACCTCGAGCATCTCCGCGCTGGTGACCACGCCGAGCAGGCTCCCGCCGTCGGTGACCCGCACCGGCCGGTCGGCGGAGAGCACCGCGTGGACGGCGTCCCGGATGACCACGTCGGGGCCGAGCTCGGGCCCGTCGAGCGGCTCGCCGGCCTGCGGCGGGCGCATGATCCACCGGAGCGTCAGCACGTCCGAGCGCGGGATGTCGCTGACGAAGTCCCTGACGTAGTCGTCGGCCGGCGCGCCCACCACCTGGTCGGGCGTGCCCACCTGGACGAGCTCGCCGTCGCGCATGATGAGGATCCGGTCGCCGAGCTTGAGCGCCTCGCTGAGGTCGTGGGTGATGAAGACCATCGTCTTGCCGACCTCGTGGTGCAGCCGGATGACCTCGTTCTGCATCTCGCGCCGGATCAGCGGGTCCAGCGCGGAGAACGGCTCGTCGAACAGCAGCACCTCGGGGTCGGCCGCGAGCGCACGGGCCAGGCCGACGCGCTGCTGCATGCCGCCGGAGAGCTGGTCGGGGTAGGAGTTCTCGAAGCCGTTGAGGCCGACCAGGCCGACCACCTCGCGGGCCCGCTCGTACCGGTCCCGCTTGGCGACCCCGCGGATCTCCAGCCCGAAGGCGACGTTGTCGAGCACGCACCGGTGCGGCAGCAGGCCGAAGTGCTGGAAGACCATGGCCATGCGGTGCCTGCGCAGCTCGCGCAGCCGGCGGTCGTCGGCCTTGCGCACGTCCTCGCCGTCGAGCAGGACCTCGCCGGCGGTGGGCTCGATCAGCCGCGTCAGGCAGCGGACGAGGGTGGACTTGCCCGAGCCGGACAGGCCCATGACGACGAACACCTCGCCCCGGCGTACCTCGAAGGAGACGTCGCGGACGGCGGCGACGCAGCCGGTCTGCTCCTTGAGCTCCTGGCGCGTGAGCGTGCTGCCGACGACGTTGTCGGCCTTGAGGCCGAACACCTTCCACAGGCCGCGCACGGATAGGACGGGAGGGGCGTCGATGTCGAGTGCACTACGTTCGTCCACTGACGGCACGGTCATGACTACCTCTTGGTCGTCGGAGCGGTCGTAGGAGCGTCAGTTCGCTGGGAACCACCGCTGGGGGCGCGGGCGGGTGTTCTGCCACACATGCTTGATCTCGCGATATTCGTCCAGGCCGGTCGGGCCGAGCTCGCGGCCGATGCCCGACTGCTTGAACCCACCCCACTCGGCCTGGGGAACGTAGGGGTGGTAGTCGTTGATCCACACCGTGCCGTGCCGCAGCCGGCCCGCGACCCGCTGCGCCCGGCCGGCGTCCTGGGTCCAGACGGCGCCCGCCAGGCCGTACTCGGTGTCGTTGGCGAGGCGGACGGCCTCGTCCTCGGTGGTGAAGCGCTCCACGGTCAGCACGGGGCCGAACGACTCCTCGCGGACCACGCGCATGCCCTGCTTGCACTCGTCCAGCACGGTGGGCCGGTAGAAGAAGCCGGGCCCGTCGAGCCGGTGCCCCCCGCAGCGCAGGACGGCGCCTTCGGCGAGCCCCGCCGCCACGTACTCCTCGACCTTGGCCAGGTGCGCGGCGGAGATGAGGGGGCCGGTGTGGGCCTCGGGGTCGAACGGCCCGCCCAGCCGGATCAGCTCGGCCCGCCGGACGACCTCGTCGACGAACGCGTCGTGCAGCGAGTCCTCCACCAGCAGCCGGGCCCCGGCCGAGCAGACCTGGCCGGAGTGCAGGAACACGGCGGTGAGCGCGAAGTCGACCGCGGTCTCGAAGTCCGCGTCGGCGAAGACGATGTTGGGGTTCTTGCCGCCGAGCTCCAGCGCCACCCGCTTGACCGTGGCGGCCGCCGCCGCCATGATCCGCCGTCCGGTGCCCACGCCGCCGGTGAACGAGACCAGGTCCACGTCCGGGTGCTCGGCGAGCGGCGCGCCCGCCGCCGGTCCGGCGCCCAGGACCAGGTTGGCGACGCCCGCGGGCAGCCCGGCCTCCTCCAGCGCGCGGATCAGCAGGATCGCGGTGCTCGGGGTCAGCTCGCTGGGCTTGAGCACGAAGGTGTTGCCGGCGGCGAGCGCGGGCGCCACCTTCCAGGTCGCCTGCAGCAGCGGGTAGTTCCACGGCGTGATCAGGCCGCACACGCCGACCGGCTCGTAGACGATGCGGCTGATCGCGTCGTCACGCCCGGTGTCGACCACGCGGCCCGCGTCGGTGCCCGCGACGCCGGCGAAGTAGCGCAGGCACGCGATACAGTCGTCGACGTCGTACTCGCTCTCCACCAGGCGCTTGCCGGTGTCGCCCGACTCGGCGAGGGCGAACGCCGCGCGGTCGCGCTCCAGCAGATCGGCCACCCTGAAGAGCAGGGCGCCGCGCTCGCGGGCGGGGGTCGCGGGCCACGTGCCCTGGTCGAAGGCCTGCCTGGCGGACTGGATCGCGGTCAGGGTGTCGGTCGCGGTGGCTTCTGCGACCGTGGTAACGAGGCTGCCGTCGGCGGGCGAGTGAAGAGTGCGCTGTCCACCGTCGGCTGGCTTGGTCCACGTGCCGCCGATATAGAGATCGGTCATCGGCACACCTCTGATCGTTGCGTATGGCGCAAGACACTGCTTAGTGAGGAACAGGATTGACTGCCCTCCACGCATTCGTCAAGGGCTAGCGGAAATCACTTGACGAATCGCCTCAGTGTTATTTCCGCTGCGTCACGCCCTGGCCCCTTGACTGAAGTATGCCTGGAGAGACACTCTGTTGCGCATAGGTCACCATTTTGCGTAATGCGCAACGCTAGGAGGTGCGATGTCTCCTCGGCCCGATCCTGGACGCGAGTTCATCCTCACGGTCTCCTGTGCCGACAAGCCAGGCATCGTGTACGCGGTGACCAGCTTCCTGGTGCAGCACGGCGGCAACATGCTGCAGAGCAAGCAGTTCAACGACCGCAGGGGCGGCGGCTTCTTCATGCGCGTGCACTTCGCGGCCCAGCACGGGCTGGAGGAACTGCGCGCCGGCTTCACCTACGTCGCCGACTCCTTCCAGATGAGCTGGCGGCTCAACGACGCCGCGACCCCCACCAGGTCGCTCATCATGGTCTCGAAGTTCGGTCACTGCGTGAACGACCTGCTCTTCCGCCGCCAGGTGGGCGGGCTGAACATCGAGATCCCCGCGATCGTCTCCAACCACCCCGACCTGGAGCCGCTCGCGTCGTCCTACGGCGTGCCGTTCCACCACGTGCCGGTGACCTCCGAGACCAAGGCCGAGGCGGAGGCCCGGACGCTGGAGCTGGTCGAGGAGTACGACGCCGACCTCGTGGTGCTCGCCCGCTACATGCAGATCCTGTCCGACGACATGTGCAAGCGGCTGGAAGGCCGGGCCATCAACATCCACCACTCCTTCCTGCCGGGGTTCAAGGGCGCCAAGCCGTACCACCAGGCCCACGAGCGCGGAGTGAAGCTCATCGGCGCGACCGCGCACTACGTCACGGCCGACCTCGACGAGGGCCCGATCATCGAGCAGGACGTCGCCAGGGTGGACCACGAGCTCGACCCCGACGACCTGAGCGCGGCGGGCCGGGACGTCGAGGCCCAGGTGCTGGCCCGCGCGGTGAAGTGGCACAGCGAGCACCGTGTGCTGCTCAACGGCGACCGCACGGTCGTCTTCCGCTGACAGAACGCACGAGGAGGAGGCGGTGGGGCCCACCGCCTCCTTTCACGTCTTCTGGTGCCGGTAGAACTCGGTGGTCTCGGGCGGGAGCGGGGTGTTGCCGAGGATCAGGTCGGCCGCCTTCTCCGCCAGCATCATGACCGGCGCGTAGATGTTGCCGTTGGTGACGTACGGCATGACCGAGGCGTCCACCACGCGCAGCCCGTCGACGCCGTGCACCCGCATGGTCTCCGGGTCCACCACGGACATCTCGTCGATCCCCATCTTGGCCGTGCAGGAGGGGTGCAGGGCCGTCTCGCCGTCCTTCGCGACCCAGTCGAGGATCTCCTCGTCGGTCGCGACGGACGGTCCCGGCGACAGCTCCCCGGTGCTGAACTCGGCCAGCGCGGGCTGCCCGAGGATGTCCCTGGCCACCCGGACGGCCTCCACCCACTCGCGGCGGTCCTGCTCGGTGGACAGGTAGTTGAAGCGCAGGGCGGGGTGCTGCCGCGGGTCGGTGCTCTTGATCTTCACCGAACCGCGGGCGTCGGAGTACATCGGCCCGACGTGCACCTGGTAGCCGTGCCCGCCCGCGGGCGCCGAGCCGTCGTAGCGGACGGCGATGGGCAGGAAGTGGAACATCAGGTTGGGGTAGCCGACGTCGTCGTTGCTGCGGACGAAGCCGCCGGCCTCGAAGTGGTTGGTGGCCCCGGGACCCCTGCGCAGGAACAGCCACTGCGCGCCGATCCACGGATGGCGCCACTTCTGCAGGTTGGGCTGCATCGACACCGGCTTGGAGCAGCCGTGCTGGATGTAGACCTCCAGGTGGTCCTGCAGGTTCTCGCCGACGCCCGGCAGGTCGTGCACCACGCCGATGCCCAGCGCGGACAGTTCCCGCGCGTTGCCGACGCCGGACAGCTGCAGCAGCTGCGGCGAGTTGATGGCGCCGCCGCACAGGATGACCTCTTTGGCGCGTACGGTGCCGCCGTCGTACTCCACGCCGACCGCTCGCGTGCCCTCGAAGAGGACCCTCGACACGTGCGCGCGCGTCTTGACCGTGAGGTTCGGGCGCTTGAGCACCGGGTGCAGGTAGGCGCGGGCGGCGCTGAGCCGGCGGCCGCCGCGGATGTTGCGGTCGAAGCGGGCGAAGCCTTCCTGGCGGTAGCCGTTGACGTCGTCGGTGAGCGGGTGACCCGCCTGCTGGACGGCCTCGAAGAACGCCCCGAAGAGCGGCGTGCCGGCGGGCCCGCGCTCCAGCACCAGCGGCCCGTCGTGGCCGCGGAAGGGGGTGTCCGGGTCGGCCAGGCAGTTCTCCATCCTCTTGAAGTACGGCAGGCAGTGCGCGAAGTCCCAGTTCTTCATCCCCGGGTCGGCGCCCCAGCGCTCGTAGTCCATCGGGTTGCCCCGCTGGAAGATCATGCCGTTGATGCTGCTGGAGCCGCCGAGCACCTTCCCGCGGGCGTGGTAGATCCGCCTGCCGCCCATGTGAGGCTCGGGCTCGGACTCGTACCGCCAGTCGTAGAAGCGGTTGCCGATGGGGAAGGGCAGGGCCGCGGGCATGTGGATGAACACGTCCCACGGATAGTCCGGGCGGCCGGCCTCCAGGACCAGCACGCGCGTGGCAGGGTCCGCGGAGAGCCGGTTGGCCAGAGCGCAACCCGCCGAGCCGCCTCCGACGATGACGAAGTCGTACTGGTGTGACGTCATAGTGCCTCGTCTCATCGCACGTTTCACCAAATCGTATCGCTATACGCACTGCGTTTCACTAGATGCAACATGAGATCTTTTGGTGTTACGTTCGACGGGAGTTCCCTGTAGCACTTACAGTTTCGCTATGAGCAACGACTCGGGCAGTGGGGGCGTGCAGTCGGTTGACAGGGCGATCAGCGTGCTGGAGATCCTGTCCCGCCGGGGCGAGGCTGGGGTGAGCGAGGTCGCGGCGGAGATCGACGTGCACAAGTCGACCGCCTTCCGGCTGCTCGGCGCGCTGGAGGCGCGCGGCCTGGTGGAGCAGGCCGAGGACCGCGGCAAATACCGCCTGGGCTTCGGCATCATCCGGCTGGCCGGCGGGGTCAGCACGCAGATGGACATCATCCAGCGGGCCCGGCCGGTCTGCCACCGGCTGGCCGAGGAGATCGGCGAGACGGTGAACATCGCCGTGCTCCGCTCCGCCTACGCGGTCAACCTCGACCAGGTCCGCGGCCCGTCGGCGGTCACCGCCTACAACTGGGTCGGCCAGATCACCCCGCTGCACGCCACCTCGAGCGGCAAGGTGCTGCTCGCCCACCTCGACGACAAGGAGCGCGCCCGGCTGCTGTCGGAGGGGACGCTGGAGAGCCTCACCCCCCGGACGGTCACCGACGTCGGCACGCTGCAGAAACAGCTCGCCGAAACCCGCGACAAAGGCTACGCCTTCTGCCTGGAGGAGCTGGAGGACGGGCTCAACGCCATGGCCGCGCCCATCCGCGCCTACCACGGCGAGGTCGTCGCCGCGGTCAGCGCCTCCGGGCCCGCCTACCGCTTCAGCGTCGAGCGCATCCACGAGCTCGCGCCCGTCCTCATCGGCGGGGCCGACGAGATCAGCCGGCGGCTCGGTCACGCGGGCTGGCCCGCTCCAGCCTGATCACCACGCTCTTCGAGGTCGGGGTGTTGGACGTCTCGGCCACCGAGTCGAGCGGGACCAGCACGTTCGTCTCGGGGAAGTAGGCCGCGCAGCAGCCGCGCGCCGTGGGATAGGCGATCACCCGGAATCCCGCGGCCGTGCGCTCGCCGTCGGGCCACTCGCTGACCAGGTCCACCAGATCGCCGTCGGCCAGGTCGCGCTCGCTCAGGTCGTCCGGGTGCACGAACACCACCCGGCGGCCGGCCTTGACCCCGCGGTAGCGGTCGTCGAGCCCGTAGATCGTGGTGTTGTACTGGTCGTGGCTGCGGACCGTCTGCAGCAGCAGCCGCCCGGGAGGCACGCGCAGCACCTCCAGCTCGTTGACGGTGAAGTTGGCCCGGCCCGTGGTGGTCGGGAAGCGGCGCTCGTCCCGCGGCGCGTTGGGCAGCGAGAACCCGCCGGGCGCCCGCGCATTGAAGTCCTCGAATCCGGGAACGACCCGCGCGATGCGGTCCCTGATGGAGCCGTAGTCGCGCGCGAACTCCGCCCACGGCACGTGCGGGTCGTCGCCGAAGAGCGCGCGGGCCAGCCCGCAGACGATGGCCACCTCGGACAGCAGGTCGGGCGAGGCGGGCCCGAGCCGGCCGCGGGAGGCGTGGACGAGCCCCATCGAGTCCTCGACCGTCACGTAGCCGGCCTCGTCGCGCTCGGTGCGCCCCAGGGTCGGCAGAATGAGCGCCTCCTCGCCGCACACCGCGTGGGAGCGGTTGAGCTTGGTGGACACCTGCACAGTCAGCCGGGTGCGGCGCAGCGCCGCCTCCGTCACCTCGCTGTCGGGGGTCGCCCGGACGAAGTTGCCGCCCATGCCGACGAAGACCTTGGCCGCGCCGTCGCGCATGGCCCGGATCGCCTCCACGGTGTCGAGCCCGTGATGGCGTGGCGGGTCGAAGCCGAACTCCTCGCCCAGCGCGTCGAGGAAGGCGGCCGGCGGCTTCTCGTAGATGCCCATCGTCCGGTCGCCCTGCACGTTGGAGTGGCCGCGCACCGGGCACACGCCCGCCCCGGGACGGCCGACGTTGCCGCGCAGGAGCAGGAAGTTGACCACCTCCCTGATCGTCGCCACGGAGTTGCGGTGCTGGGTCAGGCCCATCGCCCAGCAGACGACGACCGAGCCCGCCGTGCGGACCTCGCCGGCCGTCTCCTCCAGCTCGGCCCGGGTCAGGCCGGTCGCCGCGAGGACCTGCTGCCAGTCCAGGGCGCGCAGGTGCTTCTCCCACGCCTCGAACCCGTAGGTGTGCTCGTCGATGAAGCGCCGGTCGGCACTGTCGAGGAGCAGCAGGGACAGCGCCTGGAAGAGCGCCATGTCGCCGTTGAGCCGGATCTGCAGGAAACGGTCGGCGAGCGCGGTGCCGTGGCCCAGCCCGGAAGCACGCTGCGGGTTCTTGAAGCGCAGCAGGCCCGCCTCGGGCAGCGGGTTGACGGCGATGATCCGCGCGCCGCGCCGCTTGGCGCGCTCCAGCGCGGTGAGCATCCGGGGATGGTTGGTGCCGGGGTTCTGCCCCACCACGAGGATGAGCTCCGCCTGGTGCAGGTCCTCCAGCGTCACCGTGCCCTTGCCGATCCCGAGCGTCTCGTTGAGCGCCGAGCCGCTGGACTCGTGGCACATGTTGGAGCAGTCGGGCAGGTTGTTGGTGCCCATCCGGCGCACGAGAAGCTGGTAGGCGAAGGCGGCCTCGTTGGAGGTGCGGCCGGAGGTGTAGAAGACGGCCTCGTCCGGGCTGCCCAGCGCGCGCAGCTCCCTGGCCACGATCTCGAACGCCCGCGACCAGCTCACCGGCACGTAATGGTCGGAGCCGGCCGGCTTGTGCATCGGCTCGGTCAGGCGGCCCTGCTGGCCGAGCCAGTAGTCGCTGCGCGTGGCCAGGTCGCCCACCGGGTGGGCGGCGAAGAAGTCCCGCCCGACCCGTCGCGTGGTGGCCTCCTCGGCCACGGCCTTGGCGCCGTTCTCGCAGAACTCCGCCGGGCTGCGGTGCTCACCCTCCGGCCAGGCGCAGCCGGGGCAGTCGAAGCCGTCCTTCTGGTTGACCCGCAGCAGCGTGCGGACGGAACGGACGGCGCCCATCTGGCTTCGCGCGATGTCCAGCGCGTGGCCCACCGCGGGCAGCCCGCCCGCCCAGTCCTTCGGCGGGCCGACCCGCAAGCCCTCGTCTTCGTCGCTCACTACTGTCCGATCCGGTCCTGGACCCATTCGTGGAAGGCGCCGATGTGGTGCTCGCTGGGCACCAGCACGCCGCCCTGGGCGTACGTGCGCGAGCTCATCGCGGGCTGGCAGCGCTCGCAGGCGTCGAAGTCCTGCTCGTTGACCCGGTGGAAAAGCTCGACCGACTTGTCCAGATCCTTGCCGCTGGCCACGACCTCGGGGAGGTAGAGCCAGTCGCACTCGACCACCGTGCGGTCGACGGCGAGGGGGAACATACGGTGCAGGATAACGTGGTCGGGAACCAGGTTGATGAAGACCTGCGGCTTTACGGTGATCGCGTAGTAGCGCCGGTCCTGTTCCTCGCTCACCGTCGGGATGCGGTCGAGCCCCTCGGAGCCGTCCACGGTGAAGCCCTCGATCTGCTCGCCGAACTCCGCGCCGTGGCCGACGAAATACTGGGCGGCGTAGCCGTCGGCGAACTCCGGCAGCACCTCGGTCAGCTCGGGGTGGATCGTGGCGCAGTGGTAGCACTCCATGAAGTTCTCGACGATGAGCTTCCAGTTGGCCTTGACGTCGTAGACGATCCGCCGGCCGACCTCCAGGCTCGGCACGTCGTAGTTGTCGATCAGCTCCAGCGCGCCCAGCCGCTCGGCCACCGCGCCGTGCACGTCCTGCTCGAACGACGGCGGGTCGTCGGCCAGGCAGACCCACACATAGCCGAGCCACTCCCGCACGTGCACCTTGACCAGCCCGTACCGCACCCGGTCCAGGTCGGCCATCTTGGTCAGGTTCGGCGCCGCGATCAGCTTGCCGTCCAGGTCGTACGTCCACGCGTGGTAAGAGCACTGGAAGGCTCGCTTGACCTCGCCGGACTCCTCCGAGCACAGGGTCGCGCCGCGGTGCCGGCAGACGTTGTAGAAGGCGCGGACCGACCCGTCACGCGCCCGGGTGATGATCAGGTTCTCGGTGCCGACCTGCACCGTCTTGAACGCCCCAGGCTTGGGCAGATCGGACGAGCGCACCGCGCAGAACCACATCGCCTCGAAGATGTTCCGCTGCTCCAGCGCGAAGATCTCCGGATCGGTGTAGTAGCGGCCCGGCAGGGTGGGGATCACGCTGGAGGTCGTTGCGGTGGTCACGGGAGTACTCCTCTGGGTACGGGCCGGGGTCAGTATCCGCGGCGGATCCAGTCCTCAAGCTGCGGAGCCTCGGCCCCGATGGTGGTGTCGGCGCCGTGCCCGGTGTGCACCACCGTCTCGGCGGGGAGCGTGAGCAGCGTCTGCCCGATGGACGAGATGATCGTGGAGAAGTCGCTGTACGACCGGCCCGTGGCTCCCGGGCCGCCCTGGAAGAGGGTGTCGCCGGAGAACAGCGCGCCGAGCTCGGGCACGTACAGGCACACCGCTCCCGGGGCGTGCCCCGGGGTGTGCAGGACGTGCACGGCGCAGTCGCCGATCCGCAGGATCTGCCCGTTCGCCAGCGGCCGGTCCGGCGACGCGGAAAGGTGCGCGAGCTTCCACAGCACCTCGTCGTCCGGGTGCAGCAGCACCGGCGCCCCGGTGCGCGCGGCCAGCTCGGGCGCGGCGTCGACGTGGTCGTTGTGGGCGTGCGTGCACACGATCGCGGTGACCCTGCGCCCGCCCACGGCCCGCTCGATCGCCCCGGCGTCATGGGCCGCGTCGACGACGAGGACCTGGTCGTCGTCGCCCAGCAGCCAGACGTTGTTGTCGACGTCCCATGTGCCGCCGTCCAGGCTGAAGGTGCCGGAGGTGACCACGCGCTCGATCCGCATCACAGCACCACCACGGAGCGCAGCACCTCGCCGTGATGCATCTTGGCGAAGGCGTCCTCGACGGCGCCCAGGCCGATGGTCTCGGTGACGAACGCGTCGAGGTCGAGGCGGCCCTGCAGGTAGAGGGAGATCAGCATGGGGAAGTCGCGGCTCGGCAGGCAGTCGCCGTACCAGCTCGACTTGAGCGCGCCGCCGCGGCCGAAGACGTCGAGCAGCGGCAGGCCGAGCGTCATCTCGGGCGTGGGGACGCCCACGAGCACCGCGGTCCCGGCCAGGTCGCGGGCGTAGAACGCCTGCTTGAACGTCTCCGGCCGGCCGACCGCGTCGATCACCACGTCCGCGCCGAAACCGCCGGTGAGTTCCCTGATCCGCTCGACGGGGTCGCTCTCCTTGGCGTTGACGGTGTGCGTCGCGCCGAAGCCGCGGGCCCAGTCGAGCTTCCGGTCGTCCACGTCGACGGCGATGATCGTGGTGGCGCCGGCCAGCCGGGACCCGGCGATCGCCGCGTTGCCGACACCGCCGCAGCCGATGACCGCGACCGAGTCGCCGAGGCCGACCCCGCCGGTGTTCACGGCCGCGCCGAGGCCGGCCATCACGCCGCACCCGAGGAGACCGGCGACGGCCGGGGAGGCGGCCGAGTCGACCTTGGTGCACTGGCCCGCGGCCACCAGCGTCTTGTCGGCGAACGCGCCGATGCCCAGGGCGGGGCTGAGCGGCGTGCCGTCCGCCAGCGTCATCTTCTGGGTGGCGTTGTGGGTGTTGAAGCAGTACTGCGGGCGGCCCCTGAGACAGGAACGGCAGGACCCGCACACGGCGCGCCAGTTGAGGATGACGAAGTCGCCGGGCGCGACGTCGGTGACGCCGGCGCCGACGGCCTCGACGACACCGGAGGCCTCGTGGCCGAGCAGGAACGGGAAGTCGTCGCTGATGCCGCCTTCGCGGTAGTGCAGGTCGGTGTGGCAGACGCCGCACGCCTGCACGTTCACCAGCGCCTCGCCGGGACCCGGATCCGGCACGAGGATCGTCTCCAGACTGACCGGCTTGCCCTTGCCCGTCGCGACGATGCCGCGCACTTCATGAACCATGTTTCTCTCCTGTGCTAGCCGGTCTGCGCCGGTGCGGTCTCCAAACGGCGGCGCCAACGGCTGAAGAGCCGGACCTGGTTGACGCCCAGCACCGCCACCGGGCGATCTGCCTGCCGGTAGACGGCGAGGAAGCTGCCTGCTGCCGGGTCGCCCTCGTCCACGGTCACCGTGTCCGCCTCGCCGGCGCGCCCGATGAACTGGATCTTCACGTCGAACTGGTCGGACCAGAAGTAGGCCGGGCGGGCGGGCTCCGGGCGGGCGGTGCCGCCGGACAGCAGCGTCGCCGCCGCGACGGCGGCCCGCTGGCGCGCGCCGGTCCAGTGCTCGATCCGGTGGTGGCGGCCCTGTGACGGGTCCCACCAGGCCGCGCAGTCGCCGACGGCGACGATCCCCGGGACCGAGGTGCCGCCGCCCTCGTCGCAGAGCACGCCGTCGCCCAGCTCGACGCCGCTGCCCCGCAACCACGCGATGTTGGGCACCGCTCCGATGCCGACCACCACGACGTCGGCGGGCAGGTGCGTGCCGTCCGCCAGCCGCACGCCGTCGGCGCGGTGTGTGCCGTCCGCCGGCCGTGCGCCGTCGGCGCGGTGTGTGCCGTCCGCCGGCCGTGCGTCGTCGGCGCGGTGTGTGCCGTCCGCTGCTCGCCCGCCGTCGGTCCGGTGGGTGCCGTCCGCTGCTCGCCCGCCGCCGTCCCGCTCCGTGCTCGTCACCTCGGTCACCCTGGCGCCGCTGATCAGCCGGACGCCGCGCTGCTCGTGCAGGGCGGCGATGGCCCGCGCCATCGTGAGGCCGACGACGCCGGCCAGCGGCGCCGGTCCCGACTCCAGCAGGGTGACGCCCAGGCCGAGCTCGCGGGCCGTGGCGGCGACCTCGGCGCCGATGAAACCGCCGCCGATCACCACCAGCCTCCTGCCGGTCCGCAGCTCGGCGCGCAGGGCGCGGGCGTCGTCGAGGGTGCGCAGCGTGTGCACGCCGCCCAGCCCCTCGGTGCCCGGGAGCCGGCGCGCGGCCGCGCCGGTGGCGATCACGATGCCGTCCGCGACCAGCGAGCCGCCGTCGCTCAGCGTGATCCGGCGGGAGGCCGCGTCCAGGCCCGTCGCGGCCACGCCGAGCCGCCATTCGATGCCGGGGTCCTCGCCATCACCCTCAAGAGCCAGCTCGGCCTCGCCGATCGCGCCCTTGAGGAACTCCTTGGACAGCGGAGGGCGGTCGTAGGGCCGGTGCCGCTCCTCCCCGATGACGACGAGCCGTCCCTCGAAGCCCTGGTTGCGCAGGGCGCGGGCCGTCAGCAGGCCGGCGAGCGAGGCGCCGACCACGCAGACCGTGTTCACGCCTGCCCCTTCAAGGTGACACCCGGCGGCAGGTTGGGTGGCGCGTCCGACGGCACGACGTAGATGACGTCGTCCGTCACGACGACCTGATGCGTGCGAACCGGGCGCTTGGCGGGCGGGGCGTCCACCTTTCCGGTGCGCAGGTCGAAGCGCGAGGCGTGCAGCGGGCATTCGACCTCGCAGCCCTCCAGCCATCCGTCCGCCAGCGAGGCATCCTGGTGGGTGCAGGTGTCGTCGATCGCGAAGATGTCGCCGTCGTCGGTGTGGAAGACCGCGATGGGAGGATCGACGTCGAGGCGGAGGGCCTCGCCTCGCGGCAGTGACGCGAGAGGGCACGCTGGGATCATCGTGTCACACCCCGGTTTCACAAAGAGAAACATCTAGCGCTATACGCAACAGACTGAGGGTGCGGAATGCGGATGTCAAGACCGGTTTGCGGGGACTTGGTACACCGTTTCTGGTTGTCCGGGTCCCGGTCGGGCGGAGGCGCCGGAGGGCCCACGACGAAAGGCCGGCCCCAGTGCGGGACCGGCCATCATCGAAGGCGCGTCACCAGCTCGCGCGGTCGTATCTGGCGTGGTCGTCGTCGTGCCGCTGCACCACGACATACTCGACGATGGTCGTCTTGCCGGCGACGACCACCTTGAACTTGTAGCGCCCGGGCTTGACGTCACGCGGGAGGACGAGGAACTTGGTGCCCTTGCCCTTGACCAAGCGGAGCTTGTAGACCTTCCCACGCGGTGCGTGCAACGTGGCGACGGCGTCGTCCTTGACGTTCGGCGCGTACACCTCGATCTTGTACTTCTCGCCCGGCACGACCTCCCTGGTGGCGTAGCCGAGGCCCAAAGTGCCGATGGAAACCTTGTTGGCGTAGAGGTCCTGTCCCACCTGTTCCGGCTGCGGCATGTAGTGGGTCTGCGCCGGGGCGTCAGGATCGGTGGCTGCGAAAGAGCTCCCAGCGAAAGGAACGACAAGAAGGGCGGTGCCGAGGACTCCCACGGTGAGCGGCTTTGCGAAGCGCATGACGAACACTTCCGATCTTCGAGCGGCTCGGCGGAACCCCGATGTCCCGCCGAAATCCGCCGACCACCGGAAAGCTATGACGCTCTTCTTGGCGTGGGGTGAGTGAGGCGTTGACGTGGCCTGAGAGGAACATGAAGAACCTCTGAGAAGTACGGTCTGACCTGCGAACACGCCTGCGAGAAAGGGAATGACGGATTCGTCACACAATGGCGACCGGCGAAACTCGCCCCCTTATGGCGGCTTTATGAGAAGTGACCTCGAGGATTCTCAGACGAGGTAACGCAGCCACAGGTACGGCGCCACCAGGACGACGGTCACCACCGTGACGACCAGGCCGTACTTGGTGAACTGCCAGAAGCTGATCGGGGTGCCGTTGCGGGCGGCGATGCCCAGCACGACCACGTTGGCCGCGGCGCCGACCGCGGTGGCGTTGCCGCCGAGGTCGGCGCCGAAGGCCAGCGCCCACCACAGCACCTGGTCCCCGCCCGCCTGGACGAGCTGCTCGACGATCGGGCTCATCGTGGCGACGTAGGGAATGTTGTCCACGATGGCCGACAGCACGGCCGAGGCGCCGAGCAGCCCCATCGTGGTGAGCTCCGGCTGCCCGGCGGTCGCCGCCACGGCCGTTTCGGACAGCGCGCCGATGACGCCGGTCTCGACCAGGGCCCCGACCATGACGAACAGCCCGGCGAAGAACACCAGCGTCGGCCACTCCACCTCGGCGATGGCCTGCTCGGTGCGGATCTTGGTCACCGCCACCAGCACGCCCGCGCCCAGCAGCGCCACGATCGACGGCTCGTAGTGCAGCACCGGGTGCAGCACGAACGCGGCCATCACCAGGGCCAGCACGGCCAGCGACTGCCACAGCAGGCGCCGGTCGGCGATCGCCTCCCGCTCGTCCAGCGCCATGACCTCCTCGGCCCGCTCCGGGTCGTAGCGGAACGAACGCCCGAACATCAGCCAGCACAACCCGATGAACACCGCCATCAGCACGACGATCATCGGCGCCATGTGGATGAGGAAGTCGTTGAAGCTCAGCCCGCCCCGGCTGGCGATGATGATGTTCGGCGGGTCGCCGACCAGGGTGGCCGCGCCGCCGATGTTGGACGCCATCGCCTCGGCGATCAGGAAGGGCGCGGCATTGACGGCGAGCCGCTCGCACACCAGGAACGTCACCGGCGCGATCAGCAGCACCGTGGTCACGTTGTCCAGCAGCGCCGAGGCGAGCGCGGTGATCACCACCAGCAGCACCATCAGCCGGAACGGCCGGCCGCGGGCGCGCTTGGCGGCCCAGATGGCCAGGTATTCGAAGACGCCCGTCTCCTTCAGCACGCCGACGATGACCATCATGCCGAGCAGCAGGAAGATGACGTTCCAGTCGATCCCGGCGTCCTCGGAGAAGAACGCCGCCTCCGCGCCGGTGGCGTGGATCAGCAGCATGATCCCCGCACCGCCGAGCGCGGCCGCGACCCGGTGGATCTTCTCGCTGGCGATCAGCGTGTACGCGGCCAGGAACACCGCGACGCTCGCCCAGGCCAGTGCGCTCACGGCGCGAGCATCCCGGCAGATCCGGGCGAGGTCACCGCCCTGAGCGGCCGCCCGTCACCGATCACGGGAGAGCCGAGGCCGATCATGAGGTAGCCGGCAGGCATGGGCACATCCTTCTTTCGCAACGGGATAAGGACATGCCGACCAGACTTCCCGGCTCACCTGTAGACAACGTATCAAGAGCCGTCAAGCCAGAACGAGCTGGCACCAGGGGATGGCCGCTGCCGGCGCGTTCGCGGCCCCGATCGGCCGTGGTCAGCCCTCCAGGTAGGGCGTGCTCCCGCCGGTCGGCGCGACCCCGCCGTCAGGTGGCCGCCTGCTCGGCTTTCCGCGCGGGTCGCAGTTGCGCGGTGGAGGTGCGCTCCACCAGCTCGGGCTGGAAGATGACGTGGCGATGCCGGTGCCCGGCGGCCTCGTCGGCCTCCTCCAGCAGCATCAGCGCAGCGGTCCTGCCGAGCTGCTCGCGCGGCTGCCGGATCGACGACAGCGGCACCGCGGCCGCGGCGGCGAAGTCGATGTCGTCGTAGCCGAGGATCGCCATGTCGGCCGGGACCCGCAGACCACGCTGGGTCAGCTCCTGCAGCACGCCGAGCGCGACCAGATCGTTGCCGCAGAAGACCGCGGTGGGCCGCTCGCCGGCGGGAAGCTCGGCGAGGTGCGCGCCCGCCATGCGTCCGGTGGCGACGTTGAGGTCGGGCAAGGGGATGACGGTCAGCCGATCGTCCGGGGTGAGCACGCCGGCCAGGCCGTCACGCCGGTCCTCCACCTGGCGCACGGTGAACGGACCGCCGGCGAAGGCGATGTGGCGGTGCCCCCGCTCACGCAGGTGCCAGCCGGCCAGGCGCCCGCCGAGCACGTCGTCCACCGAGACGGCGCACCCGTCACTGTGCTGCCGGGACGAATTGTCGAACAGCACCACCGGGATGCCGCGTGAGATGAGCCGGTCCAGCCGTTCCTGCTGCTCACCGTCGTTGACCGGGGTGATCAGGACGCCCAGGGGACGCTGCTCCTCCAGCATCTCCAGCAGCCTGTCCTCGCGCTCGGCGTCCTTGCTGCTGTTGAACACCATCACGGTGAGGTTGACGCTCTGCGCCGCGGTCTCGACACCGTGCAGCACGTCGATGAAGAACGGGTTGGCCAGGTCGAGCGCGACCACTCCGATGGTCCGGCTGCGTCCGGCCCGCAACTGCCGGGCCACGCCGTTGCGGACGTAGCCGAGCTGCGCGATCGCCTCCTGGACGCGCCGCCGCGTCTCGGGCGCCACCATCTCAGGGCGGTTGAGCACGTTGCTCACGGTGCCGACGGAGACACCGGCGAGCTGGGCGACCTCTTTGATGCTCGACATCGTCCCTCGTGTCTGGTGAGCGTCCCCGAAGAGCGGCATGATCATAGCGCATGATACGCGACTCTTTGTGAAAAGATTCACTCTGCGTGACCGATGAGGCCCGCGTTCACGAGGCGACGTGCTCTTAAGGGTAAGGCCTGGTCAGAGGGACGGCGCGGAGCCGTTGTGCTCGGCCGCCACCGTGCCGTCGACACTCGTAGTGCTCCGTACATCGCTGGGCAAGAATCCTCACAAACGGTGCAGGAGGGCGGGGCATGACAGATCCATCGATGGTGCGGTTCTATGAGGAGAACGGCTACGTGCTGGTCAAAGGGCTGCTCACCAAGGCCGAGTCGCGGGCGTACCGGGACGAATGCCATGCGGTGCTGGCGCGCCTGCGGCCGGCGGACCCGACCTGGGGCAGCGCCCGCGAGCTGGCCGGCGGCCCGACCGAGCTGCGGCACTGCCACGACGCGCAGTTCTACTCGGCCGCGTTCGCGCGGCTCATGGTCGATCCGCGCTTCACCGACGTGGCGGCGGCGCTGATGGGTTCGGAGAACGTCCAGCTCCACCACACCAAGATCTTCGTCAAGCCGGCGGAGAAGGGCTCGCCGTTCCCCATGCACCAGGACGCCGCCCACTTCCCGCACACCAGGCACACCGTCGGCGCGGCCATCTTCCACTTCGACGACGCGCCCGAGGACAAGGGCTGCGTACGGGTGGTGCCCGGCAGCCACAGGAACGGGCCGCTGCCGCACATCGAGGAGGGCGGCTGGCACCTGCCGCTGTCAGAGTGGCCGCTGGATGCCGCCGTCCCCGTCCCGGCCGAGGCGGGGGACGTGCTGTTCTTCACCTATCTCACCGTGCACGGGTCCGGGATCAACCGCGCGGACGAGGCGCGTACGACGCTGCTCATCCAGTTCCGCGACCCCGAGGACCGGCCCGCCGGCGACGTGCACCGCTCGCGCGGGCAAGGAATGATGCTGCGGGGGTTCGACCCCACGGACGGTGACGCGCGCGGACTCAGGCCTTGAGGTGCTGGGCCGCCGGATCCACCGCGTACCTCAGGGGACGGCCTGCCACGATATTGGCCACCTCGGCCACCGCGCCCGCGGCCAGCCGGTGCAGCTCGGTGCCGACCGAGCCGGCCACGTGCGGGGTGAGCAGCACGCCGGGCAGGCCGAACAGCTCGTCGTCCGGCTCGGCCACGTCCAGCACGGCGTGGATGTGACCGCGCGCCACCGCCTTGGTGAGCGCGTCCTGGTCCACGAGGGAGGCCCGCGCCGTGTTGATCAGGGTGGCGCCGGGCCGCATCAGGGCGATCTCCCTCGCGCCGACCAGGTGCCGGGTCTCGGGCAGCTCGGGAGCGTGGATGGTGACCACGTCGCTGCGGGCCATCAGCTCGGGCAGCTCCACCAGCTCGGCGTCCAGCCCGTCGGCGGTGGCGAGGGTGGGGTCGTACAGGAGGGCGTGCAGGTCGAAGGGGCGCAGCAGCTCCAGGAGCTTGCGCCCGACGGCGGAGGCGCCGATCACGCCGACCGTGCGGCCCGCGTTGCCGCCCGCCGACCAGATCGTGTCGTGATCGGCGCGCGCCGGCTCGCGGTGTAGTCCCGGGACAGCTGCCACACCTGCTTGTTGGCCAGCAGGATCATGGCGAGCGTGTATTCGGCCACGGGGACGGCGTTGGCCGCGGCCTGGGAGCTGACCTGGATCCCGCGCGCGTACACCTCGGGGCCGGCGATCCACTTGACCGTGCCGGCGGTGTGAACGACGTACCGGAGGTTGGGCGCCGCCTCCAGGGCGCGCGCGTCCAGCGGGGGAGCGCCCCAGCCGGTGATGAGGATCTCCGCCCGCGCCGCCTCCGGACCCTCGTAGCCGGTCAGGACGAGGTCCGGGTCGATCTCGACGTGCTGTCGCAGCTCGGCCATCAGCTCAGGGGTGAAGAAGCGGCCGACCTGCGAGGGAGGGTTGAAGACGAAAATCGCGATCACCGTCCGGATCTTACCGATCGCCGGAAACGCCCTCTGACCGGTCAGTGGCGCGCCGCCGTTACGGAGCGCGCAGTGGGCCGGCTCCGTGGTGTACCCGTGGTGCGCTGTTCGCCCCGCCGGCCCAGCCCGTCGAGGTGCCCGGTCAAGGGCTGCGGCGTTCGATGAGGAGGACGTCGCGCCAGGTCCCGTGGTGGCGGCCGATGCGCTCCCGTACGCCGACCGCGCGGAAACCGAGCGCCCGGTGCAGTGCCAGGCTGGCGGCGTTCTCGGGGAACACGCCGGACTGGATGGTCCACACTCCGGCCTTCTCGGCGGCGGCGATGAACGCTGCCAGCAGCGCTCGCCCGATCCCGTGCGCCTGGCAGCCGGGGTGGACGTAGACGCTGTGCTCGACGACCCCGGCGTAGACGGGCCGGGCGGACACCGCCGAGGCCGCGACCCAGCCGAGGATCCGCCCCGTCTCGGCGTCGGCCGCGACGAACCGCAGGTGCGGCAGTTTGCTCGCGGTGAAGTCCGCCCAGTTCGGCGCGGTGGTCTCGAAGCTGGCCTGCTCCGTGTCGAGCCCGGCCTGGTAGATCGCCAGCACCTCGTCCGCGTCGGCGTCGCGCATCGGCCGGATGACCGGATCCGGTGTCATGGTCTCCTCATTCGCAGGTCGGGGTGACGGGCGCGGGGTTGCCCATCACCACGTCGGCAGCGGACGGGAAGCAGCGCACGCAGGCGTCGTTGATCCGGTAGAGGCTCGCCGTGCCCCGCCGCTCGACCAGCACGAATCGCACCTCGGCGAGGATCTTCAGGTGGTGGGAGACGGTGGACTGGCCCACGCCGGAGGCGGCGACGATCTCGCCCACGCTCATCGGGGCCCGCTTCCTGGCCAGCAGCGACACGATCTGGATGCGGGTGGCGTCGGCCAGCGCCCGAAACCAGCTCGCGTATTCCTCGGCGGCGGCCCTGTCCAGGGGTTCGACATCTGCATTCATCGATAATCGACGATAGTAGATGAAATCGCCCACCGCAAGGGCACCTTATTGCGATTAGCTTGCAATAGCGTGATCTTCGCTTTAAGGTCGCCTGCATGAGGTGGAGATTCGTACTGTTCGGGGCGTTCGTCCTGGCGGTCGGTGCGTGCTCGGCTCCCTCGCCGCCCGCGGCGGCGCCCGAGCAGGACACGGCCGTGCTGGGGCTGAGCTCGGAGCCCGACACGCTCAACCCGGTGCTCGGGTACGCGCCGGACGGGGGCTCGCTGCTGTTCGACGGGCTGGTCCGGCGCACCCCCGACCTCCGGCTGCAGCCCGCGCTGGCCGAGTCGCTGCCCCGCGTCGACGGCAAGGAAGTGCGGTTCACGCTCCGGCAGGGCGTCACCTTCCATGACGGCAGGCAGTTGACCAGCGCCGACGTCGCCTACACGTACGAGCAGGTGCTCAAGCCCGCCAACAACTCGCCGATCAGGGGCGACTTCGCCGCCATCGACAAGGTGGAGGCGCCCGGCCCGCGTACGGTCGTCTTCCGCCTCAAGCACCCGTACGCGCCCATCCTGCAGCGCGCCACGCTCGGCATCATCCCCTCGGGATCGGACCTCGCCACCGGGAAGCCCGTCGGGACCGGCCCGTACGCGTTCACGTCGTGGACCAAAGGCGACAAGATCACGCTCAAGGCCAACGAGCGCTACTGGGGCGAGGTGCCCGCGATCAAGAGCCTGGTGCTCGCGTACACCGCCGACGACAACGCGCGGGCGACCAGGATGGCGGCGGGGGAGTTCACCGCCACCGAGCTGCCGCCCAAGGCCGTCGCCCGGTTCAGGAACCAGCCGGGGATCGCCGTCCACGAGACGCCGAGCGCCGACTACCGGGGCGTCATGTTCCCGCTGGGCCGGCCCGTCACCGGCGACCTGGTCGTCCGCAAGGCGCTCGACCTGGCCATGGACCGCTCCGCGATGGTCTCGGCCATCCTGGCCGGCTCGGGCAGCCCCGCGTTCGGGCCGATCGCGCCCGGCACCGCCTGGCACAACCCGGCCGTGACCGGCTCCGCCACGCCCGATCGGGCCAAGGCCGTGGCGACGCTGGAGGAGGCCGGCTGGAAGGCGGGCGTGGACGGCATCAGGGTCAAGGACGGGAGGGCGGCCCGGTTCACGCTGATGTACCCGGCGGGCGACTCGCTGCGCAAGGAGCTGGCGCTGGCCGTGGCCTCGGACGCGAAGCAGGTCGGCATCGACGTGCGCCTGGCCGGGCTCGACTGGGACGCCATCGACCAGCGGATGTCCGAAGACGCGCTGATCATGGGCTGGGGGAGTCCGTTCGACCCCGATTACCTGAACTACGAGCTGTTCCACTCCTCCTACTCCGGCCAGGGCTACTTCAACCCGGGGCGCTACGACAACCCCGAAGTGGACCGGCTGCTGGAGGAGGGGCGCCGCACGGCCGATCCGGCCGCCCGCAAGAAGGTCTACGACGAGGTGCAGCGGCGCATCAAGGACGACGCCGTCTGGCTCTACCTGGTCTACCTCGAGCACACCTACGTCGTACGCGGCCGATGGAGCGGCGTCACCGTCGGCGTCGAGCCGCACGAGCACGCCACCGGCGGACTGCTCGGCACGGTCGCGAGCTGGAAGCCCGCCTCGTGACCTGGGCACGGATCGTCGCGTGGCGGCTGGCGTTCGCCGTGCCGCTGCTGCTGGCGGTGACGTTCGGGATGTTCGCGCTGGCCAAGGCGTCCCCGTTCGACCCCGTACGGCAGTACCTCGGCGAGCGGGCGATGGTCACCAGCCCGCAGATCATGGCCGAGATCAGCGCGAACTGGGGGCTGGACCGGCCGCTCATGGAGCAGTACGCGACCTGGCTCGGCAACCTGCTCACCGGTGACCTGGGCGAGTCCCGGTCGATGCACCTGCCGGTCGCGCAGGTGATCGGCGAACGACTCGGCTGGACGCTGCTGGTCGTGGGGTGCGCGCTGGCCGTGATGCTGGCGGCCGGGCTGACGGTGGGCACGCTGGCCGCCTGGCGGCGTGACTCGTGGCTGGACCGGCTGGTCACCGGTACCGCGTACACCAACGAGGCGGCCCCGGTGTTCTGGGTCGGGCTGCTGGCGATCTGGGTGTTCTCCGTGACGCTGGGCTGGCTGCCGGCGGGCGGGCTCACCGACGCCGCCTCGGCCACGGTGACCCTGCCCGACTTGCTGCGGCACATGGTGCTGCCGGTGGCGGTGCTGGCGTTCTCGCAGTCGTCGTGGCTGCTGCTGTTCGTGCGGGAGTCGGTCATCGGCGTACTGCGAGAGGACTTCGTGACCGGCGCGCGGGCGCGCGGCCTGCGCGAGCGCACGGTGCTGCTGCGGCACGCGCTGCGCTCGGCGCTGCTGCCGTTCATCACGATCATGGGAGCTCGGGTGCCGGAGCTGGTGACGGGGGCGATCCTGGTGGAGGCGGTGTTCTCCTGGCCCGGGGTGGCCGGGACCACGATCAA
The DNA here is from genome assembly GCF_052068215.1 of Nonomuraea sp. H19. Taxonomy (NCBI): domain Bacteria; kingdom Bacillati; phylum Actinomycetota; class Actinomycetes; order Streptosporangiales; family Streptosporangiaceae; genus Nonomuraea; species Nonomuraea sp. H19. The sequence goes on along the minus strand of NZ_JBQHCV010000013.1, from coordinate 262,722 downwards.
GGCGGCGCTGGCGGTGGACTTCCCGCTGCTGGCCGCGCTCACCCTGCTGGCCACGCTCGCGGTCGTGGCCGGGAACCTGCTGGCCGACCTGGCCTACACCGTGGCCGATCCGCGCGTACGCGTTCTCGGGGTGAGCTGATGACTCCCGCGCAGCCGGGTCGGCCGGCACGTCGTCATCGCTTCGCGCTGGGCACGCTCGCCGTGCTGGTCCTGGTCGTGGTGCTGGTGCCGCTGATCGTACGGCTCGACCAGCAGCTCGTGAACCTGCGCGCGGCCGGCCTGCCCCCGTCCCCGGGCCATCCGTTCGGCACCGACGAGGTCGGCCGGGACGTCCTCGTCCGCTCCATCTACGGGCTGCGCGTCTCGCTCCTCGTCGGGCTGGTGGCGGCGGTGGCCGGCGTCACGATCGGCGGGCTCGTCGGGCTCGTCGCGGGCGCGGCCGGCGGGCTCGCCGACCGGGTGCTCATGCGGGTCGTCGACGGCTTCAACTCGCTCCCGCACCTGCTGTTCGGCATCTTCATCGTGGCGCTGTCCGCGCCCAGCCCGGCCGCGGTGATCGTGTCCGTGGCGGTCACCCACTGGACGACCGCGGCCAGAATCGTCCGCTCCGAGGTGCTGTCACTGCGCGGCCGGCCGTTCGTGGACGCCGCGATCTCCGGCGGGTCGGGCCGGCTCCGGATCGTGGTCCGGCACTTCCTGCCCAACCTGGCGCCGCAGTTGCTGCTGTCGACCGTGCTGATGATCCCGCACGCGATCTGGCACGAGACCGCGCTCAGCTTCCTGGGGCTGGGGCTGCCCCCGCACCTGGCCTCGCTGGGCAACATGATCAACGACGGGCAGCGGTCCCTGCTGGCGGGCGACTGGTGGTCCAGCCTCTTCCCGGGGCTGCTGATCCTGGTGCCCACGCTGGCGGTGTCGGCGCTCGCCCAGTACGTACGCGACCGCGCGAACCCGCGCTGGAGATCGGAGCTGGTCCTGTGAAACTACGCGTGGACGGGCTGTCGGTAGGTTTCCGGCTGCCCGGCGCGGTCGTGCACGCGGTCACCGACGTCCGCTTCGAGCTGCTCGCGGGCCGCTGCCTGGCACTGGTCGGCGAGTCCGGCTGCGGCAAGTCCGTGATGGCCCACGCCCTGCTCGGCCTGCTGCCCGCCAACGCCACCGTCACCGGTCACGCCTGGCTCGACCTGCGGGCCAACGCGTCGGGGGGCGCGGCCGGCGACTCGGGTGATGGCGGCTCGCTCGACCTGGTGGCGGCGCCGGAGAGGGTGCTGGCCAGAAAGGTGCGCGGACGGCTGATCGGCCTGATCCCGCAAAGCCCGGCCGCTCACCTCACCCCCGTACGCACCGCCCGGTCACAGCTCGCCGAGACGTTGCGCGAGCTCGGCCGTACCGAGACCCCGGATGAGCTCGCCGAGCGGGCCGGACTGCGGCCGCGGGACCTGGACCGCTACCCCCACCAGCTGTCCGGCGGCATGGCGCAGCGCGTGGCCAACGCCCTCGCCCTCGCCGGCGACCCGCCGCTGATCCTCGCCGACGAGCCCACCACCGGCCTGGACCGGCCGCTCGTGGACGCCACCATGGCCGAGCTGCGCCGCCTGTGCGACGAGGGCCGCGCGGTCCTGGTCATCACGCACGACCTGCGCGCCGCCGAGCAGGTGGCCGACGACATCGCCGTCATGTACGCCGGCCGCGTCGTCGAGCTGGCCGAAGCCCGCTCGTTCTTCGCCGGGCCCCGGCACCCGTACGCGAAGGGACTCCTGGATGCCCTGCCGTCCCGCCGGTTCGTACCGATCCCGGGACAGCCGCCGGAGCTCACCCGCCTCCCGGACGGCTGCGCCTTCCAGCCGCGCTGCCCACGGGCGACGTCCGAGTGCGCCGAACAGCCGATCATGAGCGGGGTGGCCTGCCACCATGCTTGAGGCCGCCGGAATCACCGTCTCCTTCGGCCGCCGCCGGGTGTTCGAGGAGGTGACGCTGGGTGTGCGCCCCGGTGAGGTCCTCGGACTGGCGGGCCCCAGCGGGTGCGGCAAGTCCACGCTGGCCCGCGTGCTGGCCCTGCTGCTGCGCCCGTCCGCGGGCACGGTCAGCCTGGACGGCCAGGTCGTGCGCGGCCGGCGGCACCGGGCGCCGCAACGTACCTCGATCGGCCTGATCTTCCAGCAGCCCCGGCTCGCCGTCGACCCCCGCTTCACCCTCCTGGAGGTGATCACCGAGCCGCTGCGAGCCGCGCGCCGGCCCCTGGCGCGGGCGCACCGGCTCGCCGAGGAGCTGGGGCTGACACCCGAGCTGTACGGGCGGCGGCCGCACGAGGTGTCCGACGGGCAGCTCCAGCGGGCCTGCGTGGCCAGGGCGCTGGCGCTTCAACCGCGCTACCTGATCTGCGACGAGATGACCACGATGCTGGACGCCTCCACGCAGGCCCTGCTCGTCGGCAGGATCGAGGCCTACCGGGAGGAGGCCGGGGCCGGGGTGCTCGCCATCAGCCACGACACCGAGCTGCTGGAACGCTGGTCCGGCGGCAACGTGCGGGCCTGGGACCCGAACGCGAGACCCACATGGGCGTGAGCGGGGCACCCGGTGGCCGCTCGTCCGGCTCTGGAAGCGATCTCAGTGGCCATGGCCATGGCCGACGAACGCGCCGGCCGGCTTGCCCGGCGGCACCAGCCCGATCGAGACGAGGGCCGCGACCGCCGCCACGGCGGCGCACAGCGTGAGCCCGGAGACGAAGCCCCCGATGCCGGTCGCGCCGGGCGCCAGGCTCGCCGCGGCGACGGTGGAGACCACCGCCACGCCGATCGACCCGCCCAGCTCGTGGAAGGTGTTGATGACGCCGGACGCGACACCGTTCTCGCCGGGCGGGATGTTCGCCATGGTCGTGGTGGTGGCCGTCACGAACGCCGGCCCGATGCCCAGCGCGGCCAGCGCGAAGCCGGGCAGCAGCGTGGTGTAGGCGCTGGCGTCGGGCGAGATGCGCGTCATCAGCGCCGCCCCCGCCGCCGTCACCACGAACGACCCCACTGCCACGGGACGCCCGCCGAGCTTGCCGATGAGATGGCCGCCGAGCTGCGCGCCGATCGTGATGGCGATCGCCACGGGCAGGAAGATCAACCCGGTCTCCAGGGCGCCGAACTTGAGCACGTGCTGCAGGTAGAGCGAGCTGAGGAAGAACAGCCCCAGCATCAGTCCGGTGGCCAGCAGCATGACGAACGTCCCCGAGATCACCGGACGCCGGGCGAGGGTCTCCGCGCGCATGAGCGGCGCCCGTACCGACTTCTCGACCAGCACGAACACCACATACAGCAGCGCCGCGCCGGCCAGCGGCAGCAGGGTGCCCGCCGCAGACCATCCGGCGTCGCCCGCGGTCACCAGCCCATAGATCAGCAGCGCTGTCGCCGCCGTGACGACCAGGGCGCCGGGCACGTCCACCCGCTCCCCGCGACCGGGCGCGGGCGGCACGACGGCGGGCAGGGCGGCGAGGATGAGCAGGCCGATCGGCACGTTGACGAAGAACACCCAGGTCCATCCCGGCCCCTCGGTGAGGATGCCGCCGAGCAGCACGCCCAGCGCCGCCCCCGTACCGCCGATGGCGGCCCACACGCCGAGCGCGCGCCCGCGCCGCTCGCCGTGGAAGGTGGTGGTGATGACGGCCAGCGCCGCGGGGGAGAGCAGCGCCGCCCCCACGCCCTGGACCGCCCGGCCCGCGATCAGCAGGCCGCCGGTCCCGGCCAGCCCGCACATCAGCGAGGCCGCCGTGAACAGGCCCAGCCCGGCGACCAGCGTCCGGCGGGCCCCGAGCGCGTCGGCGAGCCGCCCGCCGAGCACCATCAGGCCGCCGAAGCACAGCGTGTACGTGGTCACCACCCAGGTCAGCGCCTCACGGCCGAGGGCCAGCTCCGTACCGATCGTCGGCAGCGCCACCTGCACCACCGTGATGTCGACGATCAGCATGAACTGCGCCAGGCAGAGCAGCACCAGCACACTCCACCCACCCGGCCGCGCCTTGGCGGGGGTCGCATCGATGCGCATCAGTAGCTCCTTAACTTGAACATCGTTGTTCAAGTTAAGCACAGAGAACCATACACCGGTAGGGTGTCGAGGTCGTGGCACTGCGACAGCCCACGCGACCTGCGGGATCACACGACGGCACAGGGGAATGAGCGACGCGCCACGCGAGCGGTCGCGCCGACGGAAAGACCCGGCGGGCGGCGCCGACGAAATGTGCCGCGCGACCGGCGATCGATCGCGCGGCGGTTACGGGGCCTGGGCCGTTTACGCGGGCTTGGGGTTTTCGCCGCGGGCGAGGAGGGAGAGCATCGTCGTGATCAGCACCCGCTCGACGTCCTCAGGCGCGAGCCGCCCCGCCTGCCGCTCCTGCGCGGCGCTGTGAATGATCGAGAAGAACGTCGTCACCAGCCAGGACAGCGGCAGGTCGGTACGGAAGTCGCCGTCCCGCTGCCCCCGCGCGATCAGCCGCTCGACCCTGCGCAACGGCGCTTCGTGGTGTTCCCTGATCCGCTCGGTGGCCATGACCCGGTCGGCGGCCACGAACAGGCGGCCATGCCGATCGAGGACCTCCCACGACGACCGCAGCAGCCCCGCCATGGCCTCCGGCGCCGGCGCCGTGTCGATCGACGGGTCCTCCAGCACCGCGTCCGCCAGGCCGACCGCGTGGTTGAACACGGCGTCGACCAGCGCCTCCCGCGAGGGGAAGTGCCCGTACAGCGTGACCCTGCCGACCCCGGCGGCCTTGGCGATGTCGGCCACGCTGGCGCCCGGGTCGGAGCTCAGCAGCCGGGTGCCGGCCTCGAGGATCGCGGCGATGTTGCGCTCGGCATCGGCGCGCCGGGCGGGCACGGGCTGTCGGGCCGCGGTCTTGACCATGCGACCACCCTATGACGTGGCCCGCACCCGATCGCGAAGAACACGCTCGCGTCGCAGGCGGCGTCAGGTCGTGGCGTCCCTGCGGCTCGCCGGGCAGCGCGCCGCGCACTGGCGGCTGCTCGCCCGCGCGACCTGACCGGTCACAGCTCCAGTACGTGGTCCAGCAGCCCCTGCAGCGTGACCGCCCCCACCAGCCGGCCGTCGTCGCCCACGACGGCGACCAGCGGGCTGCGGGTGCGCGCCATCAGCGCTGCCAGCTCCAGCACGGTCGCCTTCAGGTCGGCCATCGGCAGCTCCCGAGGCTGCGCCGGCAGGCACTCGCGGACCGTCTTGCCGCCCAGCTTGCGCAGGAACAGGTCGGCATGGGCCTCGTCGACCACCCGCGCCAGCGCCGGGTCGTCCTGGCAGTAGTGCGGGACGGCCAGGCGCAGCACCTGGGTGCCGGGCAGGATGCTGAGGGGCCGCCCATCCTCGTCGGCCAGGATGAGACCCGGCAGGTCCTGCTCGGCCAGCAGCCTGGCCGCCTCCAGCGCCGGGGTGTCCAGCGTGACCGTCGGGAACTCGACGGCGAGATCACGTGCGCGCATCATGCCTCCACTCCTCAGCCTAGCCAAGAAGCCGCCGCGCCACCGCTTCGCGACGACGCGGCCTTTCTCCGCCCAGCACGGCCGGGCGGCTCAGGGCAGCTCAGCGAAGCGTTCGACCTGCTCCGTACGGCCGGAGACCAGGATGATGTCGCCGTAGGTGAGCTCGGTCTCGGCCGTGGCGTAGGTGAAGTCCTCGCCAGGGGACTTGACCGCCACGATGGTGACGCCGAACTTGCGGCGCAGATTCGACCGGCCCAGGGGCACGCCGACGTACTCCTTCGGCGGTTTGGTCTTGGCCAGCGCGAAGTTCTCGTCGACCTGCATGTAGTCCAGCATCCGGCCGCTGACCAGGTGCGCGACCCGCTCGCCCATGTCGTGTTCGGGGAAGACGACGTGGTGGGCGCCGATGCGGCTCAGGATGCGGCCGTGCTGGGTGCTGATCGCCTTCGCCCAGATGTCCTCGACCTCCAGCTCCACCAGCAGCGACGTGGTCAGGATGCTGGCCTCGATGTCGCTGCCGATGGCCACCACCGCCTGGTAGAAGTCGGGCACGCCGAGCTGGCGCAGGGCCTCGATGTCGGTGGCGTCCGCGGTCGCGATCTGGGTGATGTGCCCCGCCAGAGCCTGGGTGATCTTCGGCCGGTGGTCGATGGCCAGGACCTCGGTGCCGCGCCGGGTGAGCTCCATGGCCAGCGACGAGCCGAACCGGCCAAGGCCGATCACGATGACCGGGTCGCCTTTGTAGTCAGCCAACGATGACTCGCTCCTCGGGTAGTTCGTAGTGGCGGCTGCGGCTGTTGAGCGCCAGCGCGGAGCCTAGGGTGAGCGGTCCGATCCTGCCGACGAACATCAGCACCGCCAGCAGCAAGTGCCCGGCTGTTCCCATGCTCGCGGTGATGCCGGTCGACAGTCCAGCGGTGCCGAACGCCGAAATCGCCTCGAACAGCACGGCCGCGGTGAAGACGGCGGCCACCCAGCCGGCCGACTCGCCGCTCGTGGTCGCGATGGGCAGCGAGAGCAAAGTGGTGCCGATCCCGATGGCCAGGCCGAACCCCGCCACCACGACCTGGGCTGGATGCCGGAATCTCGCTAAGAACGGCGGTGCCGCGGGCATTTACCGACCTCCGCCGACCACGTCACGCATCGTGAACGCCCCCCGAGAAGCTTCCGCCGGAAGCCCTGGCCCACAAGACTTCCCCGGCGTATCGCGAACTACCGTAACAGCCCCTGTGAACGCCCCCGAACTCACGCCCGCCGACGCGTCGGCCACGGTCTGCCACAGGTCTGCCACGGGTTCGGAGGGCCGGAGGCCGCACGCGCGCGGGGCCGGGGCCGGGTGGCGGTCAGGCGCGCGAGCCGAAGAACTCCCGCAGCTCGGAGACCATCACGTCAGGGGTCTCCAGGGCGGGGAAGTGGCCACCATGGCCGAACTCCGACCACCGCACGATGTTGTGGACCTGCTCGGCCAGCGGCCGGATCGAGAAGTCCGTCGGGAACACCGCCGCCGCCGTCGGCACAATCCCGCGCTCCTTCGGCGCCCACGCGCTGAAGTCGTTGAACCGCTCGTAGTACGTGTGCGCCGACGACCCCGCCGTTCCGGTGAACCAGTAGATGCTCACGTCGGTGAGGATCCGGTCCCGGTCCACGGCGTCCTCGGGCAGCTTGGCCGCCGGGTCCGTCCAGTCCTTGAACTTCTCCACGATCCAGGCCAACTGCCCGGCGGGGGAGTCGTGCAGCGAGGCCGCGATGGTCTGCGGGCGGGTGCCGTGCAGCTGCATATACGCGCCCAGTTTCTCCTGCCACTCCCGCATCCCGGCCAGCCGCCCGCGTTCGGCCTCGCTGAGCGAGTTCATCACCGCGGGGTCACCGGTCGGGAACGTGAGCAGGGCGTTGACGTGCACGCCGATGACGTTGTCCGGTGCGGCCCGGCCCACCAGCGGCGCGATGAAGGCGCCGACGTCGCCGCCCTGGACGCCGTACCCCTCGTAGCCGAGTCTGGCCATCAGCTCGGCGAGCGCGGCGGCGGTGCGGCCGTCGGTCCAGCCCGTGTCCGGCAGCGGGCCGGAGAAGCCGTACCCAGGCAGCGACGGGATCACCAGGTGGAAGGCGTCTTCCGCGGCGCCGCCGTGCGCGACGGGGTCGGTGAGCGGGCCGATGAGGTCGGCGAACTCGACGACCGAGCCGGGCCAGCCGTGGATCAGCATGAGCGGCGTGGCGTCCGGCTCGGCTGAACGGACGTGCAGGAAGTGCAGGTTCGCGCCGTCGATGGTGGTGGTGAACTGCGGGTACGCGTTCAGCGCCGCCTCCTGCGCGCGCCAGTCGAAGCCGTCGGCCCAGTATTCGGCCAGCGGGCGCAGGTAGCCGGTGGGGACGCCGCGCTCCCAGCCGGTGCCGGGCAGGTCGGGGGCCCAGCGCGTACGCCGGAGCCGCTCGCGCAGGTCGTCGAGGTCGGCCTGCGGAATCTCGATGCGATACGGCGTGACCTGGGGCGTGATGTCGCTGTTCGTCATGTCTTCGACGATAGGAAGAATCGGTGACAGCTTCCGGCACCAATGAGCAGCACAATTGGCGTTATGTTGGAGACCTCGGCTCGGCTGCTCCGCCTGCTGTCGTTGCTCCAGTCGCGCGCCGACTGGACCGGCGCCGAGCTCGCCGAGCGGCTCGAGGTCGGGCTGCGTACCGTGCGGCGCGACGTCGACCGGCTGCGCGAGCTCGGCTACCCGGTGGACGCCACGCCCGGCGTGGCCGGCGGCTACCGCCTCGGCGTGGGCGCCGCGCTGCCGCCGCTGCTGCTCGACGACGAGGAAGCCGTCGCGGTGGCCATCAGCCTGCGTACGGCCGCCACCGGCAACGTCGCCGGGCTGGAGGAAAGCTCGCTGCGGGCGCTGGCCAAGCTGCAGCAGATCCTGCCGTCGCGGCTGCGGCACCGGGTAAGCGCCTTCCAAGCGGCCATGGTGCCGCTGGCCGGTGCGGCGGCCCCGGCGGTGAACGCCGACCTGCTCACCGCCATCGCCGCCGCCTGCCGCGACCAGCGCCGGGTACGGCTGCGCTACCCGCAGCGCGACAGCGTCGCCGAACGCGAGGTGGAACCGCACCGGCTGGTGCACACGCCGCGTCGCTGGTATCTGCTGGCCTGGGACCTCGGCGCACAGGACTGGCGGACGTTCCGGGTGGACCGGATCCAGGGGCCGCTCGGGCCGCCGGGGGCCCGGTTCGCGCCGCGTACGCCGCCTCAGGAGGACGTGGCCGCGTACGTGTCGCGTGCCATCACCTCCGCGCCGTACCGCTACCGGGCCCGCATCCTGTTCCACGCGCCCCTGGAGGCCGTGGCGCCCCGCACCTCACCGGGGGCGGGGCGGCTGGAGGCGGTGGACGCGGACAGGTGCCTGTACGTCACCGGGTCCAACTCGCTCGACGAGCTCGCCGTCTACGTCGCGGTCAAGGGCTTCGACTTCGAGGTGCTCGACCCCCCCGAGCTGGTGCCGGTGCTGCGCTCGCTCTCCGACCGCCTGCGCCGGGCCGGCGACGCCGAGCAACCGGCGTGATGCCACGCCGGTTTGTGGCACCGTTGGAGCATGCCCGACGAACCAGCAATCCTGCCCATGAGCGTGGACGAGGCGATCGCCGCTGAACAGGCGGGGCGCACCCTGAAATATCTGTACTTCTGGGGCCACCAGCCCGCCCGCGGCGGCGGCGCCGGCCCCGGCTGTCTCAGCCAGTGGTGGCCGGTCACCTTCACCGAGGACGGGCACGAGTTCGCCTCGGCCGAGCACTACATGATGGCGCACAAGGCCTGGTTGTTCGGGGACGAGGAGAGCGCGGCCAAGATCCTCGCGGTCGGCCATCCCCGTGAGGCCAAGGCGCTCGGGCGGACCGTGCGCGGCTTCGACGAGGCGACGTGGGAGGAGCGGCGGTTCGGCATCGTGGTGCGCGGGAGCGTCGCCAAGTTCGGCCAGCACGCCGAACTCCGGGAGTTCCTTGCCGGCACCGCGAACCGGGTCCTCGTGGAGGCCAGCCCGCACGACCGGGTGTGGGGCATCGGGCTGACCGCCGCCGACGAGCGCGCCACCTCACCGGCCACGTGGCAGGGCCTCAACCTGCTCGGCTTCGCTCTGATGGCCGCCCGTGACGCCCTGCGCAGTCAGGACGGGAACCGCAGATAGCCCGGAGGCACGTGATCGGCCAGCCAGACCCCGTTGGCGCTGCGCCGGAACAGGTATCCATCCGCGTGCATGGCCTCCGCCGCCACCACGAGCACCACGGGCACACCCCGCCGCGCCCCCACCCGGGTCGCCGTCTCCCAGTCGGGCGACAGGTGCACATGATGGCGGTTCATGGCCCGCAGCCCTTCTTTCCTGATCGCTCCGACGAAGCGCGCCACGGTGCCGTGATAGAGCACCTCGGGCGGCTCGACGGCAGGCAGGTCGAGATCCACCGGCACCGAATGCCCCTGACTGGCCCGGATCCGGCCGTCCTCGATCGCGTACCGCCGCTTGTCGTTGGACTCGACCACCTGCCACAGCTCCGCGGCCGTGATCGGGAACCCGTGCTCGGCGGCGGCCCGGAGCAGCACGTCCACGGACACCCAGCCGTTGGCGTCGAGCGTGATGCCGATGCGCCGCGGATCGTGCCGCAGGTGCCTGGCCAGATATTTGGAAATGCGTATCATGCGCCGCTCGTCCATCACCGCCATGCTCCCGCTCCCCGCCTGCTCCCGCCAACCCGATTTCGGCGCCCGCGTGACCTCGGCGGACAGCCGCGCCTGCGCCGCCGGCGAACCACGCGCCCAGCGGCGCCACGCCCCGGGTGTCGCAGCCCGTCGCCAACGCCACTGAAAGTTACCTTTGACCAGGGGCAACACCCCGCCGGGGGAAGGAACGTGACATACATGACGCAGACCGACGACTTCGTGCTGGATGTGACCAGGATCCGCGAGCAGGTCCGGCAGAAGATGGACGAGGGGCCGGTCACCGAGACGTTCGGGCGCGATCCGCAAAAGGTCATCGACGTGCTCAACGACGTGATCGCGACCGAGGTGGCGTGCTGGCTCAGGTACACCAGGCACGCCATCTCAGCCAAGGGCATCGACCGGGCGCAGGTGTCCGATGAGTTCACCGAGCACGCCAAGGAGGAGCTCCAGCACGCGCTGCGGGTGGCCGAGCGGGTGAGCCGGCTCGGCGGGGATCCGGACTTCGACCCGGCCCAGCTCATCCGGCGCTCGCACATCGACTACCAGGTTCCCGAGGATCGGGACCTGCGCGCCCTGCTGGAGGCGAACCTCGAGGCCGAGCGCATCGTGATCGCCACCTACCGGGAGATCATCCGCTGGCTCGGGGAGGGGGACCCGGCCACGCGGCGGCTCATGGAGTCGATCCTGAAGGAAGAGGAGAAGCACGCCGACGACCTCGCCGACCTGCTCGGACCGTAGAGCACGGCGCCGGGCATGCCGCTCGGCCGGCGCCTTTCGAGACCGGCGTCCACCGGAGCTCGGGGCCGGGGCCGGCGGGGGATCAGGACTCCAGGCTCAGGGACAGGCGCCGGGCCAGCCCCGTGTTCCTGGGATGACCCACCCGGTGCACCGCCATCTCCAGCGCCTCCCGTTGCCCCACCAGCACCACCCACGCCTTGGCCCGGGTCACCAGCGTGTAGAGGAGCTTGCGCCGCAGCATGATCCCGCCGCTCTCGGCGACGATCGGCGCGACCACGAACGGGTATTCGCTGCCCTGCGACCGGTGCACACTGATCGCATAGGCGTGGGTCAGGTCGTCGAGCTCGTCGAAGCCGTACTGGACGGTCTGCCCGTCGTCGGTGCGGATCGAGATCGTACGCTCCTCCGGCACGACCGCCGTGACCGTGCCGGTCTCCCCGTTGAAGACCCCTTTGTCGTAGTTGTTGCGGATCGGCATGACACGGTCGCCCACCCGGAACACCGTCGCCCCCGACCAGTGCTCGGGCTTGTCGTCGGCGGCCGGGTTGAGCTGGTCCTGGATCAGCCGCCCGAGCGCGGTCGCGCCCGTCTCGCCCTTGCGCATCGGGCACAGCACCTGGACCTGATCCGGCTCGACGTGCTGCTTGCGCGGGATCGCCACCATGGCCAGATGGGCGACCCGCCGCGCGACCTGCTCGGGATCGTCGAGCTCCTCGAACCAGAACCCGCCCCTCCCCGGCGTCACCGGCATCCGCCCCGCGCGGATGCGGTAGGCCGCGTCGATGATGCCGCTGCCGTCCGACTGGCGGAAGACGTGCGTGAGCTGCACGCGCGGGATCTCCGGTACGCGCAGCAGGTCGGCCAGGATGTCGCCGGGCCCGATGCTCGGAAGCTGGTCGCTGTCGCCGATGAGCAGCAGGTGGCTGCCCGTCGGCACGGCCGCCGCGAGCCGGGTCGCCAGGTGCAGGTCGAGCATGGACGCCTCGTCCACCACGATCAGATCGGCCTGCGCCGGCGTCTCGTGGAACAACGTGTCCGGATCGGGGTCGGGCTGCTGGGCGAGCATCCGGTGCACGGTCATCGCGGGCAGCCCGGTCAGCTCGGACAGGCGCTTGGCCGCCTTGCCCGTGGGCGCGGTGAGCGTCACCGTGCCGCCCGCGGCTCTGACGGTGGTCGCGATGGCCTTGACCGTGTGGCTCTTGCCGCACCCCGGACCGCCCGTGATGACCGAGACGGTGCTGGTCAGCGCCATGGTGACGGCCGCCCGCTGGTCGTCGTGCAGCCCGGGATCCTCGCGGAAGGCCCGCAGCGGCAGCGTCGAACGGGCCTGCGCGAGCCGGGCCAGCTGGGCGGCCAGCGCCACCTCGCGGCCGTGCAGGTGCTTGGCGTAGGCCACCATCTGGCCCGGCTGGTGAGGAGAGGTCTCGACGACCAGCCGGTGGTCGGCGATGAGCGCGTCCAGCATCGGCCGGACGAGCTCCTGATCCTGCTCGATCAGCTCGGCCGTCTCCCTGATCAGCGTGGACACCGGCAGGAAGCAGTGCCCGTCACGGGTGGCCGCCGCCTCCAGCCGGTCCAGCAGCGCCGCCTTGACCCGCTGCGGGCTGCGCTCGGCCACCCCGGCCTGCAGGGCGATCCGGTCGGCGATGCGGAACGCGATGCCCCTGACCCGCCCGATCAGCCGGTAGGGGTCGGTGGCCAGGACCTCGTCGGCGTCCTGCCCGAACGCCTGGTAGATCTTGGCAGCCAGCAGCGGGCTGATCCCGAGCCCCTGCAGCGTCACCATCAACGCGGCGATCGCCTTCTGCTCCCGCCACGCCTCGACGATCTGCGCCTGACGCAGCGGCCCGATGTTGACGACCTCCGTGAGCCGCTCCGGCTCGGTGTCGATCACCTTGAGCGTGGCCTCGCCGAAGTGGTCGACGATCGCGTACGCCAGCCGCGGCCCGATCCCCCTGATCAGCCCCGACCCCAGGTAGATGCGGATCGCCCGCACCGACGACGGCGTCACCCGCTCGCACCCGGTGGCCGCGAACCGCCGGCCGTAGCGGGGATGCCGGCTCCAGTCGCCGAACAGCCGCAGCGTCTCGCCCGGCTGCACCCCGCCCAGCGCCCGCCCGGTGGCCACGAAGTCGGGCACGCCGTCGGCGCTCATGCGCGCGACGGTGTATTCGTCCTCCCGGACGTAGACGAGCTGCTCGACCGACGCCTCCACGACTTAGATCAAACCACCCGCCACCGACAATCGGCTCACAGAGCCACCGCCGCCGCCGCCGCTGGTCGCGTAATCTCGCGGGGACTACGTCACAGTGGTTGCTGTGGGTGGGGAGGGTGCGGCGTCGCCCCACGGCTCGGCGTGCAGCGGATGCAGGGCCTTCGTCTCGTCGAGCCAGATGAACGCGTCGTAGCGGCGCCCCACCACCGTGGGCACGTAGTTGCCCCAGCGCTCCCGCTCCGCGTGGTACACGACGCCGATGGCCCGGTGCCCCATGGGGGAGTCGTACCATTCGGCCCTGGAACCGCCGGGCACCACGAACAGCGCCCGCGGCACCGAGAGCGCCTCGTGCAGCAGCGCCTCCAGCGACGCCGGGCGCGCCGGCGGCACCGGCATGACGTGGTGCTGCGCGCCCCACCGGTCCGCGGCCACCACCGACCCCCGGTGGCTGCCGAACCCCACCAGCGCCACGTCCCGGCCGTGCCGCTCCCGGGCCAGCTCGCCCAGATTCGTCATGCCCGCGGCCGCCATGTCGGTGGCGCGGGCGTCGCCCACGTGCGTGTTGTGCGCCCACACCACGCCCTTGGCCTGGTGGTGCTCGGCCAGCCGGTCGAGGGTGTCGGCCATGTGCACGTCCCTGACGTTCCACGACTCGGGGCCGCCGCGCACCATGGCCCGGTAGTAGCGTTCCGCCCCGGCCACCACCTCGGCGTTCTGCCGCACGCCCAGATCGGCCGGCGCCGCCCCGATCACGGTGGCGAGCAGGTTCACGACCTCGTCCTCGCACGTGTCGGGGACGAGCCGGGTGGCCAGGCCGTACTGCTGCGGGTCGTGCCCATAGGCCTCGAAGCAGTAGAGCGCGTCCATCACCGTCTCCAGCCGGTCGGGCAGGTTCGTGGCGGCGTAGTGGCGTACGGCGCGCAGCGAGTCCCACAGGCTGTAGACGTCCAGGCCGTGGAAGCCGCACCGCTCGCCCGCCGGCCGGCCGGCGTTCCAGCGCCGCAGCCAGCGGCAGAAGTCCACGACCTCCTCGTTGGCCCACATGAACGTGGGCCAGCGGGCGAAGCCGTACAGGGCCTCGAACGGGTCCACGTCGCTCGTGACGGCTTGATTCACCCGCTCGCAGTCCGGCCAGTCGCCCTCCACTCCGACGAAGCCGAACCCCTTTTCGGCGATCAGGCGGCGGGTCAGCTCGGCCCGCCAGGCGTAGAAGTCGTGCGTGCCGTGGCTGGCCTCGCCGATCAGCACGAATCTGGCCTCGCCGATCCGGTCGATCAGCGGGTCCAGGTCGGCGGGGCCGCTCAGCGGGAGCGCGGCGCGGCGTATTTCGTCGAAGTTCGTCATCCTTCCTCCTCCGCCAGCGTCCACAGGCACTCCCGGGCGAGCTGGAGCTCCTCTCGTACCTGGACCACCAGGACCGGTACGGCGGCGCCGTACGCGCTGATCGGGCCGTCGTCGTGGCGGTTGCCGTGGACGGGCGGCTCGATGCCGAGCAGGCCGAGGCGGCGGCAGATGGCCTCGCGCACCTCCGGCTGGTCCCAGCCGATCTCCCCCGTGAACACCAGCGCGTCGATCCGCTCCAGCGACGTGGCGGCGGCGGCGATCTCGCGGCTCACCCGGTGGCTGAACACGCTCAGCGCCAGCGCGGCCGCCTCGTCGCCGTCCCGCTCGGCGGCGACCAGCTCGCGCGTGTCCCCGGAGCGGCCGCCCGACAGGCCCAGCAGCCCCGAATGCCGCTCCAGGCCCTCGCCCAGCTCCGCCGTGCTCAGGTGGCCCTCGGCCAGCAGCCAGACCAGCATCCCCGGATCCACGCTGCCCGAGCGTTTGCTCATCGGCACGCCGTCCAGCGGTGTGAACCCCATCGACGTGTCCACGCTGCGCCCGCCCGACACCGCGCACACCGAGCAGCCGCCGCCCAGGTGCGCCAGCACCAACTCCAGCTCGGCGAGCGGCCGGCCGAGCAGCTCGGCCACCCGGTCGGCCGCCCAGGCGTAGGACAGGCCGTGGAAGCCGTAGCGGCGCAGGCCGTACCGCTGGCGCCATTCGCGCGGCAGGGCGTACGTCGCCGCCTCGGGCGGCATCGCGGCGTGGAAAGCGGTGTCCGGGCAGAGCACGTGCGGCACGGCCGGCAGCTCCGCGCGGGCCGCCTCCACCAGCGCCAGCGCCGGCGGCAGGTGCAGCGGCGCCAGGCTCGTCACGCCGCGCAGCGCCGCCAGGGTCTCGTCGTCGGCCACCACCGGGCCGCGCACGATCTCGCCGCCGTGCACCAGCCGGTGCGCCACCGCCCTGATGTCCCGGTCGAAATGCCCGCCCAGGAACGCCGCCACTTCCTCCCGGGCCGCCCCCGGATCGACCGCGCGCTCGGCATGCGCGCTGTCCAGCACGCTGCCGCCCTCGACGAGGTCGAGGCGGAGGCTCGAGGAGCCGGCGTTGACGGTGAGTATCGCTGCCGACTCGGTCACCTGCTCGTCGATCGCCCGGCTCATGCGGCTCGGCTACCCGCCCCCGCTCCCACAAAACGGACATTTGGCTTTGCCGCGCTCGGAGATCGCGCCGGGTGGCGTGGCGGTCCCCATCACGCCCGCCTTCGCGTTTCAGGCCGTTCCAGGGAGGAAGGAGAGCGTGGACGTGTGAGGAGGCGGCGTGAGGCGGGAGTCGGACGAGGAACGGGCGGATCGCAACTTCGTCGAGCTCTTACAGGGTGCGCGGGTGGCGGTGACCGGCGTGCAGGTGCTGTTCGCGTTCCTGCTGACCGTGCCGTTCTCGCCCGGGTTCACCCGGCTGGGGCTGGCGGACCGGTGGCTCTTCTACGTGGCGCTGGTCAGCGCCGCCGTGGCGTCGATCTGCTACATCGCGCCGACCGCGCAGCACCGCGTGCTGTTCAGGCAGGGCCGCAAGGAGACGCTGGTACGCCGCTCCAACTTCTACGGCATCGTCGGCGCGCTCGCTCTGGCGGTGTCGATCACGACGGCGACCATGCTCGTGATCGACTACCTGTTCGGCACCGTACTGGCCTGGGTCACCGCGGGACTGCTGGCCGCGCTGGCGCTGTGGACGTGGTTCGGCCAGGCGGCGCTCGCCCGCTCGAACGGCCCCGAGCGACCTCCCTCGGTCCCGTCGTCGCCGGAGGAGGACTGACCGCGGGGGTCAGGCCTTCGCACCGGCGCAGGCGCGGGGGCGGGGCGCGACGGCCGTGATCAGATAACGGTCGATCTGCCGCTCGACGCAGGACGAGCCGCCACTGTACGCGGTGTGCCCATCGGCGTCGTTGGTGAGCAGCACACCCTTCGACAACTGCGCGGCCAGCTGCCTGGCCAGCGCGTACGGCGTCGCGGGATCGCGCGTCGTGCCCACCACCACGATCGGCGGCGACCCCTCGGCCCGCACCTTCTTGGTGAAGCGGGTCCCCTTGACCGGCCAGTACGGGCAGGCCGACTCGGGATGGTCGACGCAGTTGATCGCCGCGAGTGCCTCGATGGCGTTGCTGTAGGAGCCGTCAGGCCGCCGGCCGTGGTAGCCGTCGGCGAGGCCCAGCATGAGCGTGCCGTCGCCCTTGAACGCCGAGGCCAGCGCCTTCCGCAGGATCGGCCAGCTGCCCTGGGAGTACAGCGCGGCCATCACCCCGGTACGCACCACGGCCTCACTGACCTGCCTCCCGTCGTAGGTGTTGCGCAGCGGCGCCCGGTCGGCCCGCTTGAACAGCGCCTCCAGCCTCTTCAGCGCCGCGCCGACCGTACGCTTCTCGAACGGGCAGTCCGCGGCCTTGAAGCAGTCGCGCAGGAACGACTCGATCGCCACGCGGAAGCCGTTGGCCTGCGACTGGGCGAACTCGGCGCCGGTCTGGTCCGGGTTCTCGGCGCCGTCCAGCACCATGGCGCGGATCCTCTTCGGGAACAGGTCGGCGTACCTGGCGCCGAGGTACGTGCCGTACGACCAGCCGAAGTACGTCAGCCGCGCCTCGCCGAGCGCGGACCGCATCACGTCCATGTCCCGCGCCGCCTCGCCCGTGCCGACGTGCCGGAGCAACTGCTTGCCCGAGTTGGTCTCGCAGGCCTTGGCGAACGTCTTGGCCCACAGCTTGGCCTGCTTGACCTCGGCGCGAGTGTCGGGGGTCGGGTCGGCGGCGAAGTAGGCGTCGAGCCCGAGCGTCCCCAGGCAGCGCACGGGGGAGGAGCGGCCCACGCCGCGCGGATCGAAGCTGACGACGTCGAAGCGCTCCCGGATGGCCGCCGACATCATCGCCTTGTTCGCGCTCAGCGCGTCAACACCGGACACGCCCGGCCCGCCGAAATTCAGCACGACGGACCCGATCTTCTTACCGGTCGCCGGAAGCCGGATCATGGCGATCTTAATCCGCTTGCCGCCCGGTTTCGAATAGTCGAGTGGCACCTTTAATTTCGCGCACTCGAACCCGTTGCCGCACGCCGACCAGCCGAGCCGCTGACCGTAGTAGTCGCCGAGCCGGTCGGGTGCGGCGGCCTTCGCCGTGCCGGAGAGCCCCGTCATGGCGATCAAGCCGGCGATGACGGACGAAATGATTTTTGTTGAATGTGTCATGAACAAAAGCTGAGGGTAAATCCTTGCGAGCCCCTTTAATTGTGCTGGAATAGATCATTTGCAAGAAGTGCGATAGTGCGGGTAGCAGGTGGGGAAACGCGTACGACGGGACAGGGGGCAAGGTCTCATGTCGCAGAAGTACCGGCCCGTTCAGGGCGAGCACAAATACGAGCAGGAGATCACCTCGCCGGGAGAGCACGAGGACCGGCCGGGGCGCAGTCTCATCACCACCAACCACGACGTCATCCGCCAGTGGGCCGAGGAACGCGGAGCGCGCCCGTCCAAGGTGCCGGGCACCGAGCACGAGGGGCGGCCGGGTGTGCTCAGATTCGATTTCCCGGGCTACGGCGGGGCCGAACTGGAGGAGATCTCCTGGGAAGAATGGCTCAGGACGTTCGACGAGCGGCAGCTGAACTTCATCTACCAGGAGCACAAGAAGGACGGCGCGCAGAGCAACTTCTTCCGCCTCGAAAGCCCGTTCCGTGAGGACGCCTGAGACCCAAAGCATGGTCCTCGCGCCAGGGGATCTGGTGATGGTGAACGGTCCCCGGCCGGCCACGCCGCTACCGCCGGGGGGCGATGACGACGACGGTAGCGGGGCCGGTCTCCCGATCGCCTCGGCCTGCGCGGCCTGGACGATCTCAGGGTCGGTATGCGGTGTCGACGAGGTGGCGGGCCTGGCGGGCGGAGAACAGGTAGGTGGTCACGAGCCCGTTGTGGCATCGAGCATCCACAGGGCCGCCATCGGCAGGGCCTTGAGCTTGTCGCCGAAGGGGAGGGGCTGCTCGCCGGTATAGAGGACGAATCCCGCGCGGAATCTTGCCCCGAGCCGGGCGGCCAAGAGACGCAGGCCCCGGAAGTCGTCACCGCGGACGGTTTCCCCGGCCTTGACCTCTATGCCGATCACCTCCCCGGACGCGTGCTCCAAGACGACGTCCACCTCGACCTGGTCGCGGTCGCGGTAGTGGAACAGCCGGACGGGCTCGCCGGCCCAGGTGAGCTGGCGCGCGATCTCGCCGATCGCGAAATTCTCGAGCAGCGGGCCGACGGGAGCCGTGAGATCCCTGGCGCGTTCGGGTGACATGCCGATGAGGCGGCCGCCGAGCCCGCTGTCCGTGACGATCAGTTTGGGCGTGGAGACGGCGCGGCGGGTGAGGCCGGAGGACCAGGCCGGGACGCGCTTGATGACGAAGACCAGCTCCAGGAGGTCCAGGTAGCGGGAGAGGGTCGTTCTGGGCAGGCTCACGTCGCCGGCCATCGATTGGACCACGGCCAGCCCCGCCATCCGGGCCGCGACGACGCTGAGGAGCCTGCGCATCTCGGCCGGGCGTCCGATGCCGGAGATCTGGCGCACGTCGCGGGTGATCAGGTCGGTGATGCAGGAGTCGAAGAATCTGTTGCGCCCGCGTCCGGGGGCTCGCCGGACCGCCTCCGGGTAGCCGCCGCGTAGCGCCCTGTCCACGTAGTCGTACTTGCGGAGCGGGCAGGGGCGGATGGTGGTGTCGGCGCCATGTGTGAAGACGTGGCCCACGAACCCGTCCGGAGCGTTGTCGATCTCTCCTTGGGACAGCGGCCACAACTCGATGGATTCCGTCCGGCCGGGGAGCGCGTCCGGGAGATCGCGTAGGCCGAGCAGCCGCGCGGAGCCGGTGAGGAGGAATCGGCCCGCACGCGGATGCCGGCCGGCTTCGTTGGTGATCGGCAGGAGCAGCTGGGGGGCGCGCTGGACTTCATCGATCATCAGAAGACCGTCGTGCTTGACGAAGCCGGCGGGATCCTCCTCCGCGGCG
Source organism: Nonomuraea sp. H19 (assembly GCF_052068215.1). Taxonomy (NCBI): domain Bacteria; kingdom Bacillati; phylum Actinomycetota; class Actinomycetes; order Streptosporangiales; family Streptosporangiaceae; genus Nonomuraea; species Nonomuraea sp. H19. The sequence goes on along the minus strand of NZ_JBQHCV010000013.1, from coordinate 243,264 downwards.
GCCAGCACGGCCGGGTCGTCCAGGCAGAGCTGGAGGACGCCCTCCGCCTGGTTGGCGATCGAGCTCGCCAGGGTGCTCTTCCCGACCTGCCGGGCGCCGTTCACCACGACGACCCGGGTGTCCGCGAGCGCTTGGAGCGTCATCGCCTCAGCGTGTCGCGGGAACAGGGACCGTTCCGTCACGTGGCCAAGTTACCGCAGGTGAACGCCCCCTGCCGGAGGGTCTGTGGGCGTTCTGCCGCAAAGATCGTGGGCGTTCTGCCGATCGCCGGGCATGAGGCGCGCATCGCGCAGGATCAGCCGCACGATCTCGTCAACGGTGCTGGTCTCGTCGATGACCTTCTCGCGTCCGTGCGGCAGCACGTCCTCCCGCACGTACCACTGCCGCATCTCCTCCGGGCCGAACTGGGAGCGCTGCGGTCGCGTGTCATGCCGGCGAAGCGTCTCCTCCCACGAAACGTCCAGGTAGTAACAGGAGGTCCGGCCGCGATGGTCACGGCACAGCGCCTGCAGCAGCTCCCCGTACCGGCTCCGGGTGAGGATGCCTTCCAGGACCACGTGGTAGCCCGCGTCCAGAGCGTGGCGGCACATCACGTCGAGGAGCCCGATGTTCACGCCGCCCGGCTTGTCCAGCTCGCGCAGGATGTCGCGACGTACCACATCCTGGCTGATCAGAGCCATGCCACGACGGCCGTACGTCTCGCGTACGGCCCGCGCCACAGTGGACTTGCCCGAACCCGAATTGCCGCGGATCACGATGAGGACCGTGTCCGGTGAACCGGTGAACACCGTACGACCGTATCCGTTCACCGCGAGCTTGGCGACGGGCTGATGACCGGGCGCCGGATTCCTCGTCCCGGCGCGCCCATCCGGTCACGGGCGGCAGGCGGGGGCGGTGCTGTGGCGTTCGACGAGGACGCTCGGCACCAGGCGCTGGGCCGGTTCGGCGTCCGGGGCGGCCAGGTGGTCGATGAGGGCCTCGACGGCGGCGGTGGCGATCTCCGTGGCGGGCGGGGTCGCGGTGGTCAGCTCCGGGTCGGTCGACTCCGGCTCGCCATTGGAGCACAGGACGAGTGACAGGCGTTCCGGGATCGGGCGGCCGAGGGCGCGGGCTTCGTGCATGGCGCCCAACGTGGCCTCCCAGTTGTAGGAGATGATGGCCGTCGTCTCCGGCGCGGTGTCCAAAAGCTCGCGGAGTGCGGCGCGGCCTGCTCGTACGGTGTGCTGGCTGGCCACGATCGTGCAGTCGAGCCGCAGCTCCGCGCAGGTGCGCCGGAGGGCGTCGGCGAAGCGGACCGCCGCGCCGATCCCGTGCGTGCCGCGCTCGTACGGGGCGTTGAGCATGCCGATCGTGCGGTGCCCGAGCCCCGCGAGGTGGTCGGCCACCAGGCGGGCGATCTGCTTGAAGTCCGCGTCCGCGTAGGGGACGTGGCCGGGTGTGCGGGTGCGGCCGATCAGGCCGACGGGGATGCCGGCCGATCTGAGGAATCTCACCCGCTCGTCCGACATGGTCACCTGCATCAGCAGGAACCCCTGGACGAGGCCCGCCCGGACGAGCTGGCGCAGCTCGTCCATGTCGTCCGGGCCCGAGGTCCACAGGACGACGTGGAAGCCGCGCTTGCGGGCGGCGTCGGCGGCGGCCAGGACGTATTCCAGGTCCGAGCCGACGATCGTGCGCGGCTGGGACGGGAAGACGATCGCGATGATCCGGCTGCGGCCGCCGGCCAGCGCGCTGGCCATGGCGTTGGGGGTGTAGCCGAGCTGCTCCATGGCCTCGAGCACCTTGCGGCGGGTCTCCGGGCGGATCGACCGCGCCCCGGTGAGCACGTGCGAGACGGTGCCGGTCGAGACACCGGCGAGGCGAGCGACGTCAGCTCTGGTGACCATGCGTGAAGTGTCCTGAGGGTCGGGGGCCAGGAACCATCGATTACCACATGTTACGTAAATGTTACCGGCTAGCCGGTTCAGCCTTTCCGGCAATCATACCTATGTTTGACACGCGTCAATTTCACCCCGAGGAGGCTTCCCGCTGTCAAGCCCCCTCGGGGAACGGCGTGGGTGCGCCGGCGGGCCCACGCGTCACTTCAAGGGAGTTCACTGATGCGACGGACGAGAGTCACCACCACCTTCATCCCGATCACCGCGGTCGTGCTGCTTGCCGGCGGCTGTCTGAACGATGGGGGCTCGGCGCAGGCCGGGGGAGCGGGAAACGGGAACACCGGCAAAACCGTCGAGATCATGACAGGCATGACCGGGGACCTTCTCAACGCGGTGAAGGTGTCGCTGGAGCCGTACGCGAAGGAGCAGGGCATCACGATCAAGTGGTCGCCCTCGGACAACTTCAGCCAGCTCATCGTCACCCGGGTCCAGGGCAACAACCTGCCCGACATCGCGCTGTTCCCGCAGCCCGGGATCATGAAGGACCTCGCGGCGAAGGGCAGGCTCGCCCCCCTCGACGACGTCCTGGACATGCCCGCGCTGAAGAACAGCATGGCGAACGGGACGCTGGACGCCGGCAGCCAGGACGGCAAGCTCTACGGGCTCATGGTCAGCATGAACGTCAAGAGCCTGGTCTTCTATCCCAAGCAGGCCTTCGAGTCCGCCGGGTACACGGCGCCGAAGTCCATCCCCGAGCTGCTCGCGCTGAGCGACAAGATCCGGTCTGAGGGCAAGACCCCCTGGTGCCTGGGCATCGAGTCCGGGCCCGCGACCGGCTGGCCGGCGACCGACTGGCTGGAGGAGCTGGTGCTGAAGTACGGCGGCACCACCCAGTACGACGACTGGACCCAGCACAAGATCAAGTTCGACTCCCCGCTGGTCCGCCAGGCGGCCGGCACCTTCGAGAAGATCGCCTTCACCGACGGCAACGTCGTGGGCGGGCGCAAGTCCATCGCGAGCAACAACTTCGGCACGGCCGGCAACCCGATGTTCCGCAACCCGCCGGGCTGCTTCATGTACAAGATGGGCAACTTCGTCGCGGCCAAGGGCGGATTCCCCGACGACGTGCTGGCCGACATCGACAACCGCGTGGGCGTCTTCGGCTTCCCGCCCGCCACCGCGGGCGGCGACAACCCCGTCGAGGGCGGCGGCGACCTGGCCGGCCTGTTCAGCAAGGACAACGAGGCGGCCAAGAAGATCCTGCAGTACATGAGCACCAAGGACTTCGGCGCGGCCGGGGCCAAGGGCGGCGTGTGGATGTCGCCCCACAAGGACTTCGACGTCAGCAACTACCCGACGAAGACGGTACGGGACATCGCGCAGATCGCGTACACGTCGACCGCGCTCGCCTTCGACGGCTCGGACGCGATGCCGGGAGCCGTCGGCTCCGGGACTTTCTGGAAGGGCATGACCTCGTGGATCAGCGGCCAGCAGAACCTCGGCCAGTCACTCAAGGCGATCGACGACAGCTGGCCGAGCAACTGACGGGGGCAGCGCCATGCTGATCAAGACGATCAACGCCGTCCTGGCCGTCGTCGCGGGAGTCGGTGGCGCCCTGATCCTGTTCTGGGTGCTCAACCGGCTGGTGGAGCTGCTGCCCGGCAAGTGGGAGAGCCGCCTCAAGCCGTACGTCTACATCGGCCCGGCCTTCCTGGCGATCAGCCTCTACCTGATCTATCCGGCGATCCAGACGATCAACTTCAGCTTCGCCAACGCCGACAGCACCGCCTACGTCGGCCTCGCCAACTACACCTCGCTCCTGGGATCGGCCGGGTTCCGGTCCACCCTGGTCAACACGCTGCTGTGGATCGTCATCGTGCCCGCGGTGACGATCGGGCTCGGTCTCGGGATCGCGGTGCTGGTCGACCGCCTCAGGCCGCGGGCGGAGAAGCTGGCCAAGACGGCGGTCTTCATGCCCATGGCCATCTCGGCGGTCGGCGCCGGGACCATCTGGCGGTTCGTGTACGCCACGAATCCGCCCGGCGAGCCGCAGATCGGCGTGCAGAACGCCATCGTGACGGGCCTGGGCTTCGACCCGGTCAACTGGCTGCAGATCACCGACTTCAAGTTCAACAGCCTCGAGCTCATGGTGATGCTGCTGTGGGCGCAGGTCGGCTTCTCCATGGTGCTGCTCTCGGCCGCCATCAAAGGAGTGCCCGCCGACACGCTGGAGGCGGCCAGGATCGACGGGGCGAACGAGCGGCAGATCTTCTTCAAGGTCATCGTCCCGCAGATCTGGGGGACCGTCATCACGGTCTTCGTCACGGTGACGATCGGCGTGATGAAGCTCTTCGACATCGTCTATGTCATGACAAATGGTGATTTCGACACCAACGTCATCGGTGTGCAGTTCTTCAACGAACTCTTCACGAACTACGAGAACGGCAAGGCGGCCGCCATCGTCGTCATGCTGATGATCGCCATCGTGCCGATCATGATCTACCAGGTGCGTCACTTCCGTACCGAGGAGGCAGGGCGATGAGCGTCACCACCCCCACCGTGAGCCCGCCCGCGGCCCCGAAGGCGGCGGCCGCGCCGGGCGTGACCCGCCGCCAGGGAGAGGCCACCCCGGTGGCCAAGCTGACGGTGCTGTTCGTCTGCACCCTGTGGATCATCCCGACGCTGGGCCTGCTGATCACCTCGTTCCGCACCAAGGACGACGCCAACTCCCTCGGCTGGTGGACGATCTTCGCCGACCCGGCGGCGGTGGCCCGCCTCACCACCCAGGCCTACGGCGAGGTCATCGCCCAGGCCAACCTCGACCAGGCGTTCGTGAACAGCCTCGCCATCGCCCTGCCGGCGACGTTCATCCCGCTGCTCATCGCCTCGTTCGCCGCGTACGCGTTCGCGTTCATGACCTTCCCCGGGCGCAACACCCTCTTCATCGTGATCGTCAGCCTGCTCGTGGTGCCGAACTACGTGGCCCTCGTCCCGATCCTGCAGCTGTACGGGGACTTCCGCCTCACCGGGACGTTCCCGGCGGCCTGGCTGGCGCACATCGGGTTCGGCATGTCGCTGGCGATCTACATCCTGCGCAACTACATGGCGACGCTGCCGAAGGCGGTGCTCGAATCGGCCAGGATCGACGGCGCCAGCCACTTCACGATGTTCTGGCGGCTCATCATGCCGATGTCGGTGCCGGCGCTGGCGTCGTTCGCGATCTTCCAGTTCCTCTGGGTCTGGAACGACCTGCTCGTCGCGCTCGTCTTCATCGGGCCGGGCGAGAACCAGCCGATCACCGTCGCGGTCCAGGCGCTCATCGGCCAGCAGGGCCAGGGCTGGCAACTGGTCACCGCGGGCGGCTTCATCTCGATGGTCGTGCCGATCTTCTTCTTCCTGGCACTGCAGCGCTTCTTCGTCCGCGGCCTCACGGCCGGGTCCGTCAAGGGCTGAGGGGTTCCCAGATCGAGCCGAGCGGCTGGACCACGAGCGAACGCAGCAGAGCCGTCCCGCCCTCGGCGAACACGGCGAGCCCCTGCCCCGCGGGGAAGACGAGGTCGGTGACGACCGTCCGGCCGCCGTCGCCGAAGAGCTCGACGGAGGAGGCGTCGAGGTAGGCGGTGAACCTCACCCCGCCGCCCTCGACCGGCGCCGGCCCGCCGTGCCATCCCGCGGCCGCCTCGCGGGGACCCCGCTCGGCGAACAGCTCACCGGCTCGCGCGTCGTAGCCGAACACGACGTCGCCGGCCTGCAGCCCGAAGCGGCGCGCGGTGCCGGGCTCGAACTCGGCGGTGATCTCGAAAGCGCCGTCGTGCGCCGGGCCGGGCAGTGCGGTCGTGCCGCTCACCTCCCGGTCCCCGAGCGAGACGGGCGTGCCGGTGCGCAGCCCGCCGAGCGCCGCGACCGGGCGCTGCGCCAGCCGGACGCGGTCGCCGTCGGCGACCAGCGAGAGCTCGCGGGGGAGGGTCATGGCGCCGCGCCAGGGATGGGTGCGGATCGAGGCGGCGTCGTCCCAGTTGCCCATCCAGCCGATCCAGTAACGCCGGCCGTCGGGTGCGCCGTTCCAGGAGACGGCGGCGTAGAAGTCGCGGCCGTGATCGGCCCAGGCGGTGGACGTGTCATCCGGGGTGAACGTGATGCCGTCGAAGTCGCCGGCGAAATACTGCACGCCGGAGCCGCCCGCGGGGCCACCGGGGTTGAGGCTGACCACCATCACCCACTTGGACCCGCCTCCCTCCACGGGGAGCTCGAACAGGTCGGGCACCTCCCACACGCCGCCCGTCGCCCCGGCGGGGCCGAACTCGCTGAGCCGCCTCCACGCCTTCAGATCGCCGGATCGGTAAAGGGCGATCTTCCGCTCCTCCGCCAGCGCGACCACCATGATCCAGTAGCCGCCTTCGGCGTACCAGAAGACCTTCGGGTCGCGGAACTCGGTCGAGCCGATGTCGAGGACCGGGTTGCCCGCGTACCGGGTCCAGGTCCGGCCGCGATCGGTGCTGTAGGCCAGGGCCTGGGCCTGGAGACCGCTCTTCGGATACCACGCGGTGTAGACGGCGACCGCGGCCGCCTTGCCGAAGCCCGCCGTGTCGTGCTCGTCCACCACGATGCTGCCGGAGAACACCTGCTCGTCCGCGGTGGCCGGGATGGCCGTGCCGAGCTCCTCCCAATGCAGCAGGTCAGGGCTGACGGCATGGCCCCACGACATGTTGCCCCACCCGGCGCCCTCGGGGTTGTACTGGTAGAAGAGGTGGTATTCGCCGTCGTGCCAGACCAGGCCGTTGGGGTCGTTCATCCAGTTCCGGGCGGGCGTGTAGTGCACCTGCGGCCGGTATGGCTCGCGATAGGTAGGGCGCAAGGGGATCCTCCTGCGAGCGTCGGCATCAAAGGGGTCATGAGGAGCGGGGGGCGGTCACCGAGTCGCGCACCACGAGCGGGCAGGGCATCAGCGCGTGCTCGCCGCCGGGCGCGCCGGACCCCGCCCGGGCGAGGGCCCGGCGCGCGGCCCAGACCCCCATCTCGTAATGCGGCAGCGCGACCGTGGTCAGCCCGGGATCGAGGGCGTCGGCGAGGTGTTCCTGATCATCGAACCCGACGATCGACACGTCGCCGGGTACGCTCAGCCCGGCCGTGCGGGCGGCGCGGTAGGCGCCCATCGCCATCCGGTCGTTGAAGCAGAACAGCGCCGTCGGCCGGTCCCGCCGGCCGAGCAGCTCGCCCGCGGCGCGTACCCCGCCGTGCACGTCACCGGACTCGCCGCGGGCCACCAGCGACGGATCGAAATCCGCGCCGAGCGTTTCGGTGAACGTCTCGAGCCGCTCGCGCGCCGCCGGCACGTCCTCACCCGAGGTACAGAATCCGATCCGCCGGTGACCGGCCGCGAGCAGGTGCTCGACCGCGGCTCGCGCGCCGCCGCGCTCGTCCGGGATCACCCAGTCGGCCGTGCCGGCCAGGGGACGCCCGTCGAGCACCACGAGCGGCAGCCCGTCGGGAATCTCCGGTACGTCGATCTCGCGGTGATACATGCAGGCGTAGATCAGAGCGTCGACGTTCCGCTGGGCCAGCGCCTGGATCGCGCTGTGTTCCAGGTCCGCCATCCCGCCGGTGTCGATCAGGAGCAGCACGTATCCCGCCTGCCAGGCCGCCTCCTGCGCTCCCTTGAGCATCCGCCCGGCGAACGGGGTGGTGGCCACCATGTCCGACAGCAGGCCGATGGTCTTGGTGTGCCGCGTGCGGAGGCTGCGCGCCAGCAGATTGGGCGCGTATCCGAGCTCGTCGGCGGCCTGCCTGACGCGCTCCCCGATGGCCGGCTTCACCCGCCGCGCGTCCCTGCCGTTCAGCACGAGCGAGACGGTGGACACCGAAACGCCGGCGCGCGCGGCCACATCCTTGAGTGTCACCACGGCACCGCATACTCTCACGTCAAACGTTTGACGGCAACGCTCAGCCGCTGTCGTGCACGCGGCGGTCCACCTCGTCGGCCAGCCGGTCCAGGGACCGGTCGAGCAGCTCGCGCACCTCCTCGGCGCGCGCCCCCGAATCGGGCTCGTCGAGGAGGGAGATGTGCACGGTCACCTCGCTGGTGCCGCCGGCCGAGTCGGCCACCTGCAGCCACCCGGCGTAGTCGGGATGGTCGCGCCCGCCCCACTCGACCCGCAACTGCTCCTCGGACGCGCGGAACAGTCCTTCGTGCGCCCCCTCGCCGGGCACCAGCTCGCCGTCCGCCTCGACGGTGCCCGGCCCGCTGCCGCTGACGTGCAGCCCCTGCGGCAGCCATCGGTCCATGACCGCGACATCGGACGCGACTCCGTACACGACCGTGCTGTCGGCCGGCATCCCGCGCGTCGCCTCGAACTCCGCCATCTCAGCTCCCCCTTCCAATGGGCCCGCCGTACCCGTGTGATCTGCTCGCAAACCGCGGCCGTCGCGCCGGGCTTCCCCGCTACGGTGGCGAAGGTCGGTAATCGTGTGGGGGAGGGGAGACGCGATGGCGGAGCTGCCACGGGTGCCGCCGGAAATGTTCCGGTTCACCACCACGGGGGGAGCGGACCTGCACACCGCCGTGCTCTACGCCTTCGGCGAGGCCAACGAGCGGCTGGAGACCGCGCTGACCGTCGACGAGGTGCGCGAGCGGCTGCGCGTGATCGGCTGGTACGCGCCGGTCGGCGAGCAGGACCTGGCCGGCTCGCTCAAGCAGCTCGTCGGCTGGGGGCTGCTCGATGTGATCTTCAACCATGCCGGGAGCTTCGCCACCGCCGAGGAGTACGAGCGGAAGAACCTCCAATACTCGCTGACCAAGCGAGGCGAGGCGGCCTTCGCCGGGGTGCAGCACGCGATGGCGATGCTGGCCTCCGCCGGGGCGCTGCAGACCGCCGTGCTCGACGCGATCGCCGACCGGCTGGGCGAGCTGGAGGAGCTGCTGCGCGACCCCGACCCCGGCCGCAACCGGCGGATCTTCACCGGCCTGCAGGAGCTGGAAGGACACCTCGACGGGCTGCGTAACAACACCAAGCAGTTCAACGGCGAGCTGCAGCGGCTGCTGCGCGTCGAAGGGACCGATCTCACCACCTTTCACGAGGTCAAGGCCGCCACCGTGGCCTACCTGCAGGAGTTCGTGACCAATCTGGAGCAGCGGGGCGACACGATCGCGGCCGCGCTGCGCGCGGTGGCCGGGCACGGGGTCAGCGTGCTGCACGCGCGGGCGCTCGACGGCGCCGACCTGCCGAAGGTGCCCGGCGTCGATCACGCCACGCCGTGGCTGACGGCCAGGGCGGCCCGGTGGGACGGGCTGCGGCTGTGGTTCGCTCCGGAGGACGCCGGCGTGCCGCGGGTGCGGCAGCTCCACGACGTCGCGCGGCGGGCCATCGTGTCGTTGCTGCAGGTGCTCGACCGGATCACCGACTCACGCCGCCGCTCCTCCAGCGCTGCGGCCGATTTCCGTACGCTGGCCCGCTGGTTCGCCACCGCGGCCGGCGAGGACGACGCGCACCGGCTGTGGGACGTCGCCTTCGGGCTCGGCCCGGCCCGGCACGCCCATCTCGGGCACGCCGACGCCGAGCTCATCCCGGCCGGGGTGCCGTGGGCGGAGGCCGAGCCGGTCGAGGTGTCGGCGCTGCTGCGCTCGCGCGGGCGTACCGAGCGGATGGGACGCACCGGGAAAGTACGCGACGTGGTGGCGCTGCGGGCCGAACGCCGGGCGCGCGCCGAGAAGGAACGCGCGGAGCTGGAGGCCGCCTGGTCGGCGCTGGCCACGACCGGGGCGATGCGGCTGTCACAGCTCGGAGAGCTCGACCACGACACGTTCGGGCGGCTGCTCGACCTGCTCGGGCGCGCCCTGGCCGAACGGCCCGACTCGACCGGGTTCCGGCGCGCCGTCACCTCGGACGGCCGCGTCGAGATCGTGCTCCGCACTCCCGACGATGGGGCGGTGGCGGTGCTGCGCACGCCGGAGGGGTGGTTCCGAGGGCCCGACTACCTCATCGACATCCGCTCGCTCGGGCGTGACAAGGCCGCTGCCAGAGGCGGGCGCGGGGTGGTGGGCGCGTGAGCACGCTCGCGAACCAGCTCGTCAGGGCCGAGAAGGAGGAGATCGCGCGGGCGATCAAGACCCTGCTCGGCCGGCCACTGGTGTCCCTGCACGACGACCCCGCCGCCTTCGACCTGATCAGGAAACGGCGGCAGCCGCTGATCCAGTGGTTCGACTACTTCTGCGGATGGCGGCTGGTCGTGGAGCCGCGCCAGGGCTACGCCCGCCTGGTCAAGGTCAGGTCCGAGGCGAGCCCCACCCGGCCGGCCCGGCGCCGCCGCACGACGCGGGCGCCGTTCGACCGCCGCCGCTACACCCTGCTGTGCCTGTGCGCGGCCGAGCTGCTCACCTCGCCGGTCACCACGATCGGGATGCTGGCCCAGCGCGTCGTCCAGGCGGCCGCGGTGGAGGCGGAGGTGCCCGCGTTCGACCCGGTCAGGGCCGACGAGCGGGCCGCGTTCGTGGACGCGCTCAAGCTGCTGGAGCACTACGGCGCCGTCACGGCGATGGACGGGGCGACGGACTCCTACCTCGTGGACGAGGACGCCAAGGTGCTCTATCGCGTCGACACGACGCGGGTGATCAGGCTCCTGGCCGCCCCCGTCCCTCCATCCCGGGTCGCCGCCGCCACGGCGATGGGCGAGGAGGGCGCCGGCGCTCACGTCCTGGGAGCTCACGGCGGCGTCGGTCCCGCCCTCCTCGGGGCGCTCGCCGTGGAGACCCGCTACGGCGCGGACGAGCCGACCGAGACCCAGCGCAACCTGTGGGCCCGGCACTCGCTCATCCGCCGCCTGCTCGACGAGCCCGTCGTCTACCGCGACGAGCTCACCCCCGCCCAGTCCGCCTACGCGGCCTCGCTCACCGGGCGCCAGATCATCCGCCGCGCCGCCGAGGAGGCCGGTTTCGTGCTCGAGGAACGCGCGGAGGGCTTCCTGCTCATCGACACCGACGCCACCGCCACGGACACCAAGTTCCCCGACGACGGCAGCCACGCCAAGGTGGCCGCCCTGCTCCTGCTCGACCTGCTGGTCTCCGCCGGTCCCGTGACCGCCGCCCGGCTCGACGCCGAGGCCGGCGAGCTGCTGCGCCGCTTCCCGCAATGGGCCAAGGCGTACCAGTCGGACGGCGGCGGGCCCCGGCTGGCCGCCGACGCGCTGGAGGTGCTCACGCAGTTCGGGCTGGCCCACCGCGGCGGTGACCGGGTCGCCGCCCTGCCCGCCGCGGCCCGCTACCGGGTCGATCGCAGCACGGATCTCGTGGAGGAGGACGCATGACAGTCACCGAGCTCAGCCCCGCGCGGCCCGCGAACGGGGGAGAGGCACGCTGGACGCCCGTACGCGCCGGGATCCTCAACGTGTGGCGCTACTACGACGAGGTGTTCGAGTTCCACCGGGGCAGGCTGCTGCTGCGCGGTCCCAACGGCAGCGGCAAGTCCAAGGTGCTGGAGCTGCTGCTGCCGTACGTGCTCGACGCCAGCCTCAAACCCAGCAGGCTGTCCACGTTCGGCGGCACCGAGCGGACCATGCACTGGAACCTCATGGGCGACGGCGCCACCGGCACCACCCGGGTCGGCTACGTGTGGCTGGAGTTCCAGCACTCGGACGGGCGCTGGTTCACCTGCGGTGCCCGCCTCCAGGCCACCATCCACACCAAGAACGTCACCGCCACCTATTTCACGGCGGAAGCCCGCATCGACACCGCGGACGGCATCCGGCTCACCGGCGAGAGCGGTCAGCCTCTGACGAAGGCCCAGCTCGTCGAGGAGCTCGGCACGTCCGGCAAAGCGTACGAATCCGCCGACGCCTACCGGACCGTCGTCCGCCAGACGCTCTACCGAGGGCTCAACGAGCAGCGCTACGACTCGCTGCTCACCGCCCTGCGGCAGCTCCGCACCCCCAAGCTCTCCGAACGCCTCGACCCCGGCCTGCTGTCCGAGCTGCTGTCCAGCGCCCTGCCGCCGCTCGGTGAGGGCGAGATCCATGAGATCGCCGAAGGGTTCGAGCGGCTCGACCGGCAGCGTGAGGAGCTGCGCCTGCTCGACCGCGACGTGGAGGAGGCCGACCGGCTCGCGACCAGGCAGCGCGGCTACGCCCAGCGCGTCCTGCGGGCCGCGGCCGCCGCCGTGACCTCCGCCGGCTACGCCATGGACTCCCTCGCCGCCGAGGCGAAGGCCAAGCGGGAAGCGCTCAAGGACGCCGAGGACGAGCTGAACGCCGCCACCGTACGGCTGTCGGAGGAGGAGGCGCAGGAGCTGGCCCTGGCCGCCCAGATCGACGGGCTCAAGGAGAGCGAGGCCTACAAGGCGGGCAGCGACCTGCACCGGCTCCGTACGGAGGCGCAGGCCGCCCACGAGTCGGCGGCGCGGCTGCGCGACCAGGCGGGGGCGGCGGCGCGTTCGGCCGCCGTCAAGCAGGAACTGTCGGGCCGCGCCCAGACCGCCGCCCGCGCGGCCGCCGCGCTCGCCGACCGCGCCAGAACGGAGGCCCGCCAGGCGGCCGAACGGGCCGGGCTGCTCGGGGTCCACGAGGAGAGCGAACACCCGCCCGCGCTCGCCGGCGTGGCCAGGAAGGACGCGGGCGACGTCGGTCAGGACGGCGGGCGTGTCGGCGACAGCGAGGAGGGGGTGCGGCAGGCGCGGGAGCTGCTGCGGGCCGCCGTGACCAGCCGCGCCGCGCAGATCAGGGAGGTCAGGGCCGGAGCCCTGGCACACGCCGAGGCGATCAACCGGCGCACCGCCGCCGAGCAGGACCGCGACCGCGTCCGCGACGACCTCGCCGCCGCCCAGACCGTCCACGACCAGGCCGAACGCCTCCGCGACGACCGCGCCCGCGATCTGGCCGCCGCCCTCGCCGAGTGGGCGGCCGGCTGCGCCCAGCTCCGGCTCGACCCGGATGAGCTGGCCGGCCTCGCGGAGCGGTTCGAGCAGGCCGACGAGCTGGTCGGCACCGCCCGTACGACCGCGGCCGTCCGGCTGGCGGCCGGGGAGCAGCACCTGACGACCGTCCGCGAACGACTCCTGGCCGAACGCGCCGAGCTGGCCGCGGAGCGCGAGCGGCTCAACGATCAGGCCGTGCTGGAACCGCCCGCCCCGCACACCCGTACCGCCGCCAGGGAAGGCCGCCCGGGCGTGCCGCTGTGGCGGGCGGTGGCGTTCAGGCCCGGCGTCGACCCCGTCACCCAGGCGGGGGTGGAGGCCGCGCTGGAGGCGGCGGGCCTGCTCGACCTGTGGCTGCTGCCCGACGGCGGCTTCGACCCCGGCGAGCATGACGCCTTCGCCGTGGCCGCACTCTCCAGGCCCGCGCCCGGCTACAGCCTGGCCCACGTGCTGTTCACGGAGGCGGACTCCCCGGCGCCGGCCGACGCCGTGCTGGCCGGGATCGCGTTCGCGCCCACCGCGATCGGCGTCGCCCACGCCGCCGTCGTCGGCGCGGACGGCACCTGGCGGCTCGGCCCCGCGGCGGGCCGCTGGGTCAAGCCCGAGCCGTCCTACATCGGCGCCACCGCCCGCGAGCGGGCCAGGCGGCGCCGCATCGCCGAGCTCGACGACCAGCTCAGCGAGCTGGCGGGCCGGATCGCCGAATGCGACCACCAGCTCGCCATGATCGCCGGCGACCGCGACACGCTTGAGGCCGAGCTGCGGCGCAGGCCCGACAGGAAGCCCTACGCCAAGGCGGTCGCGGACCTCGACGGCGCGGTGCGGAAGGTGGCGCTGCTGGAGGACCAGCTGCGGGCGTACGAGCAGCGGCTCCACGAGCGCGAGAAGGACGTCGGCAGGTCGCTGCGGCGGCTCACCGAGCTGGCCGCGAGCCACGCCCTGCCCACCGCGCTGCCCGCGCTCGACAACCTGGAGGAGGCGCTGCGCGCCGCCGAGACGGCCGGCACCGTCTGGAACGACCGCCGCGGTGACGCCCGAGCCGCCCGCGAACGCGCCGAGCACGCCGCCGAGACCGCCCGCGAATACCAGGACCTCGCGGTCAAGGCCGTCGAACGCGCCGAGGAGGCCGCGGCAGCCGCCGTCGTGCTGGCGGAGAAGCTGGCCGCCATCGAATCCACGGTCGGCGTCGAGCACCTGCGCGTACTCGAACAGCTCCAGCAAACCCAGGCCGCCTACCAGGCCTGCCGCCGCCTCATCAAGTCGGTCAACGACGACCTCGCCCGGCTCAACGCCCGGCTCGGCCGGCTCAAGGGCGAACTTGGCACGGCCGAGGAGAAGCACGCCGAGGCCGGACGGGCACGCGACGCGGTGTCCTCACGGTTCCGGCGGCTGGCGGCCGGGCACCTGCCGGCGGACGCGCGGGCGACGATCGAGCTGGCCCCTGACGCGGGCGTACGTGCCGTGCTGGAGGCGGCCAGGGCCGTCGCCGAGCAGCTCGCGGCGGTGCCGTACGAGCGGAAGAACGTCAGGGAGGCCGAGGCACGGCTGCAGGACGCCTTCCACCACGCCAGGGAGATCCTTGCCGACCGGGCCGACCTGGAGCTGGCGCCCGACGAGGACGTCCAGGTGCTGACCGCCACCGTCAACGGCGTCCGGGCCGGGGCGGCGGCGCTGAGCAAGGCGCTGCGCAAGGAGCGCGACGACCGGCGTTCGGACATCACGGAGGCGGAGCGGGATCTGTTCGACCGGACGCTGGCCGGTGACACGCGGCGGCACCTGGCCGACCGGATCAGGCAGGCGACCGCGCTGGTGGAGGGCATGAACCAGCGCCTCGAACGCGTCCGCACCGCCTCCCGGGTGGCGGTGCGGCTGGTGTGGCAGGTCGATCCCACCCAGTCGGCCGGTACGCGGGCCGCCCGCGATCTGCTGCTGCGCGACCCGGCCGGGCTCAACGAGGCCGACAGGGAAGCCCTCTACGTCTTCTTCAGGGACCGGGTGGAGGAGGCCCGGGCCGACAACTCCTCGGCGAGCTGGGAGGACCAGCTCATGAAGGTGCTCGACTACACGGCCTGGCACCGGTTCGTGGTCAAGCTCGACCGCGGAGACGGGCAGGGGTGGCAGGACCTCACCAGGAAGCTGCACGGGGCGCTGTCGGGCGGGGAGAAGGCGATCGCGCTGCACCTGCCGCTGTTCGCCGCCGTGGCCGCGCACTACCAGACCGATCCCGGGTGCCCGCGGTTCATCCTGCTGGACGAGGTGTTCGTGGGGGTGGACAAGACGAATCGGGGGCAGGTGTTCGATCTGCTGGTGGATCTGGGGCTGGATCTGGTGCTCACATCCGATCACGAGTGGTGCGAATACCGGGAGCTGGACGGGATCGCGATCCATCAGCTCATCACGGGCGACGGGGACGACGCGGTGACGACGGCCCGCTTCGTCTGGAACGGCTACCGAACGGTCCCGGCCGAATGACGGTTCCGGAGCGGTTACGGGTGGCGGCGCTGCGGCCGGTGTGGCGAGCGCTGCACGAACGGCTCTCCTCCGGCCACCAAGTCAGCCGGGTCCGGGTGACCGGCCTGGACCCGGGGGAGCAGGCGGCCGTCGCCGACCTGCTCGGCCTCGACCGCTACCCCGGCCCGTCGGTCACCATCGACGTCGCCCGGCTGCAAGGCGTGCTGGGCGGCGGCCTCGACGTGCGTACCGTCACCGAGCAGATCATCGGCCCGCTCGACGACCGCAGGCGCAGGCGAGACGAGCGGCGGCTGGAGCGCGAGGCGCTGCTCGACTGGTTCGCCGCGCACCCGGTGGTCGTCGCCGAGCCCGCGCTGCTCGCGCTGTCCGCCGTCCGCGCCGGTCGCGACCTGCTCGAACAGGCCCTCGCCGTGCTCGCCGCGCTGCCCGCGGCGGGACGGCCGCTGGCGGCGGTGGCGGCCGACGTCACCGGTGACCCGCACGCGCTGGACGACGGCACGCGGCTGTCCTCGCTGGTGGTGAAGGCCCTGTCGGTGCTCTACGACGTGCCCGCGCCCGAGGGCGCCGAGGCCCGGCGAGCCTTGTGGGAGCGGGCGGGCGTGGCCTGCGACGCCCTGTCCACGACGGTGCTCGTCGCCGGATTACGGCCCGCGGGGACCTCTGCCCTGTCCCGGGTCCTGCGGACCTGGGACGGCCAGGCCAGCGTGATCACGCTGGCGCAGCTTGTGCACCCCTTGGAGCTGGGGGAGCGGGATGTGTGGGTGGTGGAGAACCCGACCGTGCTGGCGCTCGCCCAGCAACGCTTCGGCACGGCCTGCCCGCCCCTGGTGTGCACCTCCGGCTGGCCGAACAGCGCCGCCATCCGCCTCCTGCGCTCGCTGCCCGGGACCCGGTTGCACTACCACGGCGACTTCGACGGAGAAGGGCTGCGCATCGCCGCCTACACCATGGCCAAGACGGGCGCCCGGCCGTGGCGCCTGTCCACCGCCGACTACCTGCGCGCTCTCGCGCAGCGGCCGCCCACCGGCGCCGGACAGGCGGATCCCCCCGATGAGGAGCCGGGAGCCGCGCGGACCGGCGCGTTGTCTCCCGGACGGGTGACGGACGCGCCGTGGGATCCCGGCCTGGCCCCGGCCATGCGATCGCACGGGATCGCGATCCCGGAGGAGCTGGTCGCGGAACGCCTGCTGGACGACGTGACCTGACCGGAGCGCGGGGAACGCCCACGGAGGGGACCGGGGCGTCAGGCGATCCCGCCCCCGTCGCCGAGGATCCGCTGGAGGCGGCGGGCCTCCTGGACCAGACGGCTCGAACCCTTCCGCGCCGCCACCACGGCCAGCTCCGGCAACTCGGCCTGAGCCCTCGCGGCGGCCGCCGCCTTGGCCCCGACCGCCAGCAGCTCCGCCACCCCCGCGCGAGGCCGCTGACCAGGCCCGGGAAGCAGCCCGCGCAACGCGGCGGCGATCACCGCCCAGGCCGCGGCATGCCCACCGCCCTGCACCACGTCTTCCAGCGCGGCGGTCACCCGGTTGAGCTTGACCACCTCGCCGCATACCAGCTCGATGATCGCCTCGCCCAGCTCGGCGGTGGGCGCCTGCCCTCGCGCGGCCAGCGTGAGCAGGGCGTCCGTGGCGCCGGCGCGCTCGGCGGGGTCCCGGTGTCCCATGCCGCACGTCAGGGCGTACGCCGTCGCCGCCCCCACCGGCCCGTCCCCGTGGGCCAGCCGGGCCAGCGCGGCGACCTGGCCGCCGTTGCGGTCTTCCAGGAAAACCGGCAGCCCGTCCAGGAGCAAGGCCGCGACGATCTCGCGGTGGGACGGCATGACGAAGGGCCACCAGTCGAGGAAGAACGAGAAACTCGACTCCTTCTCGTCCTTCACGCAGAGGTCGCGGATCAGCTCCGGCAGCTCCATGCCCGGCGCGCTGAGCTCGGCTCGCGGAAAACACGCCCAGTGCTCGGGCCACCCGCTCCGGTAGGTGACGATCTCGCAGGTCGAGGCGAGATCGGGCAGCCCGCCGCCACGCAGCCAGGCCGCGAGCGCCCGGCCGTCCTCCGAGCTCAGCCTGCCCGCCCGCGCCACGGCCTCCGGGCTGACGGAGCGGGGCAGCCGTAACAGCGCCTGCTGGAAGTCCGCGGGCAACGGCCGCACCCGGGCCGCTTCCAGCCGCTCGAAACGGTCGAGCAGCACGTCAGGATCGAGGTGCCCGGTGCCCGCCGTGGGAGTGGCCAGCAGGACGGGACCTGGCTCCCCGTCCTCGAACAGCGCGATGACCTCACGTGCCCGCGCCATGTACATGCGGTCAGGCGCCGCCTCGTTGCTTCTTTGGTGCCGCAGTCCGGCGAAGAGCTTGGTCAGCGTACGGCTGTCGTCGGGGGAGGCGAACGCGAGGGCGGCCTGCCGCAGCAGCCCGACGCTGGTTGGCGGGGTGCCGTAGGAGTGGTAGCCGAACGCCCCCGGATCGAACGGCCGCGACCACGGCTCCAGCTCCTCGCGGAGGACGTCCGGCTCCCGGTGTGCCCACTCGACCAGTCCCGCCAGGATGCGCTCGAACTGCTCGGGCGGGACCGACCAGGCGATGGAGGCGATCTCGAAGGCCAGCTCGGCAGGGGAGGCGATGGGCGGCGCCGGGTCGGCCACCGTGACGGCGACCAGGACCGGTGGCGGCTCGGCCGCGTCCACGGCCACCTCGCCGTAGGCCGCGGCGATCAGCTCGCGCAGCTCGGCCGGCAGTCCCGCCGCCGCCGCGGTGATCGCCGTACGCCCCGGCTCGCCTGCGTGCCTGGCCAGCTTGACCGCCAGCCGCGCGGCACCGGCCTGGATCGGCAGCGCGTCCTGAGCGAAGATCATGGACAGGGCCCGCAGGCCCGCGTCCGCCCGGTCCGGGCTCTGCCGTACGGCGTCGCCGACCCAGGAGAGCGTCGCGCGCAGGAGCTTCTTCTCCGGCCGGAACGCCAGGGCTTCCGCCGCCTCCCCGAAGAGGTCGCAGGTCAGCAGCCCCGCCTCGTGGAGGCTGCGGAGCCGGGCCAGCGCCATCTCGGCAACGGAAACGGGCGCGACCGGAAGCAGCCGGACGAAGTCCTTCGCGTGCCGGCCGGCCTCGTCCAGGTCGAGCGAGAGCCGATCGAGCAGCGCGGCGAGCGCGGGAATGGCCGACGGGCCGTCGCGCAGGAGCCGCCCGACGGCCCCGCCGATGACCGCCGCCCGGTCGAGTGCTCCGTGGTCGATCAGGCCGGCGATCGTCTCGGTCAGCGAGTGCGTGAGGTCTTCGTCCAGGCCGTCGGTGTCGAAGATGCGCGGCGCCAGGCACGGGAACAGCGGGTCGGCCGCGACGCGGGCCACCCGCTCTCCCCGGATCGAGCGCAGCCAGCCGACCATGAAAGCGCCGCCGTCCGGCGGCTCCATCCCGCTCTCCCGTACGAGCTCCGCGACGATCGCCCAGTGCTGCACCTCGGGCAGCCGCATCCGCCCGGCCATCCGCTGGGCCACCTGCGACCGCCAGGCTTCGGGACGGGTGCGCATGAGCTCGAGAATGCGCTCCGGCTGGCGGGGAACGGGCGTCTGCCAGGCGAACTCCCGCCTGAACAGCCAGCTCGTCACGGCGGCCGGGCCGCTGATGCAGGCCGCCCCGGCCAAGAGCAGCGGGCCGAGCTCCTGCCTGCACTCCCACCACCCGTTCGTCTGCCGATTGCGCTCCGCCAGGTAGGCGGGCAGCGCCGCGGCGACCGCTTTGCGGTCAGCGGGATCGAGGTCGGCGATGAGCGCGATCGTGCCGCCGGTGTCGCCGGCCTTGATGCGCTGGACCACGCGGTCCCAGGCGGTCATGCGGACCACCCCCGGAGTGCGGACCGGCCGGCCGGTGTCCTCATCGGCGCGGCAGAGGGGACGGGGAGAGGGTCAGGAGCGTCAGACATGGCCGGGACCCTAGTCGGCCGCCCCGACAATCTTGGACGAGCCGGGGATCGGGGCCGAACGCCTCCGCTGTCCGGTCAGCCGATCACTGCTGTGCGAGCTGATCGGCCCACGGCGGGTTCGCGCCCGCGACCGAGCACGTCAGCGCCGCCACCCGCGCCGCGAACTCCGCCGCCTCGGCGGCCGCCCCCAGGTCGAGACCGTCCAGGCGGCCGCCGAGCAGCCCTTTCGCGTCGAGGCTGTGCAGCAGCCCGGCGGTGAAGGAGTCACCCGCGCCGACCGTGTCCACGACGTCCACCTTCGGCGCCCGTACGGTGGCGCGCTCGCCGTCCAGCGACACCAGCGCGCCGTCCCCGCCCCTCGTGATCACGATGAGGCGGGCGCCGGCGGCGTGCCAGGTGTCGCAGGCCTGTTCCATCGGCACGCCGGGGAGCAGGAATTCGAGGTCGTCGGCGCTGAGCTTGAGGATGTCGGCCCCCGCGCACCAGCGGGCGACCTGGTAGTCGTCCTTGGCGGCGAGGGTGGGGCGGACGTTCGGGTCGATCGAGATCGTGACGTGCGCGGCGGCCGCCCGTACGAACTCCTCGATCGCCGCCCGGCCCGGCTCCCTGACCAGGGCGAGGGAGCCGGTGTGCAGGCAGGAGGCCGGGCCCAGGCGGGAGAGGTCCAGTTCGTCCGGCGCCCACTGCCAGTCGGCGGTGCCGTCGGCGTAGAAGGTGTACGCGGCCTGGCCGGTGGCGTCCAGGGCGGCGACCGCCAGCGTGCTCGGCTGCCGGGCCTCGATCGATGCCGACAGGTCCACGCCGGAGGACGTCAGGTGCTCGCGGAACAGCTCGCCGAACACGTCGCCCGAGATCCGGCCGAGGAAACGCGTGGGGGTGCCGAGACGCGACAACGCCACGGCGGTGTTGGCCGGCCCGCCGCCGGGCAGCACCCGCAACGCCAGCCCGGCCGCCGCGCCACCCCGCTGTGTCAACGCGTCGCCGTCCGGAGGGGCGCCGGTGGGACGCCGTTCGGTGAAGCCGTCGGCGACGCACTCGCCCAGGACAGCGATCATCGGGTCAACCTTTCTGGCACGTTGCTGATTTGTTACAGCGTGAGGGCATTGACGTTTCTCGAATCGGAGTCCATCATCGCAGCACAGCGGATGTCAACGTTGACATATGTCAACGATGACACTGAATCATCCCTGATAGGAACCGCCCATGAATGCAAAGCTCTCGGCCGGCCTCCTGGTCACCGCGCTCCTCGCCACCGGTTGCGGCGGCGGCACGGCGAGCGGCAGCCAGAACTCCTCCGCCACCCCCAAAGTCGGCCTCATCACCAAGACCGAGACGAACCCGTTCTTCGTCAAGATGAAGGAAGGCGCGCAGAAGGCCGCCCAGGCCAACGGCATGGAGCTGATGAGCGCCGCAGGCAAGTTCGACGGTGACAACGCCTCTCAGATCACTGCCATCGAGAACATGGTCGCCGGCGGCGTGAAGGGCATCCTCATCACGCCGAGCGACACCAAGGCCATCGTTCCGGCGATCAAGAAGGCCCGCGACGCCGGCGTGCTCGTCATCGCCCTCGACACCCCCACCGACCCGCAGGACGCCACCGACGCGCTGTTCGCCACCGACAACCTCAAGGCGGGCGAGCTGATCGGCCAGTACGCCAAGGCCGCCATGGCCGGCAAGCCAGCCAAGATCGCCACCCTCGACCTGGCGCCCGGCATCTCGGTCGGCCAGCTCAGGCACGACGGCTTCCTCAAGGGATTCGGCATCCAGGAGGGCGACCCGTCCATCGTCTGCTCCCAGGACACCCGCGGCGACCAGGCCAAGGGCCAGACCGCCATGGAGAACTGCCTGCAGAAGGCCCCCGACATCAACGTCGTCTACACCATCAACGAGCCCGCCGCGCTGGGCGCGTACACCGCGCTGAAGGCCGACGGCAAGGAGAAGGACGTGCTGATCGTCTCCGTGGACGGCGGCTGCACCGGCGTCAAGGCCGTCCAGTCCGGTCAGATCGCCGCCACCAGCCAGCAGTACCCGCTCAAGATGGCCGAGGACGGCGTCAAGGCGGTGGCCGACTTCGCCAAGACCGGCAAGAAGGCCTCCGGCTACACCGACACGGGCGTCACCCTGATCACCGACAAGTCCGTCTCCGGCGTCGACGCCAAGGACACCGCTTTCGGCCTGGCGAACTGCTGGGGCTGACATGGCCGTCATGGAAGCGACTCTGTCGCGCCGACTGATCAGCACACCCGTCGCCGGTCCGCTGGGCGCGCTCCTGCTGGCCTGCGTGTTCTTCGGGCTGAACAGCGAGCAGTTCTTCACCGGATCCAACTTCTCCCTGATCATCCAGCAGGTGATGGTGGTCGGCACGCTCGCCATCGGGCAGACCCTGATCATCCTCACCGCGGGCATCGACCTGGCCAACGGCGCGATCATGGCGTTCGGCGGGATCGTGATGACCAAGCTGGCCGTGGAAAGCGGCCTGCCGCCGCTGCTCGCCGTGGCCGCCGGGCTCGCGGTGTGCGCCGGATTCGGCCTCGTCAACGGGTTGCTGGTCACCCGGATCTCGCTGCCGCCGTTCATCGTGACGCTGGGCATGCTGAACGTGGCCTTCGCCCTCACCCACATCTACTCCAACGAGCAGACGATCACGGACCTGCCGCCGCTGCTGACGTTCCTGGGGCAGACGTTCCAGATCGGGCAGACGAACGTCACGTACGGCTCACTGCTGACGATCCTGCTGTTCCTGCTGTTCGCGTACCTGCTGGGCTCCACGGCGTGGGGCCGGCACGTGTACGCGCTCGGCAACAGCCCCGAGGTGGCGCGGCTGACCGGCATCAGGACGCGGCGGCTGACGATCGGCGTCTACACGCTGGCCGGGTTCGTGTACGGGATCGCCGCCCTGCTTCTCGTCTCCCGTACCGGCGTCGGCGACCCGCAGGCCGGCCAGACCGACAACCTCGACAGCATCACCGCGGTCGTGCTCGGCGGCACGAGCCTGTTCGGCGGCCGCGGACTGGTGATCGGCACGCTGGTGGGCGCGCTCATCGTGGGAGTGTTCCGCAACGGCCTGCAGTTGATGGGCGTACCGTCGATCTACCAGACCCTCATCACCGGCATCCTCGTGATCCTCGCGGTCACCGTGGACCAGCTCTCCCGGAGGAGGACCCGATGACCACCCCCGTGCTCCAGGCCCGCGGCCTGGTCAAGCGGTACGGCCACGTGACCGCTCTCGACGGCGCCGATTTCGACCTGATGCCCGGCGAGGTGCTCGCGGTCATCGGCGACAACGGCGCCGGCAAGACGAGCCTGATCAAGGCGCTGACCGGCGCGCTGCAGCCGGACTCCGGCGAGATCCTGATCGACGGCGAGCCGGTGCGCCTCCGCTCCCCGATCGACGCGCGCAAGCACGGCATCGAGACCGTCTACCAGGACCTCGCGGTGGCGGCCTCGCTCGACATCGCGACGAACATGTTCCTCGGCCGCGAGGTCCGCAAGCCCGGCGTGCTCGGCACGGTCTTCAGGATGCTGGACAAGAAGCACATGCGCGAGGAGTCGGCCAAGCACATGGCCGCGCTCAAGATCGGGCTGCGCTCGCTCACCCAGCCCGTCGAGTCGCTGTCCGGCGGGCAGCGCCAGGGCGTGGCCGTGGCCAGGGCGGTCGCGTGGGCCACGCACGTCGTGGTCATGGACGAGCCCACCGCCGCGCTCGGGGTCAAGGAGTCCGGCCAGGTCCTCGACATGATCAAACGGGTCCGCGACAACGGCACGCCGGTCGTGCTGATCAGCCACAACATGCCGCATGTGTTCGAGATCGCCGACCGCATCCACGTCCAGCGCCTTGGCCGCAGGGTCGCCGAGATCGCTCCCGGCGACCACAGCATGGCCGAGGTCGTGGCCATCATGACCGGCGCGCTCACGGTCTCGGAGGGCAAGGCGGTGGTGGCCGATCAAGGAGCGGCGGAGGCCATCGGCCTGTCCTGACAGATGATCGTGAGCCATTAGCATGGGCGAAATGCGGCGTCCGACGATGACTGATGTGGCCCGTGAGGTCGGGGTCACGGCGAAGACCGTCTCGCGGGTGCTCAACGACGAGGGCCCGGTCGCCGAGGAAACTCGCGAGCGGGTCATGGCGGCCGTCAGAAAGCTGGGCTACCAGCCCAACCTGATGGCCCGCAACATGCGGGTCGGCGCGCGGGACGCCGCGATCGGCCTGGTCATCCCCGAGATGGGCAACCCGTTCTTCGGCACGGTCGCGGGCGGCATCGAGAGCACCGTCCGCGCCCGCGGCCTCACCGTCATCATCGGCTCCTCCAGCGAGACGGCCGACCTGGAGCAGTCGCTGATCGCTACGTTCCTGGCCCGCCGGGTGAGCGCTCTCTTGGTGGTGCCCTCGGCGGCCAGCGACCACCGCCACCTGCGTACCGAACGCGTGGCCGGGTTGCCGATCGTCTTCCTCGACCGCCCGGCCGTCGGCCTGACGGCCGACTGTGTGGTCAGCGCGAACCGCGAGGGCGCCCGCACCGGGGTCGCCCACCTGATCGCCCACGGCCATCGCAGGATCGGCTTCATCGGCGACGTTCCCCCCACCCTCTACACCCGCCGCGAACGCTTCCAGGGCTACCGAGACGCCTTGGAGGGCGCGGGCCTGTCGTTCGACCGCTGTCTGGTGGAAACCGGCCACGACATGGAGGCCGCGGCCGCCGCCACGATGCGCCTGCTGATGCTTGCCGACCCGCCCACGGCGGTGTTCGCGGCCAACAACTTCGCGTCGATGGGAGCGGTGATGGCGCTGTCGCGGGCCCGGCGCAGGGACGTGGCCCTCGTCGGCTTCGACGATCTGCCCCTGGCCGAATGCCTGGATCCGCCGTTGACGGTCGTGGCCCAGGACCCGGCGGGGATAGGGGCCGCGGCGGCGGAACTGGTGCTGGCGCGATTGAACGGGGATCGTTCCAAGGCCCGCAGATTCCTCGTCCCGACCCGGCTGATCGTCCGGGGGTCGGGTGAAATACCCGTGCCCGGGTAGCGCGAGAGGTGCCGTTGGTCAGCTCCGCGTCCATCATGGGCACGAGACCCGCGGCCAAGGCCTTCTCAGTCGCTCTCGGGCACCATCGAGACCACGACCTTGCCGGCCTTGGTGCGGCCCTGCTCGACGTGCGCCATCGCCTCGAGCGTCCGGTCGAACGGGAAGGTGCTGTCGATGACCGGGCGGAGCTTCCCGCTGTCGTAAAGGGCACCGAGCTTGCGCAGCTGGGATCCGTTGGCCTGCATGAAGAAGAACTCGTAGCGCACGCCCAGCGCCTTCGCCTGCTTGCGGATCTTGCGACTGAGCGTGTGCATGACCAGGCCCAGGAAGGAGGGGGCGCCGACCTGCTTGGCGAAGCCGGCGTCCGGCGGGCCGACGACACTGATGGCCAGGCCGCCGGGCTTCAGCACGGTCAGCGACTTCTCGAGGTTCGCTCCGCCCAGGGAGTCCAGCACCAGGTCGTAGCCGGACAGTACCTTCGAGAAGTCTTCCTTGGTGTAGTCGACGACGACGTCGGCGCCGAGGCTCCTGACCAGTTTCTCGGTGTCGGTGTCCGTGGTCGTCGCCACCGTGGCGCCGAGGTGCTTGGCGAGCTGGATGACCGTCGAGCCGAGGCCACCGGCACCGCCGTGGATGAGCACCTTCTGACCCGGCTTCACCTGGGCACGCTCGACAAGAATCTGCCAGGCGGCCAGAGCCACCAGCGGCACTGCGGCTGCCTCTTCGAGGGTGAGGGAGGCCGGCTTGGGCGCGACATCGTCCATGTCGATCGCGATGAACTCCGCGAAGCTTCCTGCCCGCAGGTCACGCGGACGGGCGTAGACCTCGTCGCCGACTTCGAAGCCGCGTACGGCGGAGCCGACGCGCGTCACGACGCCGGCCACGTCGTGGCCGAGCACGAACGGACGCTTGTACTTCAGGACCTGCTTCAACTCCCCGTTGCGGACCAATTTGTCCAGCGGGTTGATACTCGCGGCGCTCACTCTGACCAGGACGTCGCGGTCCCCGACGGTGGGCTCGGGTACCTGTGCGGCGCGTGCGCCGTCCTTGCCGTACTTCTCGACGACGAATGCCTTCATGTCGGCCGCCCTTTGTGCGTGATCTGGTCGATGTGCTGGTCACGACGCTACTGGCTGAGTATAAGAAAGTAAACTCAGAGTCCGATAGAATCACTCCATGGATGCGTGGACCGAAGCTCTTCAGGACACCGGCATGGACCCCCGCCTCGACCGGGACACGTCGAACTGCTCGATCGCGCGGACCCTTGAGATCGTGGGGGAGAAGTGGACGATCCTGATTTTGCGCGAGGTCTGGTACGGCTCGTCCCGCTTCAGCGACTTCGAACGCGTCCTCGGCTGTCCTCGCAACCTCCTCGCGGCGCGGCTCCGCATGCTCGTGGAGGAAGGGATCCTGGCCACTGAGACCTATAAAGAGCCTGGCTCGCGGAGCCGGCCGAAGTACGTGATCACGCCCCAGGGCATGGATCTGGTCCCGGCCGTGATGGGGCTCCTGCAGTGGGGTGACCGTTACCGCGCCGACCCGGAGGGCCCGGCCGTACTGGCGCGACACCGCGGATGCGGCGCGCACGTCGAAGCCCAGATCCGCTGCGAACGAGGCCACGCCGTGCAGGCGGAAGGCATCGAGAGCGTTCCCGGCCCTGCATTTCGTATGAGGCCCGCCAAGTGAGCTGACGCGGTTGCGCCAGGAGTCGTGGTGGGCTCAGTCTGCCCGGGCGTGCTCACTCCGTTGACTACGTGGCGTTGGGCCCCAGCCGCATAGCCCGGGTCCGGGATTCCGAGTCAAGGCCCCTGCGGTGCGGTCAGGGCTTTGTGGGTCGACTCCAGGATCTTCTCCGACAGCTCTGTGCCCGCCGTGGCCCGGGCAAGCAGGATCGCGCCGACCAGAGTGGCCACCATGGGAAGGCCGTCGTCGGCGTCGGTGGACAGCCACGCGGCGAATTCCTCGACTCCGGCCGCGTACGTTTCGCGCACCTCCCCGGCTGTGGCCTCGCGAGCCATGTCCCCTGCGAATCCCGCGGTGGGGCAACCGGTGCCGGGCTGGTCGCGATGCTCGGCCGACAGGTAGAAGTCGACGAGGGCGCCGCGCGCGGTGTCGTGATCGCCGTGGTCGGTGTCGAACGACGCCAGGAGTAGGTCGAGGTCCCCGAAAGCGGCTTGAGCCGCCTCGGCTATCAGGGCCTCCTTGGAGGGGAACTGCTTGTAGAAGCCGCCCGTGGTCAGCCCGATGGACTTCATCAGATCGGCGATGCTGATGCCGTTCACGCCGTGCTCCCGGAAGAGCTGGGAGGCCGCGGCGACCGCGCGCCTGCGGTTCTCGATCGCTTGTGCTTGCGAAACGCGACTCATCAGTCACCTGCCCACGTTAGATAGTAAAGCGCATCTATCATATGCGAAGTGCCGGGCGGCCGGCCGTAGCGCCCTGTCTCCGTGCGGCTCCTTCCGCTGTCGCAAGACGCGGGCCTTGTGGGCCCGCATCCGGACAAGTGGGCCCCGTCTCTGGGCGCCTGATCCTATGCGCGGCAAGCCGAGGGGCTGCCGTGCCCGCGCCGCCGGTGCTATGGCCCCGCGTGCACGTCGAGCAGTCTCCGACCGCGGGCGGTGGCTGACGGCATCGGGGGGCCGTTGACTGGACGGCTTTAGATGTCTATCGTAATCTAAATCGGGGCCGACGTTTTGGCCCCCCACTCATCCGCCAGACCAGAAATGAGATCCACCCCATGACCACGCAGAACAAGAGCGCCGTCGTCACCGGCGCGTCCGCCGGCCTGGGGACCGCCTACGCGCAGCGGCTTGCCGACCGGGGCT
The DNA here is from genome assembly GCF_052068215.1 of Nonomuraea sp. H19. Lineage (NCBI taxonomy): Bacteria > Bacillati > Actinomycetota > Actinomycetes > Streptosporangiales > Streptosporangiaceae > Nonomuraea > Nonomuraea sp. H19. The sequence continues at coordinate 216,260 of NZ_JBQHCV010000013.1, read as the reverse complement.
ACGACCTGATCCTGGTGGCCCGGAACACTGCGCGGCTGGAAACGCTGGCGTCGGACATCCGCGGCCGCACGGGCCGCGCGGTGGACGTCGTCCCCGCCGACCTCACCGATGCGGCGCAGATCGCCGTGGTCGAGGAGCGTCTGCGGACCGACGAGAGCATCGAGGTACTGATCAACAACGCTGGCGGGTCGCTGTTCACCCCGCTGGCAACCTCCGACGCTGCGGCCTCCGAAGCGCTGATCAACCTGAACGTGACCTCGCTGACCAGGCTGACCACCGCGGTCCTGCCGGGCTTGACGGCCCGCGGGCGCGGCACCGTGGTGAACATCTCCTCTGCCCTGGCTCTCAACATCCTGCCCGTCAGCGCCGTCTACAGCGGCACCAAGAGCTACGTGCTGACGTTCACCCAGGCCCTGCAGCAGGAACTCGCCGAGAGCCCCGTCACGGTGCAGGCCGTGCTGCCGGGCGCTGTCCGCACGGAATTCTGGGACGGCTCCGGCCTCGACCTCGCGGCGTTTCCCGACGAGTGGATCATGAGCGCGGACGACGCCGTCGACGCGGCGCTCGCCGGCCTCGACGCCGGGGAGCCCGTCACCATCCCGTCACTGCCGGAGATCAGCGACTGGGAGTCGTTCGAGAAGGCGCGCCAGACGCTCGTCCCGAACCTGTCACAGCGCGTCCCGGCCGATCGCTACCGCGGCTGACCGCCGCTCCGACTCCGGTGGCGAGTGCCACCACGCCGACGGTGACGATGTCGGCCAGGCCGTCTTCGATGCCCTTCGTGCGAGTGGTGATGTCGGTGCCGGCCCGGTTGAGAACCAAGGTGTTCGGCCACAGCTTGCGGAGGGTCGAGCGCGTACGCACCGGCGCACCCCTGAACACCCCCGACCCCGCCACCTTCTACGGCGGCGGCGCGGCCGGCTACACCGACTACCCCACCCACACCGCCTGACATCCCCGGCTATACCGGTCCTGGCGGGCCGGTATGCCCAAATGGCCCCACGGAGGTGCCACGTGTCTGATCACATTGCCGTTGAACTGAGCCCGGAAGCGATCGAATTCGCAGACTTCATGGCCGGACTGGTGATTCCCGAGTCCGAGTTGGATGCGACGCGCACCCGGGTGGAGAGCGTCCATCTCACGGCCCGGGAGCCGGAAGGCGTCACCTATCGGGAGGTGGACGCGGGTGGTGTTCTGGGAATCTGGTGCGAACCCGTCAACTCCAACACCGACTACGTCCTCCTGCACGGTCACGCCGGGGGCTCCGTTCTTTCGTCGGCATTCGTCGACCGAAAGCTCGCAGGCCATATCGCCAAGGCCGCAGGGGCCCCCGTACTGGTCCTGGACTTCCGGCGAGCACCGGAACACAAGTACCCGGCTCAGGTGGACGACGCGGAGGCGGCCTTCAACTGGCTGCTGTCCGAAGGGTATGAGCCGGGAAACATCATCACGATCGGCCACTCGATCGGCGGGTTCATCGCTGTCGCCCTGGCACTTCGCCTCCGCGACAAGAAGCAGCCGCTGCCCGGCGCCATCGTGTCGATTTCCCCCTGGTGCGACCTCGAGATCGCCAACGAGACCATGGCGACCAACGCCGGGACGGACAAGATACTCAGCAAGGATCTGCTGGAGTTCTTCCGGGAGTCCTGGATCGGCGGCACGGGCATCGAGTTCACGGACGCCAGGATCAATCTGAACCGGGCGGACCTGAGTGGTCTGCCCCCGACCCTCGTCTCCTGGGGAACGTACGAGGTCCTCGCCGGCGAGGACGAGGAGTTCGCGGCCCGCGTCAAGGACGCCGGAATCGACACGGCGACCGTTGTGGTCCCGGGAGGCCAGCACTCGTACGTCTATGGTGCCGGCCGGGTTCCGGAGGTTGACGCCGCCATCGCACAGATCGGCGCGTGGGTCCGGGAGAAGACGAAGATCTGACCGGTCCGGCTCGGCAGGTGCAAGATCCGCGCGCCTGCCGGATCAGGACGGTGGACGGACGCCGACATGGCCTGCGGTGGCGCGCAGGGAGCGCTGAGCGAGCGCGCCGCGCGCAGCATGGACGAACGGGCGGCCACCGGCAGCCCGTACGTTCGCCTCCACGAAGGAACAACTGGCGCTGGCCGTCACCCGCGCCTTCTTCCGGGATGCGACAGCCGAGATCGAACAGGCTGTCCAGGCCGAGCCCGACCCCAGGCAGCGGATCCGGGTCTACCTCACCGGCGTCGGTACGGCCATGCGCCGGCATTCCCACGCCTTCTACGACGACATGGTCGGTTACGAGCCGACGGCGCAGATCTACCGCAAGAACTCCGCCGCAGCGGCGCGCCGGGTCCACGAACTGATCGAGGAGGTGGTGCAGACCGGCGTTCTCCGCGCGCTCAACGGGCACTTCGCCGCCCAGGTCGTAGCGGTCACCATCGATGCGGTCCAGTCGGGGGTCCTCCTGGAGAGGACCGGCCTGACCGCCGGCGACGCGTTCTCCGAGCTCGGGGACCTCCTGCTGGACGGGCTCAGCTCGGGGCAGGGCACATTCGAGCCTGGTGCCACAGTCGTCCGCTCACCCCGGGGTCACGTCTCGGGGACCAGGTGAGGCCCGGCGGAAAGGGGCGTACACGCGGGAGGCCGGTGATCATCTGATCCGTGGTCAACGGGTCCGACAGCTCGGGATCCGCGTACGCCTGCGGCGACCTGGGCTGCCGACACCGCCCAGAGTCAGCCATTCCCAAGCGAAACGGGGAGGTCAGGTTGGGCGGGTTTCGGTATCCCGCCTGGCGGCCGTGCTCCTGTCCTCGCGTTCCCGTGCGAAGGCCGCACCCTTCACCCATCACTTCGTTCATGGTGAAGGGTGCGGCGAGCCCTTCCCCAACGCCTCGCCATGGAGCTGGGGTACCACGTGACCTTGGTGCGCGGAGCGGTCGTCGCGTGACCCGGGAAATGCTGCACGGGCCCACGACCTGAACGGCCCCGACCTACGCCCACGCCATCGTGACCGCCGACGAGATCGTCACTGCGTTCAAGGAGGCACAGGTCTGCCGCTCACCGTAGAACTGCTCGTCGGTGCGACCAGTGCCGGCGACGGCGGGGAAGGCGAAGGCGCTGAACCCTGCGACCGGAGCGCCCATCGAGTTCGGTTCGGCGGCGCGCCGAAGTCGATCGTGCGCTGAGGGGCAACGGCGGCGGACTACACAGCACTCGGCTGATGTCTCACCGCTGTCTGGCCCGCGACCGCGAGGTCGATGGCTCACGACCGGAGGCGGGCGCCTGTTCCCAGCCGGGCGGTGACTTCACGGGGAGTGAGGATGGAGTGCTCCGCGGAGCACTCGACGACGACGCGGACCGGGGCGTCGCACTCGGTGTGGCGGACGTCCAGCACAGGACCCTCGGAGCCGAGGGTGTATGCCTCGCCCCACTGGCTCAGCGCCATCAGAACGGGCCATAGGTCCCAGCCCTTGCGGGTCAGGCGGTATTCGTTGCGGGAGCGGCTGCCGGGCTCCTGGTAGGGGACGGTCTTCAGGATGCCGGCCGAGGTCAGCTTCCGGAGGCGGTCGCTGAGGACGGCCTCCGACAGGCCGATGTGGCGGTGGAAGTCGTCGAAGCGGCGGACGCCGTTGACGGCGTCACGCAGGATCAGCAGCGTCCATTTCTCCCCGATCAGGGCGAGCGTGCGCTGGACGGGGCAGTTCTCCGTGCTGGCCTCAAGCCACTCCATCCCGCCATCGTAGGGACCTGGCTTCGCCATTGACAGTCAGGTGAACAAACGCCTAGCTTCACTTGAAAAAGTCAGCTGACAGTCAGAGGGAAGGGCGCTGGACCGTGGGGCGAACGCGTACGTATCACTGGGACGACCCCGCGATCTTGGCGGAGGCCGCCGGGCGCATGGCCGGCATCGACTTCCTGCGCGAGATGCAGGCGGGGCGGCTGCCGAGGCCGCCGATCAACCACACCGTCGACTTCGCCCTGGACGAGGTGGAGCCCGGCAGGGCGGTCTTCTCGCTGACGCCGGGCGAGGAGCACTACAACCCGATCGGCAGCGTGCACGGCGGCATCTTCGCCACCCTGCTCGACTCGGCGGCGGGCTGCGCCGTCCAGTCCATCCTCCCGCAGGGCATGGCGTACACCTCGCTCGATCTGTCCGTGAAGTTCCTGCGGCGGATCACCGTGGACACGGGCCCGGTGCGCGCCATCGGCACGATTGTCAACAGCGGTCGTCGAACCGCTCTCGCCCAGGCGCAGTTGGTCGACGCGACGGACCGACTGCTCGCCCACGCCACCAGCAGCTGCATGCTCTTCCCGGTGCCCGCCCCTCAGGTGTGACTCCGCAGGCGGGGCCCTCGGTCTGTGGGGGCAGCCGGGACAACAGGGAGTGCGTCGATATTCCGCTCGCCGGCGGCCCGCTGCCCCTTGGTGACTCGTCGATTGTGGGGCTGGTGTGTGTCGCAGCCATGCCTGGGCGCCCGGGGAAGACGTGACCGGCCGCTGAAGCATGACCGCATTGCGGTACGAGGTGCGTAACTCCCGCGATTTCGCCGGGCAGCGGCGCCCTGAGCCTTCCCGACAGGGACCCCGGTGGTGTGGGGCTCCCATCTCGACGACCCTGATCTACGGCGAGCATGACGCCGTCCTCGTCGACCCGCCCTTCACCACGGACACCACGCGCGAGGTGCTCGCCTGGGTGGAAAAGATCGGCCGGGACGTCATGGAGGTCCATGTCACGCACGGCCACGGCGATCATCGGGTGCCTGAACCCCGGTGCCGCCGCAGCCGTACCTCCTGTCGACTGTCTGGACGAGTCCTGTTGCGTTCAGGTCTCAGGAGGACCCCGGCGTCTTTCTAGTTGGGCGGGCGATGGCACACGGCACCAAGCACGGCGACGCGGTGGACGGGAGACCCGGCGGCGATCCCGAGCGGATCGGCGGCCATCGCATCATCCGCCGGCTCGGCGCGGGCGGGATGGGCGTCGTCTACCTCGCGGAGAGCCGTTCCCGGAGACTGGTCGCGATCAAGGTCATCCATCGGCACCTCGCCGGCGACCCGGAGTTCCGCCGGCGGTTCCGCCGCGAGGTCGCGACGACGCGGCGGGTGGCCCGCTTCTCCACGGCACCCGTGCTGGAGGCCGATCTGGACGGCGACACCGCGTACGTCGTCACCGAATACGTGCCGGGACCGACGCTGTACCGCGCGGTCAAGGAGTGGGGCCCGATGTCGGGGTCGGAGCTCGAAGGGCTCGCCACGAGCACGGCGGTCGCGCTGCGCGCCATCCACGCGGCCGGCGTCGTCCACCGGGACCTCAAACCGTCGAACGTGCTGCTGTCCCCCGTGGGCCCGAAGGTCATCGACTTCGGCCTCGCCTTCGCCGCCGACTCCACCACGCTGTCCGTCACCGGGATGGGCACGCCGGCGTACATGTCTCCGGAGCAGGCGCGCGGGCTGCCGCTCTCGCCGGCCTCCGACGTCTTCGCGTGGGGTGGTGTCGTGGTCTTCGCGGCCGGCGGACGGCCTGCGTTCGGCTCGGGGACGGGTCATGAGGTGCTCTACCGGGTGGTCCACGACGCCCCCGTGCTGCCCGCGTTGGACGGCGTCCTCGGCGAGCTGGTGGCGCGGGCGCTGAGCAAGGACCCGGCGGCGCGCCCGACGGCCGCGGAACTCGTCGACGCGCTCGCCGCGGGCACGACGACACGCCTACCGGGCAGCGTCACCGCGGCGGGCAGCGCTACCGGGGCGGGGAGCGCTACCGGGCCGGGCACCGCCACTGGGGCGGGCGGCGTCACCCGGCCGGGCGCCGTCACCGGGCCGGGCACCGCTACTGGGCCGGGCGGCGTCACCGGGCTGGGCGCCGCCACCGGGCCGGGCAGCGCCACCAGGGGCGGCGGCACCGGGGCGGGTAAGGGCCGGCGGCGCCGGCGGGTCACGTCCCGGCGGCGGGTGTGGGGTGGCGCGGCTCTGGCGGCGCTCGCCCTGGTGACCACGGGCACCGTCCTCACCTCCCAGGAGGCCGTCCACGGCAACCCGCTGCTTCCCGGCCTGCCCGTTCATGACCTGCTCCGTGCGGGCCCCGGGATCTCCGCCGTCGTGGCGGACGCCGGCAAGCGGTGGCGCAAGCTCCCCGGCGAGAACCCGCTACGTGCCGGCGGCGTGCGGTTCTACGTGCAGCCGGACACCGAAGCGGCGCGGCAGGCGCGGACCTGGTCGGCGCAGGGCAGGACGGCCGACGCCGCCCTGGTGCTGGCCCTGTCGGAGGTTCCCCAGGCCATGTGGCTGGCCGGCGGCTCGCCCGCCGACGTCTCCCGTACGGTGGGTGAGGCGGTCGCCCGGGCGGAGCGGCAGCGTACCGTTCCGGTGTTCGTCACCAACAACATCCCGGGACGTGACTGCTGGAACGGCGGCGCCCCGGACGCCGGGAACTACCGGGCGTGGATCGACGCGGTGGCCGAGGGCATCGGGAACCGGCCGGCGGTCGTCGCCCTGGAGCCCAGCGGCCTGGCGCGGATGCCCGGCAGCCCGGAGTGCCCGCAAGGCGGGCAGGCCGCCGCCGCCCAGCGGTACGGCGATCTCTCCTACGCCGTGCGGAGCCTGACCGGCCTGGCCCGCACGGCGGTCTATCTCGACGGCGGGCTGGCGGGGTGGCCCGCGTTCACGCAGATGGCCGACCGGCTGGTCGGCGCGGGGGCGGTCCACGCCGACGGTTTCTACGTCAACATGGTCGGCTACCGCCCGGCCGATCAGTCGCTCGCGTACGCCTCGAAGCTGTCCAAGTGCGTCTACCTGCGGGCGGCGGCGCGGACGGCCTCGTGCGAGGATCCGGCGCTGGCCGCCGTGCCGGACGACGCGCCCGGCCTGCCGCACTTCGTCGTCGACACGAGCCGGAACGGGAGGGGCGAGTGGCAGCCGCCGGCCGGGCGCTTCCCCGTGCCGGACGAATGGTGCAATCCACCCGGCAGGGGTGCGGGGGCCCGGCCGACCGCCGACACCGGGAGCCCGCTGGCCGACGCGTTGCTGTGGCTCAACAGCCCTGGGTTCTCCAACGGCCGGTGCACCCGTGGCACCTCGGGACCGGCGGACCCGGCGTACGGCGTCGTCACCCCGGCCGCCGGTCAGTGGTGGCCCGACCAGGCCCTCGAGAGGGCGCGGAACGCGGTTCCGCCGCTGACGGCCTCGTGACCGGGCGAACGGTCAGTCCGGCGTGGAGTCCTCGAGCTCGTCGATGAGGCAGGCGAGGTAGACGCTGAGGCAGGTCCGTGCGTCCCGGAAGCTCGGGCCCAGCACGGATTCGATCCTGTTGAGCCGGTAGACGAGGGTGTTGCGGTGGATGTGCAGCACGCTGGAGGCCTGGACGAGGTTGAAGCCGGTCTCGCACCAGGCGGTGATGGTCCTCCTGGTGACCTCCCAGTTGGGCTGCTCGCGCAGCGGGCCCAGGATCGCCTGGGCGAATCTGGCGCGCGCCCCGTGCGCCACCGTGGTGAGCAGGTCATGGACGCGCACGTCCGCGATGTGGGTGACGCGTTCAGTACGGTCCAGGCGATTCATCAGATAGAGGGCGTTCGTCGCATCTCTGTAGGAATCATGGAGCTGCGCTACCGAATCCGCGATACCGCCCACCCCGATCCGGCAGGCGACACCGTGGAACCGCACCAGGTCGTCGGCCACGCTCCGGCACGTGTCGAGGAGGCCGGCGAGCGGGGCTTCGCCGTTCGGCAGGGCGAGGTGGTGCAGGACGACGAATCGCCCCGGGGCGATGCTGCCGACGAGATCCCGCGTATCAGGGAACGTACGGCGGAGCACCCGGAGAATGGCCGTACGGAGGGTGCCGGGCTCTGACGGCGAACGGGTCTCCTTGGGGGCGTCGATGTCCATGACGACGACGGAACGGCTGAGCCGGAGGTCGTAACCCAGTTCGTGGGCCTTGAACGCGATCAGGTCGGGTTCGGTGATCTCGGGATCGTAATGGGCGAGGTCGCGCAGCACGTCCTCGATCGCGCTCTCTCGAAGCAGCAGCGATCGCTGGAGCAAGGATTCCCGTAAAAGGATCTCCGTCTGATTCCGCACCACCCTGCCGAAGCGTTCGACCTGCTCCGGATCACCGGTGATGCCGACGGTCCCGACGGATTCGCCGTTCAGCAGGATCGGCAGCGTGATGCCCGGCTGCACGCCGATGAGCAGGTGAGCGGCCGCCGCGCCGTGGCTCGCCGAACGCAGGGTGCGCATGACCTCCACCGACGCCTCGTGAAAGGTGCCCAGCCGAGCGGTGTCCCCGCTCCCGATGACGATGCCCTCCTTGTCGGTAATAAGCACGTTAAATCCGATGATCGAGCTTGTTTCTCGGGCGATCTCTTGGGCGATCAGCGGCGTCAGCATCGACGTCCCCCAGCGTGGATCCGGAGGTGGATGTACGGATCATATGACGACATTCGTGGAATCTCATCAGGATTCGTATTAATCAACCAATGACGCAGGCCCGATGGCCACCTAGTGTTCACCCATCAGTCGGGAGTCGCCGACCAGTCGACCAGAGCGCGATCGAAGCGGCGCCGGTGATCTACAACCTCATGCCCCTCCCCCCGTGAAGGTGAAGCCCCATGTGGACCTCTCGAGTACCTCGTCCGCGTCTGGCGGGCCTGGTTGCCGGGCTTGTCGCGATATCTCTGGCTACAGCCTGCTCCTCCTCTGAGCCGTCGGCCGCGGCCCAGGACAACACCTTCGGCACCATCGAGCCCGGTGTGCTGACCGTCGCGATCCAGCCGTACGCCCCCTACACCGACAAACAAGGCGACGGCATGAGCGGCCTCGACGCCGACATCGTCAACGCGATCGCGCAACGGCTGAAGCTCAAGGTCAAGGTCGAGGTGACGGACTTCGCCGGCATGCTCGCCGGGGTCCAGTCGCGGCGGTACGACATGACCGTGGGCGGCATCGCCTGGACCGCCGAGCGCGAGAAGTCCGGCCTCTTCACGGATCCGCCGTACTACTCGCCGCCGGCCATGGCGGTGCAGTCCGGCAAGACGTACCAGACCGTCAACGACCTCAACGGGCTCGATCTCGGCACGGTCGAGGGATATGTCTGGGTCAAGTCCATCCAGGAGGTGCCCGGCGCCAAGCTGCACGCCTACCCGGACGGCAACGGAGTCCTGGACGATCTGGGCGCCTCCCGCATCGACGTCGGGTTCCTCGACCCGCTGATCATCCTCGCCGCGCAGCAGGCCCGCCCGGAACTGAAGATCGCGACGCAGTACCTCACGCCTCCCACCGATGAGGAGGTCAAGGCGCATCCGGCCTACGACTACTTCCGCCCGTACATGACCGCCTTCTACCTCCCGAAGCAGGCCACCGCTCTGGAGAAGGCCTTCTCCGAAGAGATCCGCAAGATGTACGCCAGTGGCGAGATGACCAAGCTGGTGCAGAAGTACGGCGCCGACCCCGGCCAGTTCCTGAAGCCGGCGCCGACCATGGCCAAGACCCGCCAGGGCGTCGACCGCCCGGCCGAGTGGACCCCGCCGTCCGTCTGAGCGTTACGGAGATCACCATGTTCCAGGTGCCCTGGCCGGATTATGCCGGCGAGCTGTTCGGCGGGTTGTTGAAGACCGTGGAGTACACCGTCGCCGGTTTCGCGGGTGCGGCCGTGCTCGGCCTGCTGCTGGCGCTCATGCGGTTGAGCGGCCTGCGGTCGCTCCGCTGGCCCGCGGCCGCGTACACGGAGGTCTTCAAGAACATCCCGCTGCTCGCCATCATCTTCGTGACGTACTTCGGCCTGGGCTCCATCGGCATAAGGCTGGACGTCTTCTCGGCGGGGGCGCTCAGCCTGGTGATCTTCTATGCCGCCTACCTCTCGGAGACCTTCAGGTCGGCCATCTCCGGCGTCCACCAGGGGCAGCAGGAGGCCGCTGAGGCGCTCGGGCTGAGCCGGGTCAGCACCTTCTCCTGGGTGATCTTTCCCCAGGCGTTGCGGCTGGCCCTGCCCGGCACCAACACCATGCTCGTCGACCTGCTCAAGTCCACCTCCCTCCTGGTCACGATCTCGGCCGCCGAACTGATGTCGGAGGCCCGGCTGATCACCTCGGCGACGTTCCGGGCGCTGGAGGTGTACCTGGTCATCGCCGGGATCTACTTCCTGCTGTGCTACCCGCTGTCGCAGGGGCTGCTGTGGTTCGAGCGCCGTATCCGCGCGGGAACGCCGCTGTCCCCGCGGCGGCGCCGGCGGCTCCGCAACGCCGCGGCCCTGCTCACGGCCGACGGCCAGATCGACGCGACGACATCATCCGGTACGGCGGGCGATGTCTCGCAGCCGGGAACCGTCGTCCGGATCGAGCGGCTCCGCAAGTCGTTCGACGGGCGCCAGGTGCTCGACGAGGTGAGCCTGGAGGTCGGCCGCGGAAAGATCGTCAGCATCATCGGGCAGAGCGGCGGCGGCAAGACCACGCTGCTGCGCTGCATCAACCTTCTCGAACGGCCCGATCGCGGGCTCATCGAGGTGAACGGGGTCCCGATCTTCTCGGGTGTGAACGTGGCGAGCCGCGATCTGGCGCAGCTGCGCCGGTCGGTCGGCATGGTGTTCCAGCGATTCAACCTCTTCCCGCACCTCACTGCGGTGGAGAACGTGATGCTCGCCCAGCTGCGGGCGGGCATACCCGAGCAAATCGCCCTGGAGAGGGCGGTCCGGCTGCTGCGCCGGGTGGGGCTGGCCCACCGGGGCACGGCCAATCCCGAGCAGATGTCCGGCGGGGAGCAGCAGCGCGTGGCCATCGCCCGCGCTCTGGCGCTGCAGCCCTCGGTCCTGCTGTTCGACGAGCCCACCTCGTCCCTGGATCCGGAGTCGACGGGCGAGGTGCTGCGCGTGATGCGGGAGCTCGCCGAGGACGGGATGACGATGATCCTGGTGACCCACGAGCTGACGTTCGCTCGTGACGTCGCCGACTGGGTGGTCTTCGTCGACGGTGGCCGCATCGTGGAGGAAGGACTGCCCGTCGACCTGCTGTCCAGCCCCCGCGAGGCCCGCACGCGAACCTTCCTGGCCGGCCACCTCGCGATCACCGCGGAGGCGTGAGTGACGACCGACCTTCCCGTGCTCATCGTGGGCGGCGGCGTCGTCGGGCTGTGCGCGGCGCACTACCTGACCGCCGCCGGCGTGCCGGTGGTGGTGGCCGAACGCTCCAGTCTCGCCTCCGGGGCCTCATGGGGCAACGCCGGCTGGGTCTGCCTCAGCCACTCCACACCCGTGCCGGCTCCCGGAGTGGCCAGGTACGGCCTGCGGTCCCTGGGCCGCCCGGATTCCCCCCTCTACATCCGGCCCTCGGCGGACCCCGGATTCCTGACCTGGCTGTGGCGATTCTGGCGCAACAGCGGCGAGAGCACGTTCCGGCGCGGGTACGCGGCCCTGGCCGAGCTCAACCGGCCCACGTTCGACCTGTTCGACGAGCTCGCGGACGCGGGCGTGGACACCACCCTCCAGCGCCCCGGACTCGTGCACGCCTTCCTGTCCGAATCGGCGGCCCGGCACCACCTCCAGGTCCAGCAGGTGATGGCGGCCGGACATTACGACATGCCCGACGACGTCGTCGTGGGAGACGACGCGCACAAGCTCGACCCCGCCCTGTCACCCGGCGTACGGGCCGCGTACCTGGTCCGCGGCGAGGGCGTGCTGGACCCGCGGCGGCTCGTGGAGTCGCTCGGCGACGTGGTGCGCAAGGCCGGCGGCCGGATCCACGAGCACATCGAGGTGACCGGCTTCCGCACCACCGGCGGCCGGGTCGCGGCCGTCCGCACCAGCACCGGCGAGATCGCCTGCCGCTCTGTGGTCATCGCCGCCGGCATGTGGTCGCCCCGGTTGCTGCGGCTTCTCGGGCTCCGCCTCACCATGCAGGCGGGCAAGGGGTACAGCTTCACGGTCGAACTGAAGTCGCCGCCGCAGCACTCCCTCTACTTCGGTGACCACCGGATCGTGGCCTCCGACATCGGCGGCACGACGCGGCTCGCGGGGACCATGGAGCTCAGCGGCGACAACCGCCGCCTGAACTGGCAGCGCATCGTCGCCATCGCCCGCGGCAGCCGGAACTACCTCGGCCGCTGGTTCGACGACCAGGACGACCTGCCCAGGCTGATCCGCGACCCGTGGGTGGGCGGCCGGCCCCTTCTGCCGGACGGCCTGCCCATCGTCGACCGGCTCCCCGGGCACGACAACGTCTTCCTCACCACGGGGCACGGCATGCTGGGCGTCACGCTGGGCCCCGCCACGGGCCGCGCCCTGGCCGGCTTCGTCCTGAACGGCCACCGCCCCGCGGTGCTCGCGCCTTTCCAGTTCAACCGGTGATCTTTTGGCGTCGAATGGTAAAAAAGGGGCACTTCTGGACGCCTTTCACTGTGTGCTCGGCCGTAACTCGCGGTCCACCTCTCGGGTCTACGGTGCGCGCATGACGATGCGCAGGTTAGTCGCGGGCGTGCTGGCCGGAGTTCTCACCGGCGGTACGGTCGCCATCGTGCTGACCCAGACACCACCCGCCGCCGCGGACCGCCGCGGCCACGCTCCCATCGTGATCGGGCACCGGGGCGCCAGCGCCCACCGCCCCGAGCACACCCTCCTGTCGTACGAGGCGGCCATCGCCATGGGCGCCGACTACATCGAGCCCGACCTCGTCTCCACCAAGGACCACGTGCTGGTGGCCAGGCACGAGAACGAGATCTCCGGCACGACCGACGTGGCCGCGCGCCCCGAGTTCGCCGACCGGCGCACCACCAAGCCCGTGGACGGCCGGCCGGTCACCGGCTGGTTCACCGAGGACTTCACGCTGGCCGAGCTGAAGACGCTGCGGGCCAAGGAGCGCGTGCCCGACCTGCGGCCGGACAACACGGCGTTCGACGGCCTTGCGGAGATCCCGACCTTCGAGGAGGTCGTGCAGCTCGCGCTCAAGCACGGCGTCGGCGTCTACCCCGAGACCAAGCACCCGACGTACTTCGACTCCATCGGCCTGTCGCTGGAGGAGCCGCTGCTCGAGGTGCTCAACCGGCACCGGGTGCGCAAGGCGTACATCCAGTCCTTCGAGACGGCGAACCTGCGGGAGCTGAGCGGCAAGACGCGGCTGCCGCTGATCCAGCTGATCACGGCCACCGGCGCGCCGTACGACTGGGTGGCCGCCGCCGACCCCCGCACCTACGACGACATGATCAAGCCGGACGGGCTGCGCGAGGTGGCGAGCTACGCCGACGGCATCGGCGTGGACACGCGGCGCGTGGTCCCGGTGGACGCCTCGGGCAAGACCCTGCCGCCCACGACTCTGGTCGACGACGCCCACCGCAAGGGGCTCGACGTGCACATCTGGACCGTGCGCAACGAGAACTCCCAGCTCCCGGCCGACTACCGGAGGGGCAACCCGGCCAGCCCGGTGTACGCCCGGGCGACGGGCGACGTGATGGGCTGGCTGTCCAGGCTCGTCGAGCTGGGCATCGACGGCGCCTTCTGCGACGACCCGGCCATGGGCCGGGCCGTGGTGGCCAAGCGTTCCCTGTAGTCAGGTGCGGCGCCAGCGGGACTCGCCGAAGCAGTAGGCGGCGAACAGCAGCAGCCCCAGCGCCACCACCACCAGCAGCCAGGGCCCGGCGGGGGTGTCGGCGAACTGCCTGAGCGTCGCGTCGATGCCGCCCGCCTTGTCCGGGTCGAACGTGATCGCCGCCTGGCCGACGAAGACCCCGGCCAGCGCGGCGATCGCTCCTCTGGCGGCGTACCCGCCGGTCCCGAGCCGGTCCATCACGGAACGGGCGCGCGCGGACATGCGGCCGCGATCGAGCTCCTTCCTGAACCCCTTGGTGACGCCCTGGCGTACCCAGTAGACGCCGAGCGCGACCAGGCCGAGCCCGATCGCGCCCACGAGCAGCCGCCCGCCCGGCAGGCCGAGCAGCACGCCTGTCAGGTCCCGCGACTTCTCGTCGTCGGACGCGGCCTTCCCCGACGTCAGCATGCTGAGCAGGGTGACGACGACGAGGACGTACACGGCCACCCGCGCGACCGCCTCCACCCTGTCGATCGCCTTCCCGCCGCCGAACAGCGCCTCCGACGCCTGCCACAGCGCCAGCGCCGCGAACCCGGCCGTCATGATCCATAAGAGGACGGCGCCGAACGGCAGCCCGGCGACCGTGGCGATGGCCCCCGCCTTGTCGGCCTCCTGGGACCCGTCGCCGAGCCCGATCTGCACCGCCACCACGCCGATCAGCGCGTACAGGACCCCGCGGCAGGCCAGGCCCACGCGGGTGACCACCTCCACCGCCCGGCTGCGGGCCGCCCGCCGCGCCGCGCCCTTCATCTCGTGTCCCGTCTGTTCCGCTGTGTTCACCGCTCCTCCAAGAGGTCGCCGGAGAACCCACGCAGTGCCCAGGAAACGGCCTTCTAGGCCTCGGCCGCGGCATCCGGCTCCCCCGGCGGACCGGTGGTTACAGTGGACCGGTGACCCATGACCAGCACGGCCTGGCGATGACCGGGGCGGGCGCCGCCGCGGCACGGCACTACGACCGGGCGATCGACGAGCTGCTGCACCTGCGGGTGGAGGTCGACGCCGAGGCGAACGCGGCGCTGGCCGAGTCGCCGGACTTCCCGATGGGCAACGTCCTGATGGCGTACCTGGGGCTGCTGACCACCGAGGCGGAGGACGCGCGCGCGGCGCGGGTGCGGTTCGGCGCCTTCCGCGGCCGGATCGACGAGTCGTCGCTGCTGCCGCGCGAGCGCGCGCACCTGGCAGCCGTCCAGGCCCTGCTCGACGGCGACTTCCTGACCTGCGGAAGGCTGCTCGGCGAGATCGCCGTGGCGCATCCGCGCGACGCGCTGGCGCTGGCCGCCGGGCACCAGATCGACTTCTTCACCGGCGACGCCCGCTCACTGCGCGACAGGATCGGCGGGGCGCTGAACGCCTGGCGGGAGGAGGACCCGCATTTCGGGCATGTGCTCGGCATGTACGCCTTCGGCCTGGAGGAGGCCGGCCACTACGACAGGTCGGAGGAGGTCGGCCTGCGGGCGGTCGAGCTGAACCCGCGCGACGTGTGGGGCATCCACGCGGTGGTGCACACGTACGAGATGCAGGGCAGGTTCGGCGACGGCCTGCGCTACCTCGACGCGCGGGTGCCCGACTGGTCCACCGGCACGTTCTTCAACGTCCACAGCTGGTGGCACTACTGCCTGTACGCGCTGGAGGCCGGGGACGTGCCGCGCGCGCTGGCGATCTACGACTCGGTGCTGGCCGGCGGGCAGTCGTGCCTGGAACTCCTCGACGCCGCCGCCCTCCTGTGGCGGCTCCACCTGGACGGCTCCGGCCCGCCGGAGCTCGGCGAACGCTGGCGCGCGCTGGCCGACGCGTGGCCGATGCGGGTGGCCGAGCCGTTCTACGCGTTCAACGACATGCACGCGGTCATGTCGTACGTGGGCGCGGGCCGGATCGGCGAGGCGGAGAAGCTGGTCGCCGCGCGGGAGGCGTACGTCCTGGAGCCCCGCCCCGGGGTCACCAACCGCGACATGACGCTGAGGGTGGGCCTGCCGGTGTGCCGGGCCATCGTGGCATTCGGCCGAGCGGACTATCGGTCGGTGGTGGACCTGCTGTATCCGATCCGGCACCGCATCAACGAGTTCGGCGGCAGCCACGCGCAGCGGGACGCCGTACAGAAGACGCTGCTGGAGGCGGCGCTGCGGGCGGGGGCGCGGGATGTGGCGCGGGTGCTGGTGAGCGAACGCGTCAACGTGCGGCCGTGCAGTCCGTACAACTGGCTCAAGCAGGCCGCGCAGGCAGAGGCGCTGGGCGAGCGCGCAGCCGCGGCGGCGGCCCGGTTGCGCGCGGACGACCTGGTGCGAAACGCGTATGTCGCCGACCGGCAGTAGTGTTTCACCCCATGGATCGGCAACTCACCCTGATGGTCGTACACGCCCACCCCGACGACGAATGCCTGAGCACGGGCGGCATCCTCGCCCGCTACACCGAGGAAGGCATCCGCACCGTCCTGGTCACCTGCACCAACGGCGAGCAGGGCGACGACCAGGGCGGCGTCAAACCGGGCGAGGCCGGGCATGACGCCGCGGCCGTGGCCGAGCGCCGCTTGGCCGAGCTCCGCGAGTCGGTCGCCCACCTGGGCCTCGACCACCTGGAGCTGCTCGGCTACCGCGACTCCGGCATGGAGGGCTGGGACGCCAACGCCCACCCCGACGCGTTCGCCAACGTGCCCGTCGAGACGGCCGCCGCCCGGCTGGCCGCACTGATGGAGCACTACCGCCCGCAGGTCGTGGTGACCTACGACGAGACCGGCGGAGGCGGCTACGGCCATCCGGACCACGTCCAGGCCCACCGCATCACGGTCGCGGCAGTGGAGTCGACCGGCATCCCCGACAAGTTCTACTACACGGCCATCCCCAGGGCCGCCATCAAGCAGATGTTCGAGACGATGCGCGAGCACGGGATCGACCTCGGCGACTTCACGCCCTCGGACGACTTCGGCACTCCCGACGAGCGGGTCAGCGGCATCGTCGACGTGTCGCCGTACGTCGAGCGCAAGCTCAAGGCGCTCCAGGCACACGAGAGCCAGGGTGAGAACATCTTCCTGTTCCGCATGCCCGAGGAGGCGCAGCAGCAGGCCTTCTCGCACGAGGCGTTCGAGCGGGTGCTGTGCAAGGTGGACGCCCCCGACCGTGAGGAGGACCTGTTCGCCGGTCTGCGCGACGCCTGACTCCGCCGCGTCAGGCGCCGCCCTGGGCAGTGCGCCTCCGCGCTTGACTCGTGACCAGCGGATGGCTCTCGCGTCACGCCGGTGCGCACGACCGCTCAGAAGGCGAAGCCGCCGGGGCGGCCGTTGCGGTCGGCGATCAGGCCGGCCAGGGTGGCGACGGCGATCTCGGGAGGGGTGCGCGAGCCGATGTTGAGCCCGATGGGCCGGCGCACCCGCGCGATCTCGTCCAGCGGCACGCCGAGGTCGGTCAGCGCCCGCACGTGTGGTGCGGTGTGGCGGGGGCTGCCCATGATGCCGATCCACCGGGCGGAGGACTTGAGCAGGTCGCGAAGAATGGGCCCGATCTCCTCGCGATGATGGTCGGTGAGCACCACATCGGCCGTGGCGTCGACGTAGTCACCGAGCTGGGTCACAGCGGTGAATCCGGCGAGGCGGCGCGCGGGATCGGGCTCAAGGAGGATCGGGCGGAAGCCGAGCTCGGCGCCGAGCCTCAGCAGGCAGCCGGCCACCGGTGAGGCGAAGACGGCGACCAGCGTCCGTCCGGTCTCATCGGCGGGAGCATCGCCGTGGGCCACCTCACATGCCGGGTCGTGGTCGTGGATGTGGGTCATATCCGCAGTCTGACATGGCGCGATGCGTTTCCGCCCCGATCAACCAGCCGGATACAGCCGGCTTTCAAGTGCCGGGCTCCAGAGTGGGCGACGTCACCGTGCCGGAGCTGCGGCCGGCGCTCGGCCCCACGGGTACGACCGGCACCGCGACCGTCCTGTCCTGCGAGCGCTCCTATAGAAGGTCAGGGCGGAGCAGGTACACGGTGTACGACTGCAGGGCACACTTCGTGTTCGGCGACCGGTCGAAGAAGCCGATCGTCATCGACACCATCCCGGACGTGGAGGTTGGCGAGGTCTTCCCGGCCGTGTTGAGCGCCGAGGGGGATCGGGCGCTGCCCACGGGGGCGCGGGGCACATGGAGAGGAATCCTGCTGCTCAGCGGTTTCCCGTTCGGACTGGCCCTCATCGCCTTCCTCACCGCCCTCGTGATCCGCTCCAGGAAGGCGATCATCTGGACGGCCGCGCTGGGAGCCCCGTTCCTCATCGCGATGGTCATCGGGATCGTCATCGGGACGTGAGGGCGGGAGCCCCGCGACGACAGGACCCAGGAGACGGGAAGGCCGTTCGCCGACAAGATTTGACCGTTCACCGTAAAGATCGGCAGGATTCAAAATACTGCATACCGTATGTGATACCCGATGAGGCGTGGCTGGTTTCCTGAGTCGTTCCCGCACCGTGGCGGACCCCACCTGGAGCCGCTGGCTGGTGCCGCCCGCCGCGCTCTCCGTGCACCTGGCGATCGGGCAGGCGTACGCGTGGAGCGTGTTCAAGCCTCCGCTCGAGTCCGCGCTCCAGCTCTCCGGCACGCAGAGCGCCCTGCCCTTCCAGCTCGGCATCGTCATGCTCGGCCTGTCGGCGGCCTTCGGCGGCACGCTCGTCGAGCGTAACGGCCCCCGGTGGGCGATGTTCGTGTCCATGGCCTGCTTCTCCTCCGGCTTCCTGCTGTCGGCGCTGGGCGTGGCCACGCGGCAGTACTGGCTGGTCGTCCTCGGCTACGGGGTCGTGGGCGGGATCGGGCTCGGCATCGGCTACATCTCGCCGGTCTCCACGTTGATCAAGTGGTTCCCGGACCGCCCTGGCATGGCCACCGGCATCGCGATCATGGGATTCGGCGGGGGAGCGCTCATCGCCTCGCCGTGGTCGGCGCAGCTGCTCGACTCCTTCGGTGCGAGCACGACCGGGATCGCCACGACGTTCCTCGTGCACGGCGTGGTCTACGCGGTCTTCATGTCCATGGGCGTACTGCTGGTGCGCGTCCCGCCGCACGGCTGGTCTCCCAAGGGGTGGAAGCCGCCCGCGGTCGCGACGCGGGCGCTGATCACCACGGCCGACGTCTCGGCCCGCAACGCCATCCGCACGCCGCAGTTCTACTGCCTGTGGGTGGTGCTGTGCTGCAACGTCACCGCCGGCATCGGCATCCTGGAGAAGGCCGCACCGATGATCAGGGACTACTTCGCCGGTACGCCGGCCGCCGTCGCGACGGGTGCGGCGGCCGGGTTCGTCGCGCTGCTGTCGCTGGCGAACATGACGGGACGGTTCGTCTGGTCGTCCACGTCGGACGTGATCGGGCGCAAGAACATGTACCGCGTCTACCTGGGCGTGGGCGCGCTGCTGTATCTCGCGATCGCGCTGGCCGGCGACTCGTCCAAGCCGCTGTTCATCGTGTGCGCGCTGGGCATCCTGTCCTTCTACGGCGGCGGCTTCGCGACGGTCCCGGCGTACTTGAAGGATCTGTTCGGCACCTACCAGGTCGGGGCGATCCACGGCCGCCTGCTCACGGCCTGGTCCACCGCGGGCGTGCTGGGCCCGCTGATCGTCAACGCGGTCGCCGACGCGCAGAAGGCGGCCGGGCGGTCGGGGCCCGAACTCTACACCGCCTCGCTCGCCATCATGATCGGGCTGCTGGCGGTGGGTTTCGTCGCCAATGAGCTGATCCGGCCGGTGCACGACAGGTATCACGAGCGGCCCGCGAAGGTGCCGGTGGCGGAGAGGGGACAGGCGAGATGACGGCCTCCGATGACGCGACGGCCCGGCGTACCGGCCTCATGGTGCTGGCCTGGGCCTGGGTCGGGGTGCCCTTCGCGTACGGCGTCTACGGGCTGCTCCTCAAGCTCACCCAGCTGTTCGCCGGTTGACCATCACGGGACCACGGGCGCGGACGACGACCCGGCGCCGGCCGCCGTCCGGGGCGCGGCCCGGACGGCGGCCGGCACGCCGTCGATCACGGTCTCGCGCTGATCGATCGGCGGCGCGGTGATCGGCACGGCCGGCAGCGCCGGCACGTCGTGACGGTCGCCGCCCGCACGGCGCTCACCACGCGCGGGTCGCCGGAGAGCAGCCCCGCGGGATCGAGCCAGGCGACCCGGACAGGGCCGGCGTCCAGACCGGTGCCCGCGTGGCCGTCCGGGGAGGTCAGGCAGCGGTAGGCGAGCAGGCAGCCGCCCGCGTCCCCCGCCAGCACGCCGCCACGGCCGCGGCGCAGCAGCGTCACGCACCCGGCGTCGGCCTCCGGGACGTACCCGGCGAAATGCCGCGACCCCATTGTCAGCGGCAGCCCGGCGACCGGGATGACGTCCTTCACCGCGACCGGCACGCGCTGCAACGGACCCCGATCCGCGCCGCCGGCCAGTTCCTCGTCCGCCCGCCGCGCCGCGGCGATGGCGTCGAGCGCCCGCCCGGTCAGTTCGGCGGACGTGCTCCGCCCCTGGCGGAGGTCCTGGGCGAGGGCGGCGACGGTACGGCCGGGGGAGGGCGACATGGGATCCCTTCCGTCAATATCGCTCCATCATCGGGGACGGCGCCCCGCGCCCAGCCGGTGGGCCAGCCGGTCCAGCGACGTGTTGATCAGGATGAAGATGCCCGCGATGAGGATGGCCGCCGGGATGACGTTGGAGAAGTTGGCCGCGATGCCGTTCAGGCCGCGGTCCACCAGCTCGTCGTAGCCGACGATGAGGCCGAGCGCCGAGTCCTTCAGCAGCACCACGAACTGACTGACCAGGGCGGGCATCATCGTCCGCAGCCCCTGCGGCAGCAGCACCAGGCGCATGACCTGGCCCTTGCGCATGCCCATCGCGTACGCCGCCTCGCTCTGCCCCTTCGGCAGGCTGAGCACCCCGGCGCGGACGATCTCCGCGATCACCGACCCGTTGTAGAGCGTGAGCCCGAAGACGACCGCGGTGAACGCCGAGATGTTCATCCCCAGGACGGCGAACGACCCGAAGAAGGCGAAGAAGATCAGCAGCAGCAGCGGCACGGACCTGAAGAACTCCACCACCATGGCCGCCGGCACCCGGATCCACCGGTGGTCGGACATCCTGGCGGTGGCGAACACCAGCCCGAACAGGCCCGCGAGCACCACTCCCACCACGGCCGCGGACAGCGTCCCGGCCAGCCCGGGCAGGATGAACGTGGCCCAGACGTCGCCCCGCAGCAACGGCGTCCACTTGGCCGCCGTCCACTGCTCCTTCTCGTCGAACTGGACGTACACCACATACGCCACCGCCAGCAGGCAGGCCGCCACGGCCGCCCCCAGCACCCGGTTACGGCGGATCCCGCGCGGTCCGGGCACCTCGTACAGGTTGGCGTAGGTCATCGCGCCACCGCCATCCGGCGCGACAGCCAGCCGAACAACAGCCCCATCGGCAGGCACAGCAGCACGAACCCGGCCGCGAAGCCGAGGAAGATCTCGATCACCTGGTCCCCGTACGTCTCGATCATCTCGCGCATCCGCACGGACGCCTCGCTCACGCCCACCACCAGCGCGATCGTGGTGTTCTTGGTCAGCGCGATCAGGATGCTGCCCAGCGGCGCCACGACGGCGCGGAACGCCTGCGGCAGCGTGATCAGCGCCAGCGTCTTGACGAAGCCGAGCCCCAGCGAGCGGGCCGCCTCCGCCTGCCCGACCGGCACCGTGTTGAGCCCGGACCGCAGCGCCTCGCAGACGAACGCCGAGGTGTAGGCGGTCAGCCCGATCACGGCGAGCCAGAAGTTGTTGGTCGCGATGTCGTCCGACAGCTCCACGCCCAGGTTCGCGCCGACGCCGAGGCCGGTGAACAGCAGCACCAGCGTGAGGGGCGTGTTGCGGGCCACCGACACGTAACAGCTCGCGGCGGCCCGCAGGGAGGCCAGCGGGGCGACTCTCATGGCGGTCAGCAGCGTCCCCAGCAGCAGGGAGCCGAGCGCGCTGACCGCCGTCAGCCGCACCGTCATCCAGAAGGCGGCGAATATGGTGTCGCCTTCGATCAGCAACGCTTCCATGGGATCAGTACCGCTCCAGCTGCGGGGCCTGCGGCAGGGCGAAACCGGAGGCGCCGACGCTGGACTGCAGCGCCTTCGTCCAGCTGCCGTCGGAGAACATCTTCTGCAGCGCGTCGTTGACCGCCTTGCGGCCCGCCGTGTCGTCCTTCTTCAGCCCGATGCCGTACTTCTCGGTGCTGAACGGCTTGCCGACGATCTTGAGCTTGCCGGCGTGCTGCGCACCGTAGCCGGCGAGGATGACGTTGTCCGTGGTCATGGCGTCGAGCTGGCCGCCGAGGACGCGGTCCACGCACGCCGAGTACGTGCGCTCCTCCTGCAACTGCGCCTCCTTGGCGTATTCCGTCTTGACCTTCTGCGCCGAGGTCGAGCCGGCGACCGAGCAGAGCTTCTTCCCGTTCAGCGCCTCGGGCCCGGTCAGCGCCGCGTCGTCCGCCCGGACCAGCAGGTCCTGCCCGGCCACGAAGTACGGCCCGGCGAAGGACACCTTCTGCTTGCGGGCGTCGGTGATCGAGTACGTGGCCACCACCATGTCCACCTGGCCCTGCTCGATGAACGCCTCCCGGTTGGCCGACACGGTCTCCTTGAAAGTGATGTTGGCGGCGTCGACGCCCAGCTCCTTGGCCACATATTTCGCGACCTCGACGTCGAAACCGGCGAAGGAGCCGTCGGGCGTGCGCAGCCCGAGCCCCGGCTGGTCCGCCTTCACCCCGATGACCAGCTTCTTGTCGTTCTTGGCCTTGTCCACAATGGAGGCATAGCTCTCCTGGCCGCCGCCGCAGGCGGTCGCGGCCAGCGCGAGCACGGCGAACGTCGCGTAAAGGGATCTGCCAAACATGGGGGGCTCCTTAGTGAGTGAGGATCTTGGCAAGGAAGGACTGAGCGCGCTCGCTGCTCGGCGAGCCGAAGAATCCGTCGGGGGTGTCCTGCTCGACGACCTCGCCGTCGGCCATGAACACGACCCGGTCGGCCGCCCGCCGGGCGAAGCCCATCTCGTGGGTGACGACCACCATGGTCATGCCGTCCTTGGCCAGCGCGGTCATCACCTCGAGGACCTCGTTGACCATCTCCGGGTCGAGCGCCGAGGTGGGCTCGTCGAACAGCATCACCTTCGGGTCCATGGCCAGCGCGCGGGCGATCGCCACCCGCTGCTGCTGCCCGCCCGACAGCTGAGCCGGGAGCTTGGCCGCCTGGCCGCCGATGCCGACCCGGTCGAGCAGGTCGCGGGCCTTGCGCACGGCCTCGTCCTTCGGCCTCTTCAGCACGTGGACCTGCCCGAGGACGACGTTGTCCAGGACGGTCTTGTGCGCGAAGAGGTTGAACGACTGGAAGACCATGCCGACCTCGGCGCGCAGCCGGGCCAGTGCGCGCCCCTCGGCCGGCAACGGCGTGCCGTCCACGCTGATCGTGCCGGAGTCGATGGTCTCCAGCCGGTTGATCGCGCGGCAGAGGGTCGACTTGCCGGCGCCGGACGGGCCGATGATCACGACGACCTCGCCCTGCCCGACGGTCAGGTTCACGTCCCTGAGCACGTGGTGCTCGCCAAAGCGCTTGTTGACCTGGTCCAGGACGATCAGGTCCGGCTGTGTCATGCGTCACGCTCCTTGATTCGGTTGGCGCAACCGTAGGAGCCGCATGTTCCGGTGAAAGGCTTGTGCGCGTTCTGCTCAGCGATTGGGGGGCTTGGAACTGTCCGAAGTCGCTCCGGACACGCCGATGGTGTCCCGGTAGGCCCGGTCCCACTGCCCGTCGGCCAGCCAGCGGGCGATCAGGCCGTTGAGGTAGTCGCGGAAGGCCGGGTCCTGCTTGCGGACCCCCATCCCGTACGGCTCGCGCCCGAACGGCTCGCCGACCAGCCGCAGCGTGTCCGGCTGCTCGGCCTGCAGGCCGAGCAGGATGGTGTCGTCGGTGCTGATCGCGTCCACGCGCCCGGACACCAGCGCGGGCACGCAGATGCTGTAACCGTCCACGACCTCCAGCTTGGCGCCCGGGGCCTTCTCCCGCAGCCGGTCGACCGACGTCGAGCCGGTCGCCGTGCACACGGTCTTGCCGTCGAGGTCCGACACGTCGTCGACGCGCGTGTCACTGGCCCTGACCAGCAGGTCCTGGCCGGCGTAGTAGTAGGGATCGGTGAAGTTGACCCGCTGGGCGCGCGCCGGAGTGATGGAGTAGGTGGCGATGACCAGGTCCACGACCTGCTGGGCGAGAAAGTTCTCGCGCTCGCGCGAGACGGTCTCGACGAAGCGGATGTTGCGCTCGCTGCCGGTGAGGTCCTTGGCCACCAACCGGGCCATCTCCGCGTCGAAGCCGGTGATCCGCCCGGTGCCCGGGTCCTTGTAGCCGAACATCGGCTGGTCGAACTTGATGCCCACGATGAGCACGCCGCGATCCCTGATGCGCGCCATGGTCGAGCCCTCGGGGAACGGGTCCGCGGCGCCGCAGCCCGCCGGCAGCAGGCAGACCAGCACGGCGAGCAGCGCCCTGAGCGCGCTCACCGCGCCCGGTACCGGTGCTGCGGCCGCCCGGTGGGCCCGTACTTGGGCCGGGCCTCGACCAGCCCGCGGTCGGCGAGGTGTTCCAGGTAGCGGCGGGCGGTGGCGCGGCTGACGCCGATCATCCCGGCCAGCTCGTGCGCCGAGACGTCCTCCTCGACGTCGGTCAGCGCGTCCAGCACCGCCTGCTCGGTCGCGGCGGAGATGCTCTTCGGCCGGGTCGACTGGTCGAGGTGGAGCAGGCGGAAGATCCGGTCGATCTCCTGCTGCTCGGTGAACCGGCCGCCCGCCTCCAGTTGCTCGGCGGTGGCGGCGTAGCGCAGCAGCGTCTGCTCCAGGATCCCGGTCCTGGTCGGCTTGACCAGGTAGTACAGCGCGCCGCGCTGCATGGCCGCGCGTACCGTCGCCGACTCCTTGCGGCCGGAGATCACGATCACGTCGGCGGGCGGCTGGTCGGGCCGTCGCAGCCGGTGCGCCACCTCCAGCCCCGGCAGATCGGGCAGGTGGAGATCGAGCAGGATCAGCCGTGGTGCGAACCGTCCCGCGGCGGCCAGCGCCGCGTGCCCCGTATGTGCGATCCCCACCACTCTGAACCCGAGCACCCGGTTCACCTGAGCGTGCAGCGCCGCCGTCACGACCGGGTCGTCATCCACGATGAGAACGGTGATGTCCCTTGACTCAGGCACCGACACGCTCCTCGCTCGGCTGATAAGAGATTCAGGGCAGCTTAGGCGTCTTTTGTTAAAATTGGTCAACTTTTGCGCATTGTGCTCATGGCGATCCTCCGCGCTTGCCCGTTTCCTCCTACTCTGTTCGGCGAACCACAGGGGGAAGGACGGACGCCGGTGAGATGGTTGTTCGCGGTGACGGCCATGTGGACGCTGCTCGGCCTGCTCCCCTTGGCGCTGCTGACCTCCTCCAGCATCTCCCTGTCGGAGCAGGCGGTGCGTGACGAGGTCGACGACCGTGTCAGGACGACCGCGACGGTCAGCCGGGTCGTGGTGGAGCAGCAGATGAGCTCGCTCAAGCAGCTCGTCACCGCGTTCGCCCAGCAGCCCCGGGTACGGGACGCGGTCAAGGACGTCACCGCCGCCACCATGCGCGGCTACCTCGGCGAACTGAAGCGAATGCGCGACGACGGCGTCAGCGGCCTGATCATGATCTCGCCGGAGGGCGGCACGCTGGGCGCCGAGCCGCCGAGCGTGCTGCCGCAGGACATCAGCGGCACCGACTGGTTCCGCGCCGTGAAGGACCGGCGGCAGGCGCACATCTCGCAGGCGTACACACCCCCGATGGTCGGCCTGTCCATGTCCAGGGCCGTCGCCGTGGCCGCCCCGATCCTGAGCGCCGACGGCAAGCGCATGCTCGGCATCCTCGCCGTGGTCTACAGCCTGGACGCCATCCAGAAGTTCGCCCGGGAGGCCGCCGACGCCCAGAACATCCGGCTGCTGATCACCGACCGGGCCGGCGTGCTCGTCGCCGACCCCGGCAGTGAGCTGTACGCCCTCACGTCGCTGCGCGAGGACCCGCGGGTGGACGCGGCGCTCGCCGGGCGCACCTGGAACGGCCAGTTCCGCGGCATCGACGGTACGGTGCTGTCGGCGTCCGAGCCCATTCCCGGCATCGGCTGGACGGTGACCGCCGAGGTGTCCGCCGCCGACGCGCTGGCCTCCGCCGAGCGGCTGCGGGGCAACGTGATGACCGTCGCGGCCCTGCTCGCCCTGCTCATCCTCATCGGCCTGGGGATACAGATCCACACCACCCGCGGCCGCCGCCGCGCCCAGGCCACGCTGGCCAGGTACGCCGCCGAGCTGGCCGCCGCCAGGGACGAGGCGGTCAGCGCGTCCAGCGCGAAATCCGAGTTCCTGGCCAAGATCAGCCACGAGATCCGCACCCCGATCAACGGCGTGCTCGGCATGAACTCGCTCCTCATCGGCACCCGGCTGGACGACGAGCAGCGCCACTACGCCACCACGGCCCAGGAGTCGGCCCAGAACGTGCTGCGCCTGCTCGACGACTTCCTCGACCTGTCCAGGATCGAGGCGGGCCATCTCCAGGTCGAGGCGGCGCCGTTCGACCTGCCGCGGCTCTGCGACGAGGTGGTCGCGCCGCTCGCGCCGCTCGCCTACGCCCAGGGCCTGTGGCTCACGCTGCGGCTCGACGAGGACGTTCCGCGGCAGGTGACGGGCGATCCGGCGCGGCTGCGGCAGATTCTGGCGAACCTGGTGGGCAACGCTCTGAAGTTCACCGTCCAGGGCGGCGTCGACCTGCACGTCTCCCTCGACGAGGGAGAGCCGGGCGCCTCGCAGGCGCTCCTCAGGTTCGCCGTCGTCGACACCGGGGTCGGCGTCGGCTCCGGTGACCTGGAGCGGGTGTTCGGCGTCTTCCGCCAGGTCGACTCGCCGATCACGCGCAGGACCGGCGGGAGCGGCCTGGGCCTGGCCATCAGCAGGCAGCTCACCGAGCTCATGGGCGGCGAGATCGGGCTGGACAGCGTGGAGGGCGTGGGCAGCCGGTTCTGGGTGCGGCTGCCCGTGGACGTCCTGGCCTGGTCGGAGCCGGAGGCCGCGGCGCTGGAGGGACGGCGTGCGCTCGTCGCCGACCCGCGTCCCGAAGACCGCGCGCTGGCCCGCCGCTTCCTGGCGGACGCCGGGCTCGCCGTGGAGGACACCAGGGACCCGGCGGCCGCGCTCACCATGCTGCGCGCGGCCGCCGCGGACGACAGCCCGTACGAGCTGGCCGTCGTCGCCCTCGACCTGGCCGATCCCGAGGACGCCGATGCCGGTGCGACGCCGGTGTCGCTCGCCCACGCGATCCTCGCCGACCCGATGCTCCAGGCCACCAGCGTCGTCGTGGTCGTCACCCCGGGGCGGGCGCGGTTCGCCTGGCCGGGCGCCGCGGGGGAGCGGGCCGTGCAGTCGATCACGCGGCCGCTCAGCCGCCGCCGCCTGCTCGCCGCCGTGGAGAACGCCCTGGGCACCGCCGAATGTCCCGGCGAGCAGCGCGACGGCACGGCGGACGCCGCGGCCCAGGCCGGGGGAGCGCGGATCCTCGTGGCCGAGGACGACGAGGTCAGCCGCCAGGTGGCGACGCTGGTCCTGCGCCAGGCCGGGCACGAGGTCGAGACGGTCGACGACGGCGAGCAGGCCGTGCGCGCCGTGCTGGCCGGGGGCTACGACCTGGTGTTCATGGACTGCCAGTTGCCCGTGCTCGACGGCCTGGCGGCGACCATGGAGATCAGGAGCCGCGAGGATGCGCACACCCCGATCATCGCGATGACCGCGGCGGCGATGCCGGACGACCGGATCCGGTGCCTGTCCGCCGGCATGGACGATCATTTGGCCAAGCCGGTGGACTGGGCGCGCGTGCTCGCCCGCATCCCGGAATGGGCCGCGTCCTCCGGTCTCCCGCCCGAGCTGGCGGGCCTGTCGCCGGAGGCACTCGGGGATGTCGCGCAGGCGTACCTGCAGACCGTCCGGCGCACGTTCGAGGACCTGCGGCAAGCGGCGCGGGCCGGCGACCTGGCGGAGGTGGCGGCGCTCGCGCACCGGCTCAAGGGCAGCTGCGCGACCGTCGGCGCCGCCCGCGAGGCCGCGCTGTGCCAGCGCGTCGAGGACCTGGCCCGTACGGGTGCCGTCGCGGAGGAGCAACTGGACGAGCTGGACGAGGGACTGCGCGAAACCCCGCACTGGATGAACGCGCCGCACACGTGATTGAACGGGCGGGTTAATGTCGGGGAAATTTGATGGTGCTATGGTCTCCGAACAACTTTTTGTCTTCTTTTGTAGCCTGTGGAGGGGTTAATGGCTGATTCGTCCGGTGAGCCCGGCCAGACGGCCGCGCCGAGCACGACACCCACCGCCGGCCCGAGTCCCACGGGCACGCCCACTCCGACGCCCTCCACCACGGCGACCCCGACCCCTCCGCCTTCCGGGACTCCGACGCCTACGCCTCCGCCTTCCGGGACTCCGACCCCGACGCCTACGCCTCCGCCTTCCGGGACTCCGACCCCGACGCCGACGCCTCCCGGGACCCCGACCCCGACCCCGACGCCTACGCCTCCCGGGACTCCGACCCCGACCCCGACGCCTACGCCTCCCGGGACGCCAACTCCGACGCCGACCCCCAGCCCGTCCGACACCCCGAGCCCTTCGGGGACGCCGACGCCGAGCCCTTCGGACAGCGCGAGCCCCACGCCGACGCCTTCGACGCAGGCGCCGCACGACCGCCCGGACCCGGGCAGGCAGACGCCCCCGTCCGGCGGTGATCGCGTCATGATCGACTGGACGTCGATCCGTGAGCTGGCCCGGCGCTTCGACAAGACCGGCGACGACGTGGTGGCGCTGCAGAAGACGTCCACGTCGCTGTCCAGCACGTCCGGCCTGGTCGGTGGCGACGAAGAGGGCCGCGCGTTCGCCGAGTGGTACAGCGACGGCTACGACTCCCTGGTCGACGCGATGCGCCGCATCGCCGACAAGAACTTCACCTGGGCGGCCGGCCTGCGTGACTTCGACAAGCTGTGGGACTTCGTGGAGCAAGAGATCATCAAGACGCTGCCCGTGATCCCCGACACACCCGATGCGCCGATCCCGAAGGCGCCGCCGCGGAGGGAGGGCGCCTGATGTTCGACCCCTTCCAGGCGTGCGCCTGGTTCGCCAACGTGCACGTCCCCCAAGCCGACGTGTCCAACCTCCGGGCCCGCGCCGTGGCGCTGCGCAATTTCGCCACCGCGATCGGCACCATCGCGCACCAGACCGAGACCGCCGTGGCCGCGGCGCGCAAGGCCAACGACAGCCGCGCCGTGGAGCGCTTCGCGGACGTCTGGCCCGAGGAGCTGGCTCCCCGATACGCCGCGCTCCAGGAGGAGCTGCTGGAGCTGGCCGCCGGCTGCGACGAGTACGCCGACGCCGTGGAGAAGCACCGGGAACAGCTGTGGATCATCGGCACCCAGCTCGCCGCCCTGGCGTTCACGCTGTTTTTCGGCCACATCTACCCGGCGGCCAGGTGGGCGGCCCAACGCGCCTTCAACTGGCTGGTGGCCAGGGCGCAGCTGCAACGCACGATCTTCCAGAAGATCACCAGGATGATCCTGGAGTACCGGATCGGCAAGCGCCGGGTGGGCACCTACCTGATGCGCGAGGGGCTGGACGCGCTGGCCGACTCTGTCGTGTGGACCGCACTCAAGACCGGCGTGCACGCGGCCAGCTCCGCGGCGACCGGCCAGCCGATGGGCAACCTCTGGGAGTACGCCGGCAAGCACTTCGCCGCCGAAATGGCCTACAACGGCGGCATCAAGGCCCTGAGCGACGTGCGGAAGTTCTTCCCCGCCACGAAGGTCACCGAGACGCTGCTGGGCGGGGGCCCGTCGGGCAAGTTCTTCCGCCGCACCCTGTCGGCGGCCACCATCTACCCCCTGGTCGCCAGCGGAGACCTGACCGACGACGGCGCCCTGCGCTCGGCGCTGGCGCATGCGCCCAGGGCGTTCATCTTCAAGCGTTGAGCGAGGAGCAGCCATGACGACACCACCGCCTACCGGAGACCCGGAACTCGACCGCGCCATCGCCGAGATGGTGGCACAGACGGCGGGCTTCGAGGAGATGAGCCGCCGGCTGGAGGAGACCAGGGGGCGCGGGGAGAGCGCCGGCGGGCAGGTCGCCGTCGAGCTCACGCCCACCGGCTCGCTGGCCGCGCTGCACATCGATCCCCGCGCCCTGCGGATGGGCTCGCAGGCCCTGTCCGAGGCCCTGCTGGAGGCGTTCAGGCGGGCCGAGGAGGACGTGGCAAGCCAGTCCTTCGAGCTCGCCAAGACCCTCTTCGAACGCTGAGGTCTCAGCAGGAGCAGTCGCAGCCGCTGCAACCCTGTCCGCATTCCAGGAAGCGGCAATAGCAGCGGTCGTCGCACGGGGTCCCGGCCTTCTTGCTCCACCTGGGCCGCCACATCCCGCAGGTCACGAACGTCGCCACGCCGGCCGCCGACTTGCGGATCCACCCGGGCCGTTCGTAGGAAGCAGCGGGGGAGTGGAACGTGCGCCGCACCGCCCGGCGTACCTCGGTGCCGAGCAGCGCCTCGACCAGGTGCCGCGCGTCGAACTCGACCTCCCGCAGCGCCAGTGCGAGGCCGTGCGCGGCGTCCTCGCACAACCGCCGCGCCTCCTCCGGCGAGGTGCCCGTGGCCGTCAGCGGATTGAACGCGCCCCGCGCCTCGTCCTCAGCCCGGTCCTCGACGGCATCCAGCAGATGGGCGATCCTGCCGAAGAACCTGCCCGCCTCGGCCAGCGCGGCGGCGTTGCCCGGCCGCCCGGCGAGCACCGCCGTGTGCGCGAACGCCGCCGCGACCGCGTCCTCCGCGGGCGCCGTCAACTCCAGTACGCGCACGCCGCCGGCGGCGCCGGAGCCGGTCGCGTGGGTGGCGGCGCGGTGCTCCAGGCCGAGCTGGCGTTCCACGGTCGAGACCAGCACGGCGGTGTCGAAGCCGACCCCGGCCGCGAGCCGCGCCCCGCCCGCCTCCCAGCGGGCCGCCAACAGGCGGCGGGCCGTTGCGGTCCCGGGAGCGGTGTCCCCGTCCGCCACGTGGTCGCGTAACTTGCCCGCGGCCAGCACCAGCGAGACCGCGGCCGCCAGCCGCGCCCCCTGCGCCCGCGCGTCCACCACCTCGGCCCGGCGGAACCCGCGCAACGCGCACGGCCCCGCCACGCGTTGTGGCGCGGCGGACGGGAGCTGCGCCGCCGTCAGCACCGAGATGACCAGGGTGTCGTAGTTGGTGGACAGCCGGGCGGCGTGCCCCTGGTGGTCCCGCAACGTGAGACACAGACCGCACAGGTGTGCCCGCCACGCCTCCATGAGCGACGGGCACCCATGCTCCGAGCACGGGCGGATGATGCCGAACACGCAACCTCGCAAAAGGGGCAGGAACGAGACGCCTAAGGGTCTCACGTCCCCCTTCGTTACGGTTTTCCGCCATCGAGGTCGGCGGTCCGCCCCCATGGCGGCCACGGCGGCGGCTGCCTAGCGTGGGGCGGCGTGATCAGTCTCAAGGGTTTGACCAAGCGCTACGGCGGCCGGACGGCCGTCGACGACCTGTCGCTGGAGGTGCGGCCCGGCGCGGTGACCGGCTTCCTGGGACCGAACGGCGCCGGCAAGTCGACGACGATGCGGCTGGTGCTGGGCCTCGACCGGCCCACCTCGGGCACGGCGCTGATCGGCGGAATGCCGTACCACAAGCTCAAGAACCCGCTCCGCACGGTCGGCGCGCTGCTCGACGCGCGGGCGCTGCATCCGGGACGCAGCGGGTACGCGCACCTGGCCGCGCTGGCCACCGGCAACGGCATCCCGCGGCGGCGCGTGGCCGAGGTGCTGGAGACCGTCGGGATGGCAGGGGCGGCGCGCAAGCGGGCCGGGACGCTGTCGCTCGGCATGAGCCAGCGGCTCGGGATCGCGGCGGCGCTGCTGGGCGAACCCGAGGTGCTGATGTTCGACGAGCCCGTCAACGGCCTCGACCCCGACGGCGTGCGATGGATACGAGGGCTCATGCGGGAGCTGGCCGGCGAGGGCCGCACGGTGTTCGTCTCCAGCCATCTGATGAGCGAGATGCAGCAGACCGCCGACCATCTGGTGGTGATCGGCAAGGGGCGGCTCATCAGGGACGCCCCGCTGGCGGAGGTCATCGCGGGCAGCTCGCTGACGGCCGTGGTCGTGCGCACGCCGCACGCCAGGGAGCTGGCGGCCACGCTGCGCGCCGCCGGGATCGACGTGGCGCGGCCCGCCGAGAACGAGCTCGTCGCCACCGGCGCGCCCGTCGAACGGGTGGGCGACCTGGCGCACGAGGCGGGGATCAGGCTGCACGAGCTGCGTACCAGGGAGGCGTCGCTGGAGCAGGCGTACCAGGAGCTGACGGAGCAGAGCATGGAGTACGGCGCGCGGAGGGCGGGGGCATGAGCACGTTGTGGCAGGCGGTGGGAGCCGAATGGGGCAAGCTGTGGTCGGTACGGTCCACGTGGTGGTGCCTGGCCGGCGCGCTGGTGCTCATGGTGCTGAGCGCCGTCATGCTGGGCGGCGCGGCGGCCACGGACGCCCTGCGTGAAAGCGGCGCGACCGGCGCCGCAGTGCGGGAGGGCGGTGCGGCCGCGCCCGTCGTGGCGAGTGAACCGGTGGTGTCGGCGACGTCGTTCGCCCAGTTCGCACTGGTGGCGCTGGCGATGCTGGCGATCACCGCCGAGTACGCCACCGGCGGCATCCGCGTCACGCTGCAGGCCGTGCCCGTGCGCGGTGTCGTGCTGGCGGCGAAGGCGCTGGTGGTGGCGCCGGTGATGGCCGTGGCGGGGGTGCTGTCGGGCGCCGCGGCGACGGCGGCCGTCTACCTGCTGCTGTCACTCGACGTGTTCGGCGGGCTGGTCGTGCTCCCGGTCGGCGAGGTCGTGGGGGACCTGCTCGCCGTGGGGGTGTTCTTCGCGCTCGTGGCGGTCATGACGTTGGGCGTGGGCGCCGCCATGCGCAGCGCCGCCGGCACGCTGACCGTGGTGTTCATGCTGCTCATGGGCTTGCCGCTGATGCTGCTCATGACCGGTGGCCAGGTGGCGGTGGACGCGTCGCTGCGGATGCCGCTGTTCGCCGGACTGGCCTTCATGGGCAGCACCGACAACATGACGGGCGGGCCGATCCCTTACCCCGCGATGGAGGGGCTGGCGTGGCTGCTGGCCTGGACGGCGATCGCGGTGGCCGCGGGGCACACGGTGCTGCGCCGCCGCGACGCCTAGACTCGGCCCGTGTCAGCCAACCCGGCGGGCCCGGCGACCGGGCCCGGCCTCGCGTCCATGTCGGAGCACGGTCACCGGGTCGTCCGCGTGCTGGCCGGGGTGCTTCTGGGCATGGCGCTCGGCGCCGTCGAGCTGGCGTTCCTGTGCGTGGCGGGGCCCGCGTCCCTGCTGCCCGCCACGCGGCCCGCCGCGGCCCGCGGGCTCGCCGTCCTCACGACCCTGGAGCGGGCCAGGCTCGCCCGGTGGCTCGGCCACGGCACCACCGGCGAGAGCGGCGGCTACGCGTTCATCGCCGCCCGCGCCGCGCTGGGCGTCCTCGGCGGGTACGCCTGCGCCGCCGGTCTGTTCCTCAGTGGGCTGCTGCTGTTCGGCGGCTTGTGGGACCTGGCCTGGGGCGAGGCCGAGGCGGTCCCCCTCGACCTGCCCGGCGTGAAGCTGGTCACCAGCAGCGGCGTGCTCGGCCTGACCAGCAGCGCCGTGCTGCTGGCGCTGAGCGCCCTGCTCGTCCTGGCCGTCGGTTCCCTCGAACGGCGGCTCGCCGCCCACTTCCTCGGCCCGGACCACGACGAACGGCTGCGCAGGCGCATCGCCGAGCTGACCGCGACCCGCTCCGGCATCGTCAAAGCCGTGGACGACGAGCGCCGCAGGATCGAACGCGACCTGCACGACGGCGTACAGCAGCGCGGCGTGGCCCTGGCCATGCTGCTCGGCCGCGCCCGCCACAGCCGCGACCACGCCCGCACCGCCGAGCTCGTCGCCCAGGCCTACGGCGAGTCCCGGCAACTCCTCGACGAGCTGCGTAGCGTGGCCTGGCGCATCTACCCGACAGCCCTGGACGAGCTGGGGCTGCACGCTGCGCTCACCGGGGTCGCCGAGCGCGCCGGCGTGCCGGTGACCGTGCATTACGCGCTGGCCGAGCGGCCCGTCTCCGAAATCGAGACCGCACTCTACTTCGCGGCCCGCGAGGCCATCACCAACGCGGTCAAACACGCCGGCGCCCATGACATCCTGGTCGTGCTGAGCGAGGACGAGCGGACGGTGAGCGTGGCGATCTCAGACGACGGCAAGGGCGGCGCCGACCCGTCGGGCGGCGGCCTGTCCGGGCTGGCCCGGAGGGTGCTGGCGCTGGACGGGGAGTTCATCGTGGACAGCCCGCCCGGCGGCCCCACCAGGATCGCCGCCACGCTGCCGAAGGCACCGCCGTGCGAGTGATCCTCGCCGACGACTCCGTCCTCCTGCGCGAGGGGCTGACCCGGCTGCTCGACGAGGCGGGGCACGAGGTCACGGCCGCCGTCGGAGACGCGCCCGGGCTGCTCGACGCCGTCGAGCGGCACCCGTGCGACGTGGCCGTGATCGATGTACGCATGCCGCCCACGCACAAGGACGAAGGGCTGCGGGCGGCGCTGGAGCTGCGCGAACGCCGCCCGGAGGTCGGCGTGCTGGTCCTGTCGCAGTACGTCGAGCAGCACTACGCGGCCAGGCTGCTGGCCGGGTCCACCGACGGGCTCGGCTACCTGCTGAAGGACCGGGTGTCCGAGGTGGCCGAGTTCCTCGACTCGCTCGAACGCGTGGCCGCGGGCGGCACGGCGCTGGACCCGGAGGTGGTGCGCCAGCTCCTGGCCCGCACCACCCGCGCCGACCCGCTGAGCAGGCTCAGCCCGCGTGAGGGCGAGGTGCTGCGGCACCTCGCCCAGGGCCTGGTGAACGCGGCCATCGCCGAGCGGCTCCACGTGTCGCTCAGCACGGTCGAGAAGCACGTCAACGCCATCATGGACAAGCTCGACCTGCCCCGCGACCCCGGCTACAGCCGCCGTGCGCTGGCGATCCTGCGCTACTTGGAAGGCTGATCGGGGAAGGGCGAGTCCATGGTGCCGGTGGTCATCAGCTTGCCCAGCATCTGCTGCATCGACTTCGCGTCGTTGAGATGCGGGAACGGCTCCCCGTCCGGTACCGGTACGTCCAGGAACCGGCACAACGGCTCCCACCCTTCCCGGACGTCGAACACCAGCAGCCGCTCCGGCGGGAGGCCGTCCTTGACCGTGGCCACGTGTCGCTCGAACGCCGCCACGGCCTTGTCCTCATCCGGCAGGCCCTCCTCGAAGGTCCGGCCGAAGAAGGAGCGCGTGATGTGTTCGAGCACCGGGCCGAGCCTTTGCATCCGCTGGAGCACCGCGGCCGCCGCCTCGGGTATGTTCTCCGGCATCTCTCCCCTCGGGCCGTTGGCGACGAGCGCCTGCATGCTCACGTACCAGGAGCGCGGGTCGCGTACCGTCAGGACGACCTTGGCGTCGGGGTACGCCTCCGCCTGCTCGCGCCAGAAGTGCGAGGCCGGCCAGTCCACGGCGGACCGGAACCCCTCGAACACCTCCTCCCAGTCCACCGGGCCCTCGCCGGCCACGGGCAGCCACCTGTCGACGAGGTTCGGATCGGTCATGATGGTGAACATGTGATGGCACGGCCCGAATCCGAGCCGTTCCAGTGCGGCCTTCATCGAGCTGGTCCCGGTACGCGGTAAGCCCGCACCGATCACAGTCAGCATGTCGCTCCTCTGGACGGTAATTCTTCCGCTGTTGAATCTACCCGGCAACCGCCTCCCCTGTGAGGGGGGGACGAGGTGTCGAAACTTTGAGCACGTTGTCGAATGGCGCACGGCGCCGTTCGCCTCCCCATAAAGAGGAAAAGGAGATGGGCAACGTGAAGTACGTGCTGATGTTCGTGGACACCGAGGAATACGCCAAGGAGCCGGCGGCCGTGACCGACGAGGAGCGGGCGCGGGTCGTCCGGCAGGTGGAGCAGTGGTTCGCCGACCCCGCGGGCAAGGTCCCCAGTGGCAACTCACGCACGCCGAGCTGGCCCAGGTGGTGCGCGAGCACGCGGGCCGGCTGGCGGCCTCGCTGGTGTCGCTGCTCGGCGACTTCTCCGCCGCCGAGCGGGACGACCGGCTGCGGCTGATCTTCACCTGCTGCCATCCGGCGCTGCCCCGCCAGGCGCAGATCGCACTCACCCTGCGCGTGGTGTGCGGGCTGACGACCGCGCAGATCGCGGCGGCGTTCCTGACACAGGAGAGCACGGTGGCCCAGCGCATCACCCGCGCCAAGCGCGCCGAGGCGCGCGACCTCGTCGACGACGCCGAGTGGCTGGCCTCGCTGCTGGCCGGGCTCATGCCGGGCGAGCCCGAGGCGGCCGGGCTGAAGGACCTCGGCGACGCCTCGACCGCTATCCGGTCTTCCACGCCACCCGCGCCGAGCTGCTGCGCGACCTGGGCCGCAGGCAGGAGGCCGGGCGGGCGGACGAGCGCGCCCTGGCGCTGACCGCCAACCCGGCCCAGCAGGCGCTGCTGGAAGAGCGGATCAGCTGGGCGTAGAGCGGAGATCCGCTCAGAACACCATGCGAGCCAGCCAGTGCTCCAGCAGTGCGCGGTCCCCCGTGATCTCCACCCGGTCGTCGTCGAGGGGGAGGCGGCGGGCGCACACCAGCATGAGGTCCGCCACCGCCCCCGACACCACCACGTCGGCCTCGACCGGCCCGCGCTCCCACCGGATCCCCCCGGGCGTCCTGATGAGCACCCAGCCGTCCGTCGAGCCGGGCCGGATCCCGATCCGCTCGCCCTGGCCGCGCAGCTCGGCCAGCTCCGGCTTGAGCGTCTCCGCGCCCGGCGCGACCAGCATCTCCAGGCCTTCGGTGATCACGTCGGCGGCGAGATCGCCGGCGATCTCGAACGCGGCGCCCGTCGTGATCGCGGCGTCGTAGTGGTGGACGCACGTGTCGGCCAGCATCCGGCGCAGCCAGAACGACGCGGGCCGCGGGCCCAGGAACGTCCACAGTTCGGTGCCGGCGCCGGTCTCCTGGATCGCGCCGATCAGGTCCTCGGCGCCCTCGTGCAGCCACCCCGCCCACTCGCCCGGAGTGCCGGGATCGGCCTGCCAGGGGTCGGGGACGGACGGGGGCTCGCCCTTGCGGACGACGTCGGCCGCATACCGGTGGGCCTGGCCGATGTGCCCGACCAGGGTACGCAGCGGCCATTCCGGACAGGTCGGCACCCGGGCGTCCGGGTCCCCGCCGGTGACCGCGCGGGCGAACCCTCCGGTCTGCTCCCGCAGCCCCTTCATGAGTCGTGCGGTGTCGAGCATGACGATCACTCCTTCCTCGGTTACGCCGATACCGTAGGAACTCCAGTCCAGTGGAGGTTCAAGTGCCTTTGCGCGAGGAGACGCTCGGGATCGGCGACCTGGCCAGGCTGACCGGCGTGCCGGTCCGGACGATCCGGTTCTACTGCGACGAGGGGATCGTTGAGTCGGTGCGCAGCACCGGCGGGCACCGCAGGTTCGACGGGTCGGCGGTGGAGCGGCTCGCGCTGGTCAGGCGGCTGCGCGCGCTCGGGCTCGGGCTGGCGTCCGTCAGGCTGGTGCTGGCGGGTGAGCGCTCCGTGGCCGAGGTCGTCGCCGCCGAGCGGGCCGCGCTGGACGTCCGGCTCGCTGGCCTGGCCTGGCGGCGGGCCTCGCTGCGGGCGATCGAGGAGGCCGGCCCGGCCGACCGTGCCGCCCGGCTGGAGCTGCTGGCCGCCGTGGAGGACGGGGTCGCCGCCCGCGACGTGGTGATCGACTTCTGGCGGCGCGCGATGCTGGCCCCGATCTCGGAGGCGATGTTCACCGGGTTCGTGACCTTGGCCGTGCCCGAGCCGCCCCTCGACCCGACTCCGGCGCAGGTGGTGGCGTACGCAGAGTTGGTCGCCCTGGCCGGCGACCGGTCGCTGACGCGCCGCCTGCTGGAGCGGGCGCGGGTCAACGTGGAGCTGATCTCCGACGAGGAGGAGCTGATGTCCGGGGTCGGCGAGGCGTGCGCGCTGGCCGAGCCCAGGGTCCTGGCGGGCCGGGCGCCTCGTCCAGGGCCGGAGCTGGACCGTTTCGTGGCGGCGCACGCCTCGGTGCGCGGCAGCGGCGACACCCTGGAGTTCCGGCGCCGGCTGCTGGCCGACGCGGCGGCCGACCGCCAGCCGTGGATGCGCCGCTACTGGCGGCTGGTGACCGAGGTCAGCGGCGGGGCGGCCAATCTCGGCACGAACCACCTGTGGCTGATCGACTCACTCGAACGATCTGTCGCGACGTGACGCCATGTAACATGCGCAGCGATCGGACGAAACATACATTTCCTAAATTCCGGTCATGGCGGACATCTTTGATACATATGTCATGGCCGGAGCGTGGGATGAGATGTTCGAGCGGCCGGGTGTGCCCCGGCCCCAGTACCAGACGCTGTTCGCCGCACTCCAGCCCCTCGGGGCGCACGAGCTGCGCAACAGGGCCGACCAGCTCGCCAGGATGTTCACCGATCGCGGGGTCACGTTCGACTACGCGGGCGTCGAGCGGCCCTTCCCGCTCGACCTGATCCCGCGGGTCATCGACGCCGCCGAATGGGACCTCGTGACGCGCGGCGTGCGGCAGCGGATCCGCGCCCTGGAGGCCTTCCTCGACGACGTGTACGGCAGGCGCCAGGTCTTCCACGACGGCGTCGTCCCCTGGCGGCTCCTGCACTCCAGCCCCCACTACCATCGGGTCGCCCACGGCTGGCGCCCGCCCAACGGCGTGCGCGTGCACGTCGGCGGCACGGACCTGATCCGCGACGAGAAGGGCGTCCTGCACGTGCTGGAGGACAACGTCCGCACCCCCAGCGGGGTCAGCTACGTGCTGGAGAACCGGCTGGCGATGACGCGCACGCTGCCCTCGCTGTTCTCCGAGCAGTTCGTGCGCCCGGTCGAGGAGTATCCCGCCAGGCTCCTGGCCGCCCTGCGCGGGGCCGCGCCCGCGGGCGTCGCCGACCCCACCGTGGTCCTGCTCACGCCCGGCGTCTACAACGCCGCCTATTTCGAGCACGCGCTGCTGGCCCGCCTCATGGGCGTGGAACTGGTCGAGGGCCGCGACCTGATCTGCGAGAACAACCGCCTCCACATGGTCACCACGTACGGCCGCCGCCCCGTCCACGTCGTCTACCGCCGCGTCGACGACGACTATCTCGACCCGCTGCACTTCCGCGGCGACTCCGTGCTCGGCTGCCCCGGCGTGGTGAACGCCGCCCGCGCCGGCAACGTCACGATCGCCAACGGCCTGGGCAACGGGGTCGCCGACGACAAGCTCGTCTACACGTACGTGCCCGACTTGATCGCCTACTACCTGGGTGAGACGCCGCTGCTGCCCAACGTGGAGACCTACCGGCTCGACGACCCCGGCGTGCGCGAGCGGGTGCTGGACACGGCGGCCGAGCTGGTGCTCAAACCGGTGGACGGCGCGGGCGGCAAGGGCATCGTCATCGGCCCCGTCGCCACGCCCACGCAGCTGGCGGCGGTGCGGCAGGCCGTACGGGACGATCCGCGCGGGTGGATCGCCCAGCGGCCGGTGCTGCTGTCCACCTCGCCCACTCTGATCGGCGACCGGCCGGTGCCGCGCCACATCGACCTGCGGCCGTTCGCCGTCAACGACGGCTCCGACGTGTGGCTGCTGCCCGGCGGGCTGACCCGCGTCGCGCTGCCGGAAGGTGAGCTGGTGGTCAACTCCAGCAGGGGCGGCGGCTCCAAGGACACCTGGGTGCTCGGCGAGCCCGGCCCGCCGGTCCCCGGCCCCGTCGCCCCGGCCGCCGTCGCGGCCCCCGCGGCCGCGCAGTGGAGCCCGAGCCGGAACGCGGCCTGGGAAGGCGAGCAATGATCACCTGGGAGGAGACGCCATGACACGCCCGCTGCTCAGCCGCATCGCCGAGACGCTTTACTGGATCGGCCGCTACGTCGAGCGCGCCGACGACACCGCCCGGCTCCTCGACGTGTCCGTGCACCGCATGCTCGACGAGCCCGACACCGGCCGCTCCATCTACGACGTGCTCGGTTTGAGCCCGGCCGCCACCGTCAGTGCCCCGGCCGTGCTCCGGCGCCTGGCTTACGACCTGGACGAGCCCGCCTCCATCGCCGCCTCCGTCAGGTCGGCCAGGGACAGCGCGCGCGGCGTGCGCGAGGTGCTGTCCAGCGAGGTGTGGGAGTGCCTCAACGTCACCTGGCACCACCTGTCCAAGCTGGAGTCGATGACGCCGCACGCGTACCTGGCGTTCGTCCGGGAGCGGGCCGCGCTCTTCTTCGGCCTCGCCGACGCCACCATGAGCAGGGACGACTGCTGGCGCTTCATCGTGCTCGGCCGCAGCCTGGAACGCGTGGACATGACCACCCGGCTGCTGGCGGTGCACCTGACCAGCGACTGGCGGCTGCTGCTGCAGGCCAGCGGCGCCGACGAGTCGTTCACCAGGACGCACGGCGCCAGGGACGGCGAGGTGCTGGAGTTCCTGCTGCTCGACCGGCTCTTCCCGCGTTCGGTGGTCTACTCGCTGCTGACCGCGGAGAAGTGCCTGCGGGCGCTGACCCCCGACACGACCAGGGCCGGCGTGGCCGACTCGGCGCTGGCCGCCATCGGGCGGGTGCGCACCGGGCTCGAGTACACCGACCTGGACAAGCTGAACGACCGGGTACCCGAGCTGCTCGGCACCCTCCAGGAGGCGTCCGCGGCCGCCGGTGAGGCGATCACCAAGCGGTTCTTCCAGCGCAGAGAGGCGATGGCATGGGTTGGCGCGTGAAGGTCTCCCACATGACGCACGTGGAGTACGACGGCGAGGCGCACTCCTCCTACAACGAACTGCGGATGACGCCCGCGCACAACGTGCTGACCCACCGCGTCACGGTGACCCCCGCCGTGCCGGTCTACACCTACGAGGACTACTGGGGGACCACGGTGTCGGCGTTCGACGTGAGCGAGCGCCACACGTCGCTGACCGTCGAGGCGGTCAGCAAGGTGGAGACGTCCGGGCCGCGCAAGCCCCGGCTGACCCTCATGGATCCGGATCCGTCGCTGGGCGAGCTGCTCAGCCGTACCCCGATGACCGCCGTGGACGCCGGCCTGGAGGACCTGGCCAGGGCTCAGGCGGTCGGCCGCGACCCCCACGAGACGGCCGCGGCCATCTGCGAGCTGGTGTCCGCGCGGGTGGTGTACATGCCGGGCTCGACCGGCGTGCAGACCTCCGGGCAGGAGGCATGGGATCTGGGGCAGGGCGTCTGCCAGGACATGGCGCACGTGACGGCGGGGCTGCTGCGGGCTGCCGGGCTGCCGGCCCGCTACGTCTCCGGCTACCTGCACCCGCGGCCGGACGCCGAGATCGGCGAGGCCGTCGCCGGGCAGAGCCACGCGTGGGTGGAGTATTGGGCGGGGGAGTGGCTGCCGCTCGACCCCACGAACCGGACGTACGTGGGCGAGGCGCACGTGGTCGTGGCCCGCGGCCGGGACTATTCGGACGTGCCGCCGCTCAAGGGCATCTACCAGGGGCCGCCGGGGAGCCGCCAGGAGATCACGGTGACCGTCACCCGGCTGGCGGGCTGAAGGGGACGCCTGGCCGCCACCGCCCACCGACCGAGCGCGCGGGCGGACCTTCGCATCGTCCGGAGGTTCCGCCCGGCACCCCAACCTTTGCCGACGCCGTCGACGAAGGCGCGTCAGTGGTGGTCGCCGTGCCGGCCGAGGGTCTCCACGGAGGTCGCTCCGGGGCGGGTCCACTGTGGCACGGGGCGGCTGGTCGGGCCCCAGGTGGCGGTCCCGTCCGCGTCCGAGCGCCAGTACCAGCACGGGTGGCTCCCCTCGGGCCAGCCCTCGGGCTTGTCCTCCCACGCCTCGCCGCGGCCGTAGGGCGTCATGTCGAGCAGGCTGAAGGACCCGTTGGCCGGCTCGTTGCCACGACCCGTCGTGGAGTAGGTGAGGAACACCCGGTCGCCGTCGCGCAGGAAGCAGGTGATGCAAGCCATGCTGCCGCCGACCGGCGCGTCCACGTCGCGCACCGAGTACCAGGGCTGGGTGTAGCCCATGAACTCGACGTAGGAGGCCACCTCGTCCCATCGGCCCGTGGTCAGGATGGCGAACGAGACGCCGCGGGCGTTGAGGTAGACGGCGTCCTTCAGGTGCCAGGCCATGTTGGTGCAGCCCTCGCACTGCCCCTGGTGCGGCGCGCCGTCGTACCACATGTGCTTGTAGACCACGAGCTCGTCGCGACCCTGGAACAGGTCCAGGAACGGGACCGGGCCGTCGGGTCCGACGACCTCGACCGTCCCGTCGAGCTCCACCATCGGCAGCCGGCGGCGGGCCGCGGCGAGGGCGTCGCCCTCGCGGGTGTGGGCCTTCTCGCGGACGAGAAGCTCGTCACGCGCGGCCTGCCAGGTGTCCAGGTCGACGATGGGCGGGCGGCCGGGCAGCGCGGTGGTCGGGTCACTCGGCGTGGTCGTCATTGTGTCCTCCGTGGTGTCTCGTGCCGGGCAGCGTCGTACGTCCTACGACTGTCACCAGAGCAGACCCGCGACCCGGCCGGAACTCATCGCCCCGGGGCAGCCGCGAGGACGCGGCGGTAGGGAATGGCGGGTGCCGCACGCAGTCACGATAGGCCAGGTGGAATCATCATCACAGGCCTCTTTCGATCATGTCGATCAGGAGTCGGGTGGCCTCGTCGGTCTGGGCGGTCTGCAGACCGCGCAAGGGGCCGTCGATGAGGGGTACGGCCAGACCGTGCACGGCCGACCGCACGAGGAACTCCATACCTGGGCGTCGATCAGTGGGCATGCGGCCGCATGCGACGAGATCGTCCAAGGCCGCGCCGAGCAGTTGGCAGGGCGTCAGCCCGCCGGTTCCTGCGGAGGTGCCGACCTTGGCTTCGGCCATGGTGCCGGGGACGGAGAACGCCGCGCGGAACAGCCCGGGCTCGGTCTGGGCG
Source organism: Nonomuraea sp. H19 (assembly GCF_052068215.1). NCBI lineage: Bacteria > Bacillati > Actinomycetota > Actinomycetes > Streptosporangiales > Streptosporangiaceae > Nonomuraea > Nonomuraea sp. H19. The sequence goes on along the minus strand of NZ_JBQHCV010000013.1, from coordinate 173,699 downwards.
AAGCGCAGGTAGCCGTCGGCTGCGGCCGTCTCGAAAATCTGCGTGGGCCCGGCTTCGGCCGCCTGCCACGTGGGCACCCAGTATCAGGCATCTCGGGCAGTCACCAGCTCGCCTTCGGCGCTGCCCACCGCGATCACACCGAGGTCAGCCCGGCTCGTCGAACAGCTCCTGGAGGGTCTGGGCGATGGCGGCGCGGGTGAGCCAGGTTTCGAGTTGAGCGAGGTCCGTGCAGGTGGTGATCCGGGCGCGGGTGGCGTCGGGGAGGTTGAAGCCGCGGGCGGCCAGAACGAGCAGCACCGATCTGGCAGCTTCTTCCGCCTTGCCTTCCGCCTGGCCTTCTGCTTTGCCGCGGCTGAAGTGTTCGCGGGCGAAGGGACTGTAGACCGGCCAGTCTGTGGACGTCATGATCTCCTCCATGAGGCGCCGGATCTCGGGCGAGGACATGCTGTAGGCGTATTCATGATACTTCGGAGCGTGTTCGTCGCGGGTTTCGTTCAGCGCTGCGGCGAATGCCTCGATGATCTTGCGGTCGCGGCCGTGGACCATGACCGACATGGCCGCGAGCCCCAGGTGGTCAGCGGCCTCCTGGGGGTCGGTGATGGCCGGGATGCCGTCCGGTCCCAGCACCCGGGCCTGTAGCCGGTAGCCGGTCAGCCCGGAGTCGATCGGCTGCGCATAGTGGGCCGCCACCTTGCGGTCGGGGCAGATGACCAGGACCGTCACATCGCAGCTCACCAGCAGCCACAGCGCGGCGGCGTAGCGGGCGAGCTGCCGGGGCTCCTTGGATTTGTCCTGCTGGATCTCAACGATGACGCCGTGCGCGGGCGTTTGCGGTGGCCCCAGGCTGAAGACCAGGTCGCCTCGATGTCGTCGGAGGGGCGGGTGTTGAAGGTGCCCTTCTCCAGTTGGATCAGCGGGGTGTCGGGCAGTTCCACGCCCATGAGGTCGCGCAGGATCTCCACGGCGAGCTGGGGGCGGGCGGTGAACATCCTGATGAGGGCGTCATGTCGGGGAGACGGCATGGCGCTCGTTGTTACGTCATGAGTACGGAAAGTGATGGCAATTCGCATGCCTCCCGTCATGATCCCCGCCGACCTGGATCGCGACCCGGAGCTCTTTCGTGAAGCCCTCAAGCGCCTGGAGGCGGTCACAGAAAGGATGAGCCGACGAGTAGACGATCAAGATTTCAGCTCGTCCACGGCTGTCCACTTTAGAGGTATAGATCCCGTCCATGTGCTCATGCGGGACAGCGGGGGCGCTCGCTGCTGCGGTCGATGAGCGGAACCGGCTCATATGTCGGTGAAGACGGCGATACTTGTCATCACATGATTCCCACAGTGAAGAGTTTGTCCGCCTTGAGCAGCGCTCGACATCGCGCTCCGGCAGCTGCTGACCGAGTGGGGGAGCGCGGTCTACGTCCAGCGTCAGGCCTACGAGCTGTGGCAGGAGAGTTCACTCTTTCGCGCCTCAACACGGGCTCAACATTTCCTCAACAGCGCCGACCGCATGCTTGCCTCAGTCCCGTCCGAGCGGGGAGACGCATCGAGGGAAAGAGGTGTCACCGATGACCGGCACCAGGAGGATTGAGGCGGCCAAGACGCTGGCGGAGGAGCTGGAGAGCTACCTGGCGCGGTGGTCGGAGCGTACCGGCATCGCCGTCGAAATATGGGCGCTACCCGCCGCTGACGTGCCGTCGCCCATCGCGCGGGGAGTGCTGGCCGTGCTGCGCGAGGCCCTGGCGAACGTCGAGCTCCACAGCGGCGCCGGCACCGCGTCGATTGCCGTGACCGCCGGCAGGAGCGGCCTGCGCATGACGGTCAGCGACAACGGCAGAGGTTTCGCCGGTGGGGAGGCAGGGCGGGGCATCGCCGGGATGCGGGCGGCTTTCGCCGAGATCGGCGGCAGCCTCACGGTCAGGGGGATCCCCGGCGAGGGCACGACCGTGACCGGGGTGGTGCGGCGGTGAATCCCCGGCCGGCCGGGCCGCGGGCCAGCAGGACGGCGAGCGCCGCCAGCAGCAGCCAGGCCGACGCCAGGGCGATCAGCCAGGTCCAGCCGGCGTGGCCGTACACGACGCTGCCCAGCGTGCCGCCCGCTCCGCTGCCGAGGTAGTAGCAGAGGGTGTACAGGCCCGCGGCCCGGCCGCGGGCCTCGGGTGGCGCCTGTGCGGTCACCCAGGCGCTGGCGATCGCGTGGGTCGCGAAGAAGCCCGCGGTCAGCACGGCGAAGCCGAGCGCGATGGCGGGCAGCGAGGGGTCGAGGGTGAGCGCGGCGCCCGCCACCGTGACGATCAGGGCCGTGACCAGGGCGGCCGTGCGCCCCAGGCGGGCCGTCAGGCGGCCGACGGCGGCCGAGGAGGCGGTGCCCATGGCGTAGCAGAGGAAGACCAGGGAGGCGGCCGCGGGGGTCAGGCCGAGGGGCGGCGCGGCCAGGCGGAACCCCGCGGCGTTGTAGAGCGCCACGAACGCCCCCATGGCCAGCGCCGCGGCCGCGCATGGCGCGAGCACGCCAACGCCGAGCCGCGTTCGTCGCGTCCGCGCCGTTGGGCCGCGGCGCCCGAGCCGGGTCAGATCGGTTTGCGGCCTCTGATCACCTGCCGAACCGTCCAGGACCGTGCGTGCGGCCCGGGGGCGCGCTGCCGCATCCCCGCGGGGACCGCGCACGGGCATACCGGGAAGGGTGCGGGCCGCGAACAGCGCGCAGGCGAGCGCCACGCCGCCGATGAGGAGCAGTGCGCCGTGCCAGCCGAACGGACCGGCGGCGAACCCGGTGCCGAGCCGCCCGAGCATCCCGCCGACCGAGTTACCCGCGATCATCGCGCCCACCGCGGCGGCCAGCCGGCTCGTGCCGAGCTCATCGGCCAGGTACGCCGCCGCCACCCCCGCGAACCCCGCGACCGCCACCCCCTGGATCGCGCGCATGACCAGCAGCAGCGGAAAGGACGACGCCAGCGGCAGCAGCAGCCCGATCATCGCGGACACCACCACCGACCAGACGATCACCCGCCGCCGTCCCACGACCTCGGCCAGCGCCGCCACCGGCAGCACCGCCACCGCGAGCGCGGTCGTGGCCACGCCGATCGCCAGCGACGCGGTGCCGGGATCCAGCCGGAAGGAGGCGGCCAGCTGCGGCAGCACGGCCTGCGGGGCGTACAACAACGCGAACGACGACAGACCGGCCGCTGCGACGGCCGCGCTGACCCGCCGGGTGCCGGTTCCGGCCGGGGCTTCGATGACCACCATGCCGTCAAAGCTAAGCAAGGCTAATAAATACGTCTAATACTCAAATCAGCGATAATTCATACCGTGATGGATGAATCCGATGAACAGCTGGCCGCCCGGCTCGCTCCCGCCCTGGCCCTGCTGGCGGCCGTCGGCGAGACCGGCCACGTGACGCGCGCGGCCGAACTGCTCGGCGTGCCCCAGCCGACGGCCAGCCGCCGCCTCGCCGCCCTGTCCGATCTGGTCGGCGCCCCGCTCGTGCTGCCGTCCGGCCGCGGCATCCGCCTGACCAGGGCGGGACGCACCCTGGCCGCCGCCTCCGCCCGCGCGCTGAGCACCGTGTCCGGCGCCGCCCGCGCGGTGCGGGAGGAGATCGACCCGGGCACCGGCCGCGTCGTCCTCGGCTTCCTGCACCTGCTCGGCCGCACGCTCGTCCCGTCGCTCATCCGCGGCTTCCGCGAGCGCAACCCCGGCGTCCGATTCAGCCTGGCGCAGGGGTCGCGGCAGGACATGCTGCGGGCGTTGCACGAGGGAGAGATCGACCTGGTGTTCGCCGCGCCCATGCCGCTGGACGATCCGGAGCTGGCCAGCCGGCCGCTCGCCGACCAGGAGCTGGTGCTGTCCGTGCCGCTGTCCCACCGGTTCGCGACCCGCGCGCGGGTGCGGGCGCGCGAGCTGGCGGGGGAGGAACTCGTGACGCTGGAGCACGGGTACGGCCTGCGCCAGATCACCGACGACCTGTGCGCGGCGGCGGCGTTCGAGCCGCGGATCGCGTTCGAAGGGCAGGAGTCGGAGACCGTGCGCGGGCTGGTGGCGGCGGGGCTGGGCGTGGCGATCCTGCCCCGCTCCGAACCCGGACCTGGCTCCGGCTCGGGTGTCGTGGAGATCCCGCTGTCGCCGCCGGTGTTCCGGACGATCGGGGTGAGCTGGACGGCGGGGGAGCGGCTGACTCCGGTGGTGCGGGCGTTCCTGGACCACGTGTGCTCGGGAATCACCGACCTCGGCCCCGGCTTCCGCCCCGCCGCTCCCTGAGCGCTACGCCACACTGGGCCCACGACGTCTCTTGCCGATCACGCGAAGAACGGGACTAGGGGGATCATGACACCCGACGGCGACGCGGGCCTGCCGGGCTCGCTGGCGAAGGTGCTGGCGGACGTGGCGGCCGAGCGGGCGGCCCAGGACGCGAGGTGGGGCATGCAGGTGCTGCCTGACGGCACCGGCGGCGACGGTACGGCGGCCGACTCGGATCTGGCCAGGCACGAGACGGACACGGTGGCTCGGAGCGGAGCGCTGACCTGGCGGCACATCCTGGCCGAGGAGGTGCTGGAGGCGTTCGCCGAGACCGATCGCGACCGGTTGCGGGCCGAGCTGATCCAAGTGGCCGCCGTGGCCGTCAAATGGGCCCAGGCCCTCGACCGCCGCCCGGACCCGGCATCCGTCCCGGACCCGGCATTGGTCCCGGACCCGGCCGCCGCTCCCACGGCCGCTGCTCCCGCAGGCCAGGTGCGACGCGCTCACCCTGCCGTCCCGAGCCCGCCCCGGCGGGACCGCTTCCGCGCCATCGTCGCCGTGCACGTCCTGCTCGTGCGTGACGGCGCCGTCCTCCTCGGCCGGCGGGCGGGCACCGGTTACGGCGACGGTCTCTGGCACCTGCCCGCCGGCCATCTGGAGGCGGGCGAGGCGGCGACCGGCGCCGCCATCAGGGAGGCGGCCGAAGAGCTCGGGGTCGCGATCAGCGCGGCCGACCTGACGCTCGCGCACGTCATGCACCACGCCCCCGAACGGCTCGGCCTCTTCTTCACCGCCGGGAAGTGGACCGGCGAACCGCGCAACACCGAACCCCACAAGTGCTCGGAGCTCGCCTGGTGGCCCATGGACGACCTGCCCCCCGACATGATCGAATACGCGGCGGCGGCCATCGCGGACATCCGGGGCGGCCTGCCGTTCTCACTCCGGGAGTGGGGCCTTAGGTAGGTTTCGCACCGTAGATCGTGACGGCGAAGGGCCGCGGACTGGCCGTGTAGACCTGCTCGCCGAGACGGGACAGCGACGCGTGCGCGTCCAGGAACCGGTGCAGCCGGGTGGCCTCCGGCCACGGATGGACCGCCACCAGCACGCCGCCCGGATCCAGCAGGTCGCCGAGCCGCGCCGAGGCCCGGCGCAGCCGTTCGTGGCGGCCCAGGTAGTAGAGGGTTTCCGAGCAGAACACGAGGTCGAAGCGCTGCTCAGGGCGGTGGGTGACGATGTCGGCCTGGATGAAGCGCACCCGCTCGTTGCCCTTCACCCGCTCGCGCGCCCGCGCCAGCGCGCGCTCGGAGACGTCGAGCCCGGTGATCTCGGCGTCGGGGTACGCCGCCGCGAGCGTGTGGGTGAACACGCCCTCGGCGCACCCGACCTCGATGATCCGCCGGTACGGCCGGGGCGGCAGGTGCTGCAGCGTGGACAGGTATTTCTGCTGCTCGTAGCTGTCGGTCGCGAGCTTCCACGGGTCGGGGGTACGGTGCCACCAGTCGAAGTAGCGGCGCAGGATCGTCGCCTGCCCCTTGGGGGAGAGCAGGGACAGCGTCCGGAAGAACGTACGGTGCATGATCTCTGGAAAGCTCGGCATGCGGTCAGCGGCCTCTCTCGGGTCGGGGCGGGGGACGTCCCCGGGGTTTGAGGTGAAGTCGTTGCCGGAAGGGGATGCCCGCTAACGGCAGGGACGACGCGCGATCACCGCACACGCGCGTCAGAACGCGTCGCGCAGCTCCCGCTTGAGCACCTTGCCGGAGGCGTTCTTCGGCAGAGAGTCCACGAACACCACCCGCTTGGGCGTCTTGAACGACGCCAGCCGCTCCCGCAGGAAGGAGATCAGCTCCTCGGCGGTCAGGGCGACGCCGTCGCGCAGCACCACGGCGGCCGTCACCGCCTCGATCCACCTCTCGTCCGGCACGCCGAACACGGCCGCCTCGGCCACCGCCGGATGCTGGTAGATCGCCTCTTCGACCTCCCGGCCGGCCACGTTCTCGCCGCCCGACTTGATCATGTCCTTCTTCCTGTCCACCACCGACAGGTAGCCGTCGGCGTCCATGACGCCCAGGTCGCCGCTGTGGAACCAGCCGCCGCGGAACGCCTCGGCGGTCTTGTCGGGGTCGTTCCAGTAGCCGAGCATGGCGTGCGGGCTGCGGTGCACGATCTCGCCGACCACGCCGGGCGCCACCGGCCGGTCCTGGTCGTCGACGATCCTGGTCTCGACGTTGAGCGCGGGCCTCCCGGCCGAGCCGAGCCTGGTGAGCTGCTCGTCCGGGCCGAGGATGGTGGCTACCGGGGCCATCTCGGTCTGGCCGTAGAAGTTGAACAGGCGCACGCCCGGCAGCCGCGCGGCGATCTCCTTCAGCACCTCGACGGGCATGATCGAGGCGCCGTAGTAGCCCTTGCGCAGCGACGACAGGTCGCGCCGGTCGAAGTCGGGGTGGCGCAGCAGCCCGATCCAGACCGTGGGCGGGCAGAAGAACTTGGTGGCGCGCTCCGCCTCGATCGTGGCCAGGATCGTGCCGGGGTCGGCGCCGGGCAGGACGATGTTGGAGGCGCCCAGATAGATGCCGGGCGTGAGAAAGCAGTGCAGCTGGGCGCAGTGATAGAGGGGCAGCGCGTGCACCTCGACGTCGTCGTGGCTCATCTGGCCGTCCACCACGCAGGTGACGTACTGGGCGATCAGGCTCCGGCTGGAGAGCGTGGCCCCCTTGGGGCGGGACTCGGTGCCGCTGGTGTACATGAGCTGGATCGGGTCGTCGTCGCCGATCTCCACGCGCGGCTCGGAGGGGTCGTCGCAGGCGGCCCACTCGTCGAAGGGCTCCCATCCGTCCGCCGCCCCGATCACGCCGCGGACGGCGACCTCGTCCGTGACCGCCGCCCCGGCCACTGGGACCAGGGCCTCCTCCACCAGAATCCCGGTCGCGCCCGAGTGCTCCAGGATGTACGCGACCTCGCCGGCCTTCAGCATGAAGTTGATCGGCACGGAGATCGCCCCCAGCCGGGCCAGCGCGAAGTACGCCACCACGAACGCGTGGTTGTTGTGACTGAAGACGGCGAACCGGTCACCCTTGCCGACACCGCGCGCGGCCAGCGCGTTGGCCACCCGGTTCACCGTGCGGTCGAGGTCGGCGTAGCTCTGCCGCAGGTCTCCGTACACGATGGCGGTCTTGCCGGGATGGCGGGCGGCCGAGCGGCGCAGCAGGTCACCGATGGCATGCTGACGAGTGGACAAAGGGGACACCCCTCACGTGCGCCGGATCATGATCGATGATCCTAACCCGGCACACCGCGCCGTGCGCGGGCGTTCCCGGGCGCTACTTCGCGTACGCTCCCACCGACCGACCAGCGGACCGGCCGGCTGGTGGAATCGCCCCTGAAGCCCGCCTTCCCGTTGATCGTGACCCGCTTGCCCTTGGGAACCGAGAACTGGCTCATCGCCATCGGGAACGGGCCCTCCGTCCAGACGGCGCAGCCCGCGGCAGCGTGTGTGCGGCGCCGATGAAGCCGTGGGCGCACACGCCGAGTGCTCTGCCGGTCGGGGTCAGGACAGTGAGGTTGAGCTCGTACCCGTAGGGGGCCGTCTGGCCCGCGCGGATCGCGGATGTCGACGAAGGCCGAGCCGAACACGACGGAGGCCCGGGGCTCATGGGTTTGGCCAGAGGATGAAGAGGGGGCAGGCACGCCGGCTGGGCCGGTCGCCGATCTCCTTGATCGCCGCACGGATCTCGTGCAGGTGCCCGGTGGTCATCTGCAGTGGGGGCTCGTCGGGCTGGTAGGTGGTGCGGACCGGGTAGTCCACGCCTGGCTGCCTGGTCATCTCGATGTGGCAGCCGAGCACGTGGGTGACCGGTCGGCGGTCGGAGAAGTCGATCAGGCGGTCGACGGTCTGGGCGAAGGCCGACCAGTCCTGGATGTAGAGACGGCCCGGATAGACCGTGTCACCAGTGAGCAGGAACCCGGTCCACCGGTCGTAGAACGTCACCGCCGCCTCGTGGTGGCCCGGGGTGGCCAGGCACTCCAGCACACGGCCTCCCAGGTCGACCTGCGCCACGGCGTCGGGATTCTTGCTGAACCCGAAGTACTCCCAGGCGGTGACCAGGTCCGCGCCGACCACCGTGGTATCGGGGCGGTCGGTGAACTGATCGTCGCCTGCGATGTGGTCGCCATGCGGGTGAGTGTGCAGCACCAGCAGGTGGTAGTCCTCCCGGGGGTGGCGGGCGAGCCAGCCGGCGACGAGCTCGTCGACCACCCGGCGCAAGGGGAAGAACTCGGCGGATGCCGTGGCGCCGGTGTCGATCAACACCGCCCGTGCGTTCCCGAACAGCAGGAACAAGAACGGCGCCTCGTAGTTGATCGCCATGTTCTGCCGCAAGATGAACGTGTGCTCGTCGTACGCGTGGACCTGGATGTCCGGATCGGTGTTGTGCTTGGCCGACGGTGAGCCGTGAATCCACCGGACATCCAGCGCACAAGGCTGTGGAGTCACCCCAGTGAAATCGATCAAGGGTATGCCTGCATCCATGACGCCTCCTGCGAGTGCGTCGTCTTAGCAGGCCGGGTACGGCGCACATCTCGTCCGGGGCAAGCACTTACAGGCTTCCACGGCGACGGTACCACGACAGCGATCAGCTACTCTCCGCCGCCGTGGATCGTTTCTGGGTGCCTCTCGCGACTGGTTCGAGCGTGAGTGTCTTGGCCGACGAAGAAGCATCGCAGAGCTGTCGGTGGAATGCGGCGCAAGCCGATCGACCCTCGTCCGCGCTGCAGCGGGATGGGGTATCCCGCTGGGTCGCCGAACGGCCACAACCCGACCGACATCCGCTCCGAACAGTACCCGGATTGCTCATGATCATTGATCGAGGCAATTGCTCGCTCAGTCAGAAGATAGGTCTAGGGATCATGAAGCAAAGCCGGAACGGAACGTTCGCTACCGGTATTCTTCGTCCGGATGTTCCAATAGATACCCACCCCGCAGATCTGTGCCGACGCTCGATATCGCCAGGGCACTCTTTCTTCCCTACGTCTCATGCTGGGCCATATACTGTCTCTTTCTCATACGGGTCATGGGGTTTCGGGCGCATACGGTAGCGAGGCGACATGGCGGATGGGGCCAAGCGGTCTCGGTTAACGGTCCTTGCCCACGTTTCCACCATCATTGCCTTGTTCGTGAGCATCGCAGCTTTGATCGTCACCATGGCCGCTTACCAGCACGACCGGGAAGTCGCCTCTGGCGGAAATGCGACTCCGCATGCTGGCGCTACTCCCACCCCAGGGGCAGCGGCCTCCGCGTCTCCTGCCGGCACGGCCCAGGCAACTCAAACATCCATTCCGTCCGAACCCTCCGCTGATGCGCCCGCAGCACTTGGGAACCAAAAGGGCGCCAGTTCACCACAGGCCGAGTCACAGGAGTCCTCTTCGTTCTGGGGTTCTCCGCTCTTCTGGAGTGTCGTTTGGCTCGTGTTCTTCGTAGTCCTGCTCGCCACAACGGGGGGCAGGAGAAGATCAGATGGATGGACCATGTTCCTTGTGTTCGCGATATTTTCGGGCACGATACACATAATCGTGAGGCTAATAGCACTCATATGGTGATGCCTGGGGACCGATCTCAGGCGGAACAGAACGGCCGCTGGCCACGGACGGTCGGGCCCTGCTGACACTTCGCCCCGCAGTCCGCGCACGTGCGCACCGTGGCGATACTGGCCTCGCGTGTGCGTATGTCAACCCACAAGATCGGCGAATTGGTTCGTTCGCGTCTAGATGATTGAGTCCAAGGAGATAGGGCGAGGATGTCCATCCTCGGGTTGTGACGACCGAACCTGGAAGGAAAACGCGGGCGCCTCAGGTCGCCTCGGCCCGCATGACGGTGAACGGCGCCAGCTCGCCCAGCCCCCGTACCGTCAGCCGGTTGACGGGCCGCAGCCGGAACGCCCGGTCGCCCTCCAGCTCCTCGGCCATCTCCGGATCGGCCAGGATCGTGCCGGGCAGCGACAGCGCGGTGAGCCGGCTCGCCAGGTTGACCGTGGTGCCGAACACGTCGCCCATGCGCCAGATCACCGGCCCGGAGGCCAGCCCCACGCGAAGATCGGGCATGTCCTTGCCGCGCGCGTGCGTCTCCACCAGGCGCAGCGCGATCTCCGCCGCCACGTGCGCCTTGTCGGCCACGAACAGCACCGAGTCGCCCAGCGTCTTGACCACCCGCCCGCCGGTGGAGGTCACGATGTCGGCCGAGCGCCCCTCGAACCTGTCGATCAGCCGGGCCAGCTCGGCGGCCGTGATCTGCCTGCTCAACCGGGTGAACGCGACCAGGTCGGCGAACCCGACGGCCAGCCGTACCGAGCTCATGTCCTGCTCGGCGATGCGGCCGGCGGCGGCGGCTAGCTGGCGCCGCCAGGCGTAGACCAGCAGCCGCTCCAGGCCGGGCACCACCCGCTCGGCCCGCCTGCGCCAGGCGCGGGGCCGCTCCGCCAGCGGCACGCCCGCCTGGTCGAGCGCCTCCACGCCCAGCTCGGCCTGCGACTCGGCGAGGCGGGCCGTGGCACCGCCGAGCGAGCGGGCCATGAGCAGCACGTGCTCCTCGTCGTAGATGCCGGAGCTGACCATGCCGAGCAGCGTCTTGAGGGCCTCGACGTCGGAGTCGGTGAACTCGACCGCGTCGTCGGCCACGTTCGCGAACCCCAGGGCACGCCAGAAGCGGCGCGCGCGGTAGACCGGCACCCCCGCCATCTCGGCGACCTGGTGGCTGGTGTAGCGGCGCGGCTCGCGCAGGAAGGCTTCTGCCAGCCCATCCCCATCCACGCGGGCAACATAACACTCTGTGGGGCAAATCACGTCACTCGAGGAGGGCCTTCAGCGCGGCCCGCTCCTCGGCCTTGACGTAGTCGGCATAGTAGTCGTACATCGACTCGCGCGACCGTCTGGCGGCCAGCGGGCCGTCGCCGGCCCGCACCGCCGCCAGGACCTCCTCGTGATGGCCGATGCTGCGGCGCATCAGCCCCTCCCGGTCGGGCGCTGAGGCGATCTTGTCGGCGATCAGGTCGACCACGATCGAGCGGACCACGTCGGTGCAGATCTGGATCAGCTTGTTCCCGCTCGCCCGCGCCACCGCGTCATGGAACGCGACATCGGCCGCGCCGAAGGCGTCCCCGCCCGCCTCGACCGCGCCCTTCATCCGGTCCACGGCCGCGGCCATCTCGGCGAGCTGCTCGTCGGTGCGCAGCCGCGCGGCCAGCAGGATCGCCGCCGCGTCCAGCACCATCCGAAACTGCACCAGCTCGCCCAGCGACAGCTCTGCCACGCGGGCCAGCGTGCTCATCGACTTGTGCAGCACGGCAGGGGAGAACGGCAGCACCTCGGCGCCGTTCGGATCGCCGGGCCGCGACTGCACCAGGCCGCGTGCCTGCAGCACCCGCAGCGCCTCGCGCACGGTGGACCGGCTGACGGAGAACTGCGTCATGAGCTCGCGCTCGCTCGGGAGCCGCTGCCCCGGGCACAGCGCGCCGCTCTCGATGGCCCCCTCCACCTGCTCCACGACCCGCTCGTACGCGCGTATGGCGCGTACCGGCTCGAACCGCGGACCACCCATGGACGCCCCCTTGACCTGAGCCACGGCTCACTGGCAATGTGCATAGCCTACTGGTCCGACCAGTGCACTAGCCAGGAGGCTGCAAGACATGAGGCGCATCGGGATCTGGATCGCCGTGGGCGGTCTCCTGCTGAGCACGGCCGCCTGCGGTGGCGGCGACGGCGGTGCCGACGCCACCGCCCCCAAGAGCCAGTCGCTGTCCGTAGGGTTCGTGGCCGAGCCGGCGAACCTCGACTTCACCGCCACCGAGGGCGCCGCCATCCCCCAGGCGCTGCTCGTCAACGTCTACGAGGGCCTGGTCAAGCTCGACCAGGACGGCAAGATCGTGCCGCTGCTGGCCGAGAAGTGGGACGTCTCGGCCGACCGCAAGACCTACACCTTCACGCTGCGCAAGAACGTCAAGTTCAGCAGCGGCGCGCCGTTCACGGCCGATGACGTGGTGTTCTCGCTCGACCGGGTCAAGACGGACTGGAAGCTCAAGATCAAGGCCCAGTTCGACGTCGTCGACAAGGTGGAGAAGAAGGACGACTCCACCGCCGTCGTCACGCTCAAGCGGCCCAGCAACGGCTTCCTCTACTCGATGGCCACCAGGCTCGGCGCGATGTTCAGCCGCACCGGCGTCGCCGACCTCGCCAACAAGCCCGTCGGCACCGGCCCGTACGTGCTCGGCTCGTGGCGGCGCGGCGACTCCATCCAGCTCAACGCCAACCCCTCCTACTGGGGGACGAAGCCGGCGCTGTCGTCCATCACGCTGAAATACTTCAAGGACGCCACGGCGATGAACAACGCGCTGCTGACCAGCGGCATCGATGTCATCTCCAGCGTCCAGGCGCCCGAGTCGCTGCAGCAGTTCGCCGACCCCAACCGCTTCGAGACGATCGAGGGCACCACGAACGGCGAGGTCGTGCTGTCGATGAACAACTCGCGCGCCCCGTTCAACGACAAGAAGGCCCGCCAGGCCGTCCGCTACGCCATCGACCACAAGGCGCTGCTGGACACCGCCTGGGCCGGGCGCGGCCAGCTGATCGGCTCGATGGTGCCGCCCACCGACCCGTGGTACGAGGACCGCACCGGCGACTACCCGTACGACCCCGCCAAGGCCAAGGAACTGCTCGGCGGCAAGACGCTCAACGTCAAGATGCGCATCCCCAACCTGCCGTACGCGGTCAACAGCGCCCAGGTCGTCAAGTCGCAGCTGGCCCAGGTGGGCATCAACGCCGAGATCGAGCCCCTGGAGTTCCCGGCCCGCTGGCTGGACGTGGTGTTCAAGCAGGGCGACTACGACCTGTCCATCATCAACCACGTCGAACCCCGGGATATGGGCATATTCGCCGATAAGTCGTACTACTTCCGCTACGACAACCCCGAGTTCGGCAAGCTCCTCGCCGCCGCCGACGAGGGCACCGAGCAGCAGCAGACCGACGACCTGAAGAAGGCCGCCAAGCTGCTGTCCGACGACGCCGCGGCCGACTGGCTGTTCCTGTTCCCGAACCTGATCGTGGCGAAGAAGGGCGTCACCGGGCTGCCGAAGAACGCCATCGCGGAGGCCTTCGACTTCACCGGACTCGCCAAGCAGTGACGCTCTACCTGCTCAAGCGGCTGGCGGTGCTGCTCGCGAGCACCGCCGTGGCCGGCGTGGTGGTGTTCGCGTTCATGGCGCTGCTGCCCGGCGACCCGGCCGAGATCGCGCTCGGCGTCAACGCCACCCCGGAGGCGGTGGCCGCGCTGCGCGAGCAGTTCGGCACCGACCGGGCGCCCGCCGCGCAGTTCCTCGACTGGTTCGGCGGGCTGGTGCAGGGCGACTTCGGCACCTCCTACGTGACCAGCTCGCCCATCGGCCCCCAGATCAGCGACCGGCTCGGTGTCACGGCCGTGCTCGTGCTCGGCGGCATGGTCCTGGCCCTGGTCATCGCGGTGCCGCTCGGCACGTTCGCCGCCGTGCACCACCGCAACCCCCTGGGAGCGGTCATCAGCGCGATCAGCCAGGTCGGCATCGCCATCCCCGCGTTCCTGGCCGGCATCCTGCTGGTGTTCGTGTTCGCGGTGCAGGCCCAGGCGCTGCCGTCGGGCGGCTACGTGCCCATCGCCGAGGACCCCGCAGAGTGGCTGCGCAGCCTGCTGCTTCCGTGGCTGTCGCTCGGCCTGGTCCAGGGCGCGGTCCTCACCCGCTACGTCCGCAGCGCCGTGCTCGACGTGATGCGCGAGGACTACCTGCGCACCGCCCGCGCCAAGGGCCGCGGCAGCACCGGCGCGCTGTGGCGGCACGGGCTGCGCAACGCCTCCATCCCGGTCGTCACCGTGCTCGGGCTGCAGCTGGCCACGCTGCTCATCGGCGCGGTCGTGGTCGAGCGGGTCTTCGTCATCCCGGGGCTCGGCGACCTGCTGCTCAACGGCGTGGCCGGGCGCGACCTGCTGCTCGTCCAAGGCGTGGTGATGGTGCTGGTGGGGGCCGTACTGCTGATCAACTTCGTGGTGGACGTGACCTACCACCTGCTCGACCCGAGGCTGCGATGAGAGGGCGGCTGAACGCCGGGCTGCTGGTCGGCGGCACGCTCGTCGGGCTCGTGGTGCTGACCGCGCTGGTGTCGTTCTTCTGGACGCCGCACGACCCGACGCTCGTGGACGCCGCGCGCAAGCTGCGCGAGCCGGGCGGCGGCTACCTCCTGGGCGCCGACAAGTTCGGCCGCGACACCTTCAGCCAGCTCATGGTCGGCGCCCGCACCACCCTCTACGTGGGCATCGTGGCCGTCGGCATCGCCGCCGTCATCGGCACGCCGCTCGGCCTGATCGCCGGGATGACGCCGCGCGGCTGGCTGTCGGAGCTGATCATGCGGGTCAACGACCTGGTGTTCGCCTTCCCCGCGCTGCTGCTGGCCGTCATGCTCGGCGCGGTCTACGGCGCCGGGACGCTCACCGCGATGATCGCGATCGGGGTGGCCACGGTGCCCGCGTTCGCCCGCGTCGCCCGCGCCGCCACGCTCCAGGTCATGGTCACCGACTACATCCTCGCCGCCAGGGCCGCCGGGCGGCGCCGCACCGCGATCGCCGTACGCCACGTGCTGCCGAACATCGGCTCCGTGCTGATCGTGCAGGCGTCGGTGTCGTTCGCGATCGCGATCCTGGCCGAGGCGGCGCTGTCGTTCCTCGGCTTCGGCACCCGCCCGCCGACCCCGTCGTGGGGGCGGATGCTGCAGGAGTCGCAGGAACTGCTGTTCTCCACTCCGCGCCTGGCGCTCTGGCCGGGCCTGGCGATCGCGCTGGCCGTGCTCGGCTTCAACCTCCTGGGCGACGGCCTGCGCGACTTCCTCGACCCCAAGCTCAGGAGGATCCGTGCTGACGGTTGAGGGCCTCAGCGTGCGGGCGGACGCCGTCGAGCTCGTACGCGACGTGTCGTTCGCCATCGGGCCGGGGGAGCGGGTCGGGCTGATCGGCGAGTCCGGCTCCGGCAAGTCGCTGACCGCGCTGTCGCTCATGGGGCTGCTCCCCGAAGGCGTCACCGCCGCGGGCCGGGCCAGGCTGGGCGAGCACGACCTGGTCGGCGTCCCGGAATCGCGGCTGAAGCGGCTGCGCGGGCGCGAGGTGTCGATGGTCTTCCAGGAGCCGATGACCGCCCTCAACCCGCTCATGCGGATCGGCGCCCAGGTCGCCGAGGTCATGACCCTGCACGGCCGCGGCCGCCAGGAGGCCCGCGAGCGGGCGGTCGACCTCCTCGGCCGGGTCCGCCTGCCCGACCCCGGGCAGATCGCGCGGGCGTACCCCCACCAGCTCTCCGGCGGGCAGCGGCAGCGCGTCATGCTCGCCATCGCCCTGGCCAACGAGCCCGGCCTGCTCATCTGCGACGAGCCCACCACCGCGCTCGACGTCACCGTGCAGAAGCAGATGCTCGACCTGATCGCCGAGGTCGCGCCCGCGCTGCTGTTCATCACCCACGACCTCGCCGTCGTGGCCTCCGTCTGCGAGCGGGTCCTGGTCATGTACGGCGGCCGCGTCGTCGAGAGCGGCCCCATCCGCGAGGTCTTCACCAGGCCCCGCCACCGCTACACCGAGGGCCTGCTGGCCGCGTCCAAGCTCACCCCGCGCGGCACCCGGCTGCCCACCATCAAGGGCAGCGTGCCACCGGCCGGGCGGTTCCCGGACGGTTGCGTGTTCAGCAACCGCTGCCCGCACACCACCCTCGAATGCGAGACGGCACCGGCGTTGACAGGAGACGGACATGCCCACGCATGCTGGCACCCCGCTGATTGACGCCCGCAACCTCACCCGCGTCTACCACCGCCCCCGCACGTCGCTCACCAAGCCGGGCGCCGCCGTCCACGCGCTGCGCGACGTGTCACTCACGGTGGGCCGGGGCGAGCGGTACGGCATCGTCGGCGAGTCCGGCTCCGGCAAGTCCACCCTGCTGCGCCTGCTCTGCGCCCTTGACCAGCCCACCAGCGGCTCCATCACCTTCGACGGCCAGGAGATCACCGGCCTGCCGGAGCGCAGGCTGCGCTTCCTGCGGGAGAACCTCCAGATCGTCTTCCAGGACCCGATGAGCTCGCTCGACCCCCGCATGCGCGTGCGCGACCTCGTCGCCGAGCCCCTCGTCGCCCTCGGCCTCCCGGCCGGCGACCGGGTCGCGGAACTGCTGGAGGGGGTCGGGCTGCCCGCCGCGGCCGCCGACCGGTACCCGCACCAGTTCTCCGGCGGGCAACGGCAGCGCATCGCCATCGCCCGCGCGCTCGCGCCCCGGCCGAAGGTGCTGGTCGCCGACGAGCCGGTCAGCGCCCTGGACGTCTCCGTACGCGGGCAGATACTCAACCTGCTGGCCGACCTCGTCGACGAGCTCGGGCTCACGCTCGTGTTCGTCTCGCACGACCTGTCCGTGGTACGGCACGTGTGCGAGACGGTCGCGGTCATGAGCGCGGGCGAGATCGTCGAGACCGGCCCCGTGGACGAGGTCTGGGCCGCGCCCGCCCACCCCTACACGCGTACGTTGCTGCAGGCCGTACCGACTCTGGAGGGATTGCTTTGATCGACGTCGATGCCGATGGAGTGGTCGAGTTCACGCAGGCGCTGGTACGCATCCCCAGCACCAACGACCCGGGGCGGCGCGAGCGCGCCGCCGCCGAGCTGGTGGCCGCCAAGATGCGCGAGTGGGGCTGGGAGCCCGCCGTGTACGAGGCGGCGCCCGACCGCCCGAACGTGGTGGCCGTCGTCGAGGGCGGCGGCGGTGACGGGCCGACGCTGATGTTCGAGGGGCACACGGACGTCGTCACCGAGGGCGACCTGTCCACCTGGACCGTGGATCCGTTCGGTGCGGAGATCCGCGGCGGCAGGCTGTACGGGCGGGGCAGCGCCGACATGAAGTCCGGCCTCGCCGCCACCCTCTTCGCCACCCGCGCGCTGCAACTCGCCGGCCCGTTTCCCGGGCGGATCAAGGTGTGCGCGCTCGCCGACGAGGAAGGTCTCATGATCGGCGCGCACCACTTCGTCTCCGAAGGGCTGGCGGCCGACGTGGACGGCGCGATCGTGGCCGAGCCGGAGGCGGGTGAGATCTGCGCGGTCGCCAAGGGCGCGCTGCGGCTGCGGGTGGACCTCACGGGCAAGATGGCCCACGGGGCGATGCCGCAGCACGGCCGCAACCCCCTGCCTGCCGTGGGCTCGCTGCTGGTGGGCCTGCGGTCGCTGCAGGCGGAGCTGCAGGGGCGGCACCCGGCGCACGAGCACCTCGGCGAGGTGTACGTCACGCCGACCGTGCTGCGCGCCGGCTCCGAGGAGCAGGTCAACGTCATCCCCGCGGTCGCCTCGGTGTTCGTGGACGTGCGGACGATCCCCGGGGTGGAGCACAAGGACGTGGCCGACCGCGTGGCCGCTCTGGCCGCCTGCGACGGGATCGCCGCCGAGGTGTCGGTGCTGGTGGACCGGCCGCCGGTGGACGTGCCCGTGTCGGATCCGGTGGTGGCCGCGCTGGCCGCCGCCCACCGCACGGTCACGGGCGAGGAACCCGTCTACGGCGGGGTGCCCGGCTCGACCGACGGCACCGTGCTGACGCACTGGGGCGGGATCCCCTCCGTGGTGTACGGGCCGGGCGGTAAGTGGATCGCGCACCAGTCGGACGAGTACGTCGAGGTCGCGGAGATCGTCCGCTGCACCCGGGTGTTCGCCGAGGCCGCCCGCCGGTTCCTCAACGGTGACTTCTGATGCGTCCCGGGCCGACGAACTCGCTGGTGGACGTGGCGGGGCTGCGCGTCGGGCACGCGCACCGGGTCGGCGGCGGCCATCGCACCGGCACCACCGTCGTCCTGCCTCCGGCTGAGGGTGCGGTGGCGGGCGTGGACGTGCGCGGCGCCGCCCCCGGGACGCGCGAGACCGAGCTGCTCGACCCGCGCAACCTGGTGGAACGCGTGCACGCCGTGGTGCTGACGGGCGGCAGCGCCTACGGGCTGGCGGCGGCCTGCGGGGTGATGGAACGCCTGGCCGCTGCGGGCATCGGTTATCCGGTGGCGGGTGGCGTGGTGCCGATCGTGCCCGCGGCCGTCATCTTCGACCTGGGCCGCGGCGGCACCTTCCGCGCCGTTCCCGACGCGGCACTGGGCAGAGCGGCCTACGACGCCGCCACCCTCCCCTCGCCGCCCCCCGCAGCTTCGGCGGCCGGGTCTCCGCCCAACGGCGCCCTGCCAGGCCCGCCTCCCCAAAGGACCGCGACGCCGGACGGTGGTGAAGCCTCCTGCGGGACGGCGCCGCCGACGGCGAGCGGGTCGGTCGGAGCCGGGACCGGGGCCATGGCGGGCGGCCTGGCCGGAGGCGTGGGAACGGCCAGCGTCGTCCTCGCCGACGGCACCACCGTGGCCGCACTCGCCGTCGTTAACCCCGTCGGCTCCGTCCTCGACCCCGCTGACGGCACCCTGGCCGGCGCCAGGTACGGCCTCCCGGGCGAGTTCGATCACCTCCGCCCCCCGGCAGCCGAAGAGACCGGCGCCTGGAAACCGCGGAAGGCGCCCTCCTTCAACACCACCATCGGCGTGGTGGCCACCGACCGCACCCTCACCAAGGCCCAGTGCGGCAAGCTGGCCGGGGTCGCCCACGACGGCCTGGCCAGGGCGATCAGACCGGCCCACACCATGACCGACGGCGACACCATCTTCGCCCTGGCCACCTGCGCCGGCCCCGCCCCCGCCCAGGACGGGTTCCAGGACGTGCTGGCGGCCGCCGCCGACGTGTTCAGCCGCGCCGTCGCGCACGCCGTCCTCGCCGCCACCGGCCGTGAGGACGCACCCGCGTACCTCGACGTGTTCCCGAGCGCCACAGTAGGAGATTCATGACCATCGGCACCGCATGGCCGGCCGGCCTGCCCATCGGGGACGGCTGGGTGGAAACCGGGCAGACGACGGACGTGATCTTCCCCTACGACGGCTCCCGCGTCGCCGCGGCCCCGCTGGGCACCCCCGCGCACGCCAGGCAGGCGATCGACGAGGCGCTCGCCGTGGCCCCCGCCATGGCCGCGCTGCCCTCGCACGCCCGCCGCGCCGTCCTCATGAAGACCCACGACGCCCTCGCCGCCAACCGCGCGGAATTCGAGCGCCTGCTCGTCATGGAAACCGGTAAACCCTTGGTGGACTGCCAGGTGGAGGTGGCCAGGACGCTGCTCACCCTCGTCACGGCGGCCGAGGAGGTCGCCCGGCTGCACGGCGAGACCGTGCCGCTCGACCTGCTGCCGTCGGGAGAGGGCCTGATCGGGTTCTGGACGCGCCGCCCCATCGGCGTCGTCGTCGGCATCACCGGCTTCAACTACCCGCTCCTGCTCGCCGCCCACAAGATCGCGCCCGCCGTGGCCGCCGGCTGCCCGGTGATCGTCAAGCCCGCCCCCGCCACCCCGCTGGCGACGCTCTGGCTGGTGCACCTCCTGCGCTCCGCGAACGCCCTGCCTCCGGCCGCCGTACAGCTCGTCACCGGGGACGTCGAGGTCGGCCGGACGCTGGTGGAGGACCGGCGGATCGGCGCGGTGTCGTTCACCGGCTCGGCCGCCGCCGGGCACGCCATCGCCCGGGGCGCCGCCCCCACCAAGGTGCTGCTGGAGCTCGGCTCGAACGCGGCGCTCATCGTGGCGGCCGACGCCGACCTGGAGGCCGCCGCGGACGCGGTCGTGCGCGGCGGCTATTACGCCTCCGGGCAGGCCTGCATCTCCGTCCAGCGGGTCGTGGTCGAGGAGCCGGTACGCGAGGAGTTCCTGTCCCTGCTGGCCGGCCGCGTCAAGAACGTCGCCGTCGGCGACCCCCGCCTGCCCGGCACCCGCGTGGCCCCGCTCATCGACGAGGCCGCCACGGACCGCGTACTGGAATGGATCGCCGCCTCCGGGGCCGAGCCCGTCACGGGCGGGCACCGCGACGGCAGGGCCATCGCGCCGACCGTGCTCGCCGGCGTCCCCGACGGGGCCGCCGCCTGGGACGAGGAGATCTTCGGTCCGGTCGTGTGCGTGCGGCCGGTGCCCGACCTGGAGGCAGCGTTCGCCGCGGTGAACACCTCCCGGTACGGCCTGCACGCGGCGATCTTCACCCGGTCGCTGGCCACGGCCTTCGCCGCGATCGAGCGGATCGAGGCCGGGGGAGTGGTGGTCAACGACGTGCCCGGGTTCCGGGCGGACAACATGCCGTACGGCGGCGTCAAGGACTCCGGCATCGGCCGCGAAGGGCCGCGCTTCGCGATCGAGGAGCTGACGGTCACCAGAATGGCGATCATCCGTCCCTAGACGAGATAAGTCCTGAGTCGTCTGGCGCCGCAGGCAGACAACGGCGGAAGCCCTCTCCCGAAGGGCTTCCGCCGTTGCCGGACCGCTATTTCTTGAAGGCGTCCTTCACCTTCTCCTTGGCCTGCTTGAGATTGGCCTTGGACTTCTCTGTCTTTCCTCTGGCCTGCAGAGACTCGTCATCGGTGACGTCACCGGCACGCTCCTTGGCCATGCCTCTGATCTCTTCGGCCTTCCCCTTGGCCTTGTCCTTCCGAGCCATATCGGCCTCCCCCCTTGCGGAGCATTGTCCGAGATCCGGGAATCGACGAATTCCCACTGCCCGGACAACCGGGGATTACGCGCTTCTCCTTCACCGGGTGCCTACGCCGTGGCGGACCCCGCCGCCCGCACGCCGTAAGGCGCACGTCCACCGGCGCGAGGTGGTCGCAGAGGATTTGGTCCGCCCTTTTTGTCGTTTATGTGTTCTTTGGACATTTTGGGGGGTAGTGCGACCACTTCTCCTCGCACGGCACCCCACTCAAGGCGGGCGGTCGAGGCGAGGTGGGAGAGCCAGGAGGACTGATCATGGACATCGTCGAATCGATCGACATCGGGGCACCTGTGCGCGTCGTCTACGACGAGTGGACGCAGTTCGCGGACTTTTCGGGCTTGATGCATCAGGTCGAGACCGTGGAGCAAGTGCCCGGCCGGATCATCTGGCGGTCCGCGGGCGGCAAGGTCCGCGTCGACGGCGCCGTGACGTTTCACGAGCTCGCGCCCGATCTGACCCGCGTCATGCTCGTACTCGTGTTCCACCCGCAGAGCCTTGTCGGGCGCGTGGGCACCATATGGCGGGCACCGGGCAGGCGGGCACGCCTGCGGCTCAAGCACTTCGCGCGACACGTCATGACCGAGACCATGCTGCACCTCGGCGAGATGGCGGCGGACGGCCGGCGCGGCCAGATCCGCGACGGCCAGGTCGCGGAGGACCACCAGACCGCCCACCGAGAGGAACGGGCCGAGGAGCGTCCGGCGCGGCCGGTTCGCGCGGAGGAGCCGCCCTCGCGACCGGTGCGCCGCAAGCCGGCGGCCCGGCCGGCCTGACGACACGTCTAGCCGCCGAGAAAGCAGGAGGAAGAGGAAGACATATGACTGTCCAACCCGCAACGGGAGGAATGGCCGGAGGTCCGTCTCCATCGGGCCTGGCGGATGTCATCGATACGATCCTGGACAAGGGGCTGGTCATCGATGCGTACGTCAGGGTCTCACTCGTCGGCATCGAGATTCTGACCATCGACGCGCGCGTCGTCGTCGCCGGCGTGGACACCTACCTGCGCTTCGCCGAGGCCGTGAACCGGCTGGACCTGCGCGAGTCGAAGGATCCAGGGCTGCCCGAGATGGTGCACGGCGCCAAGCAGGGGGCGATCGGCGACAGGAGCAAGGGCGTCGCACAAGGCGTGCTGGACGCGGCCGGAGAGAAACTAGGCGACCTCACCGGCAAGCGCAAGGACGAACGACAGCAAGCACCGCGGCCCGAGGGAGAGGAGCGCTGACATGGGTGAAGCCCCTGAAGCAGGCGTCGGACTGTACGTCTACGGCCTGGTCCCCGAGGACGTCGAGGTGGCCGAGGACGCCGGCGGCGTGGGCGACGAGCCGGGCGAGGTCAAGGTCATACGACACGGTGAGATCGCCGCTCTGGTGAGCGAGATCCCCCTTGATCGCCCGCTCGGCACGCCCGACGACCTCGTCAGGCACCAGGGACTGCTGGACGGCACGGCGGCCGCGGTCCCCGTGCTGCCCCTCCGCTTCGGCGCCGTCCTGGCGAGCGCGGACGCGGTCGTCGACGAGCTGCTGGCAGCTCATCACGACGAGTTCCTCGCCGCACTGAAGGAGATGGACGGACGGGCCCAGTACGTCGTCAAGGGCCGTTACGTCGAGCAGGCAGTGCTGCGAGAGGTGATGGAGGAGATCCCCGAGGCCGCGCGACTGCGCGACGAGATTCGCACTCTAGGGGAGGAAGCGGCCCGCGACCTGCGGATCCGGCTCGGGGAGCTGGTCGGCAACGCGATCGCGGCCAAGCGCGAGTCCGACACCCGCGCGCTGCTGGAGGCCGTCGATGCGGTGAGCGCGCTTGCCGCCGTGCGAGAGCCGTCCCACGAGCAGGACGCCGTCCACCTGGCGCTCCTCGTGGAGATGGACCGGCAGGCCGAGCTCGAGCAGGTCGTGGCGGACTTCGCCGAGCGGTGGGCGGGACGGGTGGAGTTCCGCCTGCTGGGGCCGATGGCGGCGTACGACTTCGTGGCGTCCGGGGCGGGTGGTGCCGCGTGGGGCTGATCAGCCTTTTCTTCGGCTGGCCGCTCCTTCCCGTCAAGGGCGTGATCCGGCTGGGAGAGCTGATCCAGGAACAGGTCGAGCGGGAGCTGCGCGACCCGGTCGTGATCAGGCGCCGGCTGGAGGAGCTCGAGCGGCTCAAAGCCGACGGTGCGATATCGGAGGAGGACGCGGCCCGCGAGACGGAGCTGATCTTCCAGCGGATGACCGGCCGATCCGGTCCTGCCGGCACCGGTGCGGCGGCTGACGGCCAGGAGAGGGGTTGATCGCGTGCCTGCCAGGCGCGGTGCCCCGGAGGACAAGAAGCAGAGCGACGTCGAAACCAGAAGGCGCCCTTCCGGCACCCTGTCGGCGGCGACCGCGGGAGCGGCCGGAATACGGCACATCACCGACTTGACCGCCAAGGAAGTGGAAGGCGCCACGCGGGTGCAGCCGGTCGAGGGCGGCTGGGTGGTCGACGTAGAGGTGCTGGAGGATCGCCGTATTCCCTCATCCGGCGACATCCTGGCGCTCTACGAGGCCGAGCTGGACATGGAGGGAAATCTGACCTCTTACCAGAGGAAGCGGCGCTACAGGCGCGGTAGGAGCGACAACGCGTGAGGCACGAGACATGACCGAATCGAGCCCCATGGTGGGCCGGCCCTATTCCCCCGCGCAGAGGGAGCCGACGAACCTCGGCGACATTCTGGAACGGGTCCTCGACAGGGGGGTCGTGATCGCGGGCGACATCCGCGTGAACCTCCTGGACATCGAATTGCTGACCATCAAGCTACGGCTGATCGTCGCGTCCGTCGACACGGCAAGGGAGATGGGCATCGACTGGTGGGAGCAGGACCCCTGGCTCACCGGGAAGAACCGGGAGCTGCTGGACGAGAATCGCAGGCTCCGCGAGCGGCTCGCCATCGCGGAGGGATCGCGACAGGCGCTGCCGGAAGACGCGGAGAGCAGCAGGAGGCGGTCGCGCGAAGTGGAGGAGCCCGATGGATGACGTGGGCACGTACCTCTACGCGGTCGCGCTGGAGCGGGACTCCGCGCCGGTGGAGGGTTTGACGGGGGTCGCGGGCGGGCCCGTGCGGGCGATCTCCCATGCCGGTCTCGCGGCGTACGTGAGCGCCGTTCCCTTGGCGGAGTTCGGCGAGGAGCCGCTCCGGCAGTCGCTGGAAGACCTGGACTGGCTCGGCGAGACCGCCCGCGCTCACCACCGGGTGGTGGAGGCGGTGGCCGCGAAGGCGCCGACCGCTCCGGTGCGGCTGGTCACGGTCTACCACGACGAAGGGCAGATCCGGGACCTCCTGGAACAGCGGCATGACGACTTCGTGGAGGTGCTGTCCCACATTGCCGGCCGCCAGGAGTGGGGGGTGAAGGTGTACGCCGCCCCGACCGCGGCGGCCCCGGCCGAAGAACCGGCCGCGCAGGACAGCCCGGGAAGGGCGTACCTCAAGAAGCGTCAAGCCGGCCTGCGCACCCGTGAGGAGGCGTGGCAGCGGGCGGCCGCGCGGGGCGAGCGGATCCACGACGTGCTCTGCTCCGTCTCCGTGGCGAGCCGTCGCCACGGCGCCCAGGACCCGCAGCTGTCGGGTCGCGAGGAGTGGATGCTCCTCAACGGCGCGTACCTGGTCGACGAGGCCCGCGCCCAGGAGTTCGGGCAGGTCGTCGAGGGTTTGCGCGAGGAGGGGATCGACGTCGAGCTGACCGGCCCGTGGGCGCCCTACTCCTTCACGACGCCCGTCGAGCCGCTGGAGAGAGAGGCGCGAAGTGACGCACCCTGAGCCGCGTGGCGGCGTGCTGGCGCGCGAGGGCCGCCTGCCGTCCGAGCGGGTGGCGCTCGTGGACCTTCTGGACCGGCTGCTCGCGGGCGGGGTGGTCGTCCACGGCGACCTCGTGCTCTCGATCGCGGACATCGATCTCGTCCGCATCTCCGTGCGTGCGCTGATCATGTCCGTACGGGAATCCGACACGATCGTGGGTGCACACAGTGAATAGGATCCAAGGCCCGCAGACGGTCCGCTCCGCGGAAAGCCGGCCGTCGAGGCGGCTGCGCATCGAGGCGGACCGCGAGGCGGTGGAGCGGGACCTGTCCCGCCTCGTCCTGACGCTCGTCGAGCTCATCCGCCAGCTCGTGGAGCGCCAGGCCATCCGCCGGATGGAACAGGAAGATCTGTCGGAAGAGCAGGTGGAGGTGCTGGGCCTGACGTTGATGCGCCTGGAAGAGGCCATGACGGAGCTGTGCGAGCGGTTCGAGCTGGCTCCGGAGGACCTCAACATCGACCTGGGGCCCCTCGGTCCTCTCCTTCCCCGCTCCTGATCGCCCGGTCGGCTCGGTGGACGGCTTGCGCTGCCGTGGCCCTCGGCCGGGTCGGGCCGCACCGCGGAGCCCAGGACGCGGCTGCTCACGCTGACCGGCGTCGACCTCGAACAGAGCAACAGTGACCTGCGGCGCCAGCTCAAGGAGCTGGCGATCGAGCTCGAAGCCGCGCAGCACGTCAACCAGCAGCTCACCCGACAACTCAACCGGGCAGGCGCTGATCAGCAGTGATGTCCGGTCCATGCGGCGACCTTCGCCGCCATCCCCGCAGCTGAGGCAGCGAACGGTCCCACGCGCCAGCGAGGCCTCGCTCCGGCACAGATTGCAGGCGGCCCACCACCTCCGAGACTGGTCGTCCGGGCCTGCAGCCGGTTGACCGCTGATCCTTTGAGGCGCGACCCTGATCCGCATGACGAACAAGGCCTGGTTCAACACGGACCAGCAGCTTTCGCCGGGCAAGGAGATCTTCCGCAGCGAGCGCAGCTTCGTACTGTGGGCCTACACCGCGAGCCACGGCCAACTGCTGTTCCGCAGCCTCGGAAGCCCGGACGAGGCCGACGACCTCCCGAAGACCACCATCGAGGTGCTCTTCAAGCCGGCAGAGGTCATGAAGATCCGGGACACCTACCACGGCTTGCTGATCAGACCTGCGCCCGACGACGAAGCCGAACGCATCAAGGCCACTCATCCCGGCGTCGACTTCAGCACCAGCGATCGAGTCTTCCTGGTGGAAAGCCAGGGAGAGACCGACTACATCATCAGCATGGCGGTCGGCTGGCACGAAGACGTCCTCGCCCCCACGCGCCGGAGCTTCTTCACCAACGTCTTCGCCGGTGATACGCGCTGGCCGACCACGCCGCTGCACGGCGTTGACGCGGGCTTCACCATCGCCTCGGCCGCCGACCTGGTCGAAGCCCTCCGCAGCAGTGAAGATCACCGGCAAGTCCGCCGGGAAAGATATCGCAACGTCTACGTCGTCATGACCCGCGTCGAGCTCCGCGACGGGCCTGACATCTCCGGCTCTGGAGTGTTCCTGACCCACGAGGACGCCGAGGAGGCGAAAGCCGTGCTTGAACCCCATGTCGCTGACTGCTGGATCGAAACACTGCCCGTCGCGATCTAGAAATGGCAAGCGGATCGAAGCCACTCGCGCAGGCCCAGCGTTAGTGCAGAGAAGCTTGAAGAGGGCAATCTGCAGATCGGCACAGCGGTCCCGGATGTCCCTCACCCAGGCCAGATCCAGCGGCCGGTGCCGCGGACCGCTCTCCCCGCCGACGATGACCCAGTCGATCCCCGACAGGTCCAGTGACGGCAAGGGGCCCAGCAACGGCTCCAGCGAGAGGAACCTGACCACGGAGGGCGCCATCTCGATCCGGTGGCCCTGCTCGTCGACCGGGTCTCCGATGAGCGCCAGGCGGGGCGGCAGGTCGCCATCACGCACGTTGCGATCCCTGAACGTGATGGGCTGTTCTCCGTTGATCTCCATCCACAGTGGCGCAGGTCGCCCGATGCGCGACACCTGTCGCTCAACAAACGTCCCCGCTTTCAGCTCTCTGAACAGCAGAAACAAGTCTCAGGACCAGCGGTTCTGGCGGGCCGACCTGCCCGACGGTGAGGAGCCGGCCACCGGGTACGGGCCGCTGGAGGACATCGCCCGCAACAAGGTCAACCTCAAGAGGATCGCCACCCACTGGCCGGACATGCTCCGCGTCGCCGGGTCGCTCATCACCGACCAGGTCCGCGCCTACGACCTTCTGTCATCGAGGAGGACCACTCCCGCGCCATCACCCTTCCGCCAGGCCTTGCGCCAGCGCGTCATCGACCGCTCGTGCACCCGTAAACGCAGCGCGACCGTCTTGGCCGACTCGCCGGCCTCGAACCACTCGGCCGCCTGCAGCCGTACACGCTCCCACCGCTCCTGCTCCGCGGGCGTGTACCCGCCCCTTTGCCCGTATCGCATACCCCGGTCGTACCGCACCGAGCGCTGTCCGTCACGACCCAGAGACTCTACGCATTCAACCTGTTAATTCTGCTTAACCAATAGTTCTCCTGGTTTTGGGGGAAATGTCATTTTAGTTCCCTGATATGAGGCCTCCTATAAGTACAATTTCGGTTCGCTTTGATGCCAGAGGACAGGAGCCGGGTGGGCATGGCGGGAAATCGAGAGCTCGGCGCGGAGGGGCTTGACCACGTGATCGAGCAGGCCAGGCGCGCGCTGGCCGCAGCTCAGTCTCCCGGCGACCCTTTTCACACCGCCGACGAGCAGGCGTCGCCGCTGCAGGGCGAGGGCAGCGCGGCCAGAGGTCGCGTACAGGCCACGGTGGTCGCCGGTGGGGGGCTCAAGTCGTTGTCGGTCGATCCGCGTCTGATGAGGCTGAGCGCGGAGGAAATGTGCGCGGAAATCGTAACGGCGGTCAACGCCGCCGTTGATGACCTCCGGGCGAACATCGTGCAGCAGGCCGGCGCTCCCCCGGAGGCCGATGAACTGTCATCCACTCTGCTGACGCTTCAATACGAATCGGTACGCCAGCTGGAGAGGTTCTCTCAGGCTGTCAACGACATCGTGCTGCGATTCGAAAGACGAGCATGACCTCCGGCCCCGAACCCGTGCTGGATAGACATTCGCCGAGCCTGCAGTCCGCCGACAGAGGTTTGCAGGCCGCGGTGGAGCAACTCCACGAGCACTGGCAGGCCCTGGGAAACGCGCTGCAACAACTGGAGCCCATGGTGGGCAACGACCTGATCAGTCAACTCATCGGCAGTTCGTTCCAGGCGATCCGTGAGGCCGCGGACGACACGTTGGCATCGGTGATGGAGGGGCTGCAGAGCCGGGGGAGTGGCGTGCTCCAGATGGACGCGAACATCACGGCGGCCGAGCAGGCCAGCATGATGAACATCGATCCGGGGCCGACGTCGTGAGTCTGCAATTGCCGGGGTGGGCGGATTCGTTGCTCGAGAACGCCGGGTACTGGTGGACGGAGGCGGACGAGGTCAAACTCGGCAACGCGGGTACGTTGTTCGCGGGATTCGAGGCGCTGCTGGACGGGGTCGGCGAGCTGGCGGGTGGCTCGGCCGCCCAGGTGTGGAATGACAACGCGGGCGAGGCTGTCAACGCGTTCCGGGCCGCGTGGGAACAGGATGACGCGCCGCACCCGGTGCTGTCGGATGCGACGAGCGGAATGCTGGCCGTCGGCGCAGGACTGTTCATCTCGGCCGCCCTCGTGCTGGCGCTGAAGATCAGCGTTCTGGTGCAACTCATCGCGCTCGCCACCGCGATACTCGCGGCGATCGCGACTGCGGGTGCGACGCTGGGCGGATCCCTCCTCAAGATCCCGGTCTACAAGGAGCTCACCGCGAGGCTGCTCAACATGCTGACCACCACGGCCGCTCGCCCGCTGCTCGGCTAGCGAGAGCGGCGGTGATGGCACGAGGTGGCCGGGCGGCCGGCTCGGTCGGTGGGCTCTTCGGCCGGCTCGCCGGTCGTATGTTCCGAAGGTCGGGAGGCGCCGGCAGCGCGGCGGCGGGCGCGCGGAACGCAGCCCCGCGCGTCTCCAGGTTCGGGCCCTACCGCGCCCCGGATACCTACCTTCTCGCCGGCAAACGGGCCAGCAACGCTCTGACCAATTTCCGGACCACCAGGATGAACAGCCTCGACGACTGGCGGCCAGGCTCGGCATTTTCCGGGGTGTACCATCCACAAACCGGCGCCCTCCTCGCCCATCCGAGCATAGGCAGTTTCAGATTTGGCCGCGACGAGATCCCGAAAAATACGGTGCAACGGAGACAGGGGCATGTGTACGTCGAGAACAGATTCAACGATGTGACCGGAAGGCCGAAGTTGGATTTGGGCATCGAGGCCGACAGGCCTCCTCCGACAGACCTGGTTGGCTTCACCGCGATACTGCGAGACGACGGATCAATCGGCATGTCCTGGCTGTCCCGATCCGTCAGCGGCAGAAATGAGTCGTTCCCGGGTGTCGAGACGCCCGAGCACCTTCGCGGGCCGATCATGGATCAAATTCGAAAGGCTACCAACCGAAGGGTCCTGCCGCACAATGAGTGACATCGCGATCAACGGGCTTCCTCTTCCGGCGGCGCTTCGCCGGGCCATTCACGAAGGCCGATGGGCGCCGCCCGATCCGGCCGTCCTGCTGGCGGTTTTCGGTGAGAAACCCGTGCAGCCGCGCTGCTACGGCGTAGCGGAGATGGAGTTCGAGAACGACCTCTGGCTCACGAACACCGACGCGCTGTACCTGGGCTCACCCGATCCCGCACGGCCGCCCGGCGACCTCGACCCGAAGACGTCGCTCCTCATCGGCGACCTCGGCCCCGACATGCCCTTCGCGCTCGACTACCGGGTCGCCGGTGCCCCGACGGTCGTGTACCTGACGCTTGACGGCGTCTGGGTGACGGTCGCGCCGTCGATCGACGCCCTCCTGCGACGCTTCGAGGCCGACGGTTGAGTCCTGCCGCGCTGACCTCAGGTATTCAAGCGGTCGGGTAACAGCGGTCTGTTCTTGAAGCCGGTGTCGACCCAGGTTTTGGATATCGTCGGGTAGGCGCTTTCACGGCGCCAGATTAGGCATCGATGCGGCCGCTGCAAGCGGCGGTGCTGCCCCCAGGACGCGTCTTCCGCCGTCGTGGACGAGGACGGCGTCTGAACCCCTGCAGTGATCTCGGTGCAAACGTGGGTGCCCGACTGGAATATCGGGTTCGTGCGGGCACCCCAAAGCGGACTATGTCGCCATCGGCGTTTGGTGGTGGGCCAGGAGAGCCCGTATGGGGGTGCGGATTAGCCGGCTCCAGATCGGCGGGCGAGATCGGGCGGACGGTGTAGGCGTCCACGCGTTCGCCGAGCCGGTGGGTGATCCGCTCGATGACCCCGTTGAGCAGCGCGTCGCGGGTGCGGAAGTAGCGCGACGTGGTGCCGGCCGGTACGGCGACGGCGGTGTCGACGGCTCTGCATCGCCTCCATCTCCGAAGACGGTGAGGTCGCTTTCGAGCAGGGCGAATCGCGCCGGTTTGACCTGGTGGTCGGCGCCGACGGGCTGCACTCCAACGTCCGGCGCCTGGCGTTCGGCCCTGAGTCGCAGTTCACCCACTGGGTCGGCGCTTACCTGGCAGTCGTCTCGGTGCCCCGCAATCTGGCCCGCGACGGCGCCATGATCGCCTACTTCGACGTGGGCCGCACCGCTACGGTCTATACCGCTGCGCATCTGGACGACGCCCGCGTGCTGTTCCTGTTCCGCACCGAGCGCTCGCTCGACTACCACCATCGCGACGCCGACCGGCAGAAGACCCTGCTCCGTGAACACTTCGCGAACCTCAACGGCCAGGTTCCGCGCTGGCTTGCAGAGCTGGACCGAACCCCGTCCTTTTACTTCGACTCCATCACCCAGATCCGGCTGGACGCGTGGTCACGCGGCCGGGTGGCGCTGGTCGGCGACGCCGGGCTGTCACCCGGCCCAGCGATCGGCGCCAGCACGAGCCTCGCTGTGGTGTCGGCGTACGTGCTCGCCGGGCAACTGGCCGCGGCCGGCGGCGATCACACCCGGGCGTTCGCCGCCTACCAGGCCATGGACGAATTCGTCCGGCGTAGCCGCGTATTCGCGCGGGGCATGGCGAAAACCTTGCTGCCCTCGCACAACGCGAAGGTGAGGTATGGTCTCGTCGGACCTGTAGCGGCCGTGACCCGCCAGTGTGGTGTGGGCCACGGCCGCGGGGGATGCGCCGTTACTGCTCGGCGCGGATCATGTGCAGGTGGTGCCGGACCACCGGGGCGCTGTCACGCGCCAGGTCCTTCACCCACCCGGAATGGCCCCGGCGCAACTCCACCTGGCCGAGCCGGAGCGACCGGTAGTGGGAATCGGCCTGCAGCCGCAGCCACGCCCGGTCGAAGCGGTGTCCCGACCTGGCGACCACGTCGCGCAGGGCGTCCCGCTGATCCCAGCTCGGCGCGCTCGGAAGCCGCACGTCGAGCCGGTCCGCTACGTCGCGCAGTCGCGCGTCCAGCCGCCGGTGGTCGCGGATCAACCGCCAGGCGATCTCGCGGACACCCCTGTCGCGCGACTCGCGCAGCGCGGCCCGGCCGGCCGCTATCTCAGCGAGGTTGCCCCTGTGGGCCTGTCTTAAGTACGCCCTGTCCTGGGCGGAGGCGTGCAGCGCCCAGCCACTCTGGGCGGGCGTGGCGGCGCTCGACGAGGTCGTCGCCGGCTCCTGGGCCTGCGCCGCGGGGGCGATGGTCAACGCCAGCACGGCCGCGACTCCTGCGGGTGCTAATTTCCGTGCTGTTCTCATGAGTCCCTCCTTTCCTGGGACCCGTGCCTGCTGCCCGATAAAGGCGGGGATATTCACCTCAATTGGGCGGGTCGAAACGGCCGTCCACGGCGGTCCAGCCGCCGTCCACGTACAACACGGAGCCGGTCACGAAGCTCGCGGCGTCCCCGGCCAGGTAGACCACCGCCCCGGCCATCTCGTCGGCCGTCGCCCACCGGCCGAGCGCGCTCTTGGTGGCGTACGCGGCGTACCAGTCCGGATTATCCTTGATCTGCCGGGTCAGCGGCGTCTCCACGACGCCCGGCGCGATCGCGTTCACCCGCACCCCGTGCGGGCCGAACTCGGCAGCGGCCGTGCGCAGCAACTGCACCAGCCCGGCCTTCGTGGCCGAGTAGACACTCTGCCCCGGCTCGGTGACAGAGGCCCGGATCGACGCGAACCCGATGATCGAGCCCCGTCCCCGCGCCACCATCCCCGCCCCGAACGCCCGCACCACGTCGAACGAGGCCCGCAGGTTCAGCGCCACCACCCGGTCGAACTCCTCGCCGGTGTAGTCGAGCAGCCGCTTGCGTACGTTCGTGGCCGCGGTGAACACCAGCACGTCGGCCGGCTCCTCGTCGGCGACCCGGTGCACGGCCGCGGCGTCCAGCACGTCGAGCAGCCGGGCGGTCCCTCCGCTTGCGTCGGCGGTCTTCTCGGCCGCGGCCAGGTCCCGGTCGGCGCACACCACGGAGGCGCCGTGGGCGGCCAGGGCGAGCGCCGCCTCCCTGCCGATCCCGCTTCCGGCCCCGATCACCACGGCCCGCCGCCCATCAAGCCGGAACAACGCGTCATATCCCATGTGAGGCACCCTAGCGACTGGTCCGACCAGTGCACCAGGTGGGCTGATCGCCCGCTGACCGGCGAGCTCGACCTGGACGCCGCGCTTCGGGGCTTCCAGGGGCGGCGGTTCACCGGGGAGCTCACGTCCGGCGCCGGGCCTCCCAGTCGGCCCGCGGCAG
The DNA here is from genome assembly GCF_052068215.1 of Nonomuraea sp. H19. NCBI lineage: Bacteria > Bacillati > Actinomycetota > Actinomycetes > Streptosporangiales > Streptosporangiaceae > Nonomuraea > Nonomuraea sp. H19. Next base: position 141,262 of record NZ_JBQHCV010000013.1, on the reverse strand, counting down.
CTCGTACTCCACCTCGCCCTGGTCGGAGCCGGGGAGGGGGTCCTCCCAGTCCATGAAGAACGTCCGCGTGAACCTCAGCCCGCACTTCTCCATGACCCGCCGCGACCCGAGGTTCACCGCCATCGTCTGGGCGAACACCCGGCGGGCGCCGAGCTCGCCGAACGCCATGTCGATCAGCGCCAGGGAGCCCTCGGTCGCATATCCCTTGCCCCAGGACGCCTTGTGGAGCCGGTAGCCCAGCTCGGGTTCGTCGGCGGGCTTGCCCCGGGGCGCCCGCAGGTGGAACCAGCCGATGAAGGTCCCCGTTGACTTCTCGATGGCGGCGAGGAAGCCCGAGGCCATGAACCTGGGCAGCGTCTCCTGGACGATCACCTCGCGCGGCGTCGGCTTGCCGCCGTTGAGGTGGCGCATGACGTCCGGATCGTTGTGCAGGGCGAAGAGGTCGTCGGCGTCGGACTCGGTGAAGCGGCGCAGGATCAGCCGGCCGGTCTCCAGATGAATGAGCACGGGACGACGCTAGTCAGCGCGCGAGCGCGGATTCGACAGGTTTTCCGGCCCTGTAGGGATGGGCGGCGCGGGGACAGGCCGCACGCATGCGAGCAGACGTCACCGCAGCGCCGATCATGGATGATGTCGGGATGACGCGGATCGAAACGCTCTGGGGGCCATGGGATCACGCACCGCTCGATGAGGTCGTCGAGCTGTTCCGGGGGTTGGCCGTGCCGTGGTGGGTGAGCGGCGGGTACGCGATCGAGCTGGCCGTCGGCCGCGCGTACCGCGAGCACGGGGACGTGGACCTCTCGGTGCTGCGCCGGGACCAGCTCGCGGCGCGCCGGCTGCTGTCCGGCTGGGACCCCCACGTGGCGGGCGTGCCGGGCGGACTGCGGCCGTGGGAGCCGGAGGAGGTGCTTCCCGAGGAGGCGCACGACATCTGGGTGCGCGAGCACCCGGACGGGCCGTGGCGCTTCCAGCTGATGCTGGACGAGGCCGACGGTGACGACTGGGTCTACCGGCGCGACCCGCGCATCCGCCGCACGCTCGGCACGCTCACCGTGGAGGAACGCGGCTTCCGCCGGCTCGCCCCCGAGGTCCAGCTCCTCTACAAGGCCAAGGGGCGGCGTGCCAAGGACGACACCGACTTCGCCGAGGTGCTGCCGCTGCTGGGGGAGGACCAGCGGCGGTGGCTGGACGCGGCTCTGCGGACGGAGCACGGCACGCATCCGTGGCGTGCTCGGCTGCGCTCCACCGGGCCGGTCTGAGCGCTTTCCGGGAGGACTCGGTTGGTGCAATGTGGGGAGGAAGCCTCTAGGTTGCCGTAGCCCAGCTGAGAGGAACGATCATGCGAGCGCACGTCGGTGACATCCTGCTCGTGCACGGTCACGTCGTCGGTCAGGGGGACCGGAAGGGCGAGATCATCGAGGTCCGGGGCCAGGAAGGGGCGCCCCCCTTCCTGGTCCGTTTCGACGACGGACACGAGCAGCTCCTCTTCCCCGGTCCTGATGCGGTGGTTCAGCCGGCGGAGGAGGAGTCCGGATGACGTGGCGGCCCGGCGAGGCCACGCAGGGCCTCGTCGGCGCTGCCCCCTGACCCGGCCGCCACCTCGTGGCCGTCCCGATCACGGGCGTTGGCGACGACGCGTTCCCGCTCGGGGTCGGCGGCCGCGTGATGGTGTGGCCCCCTGAACAGCAGCGCGTCCGCGTCCCGGCGGCGTGGGGCGGCCTGCACCCCTGCACCCTTGACCGCCCCGGCGCCCGGAGGTTGGAGCCCCACGTTTGGCACGGTTTGACTATCAGTGAGGAAATGTGGTCGTCTCGTGACCAATGTTTCTGAAGGTATGAATTAAACCGGTCCGGGGGAGAACTTTTCATGCCGCGCACCCTCCTGCGCGTGCTCGCTTCGACGTCCATAGCAAGCACCGTTCTGGTTGCCGTGCCGCCCGCCGCCGCGCCGGCCCAGCCAGTGCCCGCGACGGCCGTACAGGTCCGGTCTCTGCCGGCGACGGCCGTACAGGTCCCGCCCGTGCCGGCCGTCGAAGAGCCGCCCGCCGCCGCCGTCACCGTCCCCACGCAGCCGTCGCTCGCCGTGCGGCCGGCCGGTGATGAGCGGGTGGGACCGGACGAGCCCGAGGTGACCACCCCCGCAGGGCCCCGCCTCGTCGACGAGATCACCGCCGACGCCGCCGCCGTCCAGGAGGAACAGGGCCTGGGGCGGCAGGCCCCCGCCGTGGGCAAGATCCTGCCGGACACCTCGCAGGCCGAGACGCTGTCGCTGATCAAGCCGTTGGCCGCGGTGGTCAAGGTGTTCGACGGGCTCGGCAAGGCCCTGCCCGGGCTGACGTACCGGCTCTGCGTCGAGAGCGCCGACGTGCCGGTGTCCTGCACGATCCAGCAGCCCGTCGGCGTGCCCGTGGCCGCCGACGTCACCGGCGACGGCCTCCCCGACCTGGCGGCCGACCTGGTCCCCGCCGCCCGCCCCACGGACGGGACGGTCGGGCTCGGCTTCGGCGTCAAGCGCCTGTCCCGGGAGCACCTCAAGGCGCAGGTCTGGGCCGAGTACGACGGCAAGGTGTCGGTCGGGTTCGACGGCCTGCGGCGCGGCTCGTCGCTGTCGGCCTACGACCAGGGAATCTTCACCGTGGACCTGACGGGCAAGCAGGTCAAGGCCGAGATCGACCGCACCGACCCCGGGGCGTCCGCGGCCATGGTGGCGGGGCTGACCGGACGCAGTGCGGTGAGCCTGCGCCAGTCGCCGGCCACGGAGAAACTCACCGTGAACGCCGCGCTCGACTCGCTCTCCTTCGACGTCACCGCCTCCGCGCCCGCCAAGCTCGACGCGGTGGCCGTGACCGGACGCCAGTTCACCCAGGCCGTGCTCGACCGCATGCCCACCCGCGCCGAGGTGCGGCTGTCCGGTGGCGAGATCCGCTTCACCAGCCCGTCCACGATCGCCCGCGCCCGGCTGCACCACTACACCTACCGCGACGGCCGGCTGGCCAGGGTGACCAGCGCCGACCTGCGGAAGGTGCCCCCGTCCCTCACCGCCAAGTACAGTGCCGCGAACGGCAAGCAGACCCTGACGGTCAGCTCGGGCCGCCCGCGCGCCGGCTCCGCCACCCTGCTCTTCTTCGACCGGGCCGCGGACAAGACCGTGCTGCGGGCCGAGCTGAGCGACCTGCCCGCCAAGGCACGCCTGGTCAACGACCTGGCCGAGCACCGCGTCACGCACAAGACGAGTTCGCCCATCGGCAGGTTCGCGGTGGTGCTGCAGCGCAACGAGGGCGCAGTCTCCAGCCCGCGCGGCGGCCACGTCACCATGATCAAGAACGGCGCCGCGATCGGGGTGTCGGCGCTGCTGACGGGGCTGTCGGGGTTCGACGTCACGTACGGGGCCGTGCCGCACGCCCGTCTGGAGGTGGGTTCCAGCGGGCGCTCGTTCGTGGGCGCGGCCAGCATCGACGGCACGCACGTGGCCCGGCTGGAGATCTCGAACACGCCCTCCACCGTGGACGTCACGCTGGACCCGGCCGCCAGGAAGGCCGTCTACCAGGCCAGCGGCGTGATCGACAAGCTGCGGGCGGCGTACACGAACCTCAAGTCGGGACCGACGGTCGACGGGACCATCGACGGCGTGCAGGACGACCTCAAGGCGTCGTGGGAACTGGGCGACCGGGCGACCGTCAAGGTCGACACGTCCTCCAAAATTCGGCAGATCCAGATTTATGCCAATAAAGCGCACGTAACCACCGCCGGAGGCGGATCCGACGACGTGCGGGCGACCATCGAAGGGGTACGCAAGCGCGTCGAACTGGTCGCCGACACCAAGACCCAGACTCTCAAGTGGACCGCGGACGCCCCGGTCACCAAGGTCACGGCGCTGGCCAGAGCAAAGATCGGCGACCGCTACGCCAGAGCCGCCGCGGAGGTGACCGGCGTGCCGGCCCGCTTCGACGCCTCTTGGAACGCCGCCTCCTACCGCTTCCGCGGCCTGTCCGGCCCGGTCGGCTCGGCCGCGCTGGCCTTCACCAACCACGACGGCGCCAAGGCACCCACCGGGCCGCACCTGGCGGCGCACTACGACCAGGCGTCGGGCAACCTGGACGCCAGCGTGCTGGTCAAGGGGCTGTCGCTGGTCGAGTTCAGCCCGGCGGCGCAGGGGTTCGCCGCCGACTTCCGCTCGGCCAAGCAGACCCTCGCCGTCGACACCGACGTCACCCAGGGCGACCTGCGCTTCGGGCTGGCCGGCACCCTCGGCCCCGTGCCGGGCCGGCTGTCCGTCTCCGTCGCCGACGGCAAGCTCACCTACTCCGGCTCCCGCCTGGACGTGCGCGCCCGCGCCTGGCTGGGCAAGAGCGCGGCCCTGAGCAACATGCGGGCCGCGCCCGCCATGCCGGGCGGCGTGTCGCTGGTGGACGGCGGCTGCGCGGCCGGCACGCCGGGCTGCGCCCAAGGACCTTTCTGCACGCCCGACCGCGGGTGCTTCGGCCTGCAGGGATACCTGGACGTGACGGGGCTGCCCGACCAGGTGTCGGTGGACCTGGCGGGCAAGACGTTCGCGTTCTCGGGGTTCAGCCCCCGCCGGCGGAGCCTGGGCGTGTACCTGTCCAGCAGCGTCCTGTCACCCGTGCCCATCAAGGCCAGGGCCACCCTGACCGGCCTGCCATCGAAGATCACCAGCATGTCGCTCGGGCCGTTCGGCGTTCAGGGCGGCACCGTGCAGGCCGGCTACCGCATCGAGCCGGCCGCCACGCTCGGCGCGCTCGACGTGCGGGCCGAGACCACGGGGCTGCGCGGCCACGTGGCGATCAACCCGGTCCCCGCCGCAGTGTCCGTCCAGGGCACGTACGGCGCCCAGACCCGCATCCGCGTGCAGAACTCCGCCGCCGTCGAACGCCTCGTCGCCCAGGTCACCCTGGCCGGGAAGGGCACGGGGGAGCTGCGGTTCACCGACGTGCCCGCCAGGTTCGGGGTGGACGCCGACGCCTCGGCCGCCGGGCTCAGCGTGCCGGCGGTCACGTACAAGGCCGAGGGCGGCGCCAACACCCTCGACGGCTATCTGGGCGTGGAGGGCGGCCTGGTGGACCCGCAGGGCAAGCTCGGCGACGTGTCGTTCGCGGTCAAGGACCTGGCCGCCGACACCACGATCCGGATGAACCCCGACCAGTCGCTCGACCTGGTCTCCAGACCGGTTCCCACAGGGCGCATCGCGCTGCACGCCGGGCTGAAGCTGGACCCGGTCGCCCGGCAGAACATCGGGGTGGGCAAAGAGGTCCCGTACACCACCGGATTCCTCACCTACCACGTCGGCGGAGGCTTCGGGCTCGGGCAGAGCTCGATCGAGGACGTCGGGCTGTCCATTCAGCGCGTGTCATGGCTGCGCATCAGGCCGGGCAAGATCCCGTTCGGGCTGAAGGCGCCGCCCGCGCTCGGCTACGTCGCGCCCGGCTTCGAGGGGAATTACGGCCGCCTCGACATCGCCGCCAAGGGCGTGGACCTGCGGCCCGACATCTCCCTGGAGGTCAAACTGAGCAGGGAGATCGGTGACGACGTCTTCCGCGAAGCGGTCCGGCTCGGGCCCGCCACCTCGCTCGCGCTGCGCCGCTACGACCAGCGGATGCGGCGGATCGGGGCCAAGCAGGAGATCAAGGCGGGCGACATGAGCCTGGCCTGCGTGACGGTGGACGCCAAGCCCGGTTTCGCGGCGGGCACCGGCAAGAACTCCATCACGCTGCGCGGCGCGGACGGCCCGCAGATGGTCTCGCTGCTGGATCCGGGCGGGCAGGTGCCGGACTACGCGGTAGACCTGCTGACGAGCTTCATGAGCCCGTTCCCGGGGGCGGACTGGAAGGTCGCGGGCACCAAAGCCGGCTCCTGCACCGCCGGCCGCCCCTCCCCGAACCCCCAGGCGCACTCCTGAGCGTGGCCGCCCCGAGCGTCAGGGCAGCGAACGGCCCAGACGCAGCCGGAGGCGGTCACCGTGCCGGGCGGCCTCCCGTACCGTCCACACGCGCTCGTCGATGACCGTCCCGCGGGCCGTCATGTAGCCGCCCAGCCTGAGCACCGGGCGCCCCGTGTCGTCGCGCAGCAGCCGCGCCCGAGACTCCGAGTCGTCGCCGAACAGTACGAGGAAGTCGTCGGTGTCCGCCGGGGCGTCCAGGACCAGGCCGGGATGGAGATGGGAGTAGGGGACCTCGATGACGTGTTCGCTCACATGATCACCTCTACCCATGCGCGGCGATTTAAGCGGTTCTGGTGTGAGACGGGGTCGGGATAGCGCTTTCCGCTGTCATGAGGTGAAATATCACCATCGCTCTTCACCTTTGGAGAATCCGTGCCACTGTTCGACCTCCCGCTCGAAAAGCTCCGCAGCTACCTCCCCGACCGCGACGAGCCCGCCGACTTCGACGACTTCTGGTCACGCACCCTGGCCGAGGCCAGGGAGTTCGACCTGGCGGCGGAGTACGTCCCGTACGACCTGCCGTTCACGACGGTGGACGTGTACGACGCGTCGTTCGCGGGCTGGGGCGGGCACCGGATCAACGGCTGGTTCCTGGTGCCGCGCGGCGTTGAGGGGCCGGTGCCGTGCGTCGTGCACTACATCGGCTACAGCGGCGGGCGCGGGTTCCCGAAGGATCACCTGATGTGGCCCGCGGCCGGGTACGCGGTGTTCGTCATGGAGACGCGCGGCCACGGCGGCGCCAACACCGGCGCCCCGGGCGCCACCGGCGACCCGCACGGCAGCGCCAACCCGCAGGCGCCGGGCATGATGACCCGCGGCATCCTCGACCCGGAGGACTACTACTACCGGCGCGTCTTCACCGACGCCGTCCGGGCCGTGGACGCGGTGATCGAGCACCCGGCGGTCGACGCGAGCCGCATCGTCGTCTCCGGCGGCAGCCAGGGCGGCGGCATCGCCCAGGCCACGGCCGCGCTGCACCCGTCGGTCAAGGCGGCGCTCATCGACGTGCCGTTCCTGACCCACTTCAGGCGAGCGGTCGAGATCACCGGGCGCGACCCGTACCAGGAGCTGGTCCGCTTCCTGGCCACCCGCAGGGACAGCGCCGAGCAGGTGTTCCGCACGCTGTCGTATTTCGACGGCGTCAACTTCGCGGTCCGCGGCCGGGTTCCCGCGCTGTATTCGGTCGCGCTGATGGACGACATCTGCCCGCCGTCGACGGTGTTCGCCGCCTACAACCACTGGCAGGGACCCAAGGAGATCACCGTGTGGCCCTGGAACAACCACGAGGGCGGCGGCGGCTTCCAGTCCGAGGAACAGCTGCGCTACCTGCGCAAGCAGCTCGACGGCAGCTGAGCGAGGGCCCCCCGCCGCGACCGGGCCCGGTCGCGGCGGGGGCTCACGTCATACGGCCTGGTCGGTGACCAGGAACGACACGCTCCCCTGGTCATCGGCTCCGGCGTCTAGGGCCTTGTCCTCCAATACGGTGGCGGCCACCGGGTCCAGGTAGACCCGCGCGCCCTCGGCCTCAACGACCGCATCGGCGGGCTCCGGGGCGGTGGCCAGCGTAAGAGTGAGCGAATTCGCACCCTCACCCTGCGACGAGATACGGATCCCGCTCTGGGCGGGCTCCGGCGCTGCCGCGGTGAGATCGCGAATCGCCTGGGCGGCGTTGGGTGTCAGGGTGAGCACTACGGCTCCTCCTCACGGTTGACGGTCACGAGTTGCCTGCCCTTCCCGCTGATTCACCCCTCAACCCTCCTCGGCACTTTATTTACCGAGAATTCCCGCCTGATCTCGTACGGACGGCGCGCGGGGGACAATGGGGCCATGGAGTTCGCGACGCAGAGGGAAGCCCTGGTGGCGCAGCTGCGAAAGCGCCAGGAGGTCAGCGAGCCCGTGGCCGCCGCGTTGCGCGCCGTGCCGCGCCACCTGTTCGTGCCGGGCGTCGCCCCCGAGGACGCCTACCGCGACGAGCCCATCGTCACCAAGCGCGACGGCGAGGGCCTGCCGATCAGCTCGTCCTCACAGCCCGCGATCATGGCCACCATGCTCGACCAGCTCGGCGTGCGGCCGGGGCACCGGGTGCTGGAGATCGGCACGGGCACCGGCTACAACGCGGCGCTGCTCGCCCACCTCGCCGGACCCGAGGGGCGCGTGGTGAGCCTCGACATCGACGACGACCTCATCGCCCGGGCCCGCCAGCACCTGGCCGCCGCCGGCGAATCCCGGGTGGAGGTGGTGTGCGCGGACGGCGCCGGGGGATACCCCGCGTCGGCCCCGTACGACCGGCTGATCGCCACGGTGGGCGTCTGGGACCTGGCACCGGCCTGGCTGGAGCAGCTCGCGCCGGACGGGCGGCTGGTGGCGCCGCTCGACCTGCGCGGCGTGCAGGTGTCCGTGGCGATGGAGCGCGCCGGCGACCACTGGGTCAGCCGGTCGGTGGCGCCGTGCGGGTTCATGCGGATGCGGGGGCCGTCCGCCGGCCCCGAGGTCCTCACGGTGCTGCGCCGCGATCCCGAGCTGATGCTGGGGTTGCCCGAGCCGCGCGACATCGGGGACGTGGCCGCGGCGCTCGACGCCGTACCGACCGAGATCACCATCAAGGAGGAGGAACCGACGCCGGCGCCCGCGATCGCCATGAACCTGTCGCTGTGGCTGGCACTGCACGAGCCGCGATGGTGCGTGCTGGCCGCGGACCTGGGCGGCCGCGGCGTTACCATGACCGCCGGGCTGGCCGAAGGCGGCAGCATCGCCGTGCTCGCCGCGGAGGGCTCGCTGGTGGCCCGCGGCCACGGCGCCGGCGGCGCCAGGCTGGCGGCCGAGCTGGCCGCGCACGTCAAGGCGTGGGACCAGGCCGGCCGCCCGGAGGCGGGCGACCTGCGGGTGGAGGCGCACCAGGGGCCGGTCGACGCCAAGGGCGTCGTCATCGGGAAACGGCACACCACCCTGGTGCTGAGCTTCCGCTAGCGACTACAGGTACGGCATCCCGTCCTCGCCGGCCGTGGCCACCCAGGCGTCCACGTCGTGCTCGAGCCGGTCCAGAGTGTCGCGTCCTGGCGAGATGACCGGCCTGTCATGCGCGCAGATAGGCGAGCACCGCGAGCACCCTACGGTGCTGATCTGTGTCGGCCTGATGCAGCCCCAGCTTGGTGAAGATTCCCGTGACGTGGCGCTCGACGGCCGGGACGGTGATGAACAGGCTCGCGGCGATGCCCGCGTTGGAGCGGCCTTCGGCCATGAGGGCGAGAACGTCGCGTTCCCTGGGCGTCAGCTTTTCCAGGGGGCCGCCGGCGCGCCCGCGCCGCACGAGACGGGAGATGACATCGGGGTCGAGGACCGAGCCGCCGGCAGCCACCGTACGGACCGCGTCGACAAACAGCTCAGGGGTGGCGATCTTCTCCTTGAGCATGTACCCCACGCCCGATGCGCGGGCCTCCACCAGCTCGAGCGCGAAGTCCTCCGCGAGGTGCTGCGACAGGACGACGACGGCGATCTCTGGATTCGTCCGCCTGAGCTCCAGAGCGGCCCACATGCCGTCGCGGCCGTTGCCGGGAGGCATCTGGATGTCGGTGACCACGACATCGGGCCGGCAGGCACGAGCTTGGCTGAGCAGGCCGTCCGCCGTCGCGGCCACCCCCATCACGGCGAATCCACCGCGCTCGAGAATACGTACCAGCCCCTCACGTACCAGGGCGTGGTCGTCGGCCACGACGACGCGAGCCGGCGGGACGGCGGCCATCGCATTGTCGGCCGCCGCACTTTCGGTGAAGGTGGCGGTCATGGCGGCGCTCATCGTTCCTCCCGCGTCGGCGTTCTCAATCTTCATCATCGCGAGTCCGCCGATGCCGGGGCATCGGTCGTTTGACTCGGACGCCGCATCCCGGCTGACTTGTCCTCTCGGGCGCCGCTGGGAGAAACTTCGCAGGTGACACCGTCCGATCTCTGCCCGGAAACGTTGCTCGGACGGCTTCAGGAGCTGGCGTTCTTGCGGCGTTTCACCAGCGAGGTCGGGGTGACCGGGGGCGCGCTGCTGTTGTCCGGGGATCCCGGCGTGGGAAAGACGACGCTGCTGGACGCGGCGGCAGCTTCCGCGCGGACGTCGGGAATGACGGTCCTGCGGGTAGCCGGTGCGGAGTTCGAGGCCGAGATCAGCTTCGCCGGGCTGAACCAGGCGCTGTTCCCGTTGCTCGACGACTTCGACCAGCTTGGCGCCGGCCACGCGGAGGCGCTGCGGGTGGCCCTGGGCTTCGGAGCCGGGCCCGCGCCGGATCGGCTCCTGCTGTCCAACGCCGTGACGCTCCTTCTCCGGCGAGTGGCCGCACGCGCCCCGCTTCTGCTGATCGTCGACGATCTGCCCTGGGTCGACCGGGCCAGCGCGGGCGTGCTGAGCTTCGTCGCACGGCGGCTCATCGGAAGCAGAGCAGGGCTCCTCGCCGCGCTCCGAACCGGCCAGACTAGCTATTTCGATCGCTCCGGGCTCCCGGACTACGAGGTGAAGGCCCTGGACGACGAGGCGGCCACCCAGCTGCTGACCGCTCGTTTCCCCGGCCTCGATCCGCAGGTGAAGGCCCGCGTGCTGCACACGGCCCAGGGCAACCCGCTCGCCCTGCTGGAGCTGCCCCGGGCGCTGAGCGGCTCGCAGCGCGCCGCCACCGAGCCGCTGCCGCAGGTGCTGCCGCTCGGACAGCGCCTCCAGCGGCTCTTCGCGTCGCGGGTCGCGATGCTCCCGCCCGCGACCAAGACTCTCCTTCTCACGGTGGCCCTGGAAGGCACCGGCGAGCTCCGGGCGCTGCAGGCGGCCGCCGGCACCGGCTACCGGCTTGACGACCTCGCCCCCGCCGAGCGCGATCAGCTGGTCCGGGTGGACGAGGACACGCGCCGGGTCACGTTCCGGCACCCGCTCATCCGGTCCGCCGTGGTGGAGCTGTCGACGTCGAGCGAACGCCGGCGGGTGCACCGGGCGCTGGCCGCGGCCTTCGCCGATGGGCTCGAGCGCAGGGCGTGGCACCTGGGCGAGGCCTCCGTCGAGCCGGACGAGCAGGTGGCAGACCTGCTGGAGGAAGCGGCACGCCACGTGCTGCTGCGCGGCGACTACCAGGCAGTGGTGTCCATGCTCAGCCGCGCTGGCGACCTGAGTCCCGACCCGGCCGAACGCAGTCGCCGGCTGGCCGAGGCGGCCTTCATCGGCGCGGAGGCGATGGGCGAGGTGAAGGGCGCCGTGGAGCTGCTGGACGAAACGCGGCGGGCGGGCCGGCAGGCAAGCGCGTCCCTGCATTACGCGTCGGCGGCGGCGTTCGCGATGCTGGACGGCGACGGGCATGTCGACACCGCCCACCATTTGCTGGTCGGCGCCATCGAAGGCAGCGCACGCCGCGACGACGCCGGCGACGTGGAGCTCGTCAACGCGCTCTGGACTCTCGCCCTCGTCTGCTTCGTCGGTGGCCGCGCCGAGCTGTGGGCGCCGCTCCACGCGGCGCTCGCCCGGCTTTCCCTGGCGCCGCCCCCGGAGCTCGCGCTGACCATCGACATGTTCGCCGATCCGGCCCGCACGGGGGCGGCCGCGCTGCCCCGGCTGAATGCCGCGCTCGCAAACGTGCACCACGAGGCCGATCCGTCCATCGTGCAGAACATCGCCGCGTGCGCGATGTACGCCGACCGCCTCGCGGACGTCCGCGAGCCCCTGTGGCGGATGGTCCTGCAAGGGCGCGAGGGCGGACCGGCGAGACGGCAACTCGTCTTCCTCATGGATCTGTGTGTCGACGACTTTCACCGAGGCGAGTGGGAGGAGGCGGCCGAGCTCGCCGCCGAAGGACTGGCCATCTGCGAGGAGCGCGGGGGCAGGTTCTTCGGCTGGTACTTCCGCTACCACCAGGCCCTGCTGGCCGCTGTCCAGGGCCGGTTCGAGACCAGCCGGGCTCTGGCCGAGCAGATGATCGGCTGGGCCGGCCCCCGAGGGGTGGGCACGGCGCAGGTGTACGCGCGTCACGCCCTCGTACTGGCGAGCCTCGGCCAGGGCGACTTCGAGGCGGCGTACCTGCACGCCACGGCGATCAGCCCGGCCGGCACACTGGCATCGCATGTGCCGCACAGCCTGTGGGTGGCCATGGACCTCGTGGAGGCCGCCGTGCGCACCGACCGGCGGGCCGAGGCGGCGCTGCACGTGCGGGCGATGCGGGAGACGAACGTCGCGGCGCTCTCGCCGCGGCTGGCCATCCTGGAAGCGGGGTCGGCGGCCCTCATCGCCGGCGACGACCAGGCACCCGAGCTCTTCGAAGAGGCGCTGAGTCTGCCGACCATCGATCAATGGCCGTTCGACGTCGCGCGGATACGCCTCGCCTACGGTGAACGCCTGCGCCGAGCCCGAGCCGCGACCGAGGCCAGAGTTCACCTGCAGACGGCCCTCGCCGCTTTCCAGCAGCTCGGTGCCGCGCCCTGGGCCGCGCGCACGGAGCGGGAACTGCGGGCTGCGGGACTGGCCACCAGGACCCCGGCGAACGCTGGGGGAGTGGCGGCCCTGACACCTCAGGAACAGCAGATAGCCCAGCTCGCGGCCGCCGGGATGTCGAACAAACAGATCGCCGAGCGGCTGTTCCTGTCTCCCCGCACGGTAGGCGGTCACCTTTATAAGATTTTCCCGAAGTTGGGGATCACGAAGCGCGCGGCCCTCCGCGACGCCATCGGCACCGAGGAACCCTAGGACCGTTCGGCCGCTTCCTTGAGGTCGATGATCCACCGGTCGATCGCGTCCTGCGCCGCTCCGGCGTCCGACTCCCGGAGCGCAATGGCTGCGGGTCCACGCGCCGAGAAGCCCACCAGGACGCGGGTCCCACCACTGGCGGCGGTGAGAACCCACTCATGGTGGATACTGATGTCGATGCCCTGGCCTGACCACGCCAAGCGACTGCCGCCGACCGCCTCGCTCACTCGCGCTCGGAGGCGAAGCCCGGCGAACTCGAAGGTGAACTCGCTGTCCGGCTCCAGGCGGCCCTGTCCCGTCTCGGAGAGGCGTGCGCGCCGGATGCCCGGGAAGGCCCGACCCCACTGGCCGATGGCGACCAGGAGCCTGAAGACGGCCTCGGGCGGGGCGTCGATGACAATGCCGCTGCGCGCCCACAGGTCGGAGAATCCCGGAGAGAAACCGGTCGGCCAGCGCAGGACGTGATGGTCGTCCGGCTCATCGGTGCCGGTCGGATCGGACATCACGGCTCCTTCCCGCGTGCTCGGGCTGCGATGCCGGGGCCCGTGAACGTTCGGGCACCCATTCGTGTTGCCACTCGTGGCGGTGACCGGCGCCAGGCGGTGCTCGCGTACGGCGGGATGCGGCCGGCGTCACCGCGATGAGCAATCGGCTGCAGAGTCAGCCTGACCTGATGATGCGCCCCACAGGCGCGCATCAGCGGTCGGCCGACCGGACGGTGAGGAGGTCCGCGAGGCCGACGCGGGTGAGGAAGTCGTGGCGGACGCGATCGGCGAGGTTGGAGACCTCCTCGGAGCCGTCGCCGGCGGGGTCGATGTGGACGCGGTAGGGGCGCTGGCCGGCAGGGAGGGCGACTATGCGGGCGATCTCGCCGGAGACCATGGAGGCGTCGGCGTCCTGAGGGGCGAGTTCGGCGAGCTTCTTGGCGACCTGGTCCATCAGGCCGGGGTACTTGGTCTCGTACTCGGCCTCGACCGAGTGGTCGGCGGGGTGGCCGGAGTGAGCGAAGTGGTTGGTGCCGCTGGTGAAGGATCCCGGGACCACGATGGAGGTCTCCACGCCCCAGCGGGCGAGCTCGGCCGCATAGCTGACGGCCAGGGAATCCATGGCGGCTTTGGCGGCGAAGTAGGGGGCGAGGTAGGGCGGGGTTCCGCCCTTGCCGCTGGAGCTGGACACCCAGATGACCAGGCCCTTGCCCGCTGCGCGCAAGTGCGGGAGGGCGGCGCGGTTGACCCGTTGGGTGGAGAGCACGTTCACGTCGTAGAGCTCGGCGAGCTGCTCGGGGGTGAAGGCCTCGGCGGGCCCGGTGACCATGTGGCCGGCGTTGTGGATGAGGACGTCGATGCGGCCGTGTTCGTCGATGACCTGGTTGATGGCGGCGTTGACGGATTCCTGGCTGTTGACGTCGAGTTCGAGGGGGCGCAGGTCGACGCCGTGGTCCTCGCTGTAGGCGGCAGCGGCCTGGACTTGGGGGGCATTGCGGGTCGTGGTCTGCCGCATGCCTGCGTAGACGGTGTTGCCTTGGTCGGCCAGGGCGCGGGCGGTGAGGGCGCCGAAGCCGCTGGAGGCACCGGTGATCAGGACGATGTTGCTCATGGGACTCTCCTAACGCGGTGGTCTGCTGCGGTCGTGGGGGCTGCGATTGATCGTCACGGGCTGGGGGAGCCGCGGTGGGGAGGGGAGGTTCAGGCCAGGCCGCCGTTGGCGTAGAGGACCTGGCCGTTGATCCAGCGTGCGGGGCCGGCGAGGAAGGCGACGGCGTCCGCGATGTCCTCGGGGGTGCCCAGGCGCTCCAGCGGAGCGGCGTGGGCCAGGTTGTCTATCGCGGCCTGGTCCTTGCCCTCGAGGAACAGGGGGGTGGCGGTCGGGCCGGGGGCGACCGCGTTGACGGTGATGTCCTTGCCGCGCAGTTCCCGGGCGAGGATCAAGGTCATACCCTCGACTGCGGCCTTGCTCGCCGCGTAGGCGCCGTAAGCCGGGAACTGCAGGCGTGTCAGGGAGGTGGAGAAGTTGATGATCGCACCGCCCCGGCGGAGCCGGCGGGCGGCCTGCTGGGAGACCACGAAAGTGCCGCGGATGTTGGTGCGGTGCATCCGGTCGAGGTCGTCCAGGTTCAGCGTCGCGATCGGCGAGAGCACCATGATGCCGGCGGTGTTGACGACCACGTCGACGCCGCCGAACTCCTGCTCGACCGCGTCGAACGCGGCGGCCATCTCGTGCTCGTCGGCGACGTCGCCGCCCACCGCGATCGCGTGTCCGCCCGCGGCGGTGATCGCGGCGACGACCTCCTCGGCCTTGGCCTTGTTCCCGGCGTAGTGCACGCCGATCGCGATGCGGTCCCGGGTCAGGTGCTCGCAGACCGCGCGCCCGATCCCACCGGAGCCGCCGGTGACCAGGGCCACGCGATTGGTCGATTCAGTCATGACAAATGCCTTTCTCGTACAGCCGAGAGGGGACAGGTGATCGGCTCGGCCCGATCGGGCCGACCAGGTGGGTTCAGCGTTCGCTGTCGAGGGTGGCCATGAGCGGGGCGGCGTATCGCTCTCCGGCGGCGGATCCCGCGGGGACGGCCGCTTCGACCTCGGCCAGCGCCTCGTCGTCGAGGCGAACGTCCGCGGCGACGAGGGATTCGATGAGACGCTCCCGGCGGCGGGCACCGACGAGGGGGACGATGTCGCTGCCCTGCGCCGCCACCCAGGCGATGGCGACCTGGCCGGTGGTCGCGCCCAGCCGGCCGGCCACGCGTCCCAGGGCATCGACCAGGCGGAGGTTGGCCTGGAGGTTCTCGCCCTGAAAGCGCGGGCTATGGGCCCGGAAGTCGTTGTCGCTCAGTTCCCGTGAGGGGGTCCAGTGCCCGCTGAGCAGTCCCCGCGACAGCACGCCGTAGGCGGTCAGGCCGATGCCGAGTTCCCGCAGCGTCGGGATGATCGCAGCCTCCGGTCCGCGGGACAGCAGCGAGTACTCGATCTGCACATCGCTGATGGGCGCGACCGCCGCGGCGCGGCGGATGGTGTCCGCGCTGACCTCGGACAGGCCGATGTGCTTGATGAAGCCGGCCTGCTGCATCTCGGCGAGCGCGCCGACGGTCTCCTCAACCGGGATGTCCGGCTTGAGGCGGGCCGGGCGGTAGATGTCGATGTAGTCGGTGCTCAGGCGGCGCAGGGAATACGAGAGGCGGTCTTTGACGGCGGCGGGGGACACGTCGTAGGGCACGGGCTGGAAGCCGCCGTCCGGGGTGCGGCGGGAGCCGAACTTCACACTGAGGACGACGTCTTCGCGGTGGCGTTCCTTCAGAGCCCGGGCGATGAGCATCTCGTTGGCGCCGGAGCCGTAGAAGTCGGCGGTGTCGATGAGGTTCATGCCTGCGTCGATGGCGGCGTGGAGCGTGGCGATGCTCTCGTCCTCGTCGGCGGGGCCGTAAAGGTCGGACATGCCCATGGCGCCGAGGCCGATGGCAGACACCTTGGGGCCGTTCGTGCCCAGGTTGCGTAACGGCATGGTCATGATGGCCCTCCTCGGGCGGGTGGCTGGAGCGGCCTCGGGCCGGCGGTCGCGCCGGGCGCCGTGGCCGGAGCCGTCGGCGAACGCCGATTCAGGAGACTGCTCCGGATCCTGAGGCGCCGGGCACCGGCCGCGGCACCGTCTGAGCTGGGCAGGTCGTCCTGCCTGTGGTCACGCGGCGGGGACGTAGGGGAAGGTGGAACGGGGCTTGAAGGTGATGGAGTCCTTCGTGATGCCAAGGGCGATCGGGGTGTTGGCGGCGAAGGAGAACATCGCGTCAGGGGCGTTGTCGACGAGCGAACGTCCATTCCAGGCGGCGAAGCCGAAGAAGGCGGGAGTGCCCACCGTGTAGGGCAGGACGTTGGGAAGGAACCTCTCGGCGACGGTTCGGCCGTAGGCCTCCGGGTCCTCCGCGGTGCCGTAGGAACGGATCACGCCGGCGACCTTGCCGGCGATGGTCTTGCCGTAGGCCTGCCGGTCCTCGGAAGGGTGGCCGTCGTTGAGGTGGTCGCCCAGGTGCTCGTCCAACTGCGTGAACAAGGGGTGGATCATAGGAAGGCCCGCGCGGTTGACGCGGCGCCAGCCACCGGCATCGGTGGCGAGGGAGGCCAGGCCCCACACGCCGATGCGGTTGTCCGTGCCGGCGACGGGGGCGAGTTCCTCGTCGCCGAGCTCCAGGACGATGGAATAGACCGTGTGACCCGCGAACAGATTCTTGGCCTCCGCGGGGTTCCAGGCGGACAGGTCCACCTTGGTACCGTGCTCGAACGCGGCTCCCACGGCATGCAGGACGTCCGGCTCGATCCAGAACGGGTCGCCCGCCTTGCCGGCCCACGCGCGGCTGCCGCCGCCGATCTCGACCGTTTGACCGGTGCCGCCCTGGGCGATGACACTCCCGGAGGCGAAGGGATCCCGGGCTTCGGGCCCGGCGAGGCGGCGCACTTCGTAGGCCTGCATGCCTTCACTGTCGGGCTCGCCAAAGGTGAAGCGGTAGGTGACGTCCTCGACGGCGTCGCCGTTGCCGTCGATCTTGAACTCGTACCTGCCCTCCGGGTGCAAGCCGCGCGGGATGTCCTCGCCCGCCAGCGAGTGGCTGTGGTTGGTGACGAAGACCGTGCCCCGCTCACCGCGGAACACGTACAGGTCGGTGATGTCCAGGCGGGGGTCCTGCCGGGCGACGGGGGAGTCCAGGTGGTGGGACATAGTTCTTCCCTCTTGTGGGCGATGCCATATGCGGAACGGACGTGAAGTCGGGGGGCCGTGCCGCCCTTCTGCCTGTCGCGCGGTATGACCACGAGTCTTCCGAGAAGTGCGCACCGGCGCTGTCAGGGAGGCCGCAGAGTTGCCCCTTGGGAGGCCCCGCAGGTGCTGTAGGGATAGCCCTACAGACATCGCCGTGAGGACGCGAGCGCGGGCGTGGCCGAGCGTGGGATCGTGCCTGGGCGGCCGAGCGGGCGACGTGGGGACGCGCCTGAGCAGCCGGAATGCCGCGCTGTCACCCCCGTAATGGCTACTCTCTGTAGTGGATCAGTGTCTTCATGTCAGAGGAAAGCCCATGCGTACTCGCCTGACCATGTTGCTGGCCGTCGCCGCGCTCGCAGGATGCGCCAACGCCCCGGTGAACACCGCGGCCGTGGTGCCGAAGACCGAAACCCAGCCGTCGGAGCCGGACAAGGCCTGGATGAAGGCCATTCATGAGGGCAACCTCGCCGAAGTCCAGGCGGGGCGGCTGGCGCAGGACAAGGGCACCGGGCAGCGGGTCAAGAGGATCGGCAAGATGCTCGTCCAGGACCACACCAAGCTGGACGCCCAGGTCACCCAGACGGCCTCCAAACTCGGCATCCAGCTGCCCACCTCGCCCTCCACCGAGCAGCGCGCCGAGATCGACCGGTTGGAGGATGCCAAGGGCAAGGACTTCGACCGGGAGTTCCTCGCATCGATGACCAAGGCGCACACGGCCGCCCTGTCCGCCACCAAGACGGAGATCTCCGACGGGACGAACCCTGAAGTGGTGGCCCTGGCCAAGGCCGCGGAGCCCAAGCTGCAGGAGCACCTGTCCGCGCTGCAGGAGGCCCACGGCGAATGACCTTTTCGGGCTCGCGGCCGTCTGGTGACGAATCACTATCGATCGGGTAAGCCGCCGACCGGCGGGAGTTCTCCGGTAGCAGTCCGTAACCGGCTCCCGCCTGTGCCGCGCCGGCGCCCGGAGCCGGTCCGGCGGCCGGTGACAGGGCCGCGACCACGGCTCCGGGCGTCGGCACCTGCTGCTCCTCGTCCGATCGCGGACGCTTGCGGAACCGCGCGGACTGCGGATCATGTACGCCGCGTAACGCGGGATTCACCTGCGGGAAGTCGCCGGTTCACGCGCTCGCCCGGTCGGCGGCGAGGGAACCATGCCGGATCTGTTAAGTGACAGTTGACAGAAAACCCCACTCTTACGACGATCGTGGCGGCACTATTAAGTGTGAATTTACGTAGATCGAGCACGGCCCACGGGTCAGGAGGTGGCCTCAGATGAGCATCGAGCCAAGGGCGAAGGTGGCCCCAGAGCGAGTGCCGCCCGTCTGGCAGGCCCCGGTGCCCGTGGCACCGGAGACCGCCGCACAGCAACGCGTCGTCCAGCGCATCTGCGCCCGGGTCGCGCCCGAGGGCGTGGACGTCGGCGTCGGCGAGCTGCCCCCCGGCGGCCTGCAGGTGTGGATCGACACCCCCGCGCCGCCCGCCGAGCCGGAGTCCTGGGTCCTCTACCACCGCATGGCCCGCGAGGTGGCCCTGGTCGGCTGGCACTGCGAGGCCGACAAGGACCGGCTGCTGGTCCTCGGCTGGAGCGCCGCCTGCCTGCACAACCGCATCCGGCTGCTGCAGAGCGGCCTGCGCCGGCTGTCCGACTTCGAGCAGACCGCCCAGCGGGCTGTGCAGCTCGACGGGCAGCTCGACGGGCAGCTCGACGGGCAGCTCGACGGGCAGCTCGACGGGCAGCTCGACGGGCAGAGCCGCCACGGCCGGCCCGCCGCGCAGGTCGTGGCCGCCACGTGCGCCGCGATCGAGCGGCGGCTGCGCTGGCCCGAGCGGCTGGCCGAGCTCGACGGGTTCGAGCGCAGTTCGGGCCTGCCGCACCTGCAGCTCCTCCTGGCCCAGGTCGCCGGGCTGGAGTCGAAGGTGGCGGCGGCCTGCCAGGAGCACCTGGTCATGGCGCGGGTGCTCGCCCGGGCCGTCTGTGAGCAGTACGCGCGGCACCGCGACCTGCGCCGCGCACAACGCGATGTGCTGGCCGAATCACGACGATGGGTGCACGCCAGCTCCATGATCCGTGGCTTGGCCGCCCCCCGGCCGAGCTTCACCGGCGGCGGCCGCCCCCACATGGGTCTGGCGGAACGCCGGATCGCCGCGAGCGTCATCAATCACGGCGCGCCGCGGGTCACCCCCACGGCCGTCATTCCGCGGGCCGGACACCCCGGCCACGAGGAGGGCGCGCGCTGACCACGATGCCGCTCAACGGCGAGCGGTCGCCCGGAAAACCCATACAGATCCGGTAGGAGAGCTCCCGTCATGCGAACCCCCCCGCACCTGCCCGGCCGCGCCAGGCACGACGACACCGACACCGTCCGCCCCCGCCGTCACCCCTACGGCCTGCACGAGGTTCCCGTGCAGTCCCCGCCGCGCGGCACGCTCGACCTTCCCGAGACCGTCCCCGCGCTTCCCGAGACCGTCCCCGCGCTTCCCGAGACCGTCCCCGCGGCCGACGACGTGTATGTCGAGCAGCGCCTGCTCGGCATCAGAGAGATGTCCGCTCAGGCCATCGGCTCCATCGACCACCTGCTCCAGCACACCGCCTGAGCCTTGAGGAGAGCCATGCAGGGATTATCGCGAGTGGAGCTGATGCCGGGTGACGTCGGAGGTCACCAGCCGCGCTCCATTGCGGGAACCGAGAAGCCACGCACCCTCGACGAGGTACGCGCCCTCGTCCGGCACGCCATGACGGCAGGACACCGCCTTTACCCGATCAGCACCGGCAGGAACTGGGGGATGGGCTCGGCCATGCCGGTCACCGACGACAACGTCGTCGTCGACCTCAGCGGCATGAACCGCATCCGCAGACTTGACCTGGAGACCGGATTCGCGGTCATCGAGCCGGGCGTGACCCAGGCCCAGCTCGCCGCGGCGCTGCGCGACACCCCGTGGATGCTGAACGTCACCTGCTCCTGCGCCGACACCTCCGTCGTCGGCAACGCCCTGGACCGCGGCGACGGCTGCGTCCGCTCCCGCGTCCACGACGTGGCCGGGCTGGAGGCCGTGCTGGCCGACGGCAGCGTGGTCACCACCGGCGGGCTCGACCCGTCCGGCCACTACCACGGCCGGGTCGCCGGGCCCGACCTGACGGCCGCGTTCGTCCAGCACAACCTGGGCATCGTCACCGCCATGGCGGTCGCGCTGGTGCCGCGCCCGCAGACCATCGGCCTCGTCCACGGCCGCCTGCCGCGCGAGCAGGCCGGCGTCGCGCTCGACGCGATCGCCGGGTTCCTGCGCCGCGGCAACCCCGCCGACGGGCTGCTGCGCGTGCGCGAGCTGGCGCTCACTCCGAGCCACGGCGACTGGCTGCTGCCCACCGGCGTCGACCCGGACCTGTTCACCATCCTGGGCCCGCTGCTCGGCAGCGACGCCGCCGTGGAGCTCGCCGCGGAACTGCTGCGCAAGGCGCTGGTCGAGGTCGAGGGCGCCGAAGCGGTACGCGTCGTCGACGCCGCCGAGGTACGCCCCGACGACCCGCTGTATCCCAGGGCGCTCATGGCCCAGGGCATTCCCACCTGCCTCGGCGTGCGCAACGCGCTCCAGGTGGCCTCCTGCGACCAGATCGACGAAGGCGAGGTCGGTTTCCTGGCGCTGATGCCGCTGATGCCGACCAGCGCGCGAAAGACCGAGAAGATCGTGGCCGCCCTGCAGACGGCCGTGGACGCGCACACCACCGCCCTCATGGTCGAGTGGAACCTCGTCAGCAAGCACATGGCCAACGGCGTCATCCAGATCTTCTTCGAGCGCGGCGCGCCCGAGGCTCCCTACCGCGCGCACCAGCTCCGCAACGACGGAAACTGCGTGCTGCGCGGGCACGGCTGCGCCATCTACCGCTCCGACATCGACCACGCCGCCGCCGACGTCTGGTCCGAGACCAGCACCGCCGGCCTCGGCATGCTGCACCGCATGAAGACCGCGCTCGACCCGGACGGCCTGCTCTCGCCCGGCCGTTACGGCGCCTGACCCACGTTCATCCGCTCCCCGGCCGCACCGCCGGAGTGTGCAGGCCGGCGGAGACCACTCATAGCTTGGAGGTGACCACGTGCGTTCGTCACCAGCACGGGGGACGAGCACGGCCGCTGTCGGCCGCCGCCACGGCGTGATGCTGCGGCTGGTCGGCGCGGGTGTCATGTTGACGGTGATGGCCGACACCACGGCCACCACCCTGGCCGTCGGCGTGCTGCGGTACACCCCGGCGGGCGCCGGCATGCCGCTCCCCGACCTCGTCTGGCTGACCAGCGCGGCGTTCATCCCGATCGCGGCGCTGCTGGCCACCGCCGGCCGCTGGGCCGACCTGTTCGGCCGCCGCCGGGTGCTGGCCGTCGGACTGGTGGTGTTCGTGCTCGGCGGGATCGCCACCGTCACCGTGGACTCCTGGTCGTACGTGCTGGCCGCGCGGGCCGTCCAGGGCGCCGGAGCCGCCGCGATGATCCCGGCCAGCCTCGGGCTGCTGCTCGGCGAGCTGCCGGAATCGCAGCGGCGCGGCGCGATCGCACTGTGGAGCTCCGCCTCCGGGCTCGGCTGCCTGCTCATGCAGGCGGGCGGCGGCTGGCTGGCCGCCACCGTCGGCTGGCGGGCCCTGTTCGTCCCCGACGTCGTGATCGGCGTCGCCCTCCTGATCGCCTGCGTCGGCCTTCCGCCGGGTAAACGCGCCGGCGCCAGGGGACTGCCCGACGTGCTCGGCGCGTGGCTGCTCGCCGCCGGCATCGCGGTCATCGTGCTGGCCATCTCCAAGGCCATGGCCTGGGGCATGGACGTGGTCTGGCTGGCGCTGGCCGCGCTGCTCCTGCTGGGCGGCGCGCTCGCCCAGGCCAGGCACCACCGTCTGCCCGCCATCGACCTGGCGCTGTGGCGGCGGCCCAAGTTCGTCTGGGGCTGGCTGGCCACCTGGGGCTTCGGCGCGCTGTCGTACGGGCTGCTGACCGTGCAGCCGCTCTACCTGCTCCACCTGGGCTACCCCATGCTGGAGGTGGCCATGTGGCTGACGCCCACCTCGGTGGCCGTCGTCGTGACCAGCTTCCTCGCCGGGAAGATCGTCAAGCGGATCGGCGCGTACGGCCTGATCTACGCGGGATCCCTGCTCTGCGGCGGCGCGTGCGTGCTCGTGCTCACCCAGGCCGGACCCACCGTGTGGGGCCTGGTCGCCAGCGTCGTGGTCGGGATCGGGGTCGGCGCGCTGGCGCCGGGCACCTCCGTGGCCACCACCCTGGCCGCCCGCCCCCACCAGTACGCCTCCGCCGTCGGCGCGGCCACCATGGCGCGCATGGTCGGCGGGGCCGTCGGCGTCGCGGTCGTGTCGGTCGTCATCGACCACCCGTTCATGACCGGCCCCTTCTCCGGCCTGGCCGGCGCGCTGGCGATGTGCGTGGCCATCTCGGTGCTGATCGGCGCGCTCGCCCTCACCAAGATCACCAGGCTGCGGCCCGACCCCGGCGACGTCATGATCAAGGTGCCGCGCCGGATGCTGCTGGAGCTGCGGATGACCCTGGCCACGGTCGCGGCGGAGGCCGACGCGTTGCTGCCTGTCGAGACCCGCACGCCCCCCATGGACCCCGTCCCGCGGCCGCGGACGGCCGACTCCGGCCCGCTCGCCGGGACCCGCGGGCACACGCACTAGATCAACCACCGAAAGGCTCTCGTCATGGCAACCACATCGTGCGACGTAGCCATCGTCGGCGCCGGGCTGGGCGGCTGCTTCCTCGCCTTGCTCCTGGGCCGCCGCGGCCGGCACGTCGTCGTCATCGAACAGGGACCCTCCGTCCCCAGCGCGGGCGCCGACTTCCTCAAGCCCCCGGGCCTGCGCGTGCTGGCCCGGCACGGGCTGGCGGACCTCGCCGGACGCCATGGCCTCAGACGCGACCTCGTCCGCTACTACCACGACGGCGAACCGATCAAGGACTGCCGCTTCCCCGACGGCGGCTTCCTCATCCGCCCCTACCGGGAGCTGGTCGAGCTGATCTACGCCAGCTGCGCCATGCAGGGCGTGGAGTTCTGGTTCGACGCCGGAATCGACGACATCGAGGTCGGCGACGGCCGGGTGGAGGAGCTGACGCTCACCGACGGGCGCCGGCTGCGGGCCGACGTCGTCATCGGCGCGGACGGCACCAAGTCCGCCGTGCGCCAGGCGCTCGGGATCGACCAGCAGACGATGCCGTACGAGCGGCTGCTGATGCGGGTGGCCACCGTGCCGCTGAGCGTCAGCGTCGCGCAGCTCAACCGGCTGTACTTCAGCTCCGAGGGCTGGCTCGCCTACCTCTACCCGATCAGCAGGGACCAGGCCAGGGTGTTCGTCGGCCTGCCCCCCGAGGACGACAAGGAGATCTTCGAGGACGGCATCCCCGCGCTGATCGACGAGCTCAAGAAGTTCGTCACCGAGAGCTCGGACGCCTTCAACGCCCTCCAGCCCGCCACCTGGCAGCGGATCAAGGTCTCCTCGCTGCGCGTGTCCGCCTACCACAAGGGCAACGCCGCCCTGCTCGGCTCGGCCGCGTTCGCCTGCCACCCGATGACCGGCATGGGCATGAGCTACACGTTGCGCGACGCGGAGATCCTGGCCGACGTCATCTGCGCGGCCGGAGGCGACGGCGAGCTGCTCGACCTGCTGCTCCAGGCCCGCTACGAGCCGCGCAGGGAGGCCCACCGCCAGCTCATCGACTACGGCGACGCCCTGGCCGCGACCTTCCGCGACCGGACCGCCTATCTGGCCGCCTTCCGCCCGGACCTGCACGTCTACGGCGAGGCGGCCGCGCCGGCGCTCGCCTGAGCCGGCGCCCCCGCCGCCCGCCATTCCCCGGCGAGGTGCGGTCGTCCAGTGCCACGCTGAGTGCGGTGGCCGGCCCGATGCCCAGGCGGCGGGGGCGCCCTTCGGGGTAGGGCCAGCCCTACCACAATGATGGGTGACCGCGGGAGTTCGCATAGACTCCGCCACAGCGATGCTGATGAGTATTCGCGTTCGACTCACCAGCATCGGAGACATTGTGACTGTGGTGGAAACCCCCCGTGCCTCGGCAACGGGAGAGCGGGGCAGCGACTTCGCCAAGCTGTCGCGCCGCATCGCCCAGGCGGGACTGCTGGACAAGCGGCCAGGCTACTACACGGCCAGGATCGGCCTCGTGGCGGGCCTGTTCGCCGGAAGCTGGGCGCTGTTCGCCGCAGTCGGGGACTCCTGGTGGCAGGTGCTCGTGGCGGTGCTGCTCGCCGTGGCCTTCGCTCAGGTGACGCTGCTGGCCCACGACCTGGCGCACGGGCAGATCAGCCGGTCGCGGCGCACGTCGCGGATCGCCGGCCTGCTGGTGGGCAACCTGGCCGTCGGGCTCAGCTACGGCTGGTGGATGGACAAGCACACGCGCCACCACGCCAACCCCAACCATGAGGACCACGACCCCGACGTCTCGCCCGACGCGCTGCTCTGGTCGGTGAACCAGGCCGAGACCGCCCGCGGGTTCCCGCGCCTCATCGGGCGCTGGCAGGCGTTCCTGTTCTTCCCCCTGCTCACTCTGGAGGGGCTGAACCTGAAGGTGGCGAGCTTCCGGGCGCTGCGGCGAAAGTCGCTCAAGGGACGCAAGGCCGAAGGGCTCCTGCTGGTCGCGCACGTCCTGACGTACGCCGGCGCGGTGTTCCTGGTCCTGCCGCCCGGCAAGGCGCTGCTCTTTCTCGCCGTGCACCAGGCCTGCTACGGCATCTACCTCGGCTGCACGTTCGCGCCCAACCACAAGGGCATGCCGGTCCTCACCGCCGAAGACGAGCTGGACTTCCTCCGCCGCCAGGTCCTGACCTCCAGGAACGTGCGCGGCGGGCGGCTGATCAACACCGCGCTCGGCGGCCTGAACTACCAGATCGAGCACCACCTGTTCCCCAGCATGCCCTCGGCGAACCTGCGCAAGGCGCAACCGATCGTCCGCGAGTACTGCGAGTCGATCGACGTCGACTACGTCCAGTGCGGCCTGGTCGAGTCGTGGGCGCAGGCCATGCGCCACCTGCACGAGGTGGGCCGGTCGTTGCGTGGCGGCGTCAGGACGTGATGATCAGCTCCAGCCCGTCGAAGCCGTCCGTGACCTGATGGCCGGCCTGGGCCAGTACCGTGAGCAGCGCGAGCCGGACCGCCGTACGGACCGTCTCATACTTCACCAGCCGCTCGGCCGACGTGCCCCATGTGACGATCACACCGCGAGTGGGATCGTGCCAGACGCCGAGCCCGCCGTCCACCGCCATCATCGACGGCTCGACCGCGAACCCCGCGTCCGATAACTCCTGCCGGACCAGCCGTTCCAGGTCCGGACCAGCGACGGAGGCGGTGTCCATCACGGTCCGCTGCCCCGGCCCGCGCCTCGCGAACCCCCCCGGACGGCGAGAAGTGTGTGGAAAGATGGCGGCTGTGTCCTCCGCGTCGCCAGCCCTGCGACTGTCGCGAGCCGTCGTCTTCGCGACAGCGTGCGGTGCGGTGTCGGCGGGCGGGCACGCGCTGGCCGGCGGCGGCCTCGTGCCGTTCGAGGGCTACCTGGCGGGCCTGCTGGCGGTGCTCGCGACGGCATACCTGATCGCCGGGCGCGAGCGCGGCCCCGCGGCCGTGCTCGCCGCGACCGTGGGCGCCCAGACGGTGCTGCACCAGCTGTTCGAACGGCTCGCTCCCGCCGCGGGACCTGATCCCGCGCATGCGCACCCGGCGCCCGGCATGGCGCTGGCGCACCTCACGGTGGCGGCGCTGACGGCATGGTGGCTGCTCCGGGGCGAGCGCGCCCTGTGGCTGCTGATCCGCCTGTACGCCACCAGGCCGCCGCTCATCCGGCTGCTCGTCACCGCCCCGGCCGGCTTCCCGCTGCCGTCGTGGCGGCCGGTCACTCCCGACGTCCCCGCGTACGCGGGAAAGACCGTCTCGCGCGCGGTCAGCAGGCGAGGGCCGCCCGCGCCCGGGTTGTTCCGGTGACGACCCGGGCTTGAAGGCCCAAAGCCTGCACCTCTCGCTCCTGCCTGGCGGACAGGCACGGGCCGACCTTGGCACGGAGCGTAACGTGCGAACCGCGAAGAGGTATGACCGACCGATGACATTCTTTCCGCGACTCCGGGCGACGGCGCCGGCCCTGGCCGCCTGCGCGGCCCTCCTGCTCCTTCCCGCCTCGCCCGCATACGCCCACGACGCGCTCAAACGCAGCTCGCCCGCCAAGAACGCGGAGGTCTCCGCGGCCGCGGTCGAGGAGATCGAGCTCGAATACAGCGCCGGCGTCAAGTTCCCGTTCGTCGTGCTGAGCGATGCGGCGGGCAAGCGGGTCGGCCTCGGCAAGCCGCGGCTCGACGGGCCGTTCGTGCGCGCCGACGTCACCGGGCCGCTCGCCCCGGGCGCGTACGTGATCGCCTGGCGCGTCGTCTCCTCCGACGGCCATCCCATCGAGGGCGAGATCCCCTTCCGCGTGAAAGGATCACCGTCCCCGTCGCCTTCCTCGCCGGCTTCCCCTGAGGGTTCGCCCGCCGCGGGTGCCGAGGGATCCCAGGCAGCGGGTACGCCTTCGGCGGCGGCCGGGGAGGCGGCCGCGGCGGCGGGCGTACCCGGCTGGATCTGGGGCGGCTTGGCGGGGCTCGTCGCGCTGGGCGCGTTCGTCCTGATCAGGTCCGCGCGCCGCAACCCCGAAGGGACTTGAGCGGTTTCGGCAGGACCGCGCACGCGGCGCGTCCCAGCCGGCGGAAGGGAGCCGGGGTCAGCGGCCGTCGAGCAATCCCACGGCGTCGCCGTAGATGCCCGCGCTGCGGTCCACCTCCTCGACGAAGTCCCGGGGGAAGCCCAGTTCGAAGGGCACCGCCGACTCCAGCCGCCGCACCGCCTCCTCGGGCAGCGCGATTCCGGCCGCCCCCAGGTTGTCCTTGAGCTGTTCGGCGCTGCTGGCCCCGACGATCGGGTGCACGCCGCGCCCCATCGCCCACGCCAGCGCCACCTGCGCCGCCGTGACGCCCAGCTCGCCGGCGACCTCGACCACCGTCCGCGCCGCCGCCCGGTCCCGGTCGGTGAGGGAGTCGGGCGACACCCGGGAGGCCGCCGCCCCCGGGGCGTTGTACCGGCCGGACAGGATGCCGCGCTCGAGCGTCCCCCACGCCGCCACGCTCATCCCGTACGCCTGCGCCATCGGCAGCAGCTCCCGCTCCACGTCCCGCTTGAGCAGGCTGTACGGCACCTGCAGCCCGGCGAACTCCGTCCATCCGCGCCACTCGGCAAGGGTGTTGGCCCGGCTGACCAGCCACGCCGGAGCATCGGATATGCCGAGATACAACACCTTCCCGGCGCGCACCACGTCGTCAAGCGCCCGCATCGTCTCCTCGATCGGCGTGTGCCGGTCCCAGACGTGCACCCAGAAGAGGTCGATGTAGTCGGTCCGCAGCCGCCGCAGGCTCTGCTCCAATGACAGCACGAGGTTCTTGCGGTGGTTGCCGGCCGCGTTGAGGTCGCCGCGATCACGGGAGCCGGTGTATTTGGTGGCCAGCACGAAACGATCGCGGCGGCCCTGGAGCAGCTCGCCGACGACGCTTTCGCTCTCGCCGTACATCGAGGCCGTGTCCACGACGTTGCCGCCGGCGTCGGCGTACACGTCGAGCATCCGCCGCACCTCCGGCGAGGCCGCGCCGAAGGTCATCGCGCCCAGGAACAGCTCCGACACTCGCAGTCCGGTACGGCCGAGTAGCCGGTAACGCATCACGTTGATCTCCTCACAAGTTTCATGTCCTTATGGGTCCCAATCTGCCGCCGCCGGTGAGGCGGAGGAAGGCCGGGCGGAGACTGGCCCCGGCAGGGCCACGATAGGGGCGCGGCAGCCCCCGTAGACTCGGGGTCGTGAGCGACAACGAGCTGGGCGCGTTCCTGCGCGCCCGCCGCGAGGCCGTCAAGCCCGCCGACGTGGGGCTGCCGGACGGGCCGCGGCGGCGCACGCCGGGATTGCGCAGGTCCGAGCTCGCCACTGTGGCCGGGGTGAGCGTCGAATACCTGACCAGGCTGGAGCAGGGCCGCGACCGCAACCCGTCCACGCAGGTGCTCGTGGCCCTCGCCGACGCCCTGCGGATGACGCCCGAGGAGCGCATCCACCTGCGCCACCTGGCCAAGATCATCAGTGGTGGCATCGCGCTGTGCCCGGGGGCGGACCAGGCGCCGGCCCGCACGGTGCGGCCGACCGTGCGCGCGGTGCTCGACCGACTGGAGCCCGCGCCCGCCGCCGTGCTCAACCGGCTGGGCGAGGTGCTCGCCCACACCACCGGCTACGAGCGGGTCTTCGGCCCCATCGGGCTGCTGGACGGCGAGTCGCCCAACGTGATCGCATACGTGTTCACCGACCTGCGGGCCAGGATCGCCTACCCCGACTGGGACCGGGTCGCCGACGAGCACGCCGCCGCCCTGCGGCTGGAGTCCAGCGGCGGCGACGCCTACGCCGACGAGCTGGTCGCCGAGCTGACGTTCGCGGCGGGCGAGGCCTTCACGGAGCGGTTCACGGTGCCGTCGGCGCCGCCGCGGCCCGCCCCCGTGGAGCGGCTTGCGCATCCGGAGGCCGGCGAGCTGCGGCTGGCCCGCGAGGCGCTCGACCTGGCCGGCGGCGAGCAGCGGCTGCTCGTCCACCTGCCGGCCGACGCCGCCACCGCCGCCGCGCTCGACCGCCTCACCGGCCGCCACCCCGGCGCCCTGCGTGCCGTGACGGCCTAGCTACTTGCTCCTGAAAAGGGGCTTTGAGGTTCGGGCGGGATCTTCCAGCTCGGCGTGTCGCTCGCGAGGTGAGGCGCTGAGAATCGCTCTCAGCGCCTCACCTATTTCATGTTCACTTGCAGTGTGGCACCTGCTTATACCGGCTTATACCGGTCGCGCAGAACCTCCGCCGGGATCTGGTTGAGCTTCGTCGGTCGGGCACCCACTCGACATGCTTCTGGTGGAAGCCGCAGCGTCACATCGTTACCCGCGTCGCGACTTCAGCAGATTTCCGTGCTCTGATAAACAGCGGTAGGGGTGGACTCGTACCTCCTCGTCTGCCCCTCCGAAAGCAGCTTGCAGGTGCTGTCGGGCCCGTACTTCCAGAAGGCCTTGACGTTGTAGCCCCAGGCGCAGGTGTTCTTCACCTTGACCCAGGGGTTTCCCGTTATCGTCCTGCCCCCGTCCACCTTCGTGAAGCAGTTCGCCGTCTGTGTGGTCTGCGCATTTGCGCTGCCTGCTCCAGTAACCAGCAGAAGTGCGGCACCCGAGGCCACGGCCCACGCCTTGAAGCCTGCTCTCATCATACTGAACCTCCCAGATTTGAAGATCGTTTGAGATTTGGCCAACAGTACGGGAAGGTCCGGTGAACCGCTACCTAGATCACTTAAGACGCCATGCGATGTGTCACTCCGTTGAAGAGCCAGCAGTTCGTCCACTCCGTCACCCTCAAGTCATTCGCGGACGACCAGGCCGAGAGCGGCGGCGACGACCGTCGCCTGGAACGGGTCGATGATCGCGTTCTTCAGCGTGACCTCGTGCGGGTCCAGCGTGCTCAGATCGCTGCCGCGCAGGTCGCACTTGGTGAGGTCGGCGCCGCGCAGCCACGCCCCCGACAGGTCCGCCCGCCGCAGCTCCGCGCCCTCCAGCCGGGCCCCGCTCAGGTCGGCCTCGCGTAGCCGGGCGCCGTCGATGGAGCTGCCGCGCAGGTCCGCGCCGGGCAGCGCGACGTACGACCAGTCGCCGCCCTCGACCTTCAGCAGCCCGTACGTGCACGAGTCGAACACGCTCCCGGTCAGCTTGCAGCCCTTGAACGTCGCGTCGAAGAACGAGCACCGGATGAACGAGCAGTTGAGGAACTGCGCGTCGGTGTGCTCGGAGACGTTGAAGCGCACGTTGCCGAACGTGCACTCCTCGAACGTCGAGCCGTGGTCGACCAGCTCCGTCATGTCCACGTCCTGGAACAGGACCCGGCGGTAGCTCGCGCCCGAGAGCTCCAGGGTGTCCCACTCCGCGGCGCCGATCGTCTTGTCGATGGGGTGTGCGGGTCTCCGGTTGGCCATGCGAACAAACTAGCGGATCAGGCCCGCTTGGCGATGGCAGTGATCACAGGTTGCACGAGCTTGGCCGCGAGGGGGCCGAACGCCGCCAGGATCAGGACGTACGCCGCCGCCAGCGCCCCCAGGTCGGGATGCGCGCCGGCGCCCACCGCCAGCCCGGCGATCACGATGTTGAACTCGCCGCGCGGGATCAGCGCGATGCCCGCCCGCGCCTGCCCGGCCTTGCCGATGCCGGCCCGCCTGGCCGCGTACACGCCCGTCAGGAGCTTGGTCACCATGCTCGCCAGCGCCAGCAGCGCGGCCAGGCCGGCCACCGGCAGGATCTTCGCCGGATCGGTCTGGAAGCCGAAGAACACGAAGAACACCGCCGCGAACAGGTCACGCAGCGGCGCCAGCAGCGCCTGCGCGTCCTCGGCGAGCTGGCCGGACAGCGCGATCCCGACCAGGAACGCGCCCACCGCCGCCGACACCTGCAGCTGCTGCGCCAGCCCGGCGACCAGCAGCGCGAGCCCGACCACCTTGAGCAGCAGCACCTCGGAGTTTGGGCTGGAGACGAACGCCTCGATGAAGCGCCCGAACCGCAGTGCCACGACCAGCACCACGCTGACAGTGGCCAGCGCGACGCCGACCGAGATCGCCCCGCTCACCAGGCTCAGCCCGGCCAGCATGGTGGTCAGGACCGGCAGGTAGATCGCCATCGTCAGGTCCTCGAACACCAGCAGCGACAGCACCGTCGGCGTCTCCCTGTTGCCGATCCACCCCAGGTCGGAGAGCACTTTGGCGGTGATGCCGGAGGAGGTGGCGTAGGTGACGCCCGCCATGGCCACGGCCGCGACCGGCCCCCAGCCCAGCAGCAGCGCGCAGATCGCGCCGGGCGCGGCGTTGAGCACCATGTCCACGAGGCCCGCGCGGGCGTTGCCGGTCAGGCTCGTCACCAGCTCGTCGGCGTTGTACTCCAGGCCGAGCGTCAGCAGCAGCAACACCACGCCCAGCTCCGCGCCGACGGAGATGAACTCCTCGCTGGTCGCCAGCGGCAGCACCCCGCCGGTCCCGAACGCCAGGCCGGCGATCAGGTAGAGCGGGATGGGGGAGATGCCGACGCGCAACGCCAGCGCGCCCAGCACGCCGAGACCGAGGAGAACAGCACCGAATTCGAGAAAGAGAACCGCGGTTTCGTGCACCCGCGGTCCTACCCTTCCGCCAGGATGCCGGCGACCCCGGAGGTGCTGTCCTCGCTGCCCACCACGACCACGACGTCCCCTTCGCGGAAGACGAAGTCGGGGCCGGGGCTGGCGTACACCTGCCCGGAGCGGACGACGGCGACGACGGAGGCGCTGGTACGGGTGCGCACCCGGGCCTCGCCCATGGGGCGGTCCACGTAGGGGGAGCCGGCCGGGATCGGCAACTGCACGCTGACCAGGCCCTCGACCTGCTGATGCAGCTGGTTGAGCCGCTGCACGATGCGCGGGGCGCCGAGGAGCTCGGCGAGGGCGTCGGCCTCCTCGTCGTTCAGCTTGACCGTCTGGCAGGCGCGGTCGGGGTCGTCCTTGTCGTAGATCACCAGGTCCCGGCGCCCGGTGCGGTGGGACACCACGCCCACGCGCTGACCGGCGCGGGTGGTGAAATCGTGCCGCAATCCGATGCCCGGCAGCGCTGTCTGCTCGACCTCCACCTGACCCACCTGTCCATCCGCCGATTTCCGGACAACCCTACAGCGGAGTCATTCCCAGAGACTCGGGCGATCCTGGGGGCTCAGAAGTAGGTGCGGATCAGGTCCACGACCGTGTAGTCGTCCGCGACCACCGGAATCACCTGCCATTTGTCGAACGCGGTGCACGGGTGGGAGATGCCGAAACAGATCAGCTCACCCGGCGCGACCTCGGCACCCGCCTCCACCTCGACGTACGCGTGGTGGTCGTTGACCGATCTGACGCGCAGGCCGGCGGCCGGGCGCAGCGTGCCGTCCAGCGCGCGGACCCGTCGCGGCAGCGGCAGGCCCTCGTCATAGGACACCTCGCGCTTGCCGAGGCCGACGATGGCCAGACCGTCCTCCGGCGTCGAGGTCACCTGCGCCCACACCTCGAGCGCCGCCTTTAGCGAGCCCTCCCCGGGGATCCGCCGGAACGGTGTCCACTCCCGGTAGATGCCGTCGTCGTGCGAGATGTACGCGCCGCTGCGGAGGATCGTCCGCAGGCGGTGGCCGGGCAACCAGGAGCCGGCCAGCCGATCGGCGACGGCGTCGAAATACTTGCTGCCGCCCGCGGTGACGATCACCTCCTCGGCCAGCAGGCCCCGCGCCGCCAGCTCGTGGACGGCCGCCCGCACCTCGTCCAGGTAGCGGCCGGCGGCCGCCACGTCGGGCAGCCCGCCCTCGTACGCGGCCACACCGGCGAGCTCCAGCCGGGAGGCTCCGGTCACCGCCCGCGCCACCTCGGTCAGCTCCGCGACGCTGCGGCATCCGGTGCGCCCGCCCGGATGGCCCAGCTCGGCGAGCACCCGCAGGGGCCGCTCACCCGGCACGGACGCGACCGCCTCGGCCATCGCCCGCACCCCGGCCACCGAGTCGGCGAAGCACAGGAAGCCGAAGCCCTGCTCCACCTGCTCGGCCGCCCAGCGCAGCGGGCCCACATCGAGCAGCTCATTGGCGAGCAGCACGCTCGGCACCCCCATCCGGCGGCACGCGAGCGCCTGGTTGGCGGTGGCCACGGAGATCGCCGTGGCTCCCGCGCGCAGCTGGGCGGCGAAGAGCGAGGGCGCCATGGTGGTCTTGCCGTGGGGGGCGAACTCCAGGCCGTGCCGGGCGCAGAAGCGGGCCAGCGTGTCGATGTTGTGCGCGATGGCGGCCTGGCCGGCGACCATGAGCGGCCAGGTGAACTCCCCGCCGAACAGGCTGGGCCGGCCGGCGGCGAACTCGTCCAGGGAGATCGCCGGGCCGGGCCGCCACATCCCCTTGGTACGCCAGTCGATCTGCTCTGCCGGGACGGTGAGGGTCATGTCGTACTTTCTGGTAGCAGCCCGCGGGCGAGGACGTCCCGCGCTGTGGTCAGGTGCCGGCGGGCCCGGTTCAGCGAGATCTCGTGGTGGCCGGGAAAGAGGGCGTCCACCTCGAACCCGGCCAGGCGGGCCAGGCTGGCGGCGTACTCGGGCACCCGGCAGTCGTGCAGGTTTTGGAGCGACACCCGCCCGCCGGTGAAGACACAGTCGCCGGAGAACAGGGCGCGGTGCCCCCGCGCCTCCAGCAGGTAGCAGGTGTGGCCGTCGGCGTGGCCGGGCGTCGCGATCGCGCGCAGCGTCACCCCGCCCAGGTCGATGTGCGCGCCGTCGGCGATCGGCGCCACCTGCGGGCAGGCGGGGAAGGTGTAGACGCCGGGGTACGTGCCGCCCGCCCGGGCGCGGTCGAGGCTGATCATCGCTTCGTCGCCGGTCGCTATCCACCGGTCGGCCGGTGGGCCGGCGAGCACGCGCAGCCCGGGCACCCGGCGCGCCATCTCGGCGGCGCCGCCGGCATGGTCGGCGTGGCCGTGGGTCAGGAGCAGGTACGCCGGGACGGCGGCGCCCACGTTGCGCAGGATCGCCTCGACGCCGTACCCGGCGCCGGCGTCGATCAGCGCGCAGGCCCGGGTGCCCCGTACCAGGTAGACGTGGCAGTCCAGGGGGTCGGTGAGATCGAATCCGGCGGCGCCGCTGCCGACCAGGTCCACGTGCTCGGTCAGTCGCACGCGCTCACCTCGACCCGCCGGGCCAGGTCGGCGATGACCTCGGCGGCGAACCGCACGTCGGCCAGGGCCACCGACTCGTCCGCCGAGTGGGCGTCGAGGACGGATCCCGGCCCGAACACCACGGCCGGGATGCCGGCCCGCGCGAGCTTGCTGGCGTCCGTGCAGAACGGCATGCCGCACACGCCCGCATCGCGCCCGCGCGCGGCGAGCGCGCCGGACAGCGCGGCGACGATCGGGCTGTCCGCCGGGGTGTCCAGCGCGTAGTCCACGTTGAACGGAGGGTCGAGCTCGATCCGTCCGGGCAGCAGCCTGCCCAGTTCCTCCCCGTCGTGCCGCCACACGGCCATCGGGTCCTCCCCGGGCAGCGTGCGCCGGTCGACGTCGATCTCGCAGCGCCCGGGGACGATGTTCGGGCCGGTGCCGCCCTGGATGCGCGTGACGCACCTGGTGGCCGGGCCGAGCAGCGGGTGGGCGGGCAGCGCGGGCGGGGTCGCGTCGAGGTGGCCGAGCACGCGGGCCATCAGCGAGACGGCGTTGACCGCCTCCTCCGGGCGGGAGGTGTGACCTGCCTCGCCGAGCGTGCGCACCGTGTAGCGCACCACGCCTTTGTGCGCGATGGCCGCCGCCAGGCCGGTCGGCTCGCCGACCACCGCTCCGACGACCTCCGCCACGGGCAGGCTGTCGAGCAGGCCCAGCACTCCCCGGTAGCGGTACTCCTCGTCGATGACGCCGGCGAGCACCACGGTGTACGGCGGGACCGGGCCCGCGGCCAGCTCCGCCGCGGCGAGCATGAAGGCGGCGAGCGAGCCCTTCGCGTCGCAGGCGCCCCGGCCGTACATCCGCCCGTTGTGCACCTCGCCCGCGTACGGGTCCACGGTCATGCCGTCGACCTCCACGGTGTCCAGATGCGAGGCCAGCAGGATGGCGCGGGGGTCACGGCCGGGCACCACGGCCACGACGTTGGGCCGGCCGGGCAGCACCTCGTGCGTCTCGGCCGTGATCCCGTGGTAAATGAGCCATCGCCGGACGATTCCGGCCAGCGCCGCCTCGCCCGGACCGGATCCGTCGCGCGGGTTGACGCTGGGGGTGCCGACCAGCTCGCGCAGCAGGGCTTCGGCGTTCACGTCGTCCGCCGTTCCCGGGCGTAGACCAGCAGCAGCCCGATGATGAGCAGCCCCAGGGCGACCTGGCGCAGCCCCTCGCCGAGGTTCCACGCCACCAGCAGCGCGGTCAGCAGCGTCAGCAGCAGCGCGCCGGCGACCGTGCCGAGCAGGTGCCCGCGCCCGCCCAGGATGGACGTGCCGCCCAGGACGACCGACGCGATCGACAGCAACTGGTACGGATTGCCCATGGTCAGCGAGCTGGTTCCGGTGAATCCGAGCAGCACCAGCCCGGCGACTCCGGCCAGCAGCGCGCAGCCCGCGTACATCGCCAGCGTGGTGACGGGCACCGGCACGCCCGAGGCCCGCGAGGCGGGCTCGCTGGTGCCCAGCGCGAAGGCGTAGCGCCCGAGCCGCGACAGGTGCAGCAACCAGGCGGCGACGGCTGCGATGGCCAGCCACAGGATCGTGGCCAGCGGGATCCCGGCCACGCTGCCGTTGGCCAGCGCGTCCAGCAGCGGGATCCGGGCCGAGCGGGGCGAGCCGCCCGTGTAGATGAGCAGCGCGCCGGAGATCACGGTCGCGGTCGCCAGCGTCATCACCATCGGCGGCAGGCGCAGCCAGATCAGGCCCGCGGCATTGACCAGCCCGACCAGCGCGCTGACCGCCAGCGCGATGAGGATCGCGGCGGTGCCGCCCGACGCGGCGGCGACCTGCGCGCAGACGACGGCCGACAGGGCCACCACGGCCGAGACCGACAGGTCGATCCCGCTCATCATCACCACGAGCGTCTGCCCCACGGCGACGATGCCGAGGAAGGACGCCGTCTGGACCAGGTAGCGCACGCTCCCGACGCTGTCGAACCCGCCGGCGAAGAGGATCGCCGCCAGCCAGGTCACCACGAGCACGCCGAACGCCCACACGGCCCGGTTGTCCCGCAGCGCGGCCATCACGCCACCCTCTCTCTGGTCGCCAGCGTCTTCACCGCGACCGCGACGACGAGCACGACACCCTGCAGGATCAGCTGGTAGAAGGTCGAGATCCCGGTGAACAGCAGCAGGTTGGAGAGCAGACCGAGCAGGAGCGCGCCGAGCAGCGCGCCCCGCATCTGCCCGACGCCGCCGAAGAAGCTGATCCCGCCGAGCACCGCGACGGCGATGGAGTTCAACGTGTACGGGGTGCCGATCGTCGGGTCTGCCGAGCCGGTCTGGATCGCCAGGCCGATGCCGGCCAGCCCGGTGAAGAGCCCGGCCAGACCGTAAGCGATGATCTTGACCCTTCGGGTGTTGATGCCGTTGGCGAACGCCCCGTGCTCGTTGCCGCCGACCGCGTAGAGGGCCAGCCCGAACCGGGTCGTCTTGACCAGTTTCCAGACCGCCAGGGCCACGCCGATGGCGATCGCGGGCAGCGCGAGGCCGTACCAGCCGAGGTTGTAGGCCCGCACCAGCCCCTCCGGCACGTGCCCGCCGGGCTGGGGGAGCGCGATCAGCGTCACCCCGGCCCACAGGAAGGACGCGGCGAGCGTGACGATGATCGGCGGCAGCCCGGCGTAGGCGACCAGCGCCCCGTTCGCCGCGCCGGCGAGCACGGTGACCACCAGCGCGATCGCCATGGCGGTCACGACGTCGGCGGGGACGACCACGAACACCGCCATGCCGAGCGAGAGCACGGCCCCCAGCGACAGGTCGATGCCGCCGGTGAGCATGACGATGGTCTGGCCGATCGCGGCCATGATCAACGGCAGGAACTGCGCGGACAGGATGGTGATCGTCGACGGCTGGAGCAGCGTCGGATCGAGCCGCCAGTAGACGGCGAGCACCACGACCAGCAGGCCGGCCGGCCCGAGGAGGTCGAGGTGGCCCCGCGCGGCGCGCCGGAGCGGCCGGTCACGCACGAGAGGCCTCCCCGGTCGCGATCCGGCCCGCCACCGAGGCGTGGACCAGGCGTTCTTCGGTCAGGTCCGGCGCGGCCAGCCGATCCACGACCGCGCCCTCGTACATCACGAGGACCTCGTCGCACAGCCCGACCAGTTCCATGGTGTCGCCGGAGGTGACGAGCACCGCCATGCCGTCGGCGGCCAGCTCGCGCAGCAGGTGGTAGATCTCGCGCTTGGTGCCGACGTCGATGCCGCGGGTGGGCTCGGCGAGCAGCAGCACGCGTGGCCGGTTCGGCAGCCACTTGGCCAGGGCCACCTTCTGCTGGTTGCCGCCGGAGAGCCGGCGCGCCTCCTGGGCGGGTGTGGCGACTTTGATCCGCATCCGCTGGATCAGCTCGCCGACCAGCTCGTTCTCGCGCTGCCGGGAGACGGTGGTCAGCGTGCGGGCCGGGGCGAGTGCGCGCAGGCTGGTCAGAGCGAGGTTGTCGCGGACGCTGCGCATCACGTGGAGTCCTTCGGTCTTGCGGTCTTCCGGCACGTAGCCGATGCCCCGGCGGATCGCCTCCCGGGGTGAGGCGAGCCGGCAGGTTCGCCCGTCCATCTCGATCCGCCCGCTGTGGGGGCGCAGGCCGAACAGGGCGCGCAGCACCTCGCGCTGCCCCTGGCCCTGCAGCCCGCCCAGCCCGACGATCCGGCCGGGCGTCAGCTCCAGGCCGACGCCGGCGCACGAGCCCGGGATGGACAGCCCGGTGACGCGCAGCACCGGGTCGGCTCCCGGCGGCGCCGCCTTCGCCGGGAACATGTCCGACAGTTCTCGCCCGACCATGAGCCGGACGAGGTCGTCGTGGCCGGTCTCCTCGCGCGTGCGGGTGGCCATCACCTCACCGTCCTTGAGCACGGTCAGCCGGTCGCTGATGGCCAGCAGCTCGCCCATCCGGTGACTGACGATCACCACCGCCCCGCCCCGCTCCCGCAGGTCGCCGGCCACCCTGAAGACCGCGCGTACCTGGTCGTCGTCGAGCGCGGAGGTCGCCTCGTCGAGGATCAGCAGGCGCGGGTCCGCGGCCAGCGCCTTGGCCAGTTCCACCAGCTGCTGCGCGCCCAGTGGCAGCCGTCCGGCGGGCGTACGCGGGTCGGCGTCCAGACCGACGCGCTCCAGCAGCGGGCGGGCGCGGGCCACCAGGTCGCGCCGGCGTACCAGGCCGTGGCGGCTGGGCCAGGCGCCGAGGAACACGTTCTCCGCCACGCTCTGGTGCGGGTTGAGGCTCAGCTCCTGATGCACCGAGGCGATGCCGGTGGCCCGGGCGCGGTGCGGGGACCACGCGCGGACCGGCTCGCCGTCGTACCTGATCGTCCCGGAATCGGGCGCGAGCAGGCCGGTGATCAGGGACAGGACGGTGCTCTTTCCGGCGCCGTTCTCGCCCACCAGGGCGAGCACCTCTCCGGGCTGTATGTCGAAACTGACTTCGCGCAGGACGGAGACTCCGGCGAAGGACTTCGACACCCGCTCGACGTTCAGCAGGGTCATCAGCGGTTTCCTCCGCTACTTGCCGATGAGCTTGTCGATCTCGGCCTGCGCGAGCGGCTGGATCGGGTACGAGTCGTCGGGCTGGTCGGCCTTGACGAACTGGTCGAGGTTGTTGTCGGTGATCTCGGGGAGGGGGACCGTGATGTTCGCCGGCACGCTCGCGCCGCCGGCCTTGGCCACCGCCGCCTGGAGCGCGATCACTGACAGGTAGTTGGGCTGTGCCGTGGCCAGTGAGGAGAAGCCCTTCGACCGATTCTCGGCCCACATCTTCAGGAACCCGTTGTAGTTCTCCCCGGTGATCGGGACGAGCTTCTTGTCCTGTTTGATCAGGGTCTGCAGGGCCGCCGCGGACAGCGCGCCGCCCTGGGAGAAGACGCCGGTGATGTCCGGGTTCGCGGAGTAGGCCGAGGCGAACGCCTGCGCCGCCGGGGCCAGGTTGTACTCGCTGTGCACGTTGGCCGCGATCTTGATGTCCGGGTACTTCTTGAGCACCTCCTCGGCCCCCTTCCAGCGCTCCTCGCTGACCGACACGCCGGCCGGGCCGTTCATCGCGATGATCTCGCCCTTGCCGCCGAGCTTGTCGGCCAGCCACTGGGCGGTCATACGGCCCCACTCGACCTGGTCGGTGCCGACCCTGATGACCTTGTCGCTGGTCACCAGGCTGTCGAAGTTGGCCACCACGATGCCCGCCGCCACGGCCTGCTCCATCACCGGATTGAGCGCTGTGGAGGAACCGGCGTCGACGAGAATGACATTGTACTTCTGGGTGATCATCGCCTGGATCTGGGCGATCTGCTGGGAGGTGTCGCCATTGGCGTTGAAGGTCTCGTAGCTGGCGACCTTGCCTGCGCTCTTCAGCTTCGCGACGTCCTCTTCCAGCATCTTCAGCGTCTGCTGCATCCACGACGGCGCCAGGTAGATCGTGGACCAGCCGACCTTGAGCGCCTTGGGCGTGGCGGCGGCCGTCGCGCCGGCGGCGGTGCTCGCGACGGTGCCGCCGGAGTCGACGTTGCACGCTGTCGTGGCGAGCAGCGCGCCGACCGCCGCGGCGATCAGCGCGCGCCGGGTCATTCCTTCCATTGCTCCTCCTTAACGGTCTATGTTCGTAAATGGTTCGTAGTAGGGTGGGAATCACAATGCTCCTGTGGGGGAGTCCGCGTCAACAGTGCGGTTCGTTAAAACGGTGTGTCCTGGTCAAGGGCGAACTACTTTCGAACATGGGTCATATAGGGGGATCATGGCGATCGTGATCGGACTCGTCATCCACACGAGTCACCGCACCGTCTTCGAGGAGGCGGCCCGCACCCTCTCCGGCGTGCGGCTGGAGTGGGTCCTCTACGAGCACGAGGACGAGATCCGCCCGCGCGTCCAGGAGCTCGTCGGCCGCGAGAAGCTGAACGGGCTGCTGCTCGGGCAGGTCCCCTTCGCCAAGTCGCGCGACCTGCTCCCGGCCGACCTGTCGGTCACGGTCACCAAATCCGCCGGCCTCGACCTGTCCATCGCGTTCTTCCGGGCGCAGGCACGCCGGTGGCCGGCGACCCCGGTCAGCATCGACACCTTCGACCCGGAGACGGTCGACGAGGTCACCCAGGCGCTCGAACTCGACCGCGGGCAGGTCGCCTGCCTGCCGTACAACCCGGAGCAGAGCGTCGAGGAGATCGTGGACTTCCACCGCCGCTTCCAGGAGCGGACCGGCGCCGCCTACGCCATCAGCCTGCGCACCGCGGTCACCGCGCGGCTGGCCGGCTCGGTCCCCGTGCTCAACGCGCTCCCCGGCGTGGCCACGATCCGGGCGAACCTGCACGAGCTCGCGCTGCGCATCCAGTCCCGGCAGGCCAGCGCGTCACGATTCGCCGCGGGCGTCTTCCTCCCGGTCACCCAGGACGCGCAGGCCGACCTGGACCGGGCCCGGATCGGGCTGATGAACCTGCTGGTCAACACACCGGAGTTCAGCGAGGCCTGGATCGAGAACCGCGACCGCCGCGGCGTGGTCGTCTTCGCCCACAAGGCCTTGTTCGAGCACGTCACCCACAACTGGGTCTCCCTTCCGATCCTCGACCAGGCCCAGGAGATGCTCGGCATCCGCCTGGCCGCCGGATTCGGCGTGGGCGGCTCCGCCCGCACCTGCGTCCAGCTCGCCGAATGGGCGGCGTCGCGGGCCGAACAGGAGAGCACGCCCTCCGCCTACCTGGTCGAGGACAGCGGGGTCATCATCGGCCCGATGAACGGCCCGGTGAGTGACCCCGAATCCCCGCTCGCCTTCACCTACCGCGACCACGGCGGCGACCTCGA
This sequence comes from Nonomuraea sp. H19, assembly GCF_052068215.1. Classification (NCBI taxonomy): domain Bacteria; kingdom Bacillati; phylum Actinomycetota; class Actinomycetes; order Streptosporangiales; family Streptosporangiaceae; genus Nonomuraea; species Nonomuraea sp. H19. Next base: position 100,314 of record NZ_JBQHCV010000013.1, on the reverse strand, counting down.
AGGGCTCGCCCGCCGCGCCGGCCTGAGCGCGGCGACCCTGTCCCGGCTGGCCGCCCTCGAACGCAGCCTCGAAGGCCGGCTCATCTCACCCAGCGATCTCGCCGCCTCACTCGGCATCACCGACCCGAGCGGACGCCGGCTGATCCGCAAGCTCAGCGAGTCCGGCCTGGTCACCGAGGAAGGCAGCGAGCAGATGCACCGCAAAGGCCGGCCGACACGGCTCTACCGCCTCGGCATCGGCAGCGCCCTGACGGGCGAGACCTCGCCGTCCTGACCGCGCCCCTACGCGCATAGGAGGATCATGTCCTACGATCTGCTGCTGTCCGGTGGCGAGGTCATCGACGTCGGCGGCGGGCACGTCGGCCGGTTCGACGTGGCGGTGCGCGGCGGCCGGATCGCCGCGGTCGCCCCCGGCCTGCCCCGGCACGCCGCCCGCGAGGTCATCGACGCCGGCGGCAAGCTGATCACACCAGGCCTGGTCGACCTGCACACGCACGTGCATCCGGGAGCCACCTACTGGGGGATCGATCCCGACTCCGTCGCCTGGTACTCCGGAGTCACCACCTGGATCGACGCCGGCTCGGCCGGCGCGTACGCCATCGAGTCCCTGCGCGCCGCGATCAGCGACTCCCAGGTGCGCGTCGCGGCGCTGCTCAACATCTCCGCGGTCGGGCTGACCGCACCGGACGGGGAGAATCGCGAACTGGCCAACTGCGACGTCGACCTCGCCGCGGCGACCCTCGCGACCAACCGCGACCTGATCTACGGCGTGAAGGTCCGCATGGACCGCAAGACGGTGGGCGAGAACGGGCTGGAGCCGTTGCGCCGCGCGATCGCGGTGGCCGAGACGGGCGGCGTCCCGGTGATGGTGCACATCGGCGTCGCCCCGCCCACCGTGGACGAGGTCCTCCGGCTGCTGCGCCCCGGTGACATCGTCACGCACTGCGCCAGCGGCCTGGCCACCGGCATGCGCGACGGGACCACTATTCTCCCCGCCGTGATCGAGGCGCACGCGGCGGGCGTCCTGTTCGACATCGGACACGGGTCCGGCGGCTTCGCGTTCGACGTGCTCGAAGCGCAGCTGAAGGCGGGCGTGGCACCGTACACGATCTCCTCGGACCTGCACGCGCGCTGCCTGTACGGGCCCGTGTTCGACCTGCCCACCACGATGACGAAGCTGCTCGCCGTCGGCATGCCCCTCGAGGAGGTGATCGCGGCGGCCACGGTGAACCCCGCCAGGGCGCTGAACCTGCCCGGGGGAGCCGGCACGCTCGCCGTGGGCGCCCGCGCCGACATCGCCGTGTTCGCACTGGAGGAAGGCGAGTTCGAGCTGGTGGACGCGCACCGGCGATCCCGCTTCTCCGACCGGCGGCTGGCCAACGAGATCACCTACGTCGCCGGGCGGCCGCTGCCGCCCCGGATGCCGCCGCGGCCGAAGCCCTGGATACCGCTCACCGACGCGCAGCGCGAAGCGTTGCGCCTGCGCGAGCGCCGGATCCGCGAGCTGCTGTCAGCCCCGCTCGTCGGCATCGACGGGCTGGCCGAGCAGTTCCCCCCGTCCTCCCCTTGACCGGGAGCTACGCGGGAACCCGGGCGAGGGCCGCCGGGCCTGGCCAGCACCCGCCACGGATACATGCCGTAGTCGGCGCGCAGGCGGCCCGCGTCCACGCCGGCCGCCCCGGCGGCGCGGCCGCAGTGCGCGCAGAAGCAGAGCCCGAGCAGCAGCCGCTCACCGGGTTCCAGCGGGACGAAGCTGCGCTCGTGATGGTGGCCGTGGTCGAAGGTGCCAGCCGGCGATCATGGCGCGAGCATGAGGAAGATGGTGGCACTCGTGCCCGGCACGTGGTCATGACCCGCCGGAGATCAGCGCGAGGGCCTGGCGGGCGATCTCCCACTCCTCGTCCGTGGGGATGACCAGCACGGACACCTCGGCCCCCGGAGGGGACACGGCCCGCTCGCCGGCCGGGCCCGCCTCGTTGCGCGCCGGGTCCACGGCGATGCCGAGCCGGTCGAGCCCGGCCAGGGACGCGGCGCGGGTGGCGGCGTCGTGCTCGCCCACCCCGCCGGTGAACACGATCGCGTCGACCCGGCCGAGCAGCGCGTAGTAGGCGCCGACGTACTTGCGCACGCGCCTGGTGTAGATCTCCAGCGCCAGCCTGGCCGTGTCGTCGTCGCGGCCGCGTACCTCCCGCATGTCGCCGGTCCCGGCCAGGGCGAGCAGGCCGCCGTGGTGGCTGAGCGCGCTCTCGACCTGCCCGGCGTCGAGGCCGTCCACCCGGGCGAGGTAGCCGGCGAGCGCCGGGTCCACGTCGCCCGAGCGGGTGCCCATGACCAGCCCTTCCAGAGGCGTCATCCCCATGGAGGTGTCCACGCTGCGGCCGCCGGAGATCGCGGTGGCGCTGGCGCCGTTGCCCAGGTGCAGCACGATCAGGTTCAGCCCGGCCGGGTCGCGGCCCAGGAAGGCGGCGGCACGGCGGGAGACGTACGCGCAGGAGGTGCCGTGGAAGCCGAAGCGCCGCACGCCGAGCCGCTCGCGCCACTCGCGGGGCACCGCGTACGTGTACGCCTCCGGCGGCAGCGTCAGCTGGAACGCGGTGTCGAACACGGCCACCTGCGGCACCTCCGGGAACGCCGCGCGCGCGACGCGGATGCCGGCGAGGTTGACCGGGTTGTGCAGGGGAGCGAGCGGGGCGAGCTCCTCGATGGCGGCGATCACGCCGTCGTCGACGAGCACGGCCTCGGTGAACCGGGTGCCGCCGTGCACGACACGGTGCCCGACCGCGACGGGGTCCAGGGTGGGCCCCGCTGCGGCGAACGCCTCCATGACCGCGTCCAGCCCCTCGCCGTGCCCGGGGAAGGACTGCTCCCGCTCGTACGGCGGCCCGTCGCCGGTCCGGTGCGTGAGCCGCCCCTTCTCCTCGCCGATGCGTTCGACCAGGCCCCGGGCCGGGCGCTCTTGGGTCCGGACGTCCACGAGCTCGTATTTGATCGACGAGGAACCCGTGTTCAGGACGAGGATGTGGCCGGCCATGTCCACGAGCTTATTTCCGCAGGGTCTTCGCCGTGCTCGCGCGTGTGGGCGCGGGCGTGCAGCCGCGCGTCACTCATCCGCTGCCGCAGGTGCGCCGCCTTGGAGCCGAGGCCGGGGACGCGGTCGATGACGTCCATGACCAGGTGGTAGCGGTCGATGTCGTTGAGCATGGCCATGTCGAACGGCGTCGTGGTGGTGCCCTCCTCCTTGTAGCCGCGCACGTGCAGGTTGTCGTGCCCGCGGCGGCGGTAGGTGAGCTGGTGGATGAGCGACGGGTAGCCGTGGAAGTCGAAGATGACCGGCCGGTCCACCGTGAACAACGTGTTGAACTCGGCGTCCGGCATGCCGTGCGGATGCTCCGACGGCGGCTGCAGCCGCATCAGGTCCACCACGTTGACGACCCGCACCTTCAGCTCGGGCAGGTGCTCGCGCAGCATGGCGGCGGCGGCCAGCGTCTCCATGGTGGGCACGTCACCGGCGCAGGCCAGCACCACGTCCGGCTCGGCGCCCTCGTCGGTGGAGGCCCACGGCAGGATGCCCAGCCCGCGCGTGCAGTGGGCGATGGCCTCGTCCATGGTGAACAGATCCAGCACCGGCTGCTTGCCCGCCACGATCACGTTGACGTAGTCCCGCGAACGCAGGCAGTGGTCCGCCACCGACAGCAGCGTGTTGGCGTCCGGCGGCAGGTAGACCCGCACCACGGAGGCCTTCTTGTTGATCACCACGTCCAGGAAGCCCGGGTCCTGGTGGCTGAAGCCGTTGTGGTCCTGCCGCCACACGTGCGAGGACAGCAGGTAGTTCAGCGAGGCGACCGGCCGCCGCCAGGGGATCTTCTGCGATGATTCCAGCCATTTGGCGTGCTGGTTGAACATGGCGTCGATGATGTGGATGAACGCCTCGTAGCAGTTGAACAGCCCGTGCCGGCCGGTCAGCAGATAGCCCTCCAGCCAGCCCTGGCACAGGTGCTCGCTGAGCACCTCCATCACCCGCCCGCCCCTGCCCAGGTGCTCGTCGGTGGGCAGGAGCTCGGCGTCCCAGGCCCGGTCCGTGGCCTCGAACACGGCCTGCAGCCGGTTGGAGGCCGTCTCGTCCGGCCCCATCAGCCGGAACGTGCGCGGGTTCGCCATGATCACATCCCGCAGGAGCTCGCCGAGCACCCGGGTGGGCTCGGTGCTCTGCGCGGCGGGCGACTTGACCTCCACGGCGTGCCTGCGGAAGTCCGGCAGCCGCAACGGCTCCAGCAGCTCGCCGCCGTTGGCGTGCGGGCTGGCGCTCATCCTGCGCGTCCCCTGCGGCACGGTGCGCAGGAGGTCCTGCTTCGGCCGCCCATCGCTGCCGAACAACTCCTCCGGCCGGTAGGAGCGCATCCACTCCTCGAGCATGGCCAGGTGGCTCGAGTTCTCGCGGACCTTGGCCAGCGGCACCTGGTGCGCCCGCCACGTGCCCTCGACCGGCTTGCCGTCCACCTCGCGCGGGCCGGTCCAGCCTTTCGGCGTCCGCAGGATGATCATCGGCAGCCGGTCGGCGTCGCCGTTCTTGTAGGCGGCGATCTCCTCGAAGGCGGTGTCCAGGTTGCGCGCCATCTCCTCGTGGTCGGGGCCGACGAGGTGGGGGCGGTAGCCGTACCCCTCCATGAGCTTGACCAGCTCTTCGGTGGGGATGCGGGCGAGCACGGCAGGGTTGGCGATTTTGTAGCCGTTGAGGTGCAGGATCGGCAGCACGACGCCGTCACGGCCGGGGTCGAGGAACTTGTTGGAGTGCCAGCTCGCGGCCAGCGGCCCGGTCTCGGCTTCGCCGTCCCCGATGATGCAGGCCACGACCAGGTCCGGGTTGTCGAACGCGGCCCCGTACGCGTGGGCAAGGGAATAGCCGAGCTCGCCGCCCTCGTGGATCGAACCGGGCGTCTCCGGCGCGACATGGCTGGGCACCCCGCCGGGGAAGGAGAACTGCCGGAACAACCGCCGCATGCCCTCGACGTCCTGGGAGATGTCGGGGTAGCGCTCCGAGTACGACCCCTCCAGCCAGGCGTGCGCCACCGCCGCCGGGCCGCCGTGACCCGGGCCGGCGATGTAGATCAGATCCTGATCCCGCTCGTTGATCACCCGGTTGAGGTGGGCGAAACAGAAGTTCAATCCCGGGGTGGTGCCCCAGTGGCCGAGCAGGCGCGGCTTGATGTGCTCCGGCCGCAGCGGCTCGGTGAGCAGCGGGTTGTCCAGCAAGTAGATCTGCCCGACGGACAGGTAGTTCGCGGCCCGCCAGTACGCGTCGATGGCTTCCATGTCCCTGCTGCTTCCTCCACAGAACGTGCTGAATCCCCTATGCGCCCGATAAGGTCCGAATATGGAGTTCAGGAGTTCACGCTGGTACGCAGGAGACGACCGGAACTCCTACATCCATCGAGCCTGGATGCGGCGCGGGCTGCCACGCGAGGCGTTCGAGGGCGAGCGGCCGCACATCGCCATCGCCAACACCGCCTCCGACCTGACCCCCTGCAACTCCCACCTGGACGAGGTGGCCCAGAGCGTCATGCACGGCGTCTGGGAGGCCGGCGGCGTGCCGCTCAACCTGCCCGTCGTCTCGCTCGGCGAGACGAACGTCCGCCCCACGGCGATGCTCTGGCGCAACCTGGCCGCCATGGCCACCGAGGAGATGCTGCGCGCCAACCCGATCGACGGCGTGGTGCTGCTCGGCGGCTGCGACAAGACCATCCCGTCGCTGCTGATGGCCGCCGCCTCCGTGGACCTGCCCGCCGTGGTGGTGCCCGGCGGCCCCATGCTGACCGGGCACTTCCGCGGCGCCCCGCTCGGCTGCGGCACCGACGTGTGGCGGCTCAGCGAGGAGGTACGCGCCGGGACGCTCTCCCGCGAGGCGTTCCTGGAGTCCGAATCGTCGATGATCCGCAGCCGCGGCCACTGCAACACGATGGGCACCGCCTCCACCATGGCCTTCATGGCCGAGGCGCTCGGCATGACGCTGCCCGGCACCGCCGGCACCCCCGCACCCGACAGCCGCCTGCTCGAACGCTCCCACGAGACCGGCCGCCTCGCCGTGGACCTCGTCAAACAGGGCCGCCGGCCGAGCCACGTCATGACCAAGGGGTCGTTCCTCAACGCCGTCGTCACCCTCGCCGCCGTCGGCGGCTCCACCAACGCCGTCGTCCACCTGCTGGCCATCGCCGGGCGGCTCGGCGTCGACCTCACCCTGGACGACTTCGACCGCACGGGCTCCGGCGTGCCGCTGCTCGTCGACCTCCAGCCCGCCGGACGTCACCTGATGGACGACCTGTTCCGGGCCGGCGGGCTCGGCGCCGTGCTGAAGGAGGTCGAGGACCTGCTCGACCCGGCCGCGATCACCGTCACCGGGCGGCCGCTCGTCGAGCACCTCGCCGGGGCGCAGATCTGGGACGAGAGCGTCATCAGGCGCCGCACCGACCCGCTGCTGTCGGACGCGGGCATCGCCGTCCTGCGCGGCAACCTCGCCCCGGGCGGCGCCGTGATCAAGCCCGCGGCCGCCTCGCCCGAGCTGCTGCGCCACCGCGGCCGGGCCGTCGTCTTCGACAGCGTCGAGGACGTGTACGCCCGGCTCGACTCGCCCGACCTGGACGTGGACGAGACGTCGGTGCTGGTGCTGCGCGGCTGCGGGCCCAAGGGGTATCCCGGCATGCCGGAGGTCGGCAACCTGCCGCTGCCGGCGAAGCTGCTGGCCAAGGGCGTACGCGACATGGTGCGCATCAGCGACGCCCGCATGAGCGGCACCGCGTACGGCACGGTCGTGCTGCACACCGCGCCCGAGGCGGCGGCCGGGGGGCCGCTGGCGAAGGTGCGCACCGGCGACCCGATCGTGCTCGACGTGGCCGCCCGGCGGCTCGACGTGGACGTGCCCGACGCGGAGCTGGCCGCCAGGCGGCCGGTCACGAACGGCCACGCCCGGCCCGTACGAGGCTGGGAACGCCTCTACGCCGACCACGTCACCCAGGCCGACAGTGGCGCCGACCTCGACTTTCTCATCGGCTCCAGCGGTGACGCGGTCGGCCGCGAATCCCATTGAGGTCCCTAAAGACTCCGCTCCGCCGTGCGCGGAATCAACCCCGGCGGGTACAGGGTTACGGAACGATGTGACCGGCTAGAGCGGTTTGGCAAGGCGAGTTTGGCGACGCGAGGAGGAAGACACGTGAACGGCGACATCACCCAGAGCCAGGAGTGGACGGCCCTGGGCAAGCACCACGAGGAGCTGGCGGGCAGGCGGCTGCGTGAGCTGTTCGCGGAGGACCCGGGCCGGGCCGACCGCATGACGGTGACCGCCGGCGACCTCTACCTCGACTACGCCAAGCACCGCGCCACCCAGGAGACGATCGACCTGCTCGTGGCCCTGGCCGAGCGGGCGGGCCTGCGCGAGCGGATCGCCGCCATGTTCGGCGGCGAGCACATCAACGTCAGCGAGGACCGGGCCGTGCTGCACGTCGCGCTGCGCCTGCCCGCCGACGCCGAGCTGGTCGTGGACGGGCAGGACGTCGTGGCCGACGTGCACGCCGTGCTCGGCAAGATGAGCGCCTTCGCCGACCGGGTCAGATCCAAGGAGTGGAAGGGCGCCACCGGGCGGCCCATCGAGACCGTCGTCAACATCGGCATCGGCGGCTCCGACCTCGGCCCCGCCATGGCCTACGAGGCGCTGCGCGACTACGCCGACGCCGGCATCGCGGCCAGGTTCGTCTCCAACATCGACCCCGCCGACATCGCCGGCAACCTCGCCGATCTCGACCCCGAGACCACGCTGTTCGTGGTCAGCTCCAAGACCTTCACCACGCTCGAGACGCTCACCAACGCCAGGGTCGCGCGCGGCTGGCTGGTCGAGGCGCTGGGCGCCGACGCGGTGTCCAAGCACTTCGTGGCCGTCTCCACCAACGCCGAGAAGGTCGCCGCGTTCGGCATCGACACCGACAACATGTTCGGCTTCTGGGACTGGGTCGGCGGCCGCTACTCCTACGACGGCGCCATCGGGCTGTCCCTGATGATCGCCATCGGGCCGGAGCGGTTCCGCGAGATGCTCGCCGGCTTCCACACCATGGACGAGCACCTCCGCACCGCTCCGTTCAACGCCAACATGCCGGTGCTGATGGCCCTGCTCGGGGTCTGGTATACCGACTTCTTCGACGCCGAGACCCGCGCCGTCCTGCCCTACAGCCAGCGGCTGCACCGCTTCCCCGCCTACCTGCAGCAGCTCACGATGGAGTCCAACGGCAAGTCCGTACGCGCCGACGGCACCCCGGTCACCGTCAACACCGGCGAGATCTTCTGGGGCGAGCCCGGCACCAACGGCCAGCACGCCTTCTACCAGCTCCTCCACCAGGGCACCCGGCTCGTCCCCGCCGACTTCATCGGCTTCGCCGAGCCCTTCGAGGACCGCGAGGGCATGCACGACCAGCTCACCGCCAACCTGCTCGCGCAGACGTCGGCGCTGGCGTTCGGCAAGACGGCCGAGGAGATCGCCGCCGAGGGCACCGCGCCCGAGATCGTGCCGCACAAGGTCATGCCCGGCAACCGCCCCACCTCCACGATCCTCGCCCCCAAGCTGACCCCGTCCACGCTCGGCCAGCTCGTCGCGCTGTACGAGCACATCGTGTTCGTCGAGGGCACCATCTGGGGAGTCGACTCCTTCGACCAGTGGGGCGTGGAACTGGGCAAGAAGATGGCGCTCGACCTGGCCCCCGCGCTGACCTCGGACGAGCCGCCGGCCTCGCTCCCGGACGCGTCCACGGAGCGACTGGTGCGCAGATACCGCGAGCTGCGCGGCCGCCGGGTCTGACGCGTTGCCGTCGGTCACCGCGGCCGCCCTCGTCGTCGCCCGGAACTCATCCGCTTGGAGTGGATCAGGTCGCAGCTGATGAGGCCCTGGCGCACAGGGCCTCATCAGAGCGCTGTAGACGGGCGTCACCGCTATGGCTTCGTCAGCTTCGGTGACCGCCGCCGGCACTTCACTCAGGGCCGGACTCGGAAAACGCGGTCACCATGTCGTGAGCAATGTCGGAGGCCACGTCACGCCGGTCGCGAAGACGTCCAGGCCGGCCTCCTCCGCCTTCTGCGCGATGGTGACCATCGCCTTGATCCGCTCGTGCTCGGTCGGCGTCCTGCAGGCGGCCGGATCGGTGTTGACATCACCGACGGTGAAGATCCCGAACTGCATCGTGCCCCATCCTCTCCCATATCGTTGACGTATCAACTGTGCGCCTGACGCGGGGGCTTGATACTTCTATTCCGATGGCGGAGAAGGGTTCGATCGGGGCGAGGGTGGTTGACACATCAATGCCTCTCCATTCTGATCTGGTTGATTAGTCAACCAATGACGTGTCCCGCTCCGCAGTATGTACCGAGCTACACGGGTGCACTGGTGGACTCGTCTTGCTTCGTCCGCGAAGCAGGACTGGGTGCTCGGTGGCAGGGTGGGCTTGATCAGCTTGCTGGGGAGAGAGCGGGCCGCTATATGTCTTCGCCGCAGACATCGCCAGTGTTCTGCACGGTGAGTGACTTGGAGAGCACTGGCGATGCGGGGTAGCTGGGCAGTGTTGTGTCGCGGCAGTGGGTTCCGGCAGCAGGACGATGCGGACGATGACCCTTCGGGCCGAAAAGGATGCTCGTGCCGCAGCTGCGCGCCGAGTTGGAAGTGCGAACCCCTGCCGATCGAGGTGCCGGCCGGGCCTGGATGGCAGGCCAGCCTGGCCAGGGAGCAGCCGCCGCCCGCGAGCAGATGTCCTACCGCGCCGCCGAAGGTCAGGCGGTCGAAGCGGGGGTCGTGTGGTCAACTGAAGCACATGAAGAACCGCGCCCCATCGGGGCGCCGTTGTGCTCGATGCGAAGTTCCGCAACGACGTCGTCGTCAGAGGACGTCGTAGGTCAGGTGTGTCGCGGTCGATGTCGAGATCACGCTCCGCTGCACCAACGTGCGCGGCGCTCCGCCGGTGAACAGTGGCGTCCCGGCGCCCAGCACGATAGGCGCGAGGTGCAGCGTCAGCGTGTCGACCAGCCCGACGTCGAGCGCCGAGCCGATCGTGGCGCCGCCGCCCATGAGGACGACGTCGAGGTCCTTGCCGCTGTGCGACGACGCCGCCTCGGCGCGCTCGCGCGCGGCGGCGACGGCGTCGGGCAGACCGGTGGTGACGAACGTCCAGTCGAGGCCGGTGAGCCGCACCGACTCCGGCGGCGCGCTCGTCACGACGACGAACGAGGGCTTGCCGACTTCGCCGGCACCGTAGCCGGTCTCGTCGTTCCAGCCGTTCGGCCCGTCGACCACGTCGAAGAGCTGGCGGCCGAGGATGACGGCGCCCGAGCGGGCGGTCGCCTCCCGCAGGACCCGGCGGTCATCGGGGTCGTCGGAAAACGCCCAGGTGTGCAGGGCCTCGCCACCGGTGCCCAGACCATTGTCCGGGCCGGAGCCGGGCCCGGTGACGAAGCCGTCGAGGGATACCGAGATGTCAGCAATAATTCGAGTCATGCCAGGGTGGACCCGATCGGCCGCCCGAACTCATCGCTCATGCATGAGGCGTGTGCCGGATGCTCCCAGGATCGCCGGGGCCGCTTACGGAGACATCGCCGTGCGTGAGTTTTACCTGAGACCGATCTTGGCCGCCGTGGGGCCAGGGAACAGGGATTGCGGACAGGCACTCCAAGCCGCCAGTGCCGCGCCGACCCGGCGTCCCTGGTCCGGGGTCGCGCAGCTACGGTCGGCCGGTTCGGCCGACCGGCCGTGCCCGAGCAGATCGATCCGGATGACGCGATGGGATCCGGTCAGCAGCGGAACCAGCGGGTCCCACGAGCGGGTCGAGGACGCGCCGCCGGTACGCGCCGGTGGCTTGGACGAATGTTCCCCTCCGTCGGCTCGCTAGCATGGGAGGGTGCGGACGTTCGTGCACGGTGCGGCTGTGTGGGGCGTCGCATGCCCGCAGCGGCCCAGCCGGGTGGCCGGTGTCACCATGGCCGGGTTCCGTGTCCGTGACCTGGACGCGCTCCGGATGGTCCCGCACCCGGCCGTGACGCTGCTTGTGGAGTTCGGCGCCGGTTCGCCCGTCCTGGACGATGCCGCCGGGCGGCAGCAGCGGGGGAGTGTCGTCGCCGGGCCCGGGTTCGGGTCCGGAGGCGCGGTCTGGGCGCGAGGTGAGAACGTCGAGTGCGTGCAGGTGCGCCTGTCCCCGGTGATCGCACGCGCGGTTCTGGGTGTCTCCCCCGCCGACCTCGACGGCGCCGTCGTGGCCCTCGAGGACCTGTGGGGCCGGGAGGCGTCACGGATCCGTGAGCAACTGGGCGATGTCTCGTCGTGGCAGGATCGCTTCGCGTTGACGGACGCGCTGCTCGCCCGCCGGCATGAGGCGGGGTCGTCCGTAGACCCGGAGGTGGCCTGGGCCTGGCACCGGATCGTCGGCAGCCGTGGCCTGGCCCGGGTCGACGGACTCGCGGCCGAGGTCGGATGGAGCCGTAAGCGCCTGTGGTCCCGGTTCCGGGCGCAGCTCGGCCTGCCGCCCAAGCGCGCCGTGAAGCTGGTCCGCTTCGACCATGCGGCCCACCGCCTGGTCGCGGGTGAAGGCGCAGCCCGAGTCGCGGCCGACGCCGGCTACGCCGACCAGTCCCACCTGCATCGGGACGTCATGGCGTTCACCGGAGTGACCCCGGCGACCGTGGCCGGCGAGCCATTTCTGGCGGTTGACGACCTCGCATGGACCAGCCACGAAACACCCGGCAAGACCCACGCCTGTGGTGTCCTGCGCCGGTAGTTCGTCGTCAGGCCGTGTTTCGTGGATCACGGGACGGGATCGCGGAGCCAGATCTTGATGGACGCGACGTCTGGGATGACGTCGCGCTTGTCCAAGCGCGTGGCCACGACGCGGAACTGCCGCGCACATGGGGCTGAGCGCCGGATTCGTGCCCTTCATCGAGCTCGCTGAGGCGGCCGCCTCAGGGGGGCCTGGTCATGGCTCTTCTGTCAGCCCCTGGGCCATGCTCACTCGCATTCCTTCTCCAGCTCATCGAGGATTCGGTTCGAGATCTGGGCGAGCATGGCCAGTTCTGCCGGGGTCAGAGGGTTGATGAACAGGCGGCGGACTGCTTCGACATGGCGGGGAGCCGCGGCCGCGATGGCCTCACGGCCGGCGGGAGTGACGACGATGAACGCCGCACGGCCGTCGCTGGGGCATCCATCGCGGACGACCAGGCCGCGCTTGGCCATCCGTCCGATGTGGTGAGAGATCCGGCTCTTTTCCCATTCCAGCGCCTTGGCAAGCTCCAGGACACGCAGCCGGCCATCGGGCACCTCGGTGAGGTGCACGAGCACTCCGTAGTCGGCGACGGACAGGCCGGACTCGGCTTGCACCTCGCGAGCCAGCCGGTTGACGAGCTTGTCGTGGAGCCGGACGAAACTGCGCCAGGCATGCTGCTCGGTCTCGGTGAGCCAGGGCGTTGTCTCAGCCATGCGTATCAGTGTAGACGTTTTGTTGACGCGTCATCTCATGCTTGCGTCTTACCCGTGCGGCGGGCGAGGCCCGCCCCGATGTCCGTGGCTCGCACCGGTCACCAGGGCGGCCTTGCCGCTGAGCTGCCGGCCCGCAGGGCCCGTCAAGTCCTGTGCACCTGCGGCGCTTGAGAGACCCGATCAGCTCGCCTTGATCTTCGAGACGTTGTCGGCCAGCCAGTCGTCGAAGCTCTTCAGCGCCGGGTTGAGCTCCCGCAGCCTGTTCAGATCGCGGGCGCCGGTGAACTCCTGGTCGAAGTCACCGTAGTACTGGAACATGTTGCCGAGCTCCTCGGCGGCCGGAATGTCGAGGGTGCGGAAGACGCCGTAGGGCACCGGCTGGAAGCGCACCGCCTCGCCGAGCGCGGCCTCGAACTTCGCCGCGTACTGCGCTCCGGTCAGATGGTCGCCGGCCAGACCGATGGTCTCGCCGACGAACCGCTCGCCGCCCTTGAAGAGGGCGAGAGCGGTCCGGCCGATGTCCTCGACGTCCACTCCGGAGAGCAGCTTGCCCTCCTCCATCGGCAGGGTCAGCGTCAGCACGCCGTCCTCGCCGCGCGCAGGACCGAGACCTTGCAGGAAGCCCTGGAAGAAGAAGGTGGTGTTCAGGAAGGTCGTCGGCACCCCGGCCTGCCGGAACAGCTCGTTCGCCTCGCCCTTGACGTCGAAGTGCGGCACGTTGTACTTGCCCTGGAGGACAGGCATCCGGTCGTCGTCCAGCGGCAGCAGCGCGCGAGTGTCCTCCAGCGTCGACCAGACCACATGACGGAGCCCCGTCGCCTTGGCCGCCCGCACCAGAACTTGGACTTCCTCGGTTTCCTTCTCCGCCGAACCGTGTGCCCAGAAGTTGGTGACCAGGAAGGCGCCGTAGGCACCTTCGAATGCCTTGTGCACGCTCGGCTCGTCGTAGAAGTCCGCCTGGACGACCTCGGCCCCGAGTGCCGCGAGGTCCCTCGCGGCGGACGAGTCGGGGTTCCTGCTGAGCGCGCGCACCGCGAAGCCCGAATCCTGATCCGCGAGGATGGCCCGCGCGACACCCCCGCCCTGGGAACCCGTTGCTCCAGTAACCGCGATGATCTTTTGGTCGCTCATAGCCACTACCCCTGTCCAAAGAGCCTTAAGTTGATGTGTCAACTAGACCTTAATGCGCCTTAGATGACACGTCAACTTTTTTGCTGAACTACGGTGCGCAGTCTCGGCCCGCTCCCCCGCGGAGCCGGTCGCGGGCCGACCGGGAGCTGAACCGCAAAGGAGCCGGCGGCGAACGGCCATGGACGGCGCGGCGTCATGCGATCGCGGCGCGCCTCACTGCTGAGGGGCGTTGATGAAGACGTGCACGCTTGGGATCACACCATCGTGGACGGAGATCACGTCCCGCCCGGCGACCACGGGTGCCCCTCCGGCCGGCCCCAGGGCCCAGGAATAGGCCGACACCGCCTGGACGGTCTGAATGGCGCCGCTCAGCTCGAGCCGCATCCCTGGGATGGCGGCGCACCCGTGCGCTCGCCGGGCTCGAGCATCACGGGCGGGGAGATGTAGCTCCATTTCAGGTCGTCGGCGTCGTCCCGGATGAGCTCGAGCACTGCCACCTGGGCCGGCGTCCGCGGCAAGTAGGCCTCGGGGAACCCGGGGGAGGGCGTCGAGGACCCGTACACCCGGGGAGACCTCCCAAGGCGCGCTACGGCGTCGGCGTCGCTCGCACCCGCTCGCCCGGGTGCCGTCCTTCCCGCCGCAGTTGACCCTGTCGCCCCGTTCGAGCCGCACCGCCCGCTGAGGTGGTGCGGCGGCCGATCCGGGGTGAGGATGGGGAAATGGACATCATGGAGATGGTGGAGCGGTTGAAGGACGCCGCTACCGTCAAGCGGGTCTTCGGCGAGCCGATCCAGCACGGCGACGTGATCGTCATCCCCGTCGCCAGGGTCACCCAAGGGGGCGGCGGAGGCCAGGGCCAGGGTACGGACGAGAAGGGCGAAGAGAGCAACGGGAGCGGCGTGGGCTTCGGGTTAGCAGCCACGCCCGCCGGGATGTTCGTGCTCAAGGACGGCGACGCCCAGTGGCGGCCCGCCGTCGACGTCAACCGCATCGTGCTCGGCGGCCAGGTCGTCGCCGTCGTGCTGCTGCTGACCTTGCGCGCCATCTTCAAGAAGCGCCGCCGCGGGCGCTGAGCATTCGCCTTGATGCCGCCACGGGCGGGTGCTCTTAGGGTGGACCCATGAGTTCTATGACGCAGTTCGTGGCATTCGGTGGCGTCGTGCTGCTCGGAGCCATGTCCCCCCGGGCCCGACTTCGCGGTCGTCGTACGCCGCTCCGCCGTCTCCGGCCGCGGCCACGGCATGGCCGCCGCGCTCGGGATCTCCGTGGGCGTGTTCGCCTGGGTGGTGGCCGCGGCCACCGGCGTCGCGGCGCTGCTGGCCGCCTCGGCGATGGCGTTCACCGTGGTCAAGGTGGTCGGCGCGGCCTACCTGCTGTACCTCGGGGTCAAGGCGCTGCGCTCGGCCCTGCGCAGGGGCCAGGAGCTGGAGCTGGATCTGCCCGATCCCGGGCGGCGCAGCTCGTGGGCGGCGTTCGCCGAAGGATTGCTCACGAACGCGCTCAACCCTAAGGCGGCGCTCTTCTTCGTGGCCCTGGTGCCGCAGTTCGTCAGCTCGGGCGCCTCGATGGCGGACACGCTCGTGCTGTCGCTGATCGCGCTGGCCGGGACGGTCGTGTGGTTCCTGGTGGTGGCCAACATCGTCGGCACGCTGCGCAAGGTCTTCGCCAGGCCTGCGGTGCGCAGGGCCGTGGACGGTCTGACCGGGGCCGCCCTGATCGGCCTCGGAGTCAAGCTCGCCGCCACCAGCCGCCCGTAGTCTCTAACGCTCCCCGCCGAGAAGATCGCGAATCGTGCCGTGCCGGTCCGGATCGGGTCGCGTACGGGATGGGGCGGGCGTGGCCTGCAGATAGGCCAGGACCGCCATGACGCGCCGGTTGTGGTCGTCGGACGGAGGGAGGCCGAGCTTGGCGAAGATGTTGTTCGTGTGCTTGCCGACCGCCTTGTCGGTGACCTGGAAGCGGGCGGC
The DNA here is from genome assembly GCF_052068215.1 of Nonomuraea sp. H19. NCBI lineage: Bacteria > Bacillati > Actinomycetota > Actinomycetes > Streptosporangiales > Streptosporangiaceae > Nonomuraea > Nonomuraea sp. H19. Next base: position 84,732 of record NZ_JBQHCV010000013.1, on the reverse strand, counting down.
GATGGCCAGGTTGGACATCCCCTCGGCCATGAGCGCGAGCACCTCACGCTCACGGGGCGTCAGCGCGGCCAGCGGCTCGTCCCGGCTGCGGCGGGCCAGGAGCTGGGTGACCACCTCGGGGTCCATCGCGGTGCCGCCTCCGGCGACCCGGCGTACCGCGTCGACGAACGTGTCGACGTCGCCCACCCGGTCCTTCAGCAGGTACCCCACCCCGCCGGAGCGGTCGGAGAGCAGTTCCCTGGCGTACAGCTGCTCCACGTACTGCGACAGGATCAGCACGGGCAGCCCCGGAACCCGGCTGCGTGCCTCCAGCGCGGCGCGCAGCCCCTCGTCGGCGAAGCCGGGCGGCAGCCGTACGTCGACCACGGACACGTCCGGACGGTGCCGGACCAGCGCCCGCAGCAGCATGGGGCCGTTGTCGACCGCCTCCACCACGGTGAAGCCGTTCGCCGACAGCAGGCGTACCAGCCCGTCCCTCAGGAGTGCGAGATCTTCGGCGATGACAACGCGCACGTGACCTCCATGGTCAGTTCGGTGGGGCCGCCAGGAGGGCTGCTCACGGTGAGCGAGCCGTCGAAGGCGGACAAGCGGTTTTCGATGCCGCGCACGCCGGTGCCACCGGCCCGTTGGACTCCGCCGCACCCATCGTCGCCTACGGTCAGGCGCAGCACGCCGGCGGCGTGCCGCAGCCGCACCCAGGCGCGGGAGGCGCCGCTGTGCTTGGTCACGTTGGTCAGCGCCTCGGCGGCGGCGAAGTACACGGCGGACTCGACGGGCGGCTGCAGGCGGCCGGGCAGGTCGATGTCGACCTCGACCGGCGTCGGGCAGAGCAGCGCGGCCGCCTCGATGGCGCCTGCCAGACCGCGGTCGGCCAGCACCGGGGGGTGGATGCCGCGCACCAGGTCACGCAGCTCCGTCAGAGCCTGGCCGGCGACTTCCCGCGCCTCGTCGATCATCTGCAGCATCTCGCCGGGGTCGCGGCAGCCGCGGGCCAGGCCCAGGTTCATGCGGATGGCGATCAGCTTGGCCTGCGCGCCGTCGTGCAGGTCACGCTCGATGCGGCGCAGCTCGGCCGCGCTCGCGTCGACCACCGCGGCCCGTGACGCGGCCAGCTCCCGGATCCGCGCGTCCGGTGCGGGGTCCGGGTCCAGCAGCAGCCGCGCCAGCCGTGCCTGGCCGGTACGGAAAAGGGAGACGGCCATGAGGGTGACCACCGCGATGGCCACGATGGACATGCTGAGGGCGAACGTGTTGAGCATGCTCCGCTCCGCCGGGTTCAGCCTGAAGAAGACGTAGTCCAGAGCGGTCAGCATTGCCCACACCGCCACCAGGGGGGCCGGGCCCGTGACGCAGTGCACGGCCAGCCAGGTCAGTTCGCGTCGCGTGCCCGGGTCGCGCAGCGCCGACGCCAGGCCGGCCCGCCGCCACCCGTGGCCGGTCTCGCGCGGATGGACACGGACGCCCTCCGTCACGATGTCTCGGCGGAGAACCTGGCTCGCCCAGCGGCGCTGGAAGGCGGCCAGGCGGTGGACGAGCTGGAGCCCGCGGCCGAGCGACGCCGGCCCGAGACCGGCCACCGGCACGAGGGCGAGGCTCGCCAGCAGCAGGACGAGCAGCGCCAGAGCGGCCAGGCCCGTGACGGTGTTCAGGGCAAGGGAGGCCAGGCCGGTGATGGCGTTGAGCGCGTGCGCCGCCAGGCCGGTGATGGCCTTTCGCACCGGCCCGCCGGGCACGGGTGGCATTCGGATCACATGTGCAGTTTGCCCTGCCGGTGAGGAGAAGGCGGTGGGGCCAGCCCTACTCCCGAGAGTGGTGATCTCCCACCCCGACGGAGGCGGCCCGATGATGGACCGCGCAGCACGGGACACGTGCTGGTACAGCCCTATGACACCGTGACACCGAGCAGGCTGCCGAGCCCGAACGTCACGGTGGCGGCGCCCACGCCCAGCGCGAGCTGCCGCAGGCCGCCGAGCCACCACGGCCGCGCGGTCATCACCGCCACCACCGCGCCGAACCCGAACAGCCCCAGCACGCTCAGCACCACGGCCAGCACCATCCCGGACGCCCCGAACACGAACGGCGCCAGCGGCACCAGCGCCCCGGCCGCGAACGCGCCGAACGATGCCGCGGCGGCCACGTACGGCGACGGCAGGTCGTCCGGGTCCACCCCCAGCTCCTCGCGCACATGCACCCGCAGCGCCTGCTCGGGATCGGCCGACAGGCCCTCGGCGACCCGCCGCGCCAGGTCGGCGTCCAGGCCGCGCGACCGGTAGAGCGCGGCCAGTTCCGCCTGCTCGCCCTCGGGGTTGCGGGCCAGCTCCCGGCGCTCCACCGCGATCTCCGCCCGCATCAGCTCGGTCTGGGACTTCACCGAGGTGTACTCACCGGCCGCCATCGAGAACGCCCCGGCGGCCAGCCCCGCGAACCCGGCGAGCACCGCGGCCCGCCCCGCGCCCGCCGCACCGACCACACCGGCGATCAACGCGAAGTTGGACACGAGCCCGTCCATCGCGCCGAACACCGCCGGCCGCAACCATCCGCCGGTGACATCCCGGTGGCTGTGGTGCTGCTCGGGCGAGTACGGCCGGTCGAGCTCGATGGTCATGTAATGCCTCCCGTGCGAATGCCTTGTCCAAAATGTAGGCATATGTCGTCAAGATCCGCAACGCAGGAAAGGCTAGCCTGACCAGTGAAAAGGCACCTCCGGTGACGCAGCGTGCCCGAGCCTTCACGAAAGGAGTGGGAGGCGGGTCAAGCGTGGGTAATGTCGTTGCGTCACACGGTGTGATCGCGTAAACGCGTATGGCCACGAACGGCTACGGCGTGCGAGACTCGGCTTATGGAAGGTGGCGACGACATGGGTGCTCTACCGAGCGAAGGTTGGCTGGCCGCACATCCGCCGCCCAGGCGTACCGCCCTGTTCCCTCTCGGCCGGGTCACCGGTTACACCGTCGATGACTGGCTCAAGCTGCCCGAATCCGGGGAGCGCATCGAGTTGATCGACGGGAGTTTCCTGGTGAGCCCTGTGCCAATGGGACTGCATGCGCTGTGCGCTGGGAGATTGCGGACCATTCTCGAGGCGGCGGCTGAGGCGGCTGAGTCGGAGCTCGTGGTGGTGGAGACGGTCAACGTGCGAGTGGGGGAGGACGGCCTCATCCCCGACGTGGCCATAGTGCCCCGCGACCTGGTCATGTCACGCATGGTCGTTTTCCCGGCGTCGGAGGTCCTGGCGGTGGCAGAGGTGGTCAACCCTGGATCGGGCAATCATTGGCGGGACCACGAGGTCAAGCCGGCCAAATACGCTAAGGCCGGCATCGAGGTGTTCATCAGGGTCGAGCTCGAGGGGGCCGACATTCCGTGGGTCGAGGTGCTCCAGCTCGGTCGGGATGGCTATGAGGTGGTCGCCCACGCCAAGGCGGGAGAGCTCCTGACGCTGACCGAGCCGTTTCCGACCTCATTCGATCCCGCCGGTCTGCTCGGAGCGTAGCGGCATGTGCCGCCGCAGGCGCTGCGGCGCGGGTGAAGAGCGCCGCAGCGGACGCGGGCCAGGTCAGGCGTGAACCGGGGCCGGGGTCACGGGCTCGGTGGTCTGCGGGCCGCGGATCAGGGCGGTGCAGTCCGCGATCGCCTCTTCCAGCAGCCGGCGCAGCAGCGCGTCCGGGTCCGGGATGCAGGCCTGGACAATGCCCACCACCGCCAGCTGCACCGCGTTCGGCGCCGCGTACCGGCGGAAGCCCTTCTGAGTGATCCTGGCCGCGCGGCTGAAGCGCCGGGCCTGCTCGGCGGCGTGCGGAACTTCCGCCATCGCCTGGCGGCCGGCCTCGCTGAGCCGTCCTGACGGGGCCCCGTCGAGCCGGGCCAGCATCTCCTCCGCGGCGAGCACCGACACCGCGAGCGCGAGCTGGCGCTCGGCCGCGGCCACCGGCAGCGCCGTCGTGGCGCAACGCAGCGCGATGTTCGCGTCCACGCGCAGGTCGTCGCTGGTCAGGCCGATGATGGAGGGTACGAGCCCGACGAGCTTGGCGCGGCTCTCGTCGCTGGTGTTGTCGTTGACCAGGCGGGCGAGTGCGGCCAGCAGCGGATGCGTGCAGGCCGGATGGTCGCTCCACCGCTCTCCGGCCAAGTAGGAGGCCAGTTCCATGAAACAGGCGCCGCGTTTCGGGTTGCGATGCCTGCCCCGGGACAGGACCGGCAGGTGATCAAGGTGATTGTCCACGGATGCTCCACTGCTCCACGCCATCGCCGTCTATCCAGTCTGCGCCGTCGTGAGCGTCAACGCCAGAGATGTACGGCCTTCGTCATGAACGTTCTCCGCGTCCAGGCTTTTGCTTCCCAGGATCCGGAGCCGGAAACGCGGGCGCATTCGAGGCAGGTAATGGACTCATTACTGTACGTGACGCCGCCCGGCGCAGGATGCTGGTGGCGTGGACGGATTCCTCGACGAGACCTGCGGAGGGGTGACCGAGCTTCGGGTGCACGGCGTCTCCGGCACGCCGCCCGAGGGCATGCTGAACCATCCCCACCCCCGCCGCGTCGCCGGCGACGGCACGACCGGGTTCTACCGGCGCTGGTGGGCAGGCGGGCGGCCGGAGTGCGACGACGCGGACGAGCCCGGCCACCGTCGCCGCGAGGCGTACGCGTGGGGCGGCCTCACCTCCGGCGGCAGGACGATCGCGCTGTGGCTGCTCCTGCTGCCGTTCTCGCTGGCCAATCTGTCCTACTTCATGCTGCCGAGGCCGTCCGGCGGGACCCGGTTGCGGCACGTCACGGAGGCGGCCCAGCGGCTGTTCGCCCTGCTGCTCACCGGCACGCTCGTCGGCGCCGTCACCCGGGCGAGCGTCGACCTCATCGGCTGGCAGTGCACGGCCGCGGGCCGGGCGTGCACCTACGACACGGCCCCCGACTGGGTGCGCTGGCTCGGGGTGCTGTGGGGGAGTGAGCCGTCCAAGCGGCTGGCGGTCACCGCGATCGTGCCGCTCCTGGTGGTCGTCCTGTTGTGGTGGATCGCGCGGCGCACCTGGCAGCGCGACGAGCGGACCGTCGTCCCGCCCGGCGGCGCCCCGCGTACCGGCCCGCTGCTGGCGCGGCCAAGGCTGTGGCACGGCGGTGCGCCGGTGTGGCGGCTGCGGGTGGTGCACGTCGGCTTCGCGATCGCCTCCATCGGGCTGACCGTGTCCGCGCCGTTCGCCGGCACCCCGCGGGGGCTCGCCCTGACCGTCGCCAACGCCGGCGTCGAGCTGGCCGCCGCGGTGCTGGTGGTGCTGCCGTCGATCGCCAGGCGACTGGATCCGCATTCGGGCGAGCGGGAGCCGGGGTGGCTCACGTTCGCGTGCCGGACCTTGCGGGTGGTCGCGCCGCTGGTGTTCCTGCTCACGATCGCGTCCGCGCTGGCCGGGATGGGGCCGGGCGCGACCCGGCGGCGGCTTCCGGGCGTGGGGATCGGGACGCTGCTGTTCGCGGTCACGCTCGGGCTCGGCGTGTTCATCCTGGTCGCCACCTGCGTGCTCGCCCGCATGGACCGCCCCGGCGCCGGTGAGCGGCGGGCGATGGGCGGGGTGGCGGGCTGGTTCGTGCTGATGGTCGCCGCGGGCGCGGCGAACGTGCTGGCGCTCGGTGTGCTGTTCTGGACCGCCACGTATTTCGGCGTGCCGGGCACTTCCGCCGAGCCCGAGCCGGTCGGCCGCAAGCTCTTCCTCGATGATCCCGTCTGGTGGACCGCGGCCCTGGTGCCGCTCCTGCTGGCCGGGTTCCTCGCCGTCGCGCTCGTCCTCTGCCTGATCCGCCGGGCCGAGGCCGACCGGCTCGCGCCGCGGCTGGCGGTGCACTACGGCGAGCGTCACTGCGCCGACGTGGCGGGCAAGTGGGCGCTCGCCGCGCTCACCGACCGCGCCGGGCTCGTGTTGGGGGTGCTCACCGGCATCGGCGTGGCCGGGTTCGCCGCGGTTACGGTGATCTACCAGTTCCGGCTGTTCGCCCCGGTCGGCGGGGTCGCCGGGCTGCTCGCCTCCATCGGGAGCTGGGCCCTGATCGTGGTCATCGCCGGGCTGGTGCTGCTCGGCCGCCGTACGTACACCGACTCCAGGCTGCGCAGGACGATCGGCATCCTCTGGGACGTGTCCACCTTCTGGCCGCGCGCCATCCACCCGCTCTCCCCGCCCTGCTACACCGAGCGCGTCATCCCCGAACTGGTCGCCCGCGTCGGCCGGCTGGCCAGGACCGACGGGGACCAGGTGGTGCTCTCCGGGCACAGCCAGGGGAGCGTCATCGCCGCCGCGCTGGTGCTGCAGCTCAGGCCCGAGCTGCGGCGGCGCGTCACGATGCTCACCCACGGTTCGCCGCTGCGCCGCCTGTACGCGGCTTTCTTCCCCGCCTACTTCGGCACCGCCGGGCTGGCGGCCGTACGTGACAGCGTGACCTGGTACAACCTCTACCGGCTGAGCGACCCCATCGGCGGGCCCGTGTTCGGGCGCGTCGACCCGCTCGCCGCCGGGCCCGATGGCGGCGATCCCGTGGACCGGTTCTGCTGGGACCCGCTGCGGCCCGGCCCCGGCGAGCCGCTGCCCGAGGCGCGCTGGCACTCCGACTACTGGCACGACCCGCCGTACGCAGAGGCGCTCACCCGGCTGATCATGCCACGACGCTGATCGCCTCCAGCACTGAAATTATCTTTTAGTTCACCGTCAAGTCTTGAAAGTTATATCCACGAGCGATTGAGTTCGGTCGTGCAGACCCTCAGAATGCTTGCTGCCGCTGCGCTCGTGTTATCCCCCATGACACTGACCGCCGCCCCCGCGCAGGCCGACCCCCCGCCCCCCGCGGAGGACGCCCTCGAGGCGTCCTCCTATCCGCCGCCGTCCACCCTGCTGGCCCCGGCCGCCGCCGGGCAGCCGCGGCTGGAGACGGCCAAGACGACCCGGCCCGTGGCGCCGGGGATCTCGCTCACCTCGTTCGACACCTACGACGCGCTCGGCTGGCTGCGCGCGGACGCCATCACCGCCGACCTCGGCGGTGTGCGGGCCGACTACGTCTACTCCGGCGAGGTGTCCAAGACCGAGCCCCTCTCCGGGCCCGCCAAGCGCTCCCGCGCCGTCGCGGCCGTCAACGGCGACTTCTTCGACATCAACAACTCCGGCGCCGCCCGGGGCATCGGCGTCCAGGACGGCAACCTGATCCAGTCGCCCGTCGCCGGGCACGAGAACGCGGTCGCGATCACCGGTGACGGCGTCGGCCGCGTGCTGAAGATGTACTTCGAGGGCACGGCCACCCCGGCCGGCGGCTCGCCCATCACGCTCACCCAGTTCAACCAGATCGTGCAGAGCGGCGGCGTCGGGCTGTTCACGCCGCTGTGGGGCTCCTACACCCGGGCCCGCGCCGTCGAGGGCGCCGCGTCCGTCGCCGAGGTCGTCCTGGTCAACGGGGTCGTCTCCGAGGTACGCACCTCCGCGGGCACCGGGCCCATCCCCGCCGGGACCACCATCCTGCTCGGCCGCGACGCCGGTGCCGCCGCCCTGGCCGGGTTGCAGCCGGGCGACCGCGTCGACGTGAAATACCAGCCCAAGCCGTCCGAGGGCGGCACGGTCAAAGCGGCCGTGGGCGGCAACTGGGTGCTCGTCAAGGACGGCGTCGCGCAGAACTCGGCAGACCCGGCCGCGCACCCCCGTACCGCCGTCGGGTTCTCCGCCGACGGCAGGAAGATGTACCTGCTCACCGTGGACGGCCGCCAGGCCGACAGCCGCGGCGTCACGCTCAACGAGCTGGCCGCGATGATGGCCGGCCTCGGCGCCGCGAACGCGCTCAACCTCGACGGCGGCGGCTCCTCCACCATGCTCGCCCGCGAGCCCGGCGCCGCCGGCGTGCAGGTCGAGAACAGCCCCTCAGACGGCGGCGAGCGCCACGTCCCCAACGGCCTGGCCCTCTACGCGGCCGAGGGTAGCGGCAAGCTCAAGGGCTTCTGGCTGGAGACCGCGAGCGACCCGGCCAAGGCGCCCGGCGTCGGCCCGGTCGCCGGTGGCCGCCCCGACCGCGTCTTCCCCGGCCTCACCAGGCGGCTGACCGCCGCCGGATACGACGAGACGTACGGCCCCGCCGCCGGAACCCCCTCATGGCGGGCCAACCCGGCCGTCCACGGCATCGTCCGCGACGGCCGCTTCCACGCCCTCGTACCGGGACAGACCACCATCACCGCCTCGCGCGGCGGCGCCAAGGGCACCATCGGCCTGACGGTGCTGCAGCCGTTGCAGCGGCTCGGCACCACCGCCGACCGGCTCGGCATGCCGGGTGCGGGTGGGACCGCCACGTTCGGCGTGGTCGGCTACGACCGCAACGGCAACTCCGCGCCCATCGAGCCCGCCGACCTCGCGCTCGACTACGACCGCGACCTCTTGGAGGTGACCGCGGCCGAGCACGGCTACTTCACCGTCAAGGCCAAGCAGGCCACCGGCTCCGGGCTGATCACCGCCAAGGTCGGCAAGATCAGCACCGCCGTGCCCGTGACCGTCGGGTACGAGGAGAAGCCGGTCGCCGACTTCGAGGACGCGGCCAAGTGGACGTTCGCCGCCGCCCGCGCCACCGGCTCCCTGTCGGCCGCGCCCGGGCAGAGCGGGGGCGGGCTCAAGCTGTCGTACGACTTCACGACCTCGACCGCCACCCGGGCCGCGTACGCCAGCCCGCCGCGGCAGATCGTCGTGGACGGGCAGCCGCAGGCCTTCGGGCTGTGGATCCACTCCACCGGCAAGGGCGAGTGGCCGAGCCTGGAGTTCTACGACGCGCTCGGGCAGTCGCAGATCCTGCGCGGCCCGTACATGACGTGGACCGGCTGGAAGTTCGTCGAGTTCGCCGTGCCCGCGGGTGTCAATTACCCGCTCAAGCTGCGGCGCTTCTACGTGGCCGAGACCAAGGCCGACGCGAAGTACACCAACGAGATCCTCATCGACGGGCTGGTCGCCAAGGTGCCGCCCGCGGTCTCCGCCCCGCAGGCGCAGAAGATCGCCGACCCGGTGGTCAAGCCCGAGGTGGCGCGGATGCCGTGGCGGTTCGCCGTCATGTCCGACGCGCAGTTCGTGGCCAGGGACCCCGGCAGCGACATCGTCAAGAACGCCCGCCGCACGCTGCGGGAGATCAAAGCCGCCGAGCCCGACTTCCTGCTCATCAACGGCGACCTGGTGGACGAGGCGTCGGCCGAGGACTTCGCACTGGCCAAGCGGATCCTCGACGAGGAACTCGGCGGAACGCTGAAATATCACTACATTCCCGGTAACCATGAGGTCATGGGCGGCAAGATCGACAACTTCAGGGCCGTCTTCGGTGACACGTACCGGACCTTCGACCACAAGGGGACGCGCTTCATCACCCTGGACACCTCGCGGCTGAACCTCAGGGGCGGCGGCTACGACCAGGTGGCGATGCTCCGCTCCGAACTGGACAAGGCCGCGAAGGACGCGTCGATCGGCTCGGTCACGGTCCTGTTCCACGTGCCGCCGCGCGACCCGACGCCCGGCAAGGGCAGCCAGCTCGGCGACCGCAAGGAGGCGGCGCTCGTGGAGGGCTGGCTGGCCGACTTCCAGCGCACCACCGGCAAGGGGGCCGCGTACATCGGGGCGCACGTGGGGACCTTCCACGCCGCTCACGTGGACGCGGTGCCGTACTTCATCAACGGCAACTCCGGCAAGAACCCCGCCACCGCGGCCGACGACGGCGGCTTCACCGGCTGGTCGCTGTGGGGCGTGGACCCGGTGACGCGGGCCGAGGCCGAGCACGTCAGGCGCAACTGGTTCGCCGACGCGCCGGACTGGATCGGCACGCAGGTGCGCCCGCACGTGGACGACCTCGTGCTCACCGCCCCCGCCACGGTCGCCCTGAGGACGCCCGCCCAGGTGACGGCAGTGGTCAAGCAGGGCGACCGGACCGTCCCCGCGGCCTATCCCGTCTCGGTGAGCTGGTCCGGGTCGCCCAACCTGCACGTCGGTACCCGCCAGACGGCCAAGCCGTGGCACGTCGCCGCTTTCGACCCGGCGACGGGCACCCTGACGGCGCTGCGCGAGGGGCAGGTGACGGTGGCCGTCACGGTCAGCGGCGTCATCCGCCAGGCGAGCGTGGCGCTGTCCGCCAGGGCGGCCGCCTGACCGCCCGTCCGGGGCCACGCCCGGCGTGGCCCCGGACGCCCGGCCGAGATCCACGCGAGCCGCTCGCGTATCCTGGCCAGGTGCTTCGACCTGCTGGGAGGGTCGCCGATGTCCCTTGAGATCGACCTCGTCCCGACCGGCCTGGCGCGGGCCATCGAGGAGCTGCCGCTGGTCGACCACCACGTGCACGGCGTCACGGCCCTCGACCTGTCCCGCACGGCGTTCGAGGAGCTGATCACCGAGTCCGACCGGCCGGTGCCCGAGTGGATGACCCAGTTCGACTCCCAGGTCGGGTATGCGATCCTGCGCCACTGCGCCCCCGTGCTCGGCCTCGACCCGTACTGCACGCCGGAGGCATACCTGGCCAGGCGCGCCAGGCTCGGCGTGGACGAGGTCAACCGGCGGCTGCTGACCGCCAGCGGTATCCGGCACTTCCTCCTCGAGACCGGCTACCGGGGCGAGGAGGTCCTCGGCCCGTCCGGCATGGCGGAGGCGACCGGCGTGCCCGCCGACGAGGTGGTGCGGCTGGAGGCGGTGGCCGAGCAGGTGGCCGCGAGCGGGTGTGCGGCGGCCGCGTTCGCGGTGCGGTTCGAGGAGGCGCTGTGGGAGCGCACCCGTAGCGCGCGAGGGCTCAAGAGCATCGCCGCCTACCGGTACGGCCTCGACTTCGACCCGGCGCGGCCCGCGGGCGAAGAGGTCGCGGAGGCGGCCGGACGCTGGTTCGCGGCGGGCGGCCGGCTGGAGGATCCCGTGCTGCTGCGGCACCTCATCTGGACGGGGCTGGACCGGGGGCTGCCGCTGCAGTTCCACATCGGTCTCGGCGATCCGGACCTGGACCTGCGCCGCGCGGATCCGCTGCTGCTGCGCGGGCTGATCGAGCTGGCCGAGCCGACCGGGGTGCCGCTGCTGTTGCTGCACTGCTACCCGTACCAGCGGCATGCCGGGTTCCTCGCGCAGGCGTACCCGAACGTGTACTTCGACGTCGGGCTCGGCATCACCTTCACGGGGGCGCGCAGCGTGGCGCTGGTCGCGGAGAGCCTGGAGGTGGCGCCGTTCGCGAAGCTCCTGTTCTCCTCCGACGCCTGGGGGCTGGCCGAACTGCACCACCTCGGGGCGCTGCTGTGGCGGCGGGCCATGACGGCCGTCCTGGGCGCGTTCGTGGCCGAGGGGGAGTGGTCGATCGCGCAGGCGATGCGGGTGGCGTCCCTGGTCGGGGCCGAGAACGCGCGCCGCGTCTACGGGCTGGGACCCTGACCGGATCCCACGACGAGCCGGGACCCGGCCGCGATGCGCACCGCGACGGGGACCCGGCCGCGATGCGCACCGCGACCGGGTCCCGCATTTGCCGGGTCCCGCATTTGACGGAGTGACGACACCCGCCCGGGGATCAATCGGGCACGGTGTGGACCGTGCCCGCGCCGACCGTCAGCCCGCCCTCGCGGATCGCGAAGCCGAGCCCCGGCTCGACGGCCACCGCCTTGCCCAGCTCCACCGCCACCTCGACGGTGTCGCCCGGCCGCGCCGGCCCGTCGAGGACGAGCTCGCCGGGCACATCGGTGGTCCGCAGGTAGAACTGCGGCCGGTACCCGGACGTGACCGGCTTGCGCCGCCCGCCCTCCTCCGGCGTGAGGAGGTAGACGCGGGCGGTGAACGACGTACGGGCCCGCTGGCTGCCCGGCTCGGCCAGCACCATGCCGCGCCGCACCTGCTCGCGGCGCACCCCGCGCAGGAGCACGGCCGCGTTGTCCCCGGCCTCGCCCCGCTCCATCGTCTTGCCGAACGTCTCGACCCCGGTCACGACGGCCGACAAGCCGCCGCCGTACCCGATCGCCTCCACCGTGTCGCCGACGCGGACCGTGCCACGCTCGATGGCGCCGGTGACGACCGTGCCGCGGCCGGTGACCGTCAGCACGTTCTCGACCGGCATCAGGAACGGCGCGTCGACGTACCGCACCGGCACCGGGATGTGCTCGTCCACCGCCTGGAGCAGCGCCTCCACCGACGCCGTCCAGACCGGGTCGCCCTCCAGCGCCCGCAGCCCGGACACCCGCACCATCGGGACGCCGAGGTAACCGTGCTCGGTCAGCAGGTCCTGCAGCTCCAGCTCGACCAGGTCGGTCAGCTCCGGGTCGGCGCCGTCGGCCTTGTTGACGGCCACCACCAGGTGCTCGACCCCGACCCGCTTGGCCAGCAGCACGTGCTCCCTGGTCTGCGGCATGATCCCGTCGTGCGCGGACACGACCAGGATCGCGCCGTCGAGCTGCGCCGCTCCCGTGATCATGTTCTTCACGTAGTCGGCGTGGCCCGGCATGTCCACGTGGGCGTAGTGCCTGGTGGCGGTCTCGTACTCGACGTGCGAGATGTTGATCGTGATGCCCCTGGAGGCCTCCTCCGGGGTCCGGTCGATCCGCTCGAACGGCGTGTACGTGGCCTGCCCCCGCTCCGCCAGCACCTTGGTGATCGCGGCGGTCAGCGTGGTCTTGCCGTGGTCGACGTGCCCCATCGTGCCGATGTTGAGATGCGGCTTGTTCCGTACGTAGGCCTGCTTGGCCATGGTTCCCTTCCCTACGATGCCTGGAATTTCGTGACCCGTCAGGGCCGGTCAACCTCCCCCCGCCGGGTCACCTCAGGACTTACGGGAAGAGGTCAGCGCTCCAGGCCGTCGCAGACACGCTCGAACGCGCCCGCGGTGGCGGGCGTCGCGAGGCGAGCGTGCAGGAACATGAGGAACATAGTGGGACTGTCAGCACGAGACCGCAACGCATTATTCCGTCCGTGGAGCCCTCCTCACGGGCCTGCTGGCTTCGAGTGGGCCGCGCTGAAAGCCGACTACATCCCTTCGAACCGAACCCACTCCTTGCCCAGAAGTAATTACCTCCGCGGAGGACGTGCGTGAAGCTCGCGATGGCCTTGTGCGCCGGGCGGTAGGGAGGGGGGAGACCATGACGATCCGTACTCGCCTGGTGGACGCGAAGAGCTGGGACTACCTGACCACTGTTCTACCTGATCGACGAGGCGAAGATCGTCCCCGACCCGACGTGGCCATCGAGGGTGCGTTCTCCGGCGGCCGCATGGATGGCGCCTGCGGCGTCGGGGGTCAGAGGGATCTCCGGTGCGCGCAATGTCGTGTTGATCCGTCTGCTATCTGGCTGAGTGAGCCTGTCCCCATGGCCATGGGGACCTTGAAGATCGTTTTCACTCCCGAGGATCTCGCCCGTGTTCGGATCGCCTCTCATCCTGACCTGATGTGGGAGATGGTGCTGAGCCTGCACCTCCTCCAAGCCCGAGGCGGGGGCACGGCGATGGCCGCCTGGCGCCGGCAGGTCCGCGACAACCTCGCCGAGATCGGCTTGCTCCCGCAGACGCGAAACGTGCTGATCCCCCTTGCCCCGTCGGGACCCTACTTCCCCGACTTCCTCACCCCCGAGGAAGCCCAGATGGGCCTTGACCGGGGCGTCGAAGCCCTTGCCGCGACTCCGAGACGGCGAATCCGCCACGAGCTGGATCTCCTGCAGACCTACTACGGCCTCCCACCCGGGCTGGAAGACCTCGCCCGCGGCGACCCACGCGCCCCAACCTCGTCTTCCGCGCATGCGGCGTAGCAGCGCGCAACCGCTGCACCGGTTGGGTGTAAGGACTCGTCCGGACGATCCGTGATGTCCGGTATCGAGGAAAGACGGGAATGTCATGCAACAGCGCCGTTCGGGCGTGGCCACGACCGCTCTTCTTCTCCTTCTCTGCGTTACAGCCTCCTCACGACAACCACGGCCCAAGCCAGCGAAGACTGCACGGCTGGCAAGCCGAACGTGACCGCCGGGAAGTTCTACAACGGATCACCGCAAGGCAATTAGGTCAAAGGCGACAAGGGCACCAATGACCCGGCCACCGGCACGTGGCCCTACAAGGTGGTCACACCACCGTCCGCAGTGGCCAGACGGCCCTGGGACAGGCCGGCATTGACGATGTGGACCACATCCGCCCGTACCGTGACTTCATCTTCGAGGGAGTGAAGTACGACGGCGAAAAATGGAAGAAGCTCGTCGGCGCGTGGCCGTCGACAACGACACTGGCCAGACGCTGACGTTCACTCCGGTCGACACCGTCGTTCCGGACTGGTTCTTCCGCCGCATCACAGAAGTCGACTGCCAGGGGCAGACCTTTCAGCGGTGGACCAACGACGCCGGGGCCACGGTGCCGGCCCCGGCCCGGCACAGATCGTCGAGGCGTCATCGATGCGAATGGCAACGTGACCTTCACCTGGGCGCCGGGGCATTTGCTGGGCCGCCAGTGGTCACGCACGCGATCGAGGCCGGCGCGGCGAACGTCCGAACGGCGCTATCACCGCCAACTCGGCGGCGTCTACGACGTTCCAGGTGCTGGTGGCGACCGGCGTGACCGTGCTCGGGATCAGCATGCTCAGGCCCGGGTGCCTGCGGCCGGGGTGACCGTGCACGCACACGCCGTCGCCGCCTGACTAGCCGATGCCGAGCCAGTGGCCGATGGTGCTGATGGCGCCTCCGACCCAGTGGATCGCCTCCTCGACGACGTGCACGACCTGCTCGCCGAGCCAGATGGCGTCGACCACGATCACGACGTACCAGTCGTACTCGCCTGAGGAACCGCCGGTGACGCCCCCGTGAACATCGGCGGCGAGCTTCACGCTGAGGGCCTCGGCGGCGACGCTCGCGGCGTGGTTCTTCACGAAGGCCGGGAAGTCACCGGCTGCCTTGGCCTGCACGAGATCCTGGAGGGACTTGCGCGCGGGCTCGGGGAGGTTCCAACCTTCACGGGTTCCGTAGATCAGCCGCTCGTAGGCTGCCTGGACGTGCTCCGGGTGCTCGGTGGCGATCTCGACGAGAAGGGGGACGTAGGTGTAGCGGCTCAACATCAGCCGCGACGCCTCGGCGAACGTGCCCGACAGCTCCTTCAGGAGCACCGCACGAGCCTTCTCGTCCTTCTCGCTCTCCAGCTTCGCCTTGATGTAGTCCTGGAGTTGGATGCCGGCGACCAGATCGGAGATCATTCTCTGCGCTGCGGTCATCTGCGCGGGACGAAGAGCCATCGTCTTCACCTTTCCTGATGGGTTCCACCCATCGTTCGGCGACGGCTCCCAGAACACCTGAGTAGGCCCTACTCAATCGGCGGCTGATCAGCACGGACAACGCCGGTTGACCGTGTCCGGACGCTCCAGCCCGATCATGTGCCCTGCGCGGGGCAGGACCATGAACTCTCTGGCTGGCGCGCGTCCGGGTGCGGGCGCAGGGCGCCGGGGGCGGCAGCGCGGGCGCGAACGCCGCGCCGAACGAGTGCATCGTCAGACCGAGCGGAGCAGGTGGGGGCTGTCCGGCGCGGGCGGCGAATCCCGCCTGGGGCATGGCGGGTTCGCCCGCAACCCCGAAGGACCCGGACGGAGCCGCGCGGCCGCGGCGGCGGGGCCGGAGGAACGCTGCGGCCCGGCCCCCGGTCACCTGCACCTGGGCGGTGTACAGCGCCTGTGCCATGACGAACTCCCTCTCCATTGTTCTTCCGGAAAATGAATCTTAGACTTCAAAAATAGGAAGTAAGCGCTTAAGATCAAGAGCCGGACAACGACGAGAGGGGATCTCATGGCCCCACTGAAGATCGGCTACCTGTTGCCGACGCGCGATCAGGCCGTACGCGGCGATCACGACCTGGGCCGGCTGACCGAACAGGCGCAGCGTGCCGAAGCGCTGGGTTTCGACTCCGCGTGGGCTGGGGACAGCCCCCTCACCAGGCCCCGCGCCGATCCCTTGCTCCTGCTGTCGGCCGTGGCCGTCGCCACCCGCCGGATCATGCTCGGCACCGCTGTGCTGCTGCCCGCGCTCCGTCATCCGATCTTGCTGGCGCACCAGCTCGCTACCTTGGACCGGCTCGCCGGCGGGCGGCTGATCGTCGGCATGGGCGGCGGATTTCCCAACGCCAACACCGAAGCCCAGTTCACCGCCGTCGGTGTCGCATTCGGGCGCCGCATCAGCCGCCTGGAGGAATCGATCGAGGTGATGCGGCTGCTGTGGAGCGGCCAGGAGGTTTCCTTCACCGGTCGGCACTTCGACTTCCACGGCGTGACGCTGGCTCCTGCGCCGGCCTGTCCGGCAGGCCCGCCGATATGGCTGGCGGGAGGAGGCGAAGCGGCGCTGCGGCGGGTGGCGCGCCTGGCCGACGGCTGGCTGCCCTATCCTCCTGCGGCGCGGATCTACGCACGCGAACAGGCAGCCATCCAGCAGAGCGCGACCCGGCCGGTCACCCCCGGCCTGTACGCGACACTGTGCCTGGATGAGGATCCCGAGCGGGCACGCACGCGCCTGCGCTTGAGCGTGGAGCGCTACTACAACGCACCGCTGGAGGCTGTCGAGACCATCCAGGCCATGTTCGCCGGTACGGCCCGGGCGGCCGCAGACTGGCTCAACTCCTACGCCGAGGCCGGTGCCCGCCACGTGGTGATCCGCTTGGCCGCCGACGACCACCGCACGGCTCTGGAGGAGTTCGCCGGCGATGTCCTGCCCCTACTTCACGCGGAAGGAACAGCATGACCATCTTCGTCCTCGTCCACGGCGCCTGGCACGGTCCCTGGGCCTGGGAGCGCCTCACTCCGCTCCTGCACCAGGCTGGGGTGCGCACCATGACGCCCGCCCTCACCCTGGAAGGCGACGCCGGCCTGGACACCCACGTCCATGAGGTCCTCACCGCCCTGGACGCCGCGGCAACGGTCGACGAGGACGTGGTGCTGGTCGGACACAGCTACGCGGGCCTGGTCGTCCGTCAGGCCACCGACCTGCGGCCTGACCTGGTGAACCACGTCATCCTGGTGGACGGCTGGGCCGGCGGCGACGGCGCCAGCATGTTCAGCCTGGCGCCCGACACCTTCGTCAACGCGATCCGCGCGAGCGCGGACAGCCGTCACATCCCCGCTCCGCCCCCGGCGAGCTTCGGCGTCACCGACCCCGACAACGCTCGCTGGCTCGCCTCGCGTCTGCGGCCACAGCCACTGCGCACCTTCGCCGAGGCGACCCGGCTGCGCGGAGCCGTCGACCGGATCCCCGGCACAGCCATCCACTGCCGACCGCAGAGCTATCCCTTCGACAGCTTCGCCGGGGCGATCGGGTACCGGAGCATCGCTCTGGACGGCCCCCACGACGTGATGCTCACCCACCCGCAGGCCCTGGCCCGGCTCCTCCTGGACGCTCACGCCTTCCAGTTCAATAACAAGAAGCTCAAGGATTAGAATGATGAAGTGGAACAGCGGACCTACAACCAATACTGCGCCACCGCACGCACCCTCGACCTCGTCGGCGAGCGGTGGACGCTGCTGCTGATCCGCGAGTTGCTGACCGGCCCCAAACGCTTCAGCGACCTGCAGCACAGCCTGCGCGGCCTGGGCACCGGCCTGCTGGCCGCACGGATGAAGCACCTGGAACGCGAAGGACTGGTGGCCAAGGTCACCCTCCCGCCGCCCGCCCGCACCCCCGCCTACGCCCTCACCCCGGCGGGCGAGGACCTCGAGCCGGTGGTGCTGGCCCTGGCCCGGTGGGGGCTGACATGGGCGATGGACGAACCCCGCGAGCAGGAGACCTTCCACCCCGGCTGGGCCGTGCTCGGCCTGAAAGCGTGCTTCGATGCCGAGGCCGCCGCCGGCCTGCGGGCACTGTACGAGTTCCGCGTGGAGGAGGAAGTCTTCCACGCCCGCATCGACGACGGCACGATCGAAACCGTGCACGGCCCGGCCCAACGCCCCGACGTGATCATCACGACCAGCAGGGAAGCCTTTCGCGACCTTGCCGCGAGCAGATCGACCCTCGCCGCAGCCCTCAGCAGCGGCGCCGCCTCCGCCTCCGGCGACCAACAGGCCCTGCGCCGCCTACACCACCTGTTCCGGCTGCCACTTCCGCAAACCCGGGCAGCGGCTCCAGACCACGCGTCGTGATACGACAACGCGCGATTCTGGACGGATCGCCCGCAGGTCATCGTGGGCAGGCGCTCACAAGCGCTCCTTCGGGCCATATCCCGGACGGCATCCCTTCGCCCGGGAAACCAGCCGCATAGCGCGATGCCATGCGCCGCAACCGCTGCACCAGCGTGGCGTGTGCCCACTACGGCAGGCTGCGCCGCTGCCGGCTTCAGCGGCTGTCGCTGGTTTGCAGATGGTAGGTTTCGGGCTCAGCGACCCGACCGGCAGTCAGGATGAGGTGGCTTCGGCGGTCGACGGTGAAGAACCCGAAGGGGACGAGTGAAGTCGACGTCGAGTCGCTTGGCACGATAAGGGAGTCGAGGTGCCACTCCGCTCACGGCGACAGCGCCGGCAGTCACTGCGGCGGTTTCGAAGCCGTTGGCCTGGAAGGTGGCGATGGCGTTCTGCCGGGCGTGGGTGATGGCGAGCGGCTCGGCGCTGATGCTGGGGAAGTGCCCGCGCTGGTGTCGGTCGCCGTGGCCAGGCCGAACACGTCGGGCAGGTCCAACAGGTCTTGGGCGAAGGTGACGGTGAAGCGTGGCACCGTGAGATTCAGCCGGTCACCCGGCTCGTGGTCGCGGACGAAGCGAACGGTGATTCCGGGGCCCGGGTTTCCTGCAGGGAGGGCATCCGCCCGCACGGTGTGGTGGCGCCCGGCGAGGACGTCAATGCCTGTGGTGAGAACCTCGCCGGCTTTCTCAGAGTCGTCGCCGAGGACGAGGTGGACGTCGATTCCACCCGTGCCCATGACCCGAAGCGCGGTCAGGGGGCCGATCGGGGTGTCAGCGACCTGGACTCGGTCGAGCACGCGGGTGCGGCGGCGCAGCACGGCGATCTCGTGTCCGGCCCACGGTCCGGTGGCGAACAAGCCGGCACCTTCGGTGAATGGGCGCAGCCAGGTGGTGCGGTAGCGGCGTCCATCCCGATGGCCTCCTGCAGTTCGGCCCGTCCCTGCCCGGCGGCAGCCGACGCCAGATACGCCAGCAGCGGCCAGGCGCCCGCTCCTGCCATCACGACCGATTCCCCTGCGCATGTTGCCGCCCACCGGGTGGTCAGCGCGTTCACCGCGGCCACCGTGCTCTGCGGTGATCTACTGTCCAGTGCCATGCCATCCCGCCGTGAGAGCCGAGCAGAATGCAAGATCGTCTCAGCTGGCTGGAGGGGGTGGCAACAAGTCGGCCGGGCCCTCATGCTCGACCTTGGAGACGGCGACAGCGACGGGTACGGCGCCGCCGCCCCTGCAGGTTCTCACCGGTCGGCGGCTGCCGGCCCACCATGAATCGCTCGGCGGATGTGTCCCGAGCCCGTTCGACGATCCCCGCCCGCGCACCGTCCTGTGCCGGCCGGTGCGCAGCGGCGGTCCCGCCTGGACCGGGGCGTCAAGCCGGGGAGGCCGGGCTGGCGGGGACGGGTGTCGTGGACTGGCCGGCGCCGAAGGGGATGCCGCGGGCCTCGTGGCCCACCGCGGTGAGGGCCGCGACCAGGATGAGCAGCGGGGCCACCGTGACCGCCAGGGCGAACGGGTAGCCGTGGGAGTGGGCCAGCGTCTGCTGGATGGGCAGGTTGAAGGCCGCCAGCAGGTTGCCGAGCTGGTAGGTGACGCCGGGGAAGAAGCCGCGGATCTCGTCGGGGCTCAGTTCGGTCAGGTGTGCGGGGATGACGCCCCAGGCGCCCTGGACGATGAACTGCATGAGGAACGCGCCGAGGGCGAGGGTGGCCAGGCTGGGCGCGAAGGCGAACAGCGGGACGATGGGCAGGCCGACGACGACGGCGGCGATGATGGTGCGCCGGCGGCCGAACCGCTCCGACAGCCCGCCGAGGAGGGTGCCGCCGAGGATGGCGCCGATGTTGTAGATGACGGCGACGACGATGGCTTCGGTCCCGGTGAAGCCCTTGCCGTCCTTGAGGAAGGTCGGGTAGATGTCCTGGGTGCCGTGACTCATCCAGTTGAACGCGGTCATGAGCAGGACGAGGTAGAGGAAGCGCCGCAGCACCGGGGGATTGAGGAAGACAGAGCGCAGGGTGGTGCGGGTGTGGGCGAGGCGTTCGTGGGTCCGCTCCCAGGCTTCGCTCTCGTGAACGCGGGAGCGGATGAAGAGCGACACCAGGGCGGGCAGCAGGCTGAAGGCGAACATGCCGCGCCAGCCCCAGATGGGGTTGATGACCAGGTAGACGAGGGCGGCGAGCAGGTAGCCGACGGCATAGCCCTGCTGGAGGACGCCGGAGAAGAAGCCGCGCTTGCCGACGGGCATCTTCTCCATCGCCAGGGCCGCGCCTAGTCCCCACTCGCCGCCCATGCCGATGCCGTACAGCAGCCGCAGGACCAGCAGGACGGCGTAGTTGGGGGCGAAGGCGCAGGCGAAGCCGACCACGGAGTAGAAGGCGACGTCGACCATGAGCGGCCGTCTGCGTCCGGAGACGTCGGCCCAGCGGCCGAACAGGAACGCACCGAGCGGGCGCATCACGAGCGTCGCGGTGGTGAGGAACGCCATCTGGGTCAGGGATACGCCGAACTCCTTGCCGATCTCGGCATAGACGAGGACGACGATGAAGTAGTCGAAGGCGTCCATCGTCCAGCCGAGGAAGGCGGCGAGGAAGGCGTTACGTTGATCGCGGGTGAGCCCGCGGGCCTGTTCGACGAGGGCCAGTGCCATTGAGGGGGACCTCCTTCAGCCCGGCGTCGGGAGTGCCGTGCCGGTGGCCATCGTGCACCGGGGCTGATGAGAGGACGGTGAGAGCGTCAGGTGGCGCGCCACCGCGGCGGCAGCGTGATGTCAGCCGCGGTATGGCACCGGTGCGTCACGCGGATGGGTGGCAGCGCCCCGCCACGCCGGGGCGCTGCCACGATCAGGTGCTGACGGGCTTGAAGGTGCTGTCGGCGCGGAAGGCGGCGGTGTCCTGGGCCTTGTCCAGCCACAGCTGGTGTTGGCGGTGGCGGATGAATCGGCCGGGGTAGTTCAGCGACTCCAGCCGTACCGTCCCGCTCGCCGCGCCGGCCCGGGCGTGGAACGTCGCGTCCCGCTCGAACAGCGTGGTGCCGTTGTCGGCGTCGAACCTCAGGCGGTAGTCCTGGTGCCGCAGGTAGCGGCCGTCCGTATCCATGAACGAATAGCCCTTGGCGTCAGCCAGGCCGGGCACGATCCGCAGCGGCGCCGCCTCACCGAGGACGCCGAGAGCGCCCGAGCCGGCGACCCCTTCCGCAGGGAAGTTGACCGACTGGAGCACGCGTGTGACCCCGGTCGGCAGCGGGCCGCCGGCGCCCCCGGAGCCGGCGGACGCGCGGGTGAACAAGAGTGTGCCGAACCCCAACTGGTCGAAGCCCCCGCTGTTCGGCCCGTAGTTGCCGCCGCCGCCCTCGGCCCGCACCCGCTCGGCATACGCCTTCGTGTACGGCACCGCCAGCCCCCGCCGGTTGGCGTAGTGGTTGTAGAGGAGCTCCCACACCGGCCGGTCCTGGCCGCGTGCGATGTTCGACACGACGGTCTGCTCCCGGGGGGCGCAATTCGTGCCGGTGCCCCACTTGTACGTGGTGAAGGGCACGTCCTGGCCCAGGTTGTACTTGGCGATGTACTCGGCCGCCTTCATGATCCGGTTGTCGGCGTAGCCGTACAGGTCCAGGCCCTGGTTCCAGGCCATCTCGGCGATCGTGCCGAGCAGGCCGACACCCATCATGGTGTGCCCCTGGTCGCGCCCGCTCTCCTGGAACTGGCCCAGCCCGCCCGGGTGGAGGAACGGGACGGCGTTCATGATGGAGCCGTTGCCCTTGCCGTTCTTGAAGTAGTCGACGGCCCGGTCGAACTTGGCCTGATCGTCGCAGAAGAGGCCGATCGCCATGATCGCGGCCATGTTGCACAGGTCCCAGTTGGCCCAGTAGTTGGTGATGCAGGCGCCGTTGTGCCGTACCAGGAAGTCGTCGCTCAGCGGGTAGAAGACGGTCAGCAGCATCTTCTGGAACCGCTCGACGTTGAAACCCGAATAGCCGCGCATGAGCTCGGCGGCGTTGGCGAACTGGTAGCCGTAGATGCCGGCCGCCAGGAACCGGTCGGCGTTCCCGGTGATCGTCTTCAGCGTGCCCGACCAGGCGTTCAGGATGTCGCGGGCGGCGTCGCCGTGCGCCTTCTCCCCGGAGATCTTCCAGCGCAGCGCGTTCTGGTAGGCGGCGTGGATGTCGTTGTAGAGCTGGGGGTAGTTCTGTCCCTCCCCGCCGCGGATCACGGTCGCCAGCGGGCGCGCCTTCCACGTGCTCGCCGAGCGCCCGTTGGCGACCAGCTTCTCCCACCCCGCCTTGTACGGCTGCGCCCCCGCCCGCACCCCGGCCGCGATCCGGTCGAAGTCGGCCTGGGTGTGCAGCAGCCCCGGGTGCTTGAACGCCGCCGACGCCGAAGCCCACGCCGCGGACGGCAGCGCGGGCAGCGCGGCGGCGCCCGCTGCCGCCTTCAGCAGGCTCCGCCGGCTGGTCTGGAGAACCATGTGAGTCCTTTCCTGAGGCAACCTCTCGCCCCTAGGAGACGGACCGCGGGAACCCGCATAACACTTTTCGCGATTTCGTTCCGGGACGGCATTTGTGTCGAGGGCGCAGACTATCGCCACCTGTGTCGTCACGTGGTCGCCTCGGCGGCGATGCGCCTGCGGGCCTTGGCCCCGGGCGGGCGTCCGAGATCGTGGAGGAGAGCGACACCCGCTGAGTACACCTCTGCGGCGGCTCGGCGGTGAAGACGCGCTCCATGCACACGAGCGATGCCCCACGCGAGGACGGTGGCCAGATCCGTCAACGCTTCTCTGGACCGGAGCGATGGGGTGGACTATATCCCTGCGTTACCAGCTATTGACACTTCGCGGCGATATCAGTAGCTTCCATCCCAGTTATCGGCTTCACATCCCATTCATCGGGCCGTGAGAGGGTGTTATGGCGGAGCTTGACCGTCTGGCTGGGACTCTGGAGCGCGGTTTCGCGATTCTGGAGTTGCTCGCCTCGGAGCGGTCGATCACAGCGGTGCAGATCGCGGAGCGGCTGAGTCTGTCGCGAAGCGCCACCTACCGGATCTTGGGGGTGCTGCGCCAGCGGGGCTACGTGGACTGGGACGGGACCGAACAGGTGAGGCTCGGTCAGCGTGCCGTCACCCTCGGCATGGCGGCCCTGAGCAACTTCGACCCCTACCTCGCCGCCCAGGCGCACCTGCGGGACCTGTCGCGGGAGCTGTCGGAGGCCGCTCTGATGGCGGTGCGCGATGGCGAGCAGATGGTGTACGTCGCCCACGAGGACGTCACCGACCACTCCATCGCGGTCCGCCGGCTGCTCGGCGTTCGCCGCCCGATGCACAGCACGTCACTCGGCAAGGCGTATCTCGCGGCTCTGCCGATCGACGAGGTCGACGCCCTCATCGACCGGCTCGACCTGACCCCGCAGACGCCGACCACGGTCACCGACCCTGGGCGGCTGCGTGCCGAGCTCGATGAGACCCGCGCCCGCGGATACTCGATCGACAACAGCGAGAACGAGCCGGACGTGATGTGCTTCGGCGCCGCGATCCGCGACGAACGTGGCATGCCCATCTGCGCGATCAGTGTGGCGGGCCCGCGTGAGCGGATGCTCGGAAAGAAAGACGTGGTCCCTCATCGAGTGTCCGAAGTGGCACTCGCGATCTCCCGCCGGCTCGGGTTCGTCGGGCCTGTCAACTTCGTGAACCTGGGAAGGTAGCCCAAAGATGCGACGGATCCTGGCCTCTTGCATCGCCATAGTGACGCTCGCCGGCTGCGCGCCGGGCACGACGAGCGGAGGCGCGAGCGAACAGGTCGATGACAAGGCGCTGACGTACCTCTACTTCACCGACGGCCCTGATGAGCAGGCGACGCGTACTCTGATCGCCGACTACGAGAAGAAGTCCGGCGTGAAGGTCGACCTTCAGATCGTTCCCTTCGACAACCTGGAGCAGCGACTCCAGGCCCGGTTGTCCGGCGGGAACGCGCCGGATGTGGCGCGGCTGACGGACATCTCACCCTTCCGCAGCGATCTGCTCGACCTGAACAAGTTCCAGAAGGCGGCCCTGGACGACCAGTTCATCGACGGCGCGGACGCCTACACCCACGGACCGGGCGGCGAGCTGCTGGCGGTGCCGAGCGACCTGACGATGAACGGCCCGCTGGTCAACGTGGACCAGTTCAAGAAGGCCGGGGTGTCGCTGCCGGATGTCACCAAGCCCTGGAAATGGGATGAGATGGTGGCAGCCGCCGAGAAGGTGCAGAAGGCCAACAAGACCCAGTACGCGATCGCGATGGACGTCTCGGGGCACCGGTTCTCCACCATGCTGAGCCAGTTCGGCACCACGTTCTTCAGCGCGGACGGCACCGCGGTGGGGCTGGACACGCAGAAGGCCACTGCGGCGGTGAAGCGTTTCGCCGAGCTCAACGCCTCCGGTGTGATGCCCGCTGACCTGTGGCTGCAGGCCGGATCCAAGTACAAGGCCGCGAACGAGATCTTCCTGGCCCAGCAGACCCCGGTGTACCTCACCGGGAACTGGCAGGTCAGCGCATTCGCCAAGGACGCGAAGTTCACCTGGGCCGCCGCGCCGAACCCGTGCCAGGAGACATGTGGCGGGTTCCCCGGCGGGAAGTTCATGGTGTCGTTCAAGCAGAGCAAGCGCCAGCAGGCCGCGGCCGACTTCATCGCCTACATGAACTCCAAGGAGTCGCAGGAACGCCTGGCCAAGGAGGCGAACTTCCTGCCGACCAGGAAGGATCTCATCTCCTCCGGCGTCGACTACCCCCAGCGTGACGCCGACATGAAGGTGTTCCTCGCCGACGTGAGCCAGACCTCGCCGCAGGCCTTCGCCACCGCCTACAGCCCGGCCTTCGCCGCCACGGCGAAGGCCGCCGTCGGAGAGCTGGGCAAGGTCCTCGCCAAGAGCGAGTCGCCGGAGCAGGCCGTCGAAGCGATCAAGGCCGCGGCGGAGAAGGCGCTCAAGGACACCAAGTGAGCTCCACCCCTACCCGCGCCAAGCCGTGGAACCAGCGGCTCGCGCCGTACCTGTTCGTCCTGCCCAACATGCTGATCTTCGGGTTGTTCGTCGTGTACCCGGCGATCAACAACTTCAACATCAGCCTCTACGACAGCCGCAACGGCCGCGATTTCACCTACGTGGGCGGCGCGAACTACCAGGAGCTGTTCAGCTCGGAGGCGTTCTGGGACGCCGCGCGCGCCACCGCGGTGTTCGCCGCGTGCTTCGTGGTGCTCACGACGGTCCTGTCGGTGGCGCTGGCCCTGCTGCTCAACCGGCGCATCAAGGGCCGGGCGGTCTTCCGCACGGTGTTCTTCCTGCCGGTCGTCCTCTCGCCGGTCGTGGTGGGCCTGATCTGGAGCTGGATCTTCGACCGGGGCAACGGACTGCTCAACACCGTCCTCGGGCGGATCGGGCTGGGGCAACCGGGCTGGCTGATCGACGGCGGCCTGGCGATGATCGTCGTGATCTTCGTGGGACTGTGGATGCACATCGGCTTCTACATCCTCATCATCCTGGCCGGACTGCAGGGGATCGATCCGACGTACTACGAGGCCGCGAGGATGGACGGCGCCACGAACTGGCAGCAACTGAGGAGCATCACGCTGCCGCTGCTGCGGCCGACCACGATGGTGGTGGTGATCCTCAGCCTCATCGCCGGTTTCCAGGCGTTCGACTACATCTGGACGCTCACCGGCGGCGGGCCCATCGGCGCGACCACGCTGATGGTCCAGTACATCTATGAGAACGCCTTCCAGTCCCCGATCCGATACGGCCTGGCCGCGGCCGCGTCCGTGGTGCTGTTCGTCACGGTGTTCGCGCTGACCCTGCTCAACTTCCTGTACGGCAGGCGGAAGGAGGCGACGTGAGACGGCGTCAGTGGACCTCGACCGGCGGTGGCCGGGTCCCGTCCGTGGGACATGTCCTTGCCTATGCGGTCCTCATCGGGCTGACCATCCTGGTCCTCGCCCCCGTGGTCTGGGCGATCCTCTCGTCCTTCAAGACACAGAGCGAACTGGCGCAGCGCCCGCCTGCACTGCTGCCGTCATCGCTGGCGCCGACCAACTACACCGAGGCGCTCAGCTCCTTCGACTTCGGCCTCTACCTGCAGAACAGCGTGATCGTGACCGTCGGCGCGACGCTGCTGACCGTGGTCGTCAACACGATGTGCGCCTACGGACTGGCGAAGTACAACTTCCGCGGCCGTGACGTGCTGTTCCTCATTGTGCTCGGCACCATCATGATCCCGCTGCAGCTCATCTTCATCCCCGTCTACCAGATGGCCGCACAGCTGGGACTGGTGAACTCCCTGTGGGGGTTGATCATTCCGCCCGCGGCCACACCGACCGGCGTGTTCCTGCTGCGCCAGTACATGCTGGGCATCCCCGACGACCTCATCGAGGCGGCCCGCATCGACGGCGCGGGCGAGTTCCGGATCTTCGCCCGGATCGTGGTGCCCCTCTGCGGCGCGGCCCTCGCGGTGGTCACGATCTTCTCGGTGATGTGGCGGTGGAACGACTTCCTGTGGCCGCTGATCATCAGCCAGGACCAGGCGAAGTACACGCTGCCGGTGGCCTTGGCCCAGTTCAACAGCCAGCTGTCAGTGCCGTTCAACTACATCCTGGCGATGTCGGTCGTCAGCATGCTCCCGGTCGTGGTGATCTTCCTGATTCTCCAGCGCCACATCGTCCGCGGCATCGCCAACACCGGATTCAAGTAGAGAGTCGAGAACATGGAAGAACGGACCGTACACGCGCTCGACGGCCGGGGCACGGTACTGGACTGGCTGATCAGCCCCGCGTGGGGGGAGCCCGCGGACGATCTCGGGAAATACCTGAGGGCTGACGGAGACCCGTGGGGAGAGCGCGGCCGGTGGCGGTTGACCAACGGCCCGGATGTGACCCCGTTCAAGGAAGAGCTCTACCGGCATCGGCCGTTGCCGCGCGACCCGGTGACCGGGTCGATCGTCGAAGGCGGCCCGATCGGCTACCAGGGGCACACAGGGGAGTGGCGTCGTGTGCACACCGGCGCCGACGGCCTGGTGGACTGGAGCGAGTTCTGCTTCACGCCGGAGTACCGAGTCGCGCTCGCGGCCACCGTCCTGGAGGTCGACCAGGCCGAGTGGCGGACGCTCCGGCTGGCGTCGACCGGGCCGACGCTGCTGTTCCTCAACGGTGAGCTGCTGGAGGAGTCCGACACCTTCACCTACATGGAGCCTGCCGAGCGCGCCCGGCAGGTGTGGCTGCCCTCCGGCACCTCGACGGTGGTCGTCGCCTCCTGGCAGGTGGCCTTCCGCGAGTGCAGGCAGGTGCTGCGACTGCGCGTGGGCGGGTTGCCCGTGCGCGTCGCAGTGCCCGGTGGCGGCGCCCGCGAGGACACCGCCGCCGTCGCCGAGCGCATCCTCGACGCCGTGGGCGTGACCCGCTGGGGCACCACCGACGGCACGGTGCCGATCGCCGGCCCGGACGGCGCCGCGCTCCGCGTGCGCTGGGCGGATCAAGAGCGTCTCGTACGGCTGACAGGCGGACGGGCGACCCTGCAGCTCGACAAGATCGAAGGCGACGGCGAGATCGGGAACGCCTCCATGCTCTCGACCGGCGAGACGGTGCTGCGGGTTTCCCTCGCCGATTCACCGGTGTTCAGGGAGTTTCCCGTTGCCGTCCTGCCCCCGGAGTACCGCTCGGCTCCGCAGGGCGATCCCGCCATCTGGAAAGCCGAATTCCTGCGCCACGCCAGGGGCATGGACGGAACCTCGGCCGCCGAGCTGGTACGCGCCGTCGAGGACCCGTCCTATGCCGTCACAGGTCTCGAACGCGCCCTATGGATGATCGGCAACAGGGCCGACTGCGCCGACTTCGAGGCGATCGGGCTGGCGCATCTCTGGCACCGGGCCTCCACCTGGGAACCCGGCCTGCGCGAGCGGGTACGGCAGGCGATGCTCGGCTTCAAGTACTGGATCGACCAGCCCGGCCTGGACGCGATGTGCTACTTCACCGAGAACCACCAGCTCGTCTGGCACACGGCGGAGCTGCTGTGGGGCACGGCGCTGAGCGACGAGACGTTCTCGGGCACCGGCTGGACCGGCGCCCAGCACGCCGCGCACGGGCGCGACATGGCGGCCGAGTGGATGCGCCGCAAGCTCGCCGGCGGGTTCAGCGAGTTCGACTCCAACGCCTATCTCGCGATCGACCTGCTCGCGCTGGTCTCGCTGGTGGAGTTCGCCGAGGACGACGAGATCAGGGCGCTGGCGGCAGGGGTCGCGGACCGGGTGCTGTTCAGCCTGGCGGCGAACTCCTGGCGCGGCATCCACGGATGCGCGCACGGCCGCTCCTACGTCTCGACGCTGCGGTCGTCGAGGCTGGAGGAGACCGCGCCGATCATGTGGCTGTGCTTCGGCACCGGCGCGCTCAACGACGCCGTCCTCCCGGCCACGGTGATCGCCACCGCGCGCCGCTACCGCATGCCCGAGGTGATCCGCCAGGCCGCGAACGACCTGCCGGAGCGGTGGTGGGGCAGGCAGAGCTATCGCGGGGAGTACCGATTCGCCCACGACCTGCTCAGCAGGCCGTACGGGTCGGATGTGACGGTGTTCAAGACCCCGGACGTGATGCTCTCGTGCGCCAACGACTACCGCCCCGGCCTGCCCGGGCTCCAGGAACACATCTGGGGCGCCACCCTGGGACCGGAGACCCAGGTGTTCGTCACGCACGCGCCGAACACCTCCACCTCACCGTCGGCCCGGCCCAACGCTTGGGCGGGCAACCGGATCCTGCCCAGGGCGCGCCAGCACGAAGACACGGTGCTGGCGCTGTACCGGATCCCGGGCGACGACGTCATGGGCTACACGCACGCCTGGTTCCCCATCGCCGAGTTCGACGAGTGGACCCAGACGGGCGTGTGGACCGTCGGACGCAAGGGCGACGGCTACGTCGCGCTCGCCACGGAAGGCGGGGCGGAGCCCGTGACCACCGGCCCCGACGCCTGGCAGGAGCTCCGGCCCCGTGGACCGGGGACAGCCTGGGTGTGCACCGTCGGACGGCACGCCGACTTCGTCGCGTCCCTGACCGAACCCCGCTTCGCCCGCGATGGGGTCGGCTTCACCACCCCCGAGGGGGTCGAGCTGAACCTGACGTGGAGCGGCCCCTTCACCGTGGGAGGACGCCCGGCCGACCTCACCGCCGACGGCACGATCGCCCCGGTGCCCCAGCTCGCCAACCCCTACACCCTGCTCGAGTCCGGCGACGAAACACTGTCCATCGGATCGCACGTGATCCACCTGCAGAAGGGCCGCAGCGCATGAACGACGGTCGCGGCCTGGACACCAGCCAGGCGAACCGGACCGAGCCGCCGCGGCGGCCCGCCGACCTGGCGGATCTCACCCCAGAGGTCCTCGCCAAAACCGCCGGGCGAATCGCCGACCGGGCCGTGGCCATGGACCTCACGCACTGGTTCTGGGGCGAGGGCGTCGTCCTGCAGGGCATGATGCGCCTGACCCCCGTGCACCCGTTCGTCACCGAGTTCGTCGACGACCATCTACGCGACGGCATCGAGCTCGGCCACGTCAACAACCTCGCGCCCGGCGCCGTCTGCGCCGACCTGTACGGGGCGACCGGCGAACGCCGCTACGCCGACGCGTGCGAGCGCATGCTGGACTGGCTCCGCAATGACGACGCCGTGACCCGCGCGCCCGGCGGCGCCATCGAGCACTGGCCCGGCGGCGTCTGGGCCGACACCGTCTACATGTGCGGCACCTTTCTCATCCACTACGGACTGCACGCCGACCGGCCCGAGCTGATCGAGGAAGCGGGCGAGCAGATCCTCGCCCATGCCGAGATTCTCCAACACCCCGAAACCGGGCTCTACGCGCACGGTTCCCACGAGGGCCGGACGATCTGGAACTTCTGGGGCCGGGCCAACGCCTGGACCGCGCTGGCATCGGTCGAATACCTCGAGGCCGGAGGAGCCCAGTCCGAGCTGATCCGCGAGGTGCTGCGCCGCCAGCTGCTCGCGCTGGCCGGCCACCAGCCCGCGCACGGAGTATGGGACGTGCTGGTCGACGGGCAGCCGGAGAACCGCGGCATCCTCGAGACCTCCGCCACCGCCGGCATCGCCGCCGCCATGTTGCGCGCGGCCGCTCTCGGCATAGAGCCGGTACGGCTGCGCCGCTCCGGATGGCGTGCACTCGCCGGTGTCCACGCCTACGTCACCGACGCCGGCATGCTCACCCGGACCAGCGCCGGGACGATCCTGCAGCTGCTGCCGTTCGGCTACTCCGTCATCCGCGACGACATGATTCAACCCTGGGGCCAGGGCCTGGCCCTGCAGGCCTACGCGGCAGCCCTCCGGGAGACCACGTGAACATCAGGCACGCCACCGACCCGGCCCAGATCCCGGGATTCGACACCGACGCGCTGCGCTCGCGCTTCCTCGTCGAGGATCTCTTCGGCAGCGCCATCAGCATGGTTTACAGCCACGAAGACCGCATGGTCATCGGCGGCGTGCGCCCGTCGGGCGCGCCCGTGACGCTCCAAACCGCAGACCCGCTGCGCGCCGACTACTTCCTCGCCCGCCGTGAGCTCGGCGTGGTCAACGTCGGCACGGATCCGGGCACGGTCACCGTCGACGGCGCCGGCCACGAGCTGGGCGCCAAGGAGGTCCTCTACGTCGGCAAGGGCAGCCGTGAGGTCACCTTCGCCGGCGACGGCGGGGCCGCCTTCTACCTCGTCTCCACCCCGGCGCACGCTACGCACCCCACGCGCAAGGGCACCCTCGCCGACGCCACCCCGATCAGCCTCGGCGAGCAGCGCAGCTCCAACGAGCGCACCATCTACAAGTTCATCCACGCCGATGGCATCCAGAGCTGCCAGCTCGTCCTCGGCATCACGGAGCTCGCCGCCGGCAGCATGTGGAACACCATGCCCGCGCACCTCCATGACCGGCGCACCGAGGTCTACCTGTACTTCGGCCTGGAGCCGAGCGATCGGGTCGTCCATCTGATGGGCCGTC
The DNA here is from genome assembly GCF_052068215.1 of Nonomuraea sp. H19. Classification (NCBI taxonomy): domain Bacteria; kingdom Bacillati; phylum Actinomycetota; class Actinomycetes; order Streptosporangiales; family Streptosporangiaceae; genus Nonomuraea; species Nonomuraea sp. H19. The sequence continues at coordinate 53,644 of NZ_JBQHCV010000013.1, read as the reverse complement.
CCGACCAGACGCGCAACCTCATCGTCGCCGACCGGCAGGCCGTCATCTCGCCGCCTTGGTCGATCCACTGCGGCTTCGGGACCGGCGCCTACGCGTTCGTGTGGGCCATGGGCGGGGAGAACATCGACTACACCGACGTCGAGCCGTACCCGATCACGGAGCTGCGATGAACCGGCTGTTCGACCTGACCGGCCGTACGGCGCTCGTCACAGGCTCGCGCACCGGCATCGGGCAGGCGATCGCGATCGGCCTGGCCGAGGCGGGAGCCGACCTGGTGCTCCACGGTCACCGCGACGACCTCGACGAGACCCAGGCGGCGGTCGAGGCTCATGGCCGCTCGGCTCGGCGGTGGATTCGTGACCTTTCGCATGCTTCTGGACTCTCCGACGACATCGAGGGCCTGCTGGCCGAGACCCGCGTGGACATCCTGGTGAACAATGCCGGGATCATCCGCAGGTCTCCCGCTGCCGACATGGGAGGGGAGGACTGGGACGCGGTGATGACCGTCAACCTCGACGCCGTGTTCACGATCACGCAGGCTGCGGGCAGGCGCATGCTGGCCCGTCGTACCGGCAAGATCATCTCGATCGCGTCGCTGCTGTCCTTCCAGGGCGGTGTCAACGTCGCCGCGTACGCGGCGAGCAAGCACGCGGTCGTGGGTATGACCCGCGCGCTGGCCAACGAGTGGTCCTGCGACGGGGTCCAGGTCAACGCCATCGCGCCCGGCTACATCGCCACCGGCAACACGGCCGCGCTGCGCGCCGATCCAGCGAGGGAGCCGCAGATCCGCAGCCGCATCCCCGCCGGTCGCTGGGGCGCCCCGGCCGATCTGGTTGGCGCCGCTGTGTTCCTCGCCGCTCCCGCGTCCGACTACGTGTGCGGCCAGGTGCTGGCCGTCGACGGCGGCTGGCTCGCCCGCTGATCGGGTGGCCGAGGTATCGGAAACCGGCGAGCCGCTGAGAGGCTCAGAGGGTGATCCACTCAGTGGCGGTGGTCACCTCGTCGAGCACGTCCGGGATCGGCTCCACGCCCAGCCCCGGCCCGGCCGGCACCTCCAGATGCCCGTCCGCCAGCTCGAACGGCTCCGTCACGTCGGTCGCGTAGTAGCGCCGCGACGCCGACGTGTCGCCCGGCAGCGTGAACCCCGGCAGGGCCGCCAGCGCCACGTTCGCCGCCCGGCCGAGGCCGGTCTCCAGCATGCCGCCGCACCAGACCGCGACCCCGTTCGCCCGGCACAGGTCGTGGATGCGCCGCGCCTCCAGGTAGCCGCCGATCCGGCCCGGCTTGATGTTGACGATCGAGCAGGAGCCGAGCGCGATCGCGGCGGCGGCGTGCTCGGCCGACTCGATCGACTCGTCCAGGCAGATCGGCGTCTTGAGCTGCTTGGCCAGCTTGGCGTGCTGGACGAGGTCGTCGTTGGCGAGGGGCTGCTCGATCAGCAGCAGGTCGAAGGCGTCCAGCCGGGCCAGGCGGCGGGCGTCGGACAGGGAGTAGGCGGCGTTGGCGTCCACCTGGAGCAGCAGGTCGTCGCCGAACCGCTCGCGTACGGCCCGGACCGGCTCGACGTCCCAGCCGGGCTCGATCTTGAGCTTGATCCGGACGTACCCCTCGTCCAGATAGCCCGCCACGGCGTCCAGCAACTGCGGGATCGAGTCCATGATGCCGACCGACACCCCGCACGGCACCCGGGTGCGGGTCGCGCCGAGGAAGCGGCCGAACGACTCGCCCGCCGCCCTGAGCTGCGCGTCCAGCACGGCCGTCTCCAGCGCGGCCTTGGCCATGCGATGGCCCTTGATCGGCTCCAGGGCGCGGGAGACGTCGTGCGCGTCGAGGCTCTCGGGCAGGGCGGGCAGCAGGAAGCGGCGGATCACCTCGGCGGCGCCGTCGGTGTATTCGGCGGAGTAGAGCGGCTCGGCCAAGGCCACGCACTCGCCCCACCCCTCGGCGTCCGGCGTCACGACCCTGACCAGCAGGATGTCGCGGGAGGTCTCGGTCCCGAACGAGGTCCGGAACGGCGCCACCAGCGGCATCGCGATCCGCCGCAACTCAACCCCAGTGATCTTCACGCTGTCTCCACTACGTAGCAGGACTTTCCGGCAAACCCGTGACGGTGCGGCCCTCGGCCATCAGCCCGCACAGCGCCCTCGCGTACAGCATGCCGCCACGCCTTGGCCGTTCCCGGGCCGACCCGGCGCAACCCCTCGATGCCGGCCCGGCGACCCCTTTGCCTTTGGGGATCACACCGTCAGTGGTTAGGGTCTGCCGGATGGAAGAAGAGATCTCGCGGGTGCTCGGCGGTGCGGACGCGGTCGTGGAGCCGCTGACGCACAACCCGATGAACGCGGTCACCGGCGGCATCTGGCGGGTGCGCAGGGGCTCGCGTTCGGCCGTTCTCAAGGTGCTGACCAGGCGGAAGGCCGCGAGCGAGGAGTGGCGGCACTCCGAGGACCCGCGCCATTGGAACTACTGGCGCCGGGAGGCCGACGTGTACGCCGACGGTCTGCCGGGCCTGTGGGCGGGCAGCGGCGTGCGCGCGCCCAAACTCCTGGAGCTGGTCGAGCGGGAGGACGGCGACCTGGCGCTGTGGACCGAGGACGTGCCCGGGAAGCCGGGCACCGCATGGGACGTTGACCGGCACGCGTTACTCGGCCACCGGCTCGGCCTGGCCCAGGGCGCGGCGGGGGAGGCGGACCGGCCGTGGCTGAGCCGGTCGTTCCTGCGGGACTACCTGGGGTCGAAGCGGGTGCCGTACGAGCTGCTGGAGGACGCCGCCGTCTGGCGGCACCCGCTGATCAGCGAGAACTTCCCGCCCGGCCTGCGCGGCGAGCTGGTACGGCTGCACCGCGACCGGGAGGAGTTCCTGGAGATCATGGAATCGCTGCCGCGGGCGCTGTGCCACCTCGACCTGTGGCCCAGCAACGTGATCGACGGGGACGGCGAGATCGTGCTGGTCGACTGGGCGTTCGCGGGGGACGGGGCGCTCGGCGAGGACATCGGCAACCACATCCCGGACAGCGTGTTCGACCTGTTCCTGCCCGCCGCCCGGCTGCCCGAGCTGGACGCGGCCGTCTACGGCGGGTACGTGCGCGGCCTGCGCGAGGCGGGGTGGCGCGGCGACGAGCGGCTGGTGCGCCTGGCGGTGTGCGCGTCGGCGGTCAAGTACGACTTCCTGACGCCGCTGATGCTGGCCCGGGTGAGCGAGACCCAGTACGACTACGGTGGCGGCCGGACGGTCGACGCGGCCCGCCGCTTCCGTGAGCGGGGCGCGGCCCTGATGTTCCTGGCCGGCTGGGCGGACGAGGCGCGCAGGCTCGCCGCAGCCCGCTGATCACGGGTCTTCGCCGCACCTGCTGATCACCGGTCCAGCACGTGCAGGGCGTGCGGGCTCGTGCCCAGCGGCACCGGCCCGCCTGCCGTGCAGGCCACCACGTCGGCCACTCGCGCCCCGAAAAGCTCGGGCACATAGATGGCCGGTTCCAGGCAGAACGTCATCCCGGGCGCGAACACGGCGTCCTCGCCCGGCCGCGGCCCCTCATCGGGTCCCAGCCCGACGCCCCGGCCGGTGTGCGCCGCCGCGAAGCGCCCGTACCCGCTGCCGTCGATCACCTCGCCGACGGCCCTGGCGATCTCCGAGACCGGCACGCCGGGCCGGACCAGCGCGAGGGCGGCGCGGTAGGCGGCCAGCACCACCGAGTACATCGCCTCGAAGTCCTCGGGCGGCTCGGCGACCGCGAAGACGCGCGCCACCTCCGCGCAGTAGCCGCCCCACCGCCCGCACACCGACACCAGCAGCGCGTCGCCCGGATTGATCACCCGCTCGCCGGGCAGGTGGGCGGGCCGCGCCGTGTGCGCGCCCGCCGCCACGCGCAGCGACAGCACCTCCTCGCACCCCGACTCGGCCAGCAGCGCCCGCAGCCGCCGGGCCATCGCCCGCTCGCTCGCCCCGAACCAGGCCAGCTCCCGAGCCTGCGCCAGCACCTCCTCGGCGGCTCCCACCGCGCGCCGGAGAGCCTCGATCTCGTACGGCTCCTTGCGCAGCCGGAGCGGAGCCAGCACGGAGGACGCGGGCACGAGCTCGGCCTCGATCGTCAGGCCGAACAGCTCGCGCACCCGCATCTCCGGATCCACCCCGACCCGCCGCGCCCCCTCGGGCACCAGCCCGGCCGGGTCGGCGGTCTCCACGACGGCGTCCCGGGTCACCACGAGGAAGGCCGCCTCGTAGCCGCCGTCAAGAAAGCCGCCGTCAAGAAAGCCACCGTCAAGAAAGGCACCGTCAACGAAGCCGCCGCCCACGAACCCACCGCCCAGGAAGCGGAAATCCGGGGACGGCCGCAGCACCAGGGCGTCCACCCCGGCCGCCGCCATGGCCGCCCGCACGGCCGCCAGCCGAGCCCCCGCCCGCCCGCCGACCGGCCCGGACTCGCTCACGAGCCGGTCCCGCGCCGTCGTCACGTCCTCGTGCCGCGCCGTCACGTCGCCCGCCCCCGCCTCACTCCGGTTCGTGCAGCCAGCAGGCGACCGGCCCGAAGTCCGGCTCCTTCACCCGGCACACGTCCATCACGTACGGGCAGCGCGGGTGGAACCGGCACCCCTCCGGCGGGTTCGCCGGATCCGGCACGTCACCCGGCAGTTCGACCGGCAGCACGCCGCGCCCGTCCGGCTTGGGGATGGCCTGCAGCAGCGCCTTCGTGTACGGGTGCCGCGGTTCGGCCCACACCTCCGCCGTGCCGCCCACCTCGACGATCTTGCCCAGGTACATGACGGCGATCCGGTCGGCGATCAGCCGCACCACGGACAGGTCGTGGCTGATGAACAGCAGTCCCGCCCCCGACTCCACGGCCAGGTCCCGCATCAGCCTGGCCACCTGTGCCTGCGCCGAGGCGTCCAGCGCCGAGATCGGCTCGTCGCCGATCAGCAGCCGCGGTCGGGCCGCCAGCGCCCTGGCGATGGCCACGCGCTGCCGCTGCCCGCCGGACAGCTCGTGCGGGTGCCGCCGCGCGAAGTCCCGCGGCAGCCCCACGCGCTCCAGCAGGTCGGCGGGCGAGGTGACGGCGTCGCGCGCGGTACGCAGCCCGTCGGCGATCTGGTCGCCCACGCGGCGGCGCGGGTTCAGCGACGTGTACGGGTCCTGGAACACCATCTGGATCCCGGTCAGCTTCCTGCGCCGCAGGCCGAGTGGCGGGACCGGCTGCCCGTCGAACGTGATCGACCCTTCGGTGACCGGGTTCAGCCCGCAGACCGCGCGGGCCAGCGTCGACTTGCCGCACCCGGACTCGCCGACGAGCCCCACGACCTCGCCGGGGTTGACGGCCAGGCCGGCCCCGGCGACCGCCCGCACGACGGGACGGCCGGGGGAGCGGTGCTCGACGACCAGGTCGTCGATGGTCAGCAAACTCATCGTGCCTCCGCGTCGGGCAGGGATTCCAGCAGGGAACGGGTGTAGGCGTGCGCGGGCTCCCGCAGCACCCGGCCGCGCGGCCCCGACTCCACGACGAGCCCGTCCTTCATCACGCTCACCTCGTCCGCCACCGCCGACATCACGCCCAGGTCGTGGGTGACCAGCAGCACCGCCAGGCCCAGCTCGTCGCAGAGCCCGCGCAGCAGCCGCAGCACGCCGGCCTGCACGGTCACGTCCAGCGCGGTCGTCGGCTCGTCGGCGATCAGCACCTTCGGCGAGCAGGCCAGCGCGATGGCGATCGCGATCCGCTGCCGCATGCCGCCGGAGAACTGGTGCGGGAACCGCCCGTAGGCCTCCTCCGCGCCCGGGATGCGGACCTTGCCGAGCAGTTCCACCGCCCGCGCCTTGGCCTCGGCCTTGCCCAGTCCGAGGTGGTGCCGCATGTGCTCGGTGAGCTGCTTGCCGATCGTGAGCATCGGATGGAGGCTGGTCGCCGGGTCCTGGAAGACCATGGCGACCTCGCCGCCGCGTACCCGGTTCAGTTCCTTGGGCGGCAGCGTCAGCAGGTCGCGTTCGCCGAGCCGGATGGCGCCCGTGGCGCGTGCGCCGTGCGGCAGCAGCCCGAGGACGGCCAGCCCGGTCATCGTCTTGCCGGAGCCGCTCTCGCCGGCCAGGCCGTGTACCCGGCCCTCCTCCAGCCGCAGGTCGACGCCGCGCAGGATCTCCTTGCCGGCGATCGACACCTTCAGCCCGCTGATGTCCAGCGTCACAGCGCACGCTCCTTGATCGCGCGGGCCGTACGGGGATCGAGCGCGTCCCGCAGCGTGTCGCCGAGGAAGTTGAACGCCAGCACCACCGTCAGGATCGCCAGCCCCGGGAACGTCGCCACCCACCAGCTGTCGAACACCTCCACGCCGGAAGCCACCATCGCCCCCCACTCGGGAGAGGGCGGCTTGGCCCCCAGGCCCAGGAACGACAGCCCCGACAGCAGCAGCAACGCGGTGCCGATGTCCAGCGTCGCCAGCACCAGGATCGGCCCGGTCACGTTGGGCAGCACGTCCACCCGCAGCGACCGCCACACCGAGAAGCCCAGCAGCCGCCCGCTCAGCACGAACTCCCGCTCACGAATGCCCAGCACCAGCCCGCGGGTGACCCGCGCGTAGGCGGGCCAGGCCACGACCAGCACGGCCAGCACCGCGTTCGCCAGGCTCGCGCCCAGCGCCGCGGCCACCACCATGGCCAGGATCACGGTCGGGAACGCGAACACCAGGTCCGCCACCCGCATGATCGTCTCATCCACCCACTTGCCGAGATATCCGGCGCACGCCCCCAGCAGGCCGCCGATCAGCACCGACAGCGTCACCAGCAGCAACGTCAGCGGGATCGACACCCGCGCCCCGTACATGACGCGGCTCAGGATGTCGCGCCCGAGCTGGTCGGTCCCGAACCAGTGCCCGGGGCCGGGCGCCGCCAGCCGGGGCAGGTCCTGCGCGAGCGGGTCGTGCGGCGCCAGGACGGGCGCGGCCAGCGCGATCACCAGCCAGGCCAGGGCCAGCACGCCGCCGGCGACCGCCAGCGGCTGCCGCCACGCCTCGGGTACCCGCCGTCTCATTGCAGCCTCACTCGGGGGTCGATCACGCCGTACAGGACGTCCACGATCAGGTTGATGACCAGGTAGACGATGCCCACGACCAGGCCGACGCCCATGACGGCGGGCAGGTCGAGGGTGGTGGCGCTCTTGTACGCGTACTGGCCGACGCCCGGCCAGGCGAAGATCGCCTCGACCAGCACGGTGCCCGACAGCAGGCTGCCGAAGGCCAGGCCCGCCACGGTGATGATGGGCACCAGGGCCGAGCGCAGCACGTACCTGAAGAGGATCACCCTGCCGGGCAGGCCCTTGGCCCTGGCCGCGCGGACGTAGTCCTGGCCGAGCACCTCCAGCACCGCCGACCGGGTGAAGCGGGTCAGCAGCCCGATCGTGTAGAGCGCCAGGACCAGCGCGGGCGTGATCAGGTGGCCGACGGCGGAGGTGAAGATGTCCCACCGGCCCGCCAGCAGCGCGTCCACCGTCTGCAGGCCGGTCACCGGCGGCGCCGAGCCGAGCGCCGCGTCCACCCGGCCGCTGCCCGGGGTGAGCTGCAGCCGGTAGAAGAACACGTAGAACGCCACCAATGCCAGCCAGAACGTCGGCACCGAGATGCCGATCAGGCTCAGCAGCCGCAGCAGGTGATCGGACAGCCGGTCCCTGCGCAGGGCGGCGACCACGCCGAACGCCACGCCGAGCACGAGCGACACCAGGATCGCCGCGCCGGCCAGCTCCAGGGTGGCCGGCACGTACTCGGCCAGGTCCTCGCTCACCGGGCGATGGCTCTGCTGGCTGGTGCCCAGGTCGCCCTGGAGCAGTCCCTGCAGGTAGACGGCGTACTGCTGCCAGAGCGGCTGGTCCAGGCCGTGCTCGGCGCGCCACTGCGCCACGATGGCGGGGTCGCCGAGCGCCCGCTGGCCCAGGTTCGCGGCCACGGGGTCGCCGGGGACGAGGTTCGTCAGCACGAACGTGACCAGGGTGATGCCCCAGGCCATCAGGATGGCGAGCAGGATGCGGCGGATCAGGAAGCGCGCCAGCGGGTGCGCCGTCCGCCCGCCAGGCGTGCCGCGTTCGGTGGTGGCGTCGGCCGAGGGGGGTGCGTCGCTTTCGGCGGTGGTGCCGGTCGAAGGGAATGCGTCGCCTTCGGCGGTGCCGTCCGAGGCGGGTGGGCCGGAGGACGCGCCGTCCGGGCGGGACGACGCGTCCGGGGTGTCGGACACCTGGCAAACCCCTACTTCGCGCCGAGGTCGGCGACGTCGACGGTCCACACCGGGTGGTACTCGAGCCCGGTCACCGACCCAGCCGTCACGATGTTCTGGCTCGGCTGGATCAGCGGGATGAACGGCCCCGAGGCGTTGAGCTTGGTCTGCACGTCGGCGTAGGCCGCCTTGCGGGCGTCGTCGCCGATGGCCGTGGCCGCCTTCTCACCCGAGGCCTCGATCTCCTTGGCCGCGCCCGCCTTCCAGCCGGCCCTCAGCCCCACCAGCTTGCCGGGCAGGAACGCCAGGTAGTCGCTGGGGTCCGGGTAGTCGGGGCCCCAGTACCACAGGCCCATCTCCTCCTTGCCGTTGCGGTAGTTGTCCAGCGCCGTGGTCACCGGCGCGGGCTGGAGGTCCACCGTGATGCCGACCTCCTTGAGGTTGGCCTGGATCCGCTCCGCGAGCGGCTGGAACGACAGGCCGTTCACGGTCAGCTCGCTCGGGTACTCCAGCTTCACGGTCGGGTTCGACAGCCCGCTGGCCGCCAGCGCCGCCTTGGCGCCCTCCACGTCCCGCTTGGCACCCTGCTCAGGGGGCAGCGCGCCGAGGAGCTGCGACGGGATGACGCCCGGCGCCTGCGTCGAGCCCTCGCCGGCCAGCTCCAGCAGCCCCGCGTAGTCCACGCCCTTGCGCACGGCCTCGACGAACTTGGCGTTCGGCGTGGTCTTGCTGATCGCCGAGTCCTGGTTGGCCAGCAGGAAGATGACGTTCGCCGAGGGGGTCTTCTTGACCTGGAGGGTCGCCGGCATCCCGGTGACCTGGTCGCCGGACAGGTTGAGCGCCACCTGGCTGTCGCCGCGCTGCACGTTCAGCTTCTGGGTGGCGGCCTCGACGTTACGCAGGACGACCTTGTCGTAGGCGGGCTTCGTGCCGTAGTACTTCGGGTTCGCCTTGAGCGTGACCTGGCTGCTCACGTTGAACGACTCGATCATGTACGGGCCGGAGCCGGCCGACGTCGAGTTCAGCCACTGCTCGGCCTTGTCCTGCGGGTCCGTGGTCGCGCCGTGCTGCTTGGCGAGCTTGCTGTTGACGATGCCGAGCGCCGGGTTGGGCAGGATGTACGGCAGCGCCGGGTTCGCCGCCTTGGACGTCAGCGTGATCGTCGAGTCGTCGGTCTTGGCGACCTCGACGCCGTCCAGCAGGAACGACGGGGTGCCCTTCATGTCACGCACGCGGGTCAGGGAGAAGACCACGTCGTCCGCGGTCAGGGGCGAGCCGTCGGCGAAGGTCGCGCCCTTCTTCAGCTTCAGGGTCAGCGTCTTGCCGTCTTCACTCAGCTCGTACGATTCGGCCAGCGCCGGCACCGGCTTGGTCACGTCGGCCCCGTCGAAGGTGAGCAGCGTCTCGTAGACGGCCTTGCCGACGATCAGCCCCGTCGGCTCGTACGTGCGGCCCGGGTCGGCCGTCTTGAGGTCGAAGGACGTGTCGATGACGAGGGTCTTGCCTGCGGCCCCTGAGGCCGCGGGGGACTGGGAGGCGCCGCCACTCCCGCAGGCGGCCAGGGTGAGCGCACCGGCGAGCAGTACAGCCGCCGTCTGGGAGCGGGTCGCCATGGTCAGTCCTCCAAGTTGGACGTTCAGCAGAAAGATGTCGAGGATTGTGCGGCAGAACGTCCAGGCACCGTACGGTCGGTAAGACGTATATAAAGGTCGATGAGGTAATGATGAGTGAAATTTCCAGAAATGGTGTCGGCGGTGGCGGTCAGCCTGGACGGATCGGTATCGGTCTCGAGCTGGACGACATCCATATGAAGATCCTCGAGGTCCTGCGCGAGAACGGCAGGATCTCGGTCGCCGCGCTGGCCGAGCGGGTGGGCATATCCAGGGCGAACGCCTACACCCGCTTCGAGGCGCTGCGCGCGGACGGCGCGATCAAACGGTTCACCGCCGAGATCGACCACGTGCGGACGGGGCTCGGCATCACGGCGCTGATCTTCGTGACCGTGCGCCAGCAGATGTGGAAGCAGTTCAGGGCCGAACTGGCTCGGATGCCGGAGGTCGAGTACTGCGCGATCACCACCGGCCAGCACGACGCGATGATCCAGGTACGCGTGCCGGACGTGGCCGCGGTGCACACCATGGTCACCGACCGGCTGGCCAACATCCCGGCGGTCAAGGCGACTGAGACCGTGTTCATCCTGGACGAAGTGATCAAAAGGCCGTACGTGCTGCCCAGCGACCGCCAGCAGGCGACCCGTCAGGCGCGGCGCCCGGCGCAGGAGACGCAGGGCGACGTGCCGCTCGGCAAGATGCGCTTCGTCGGCGCCGCCGAGGGCCGCGCCGCCCTCAAGAAGGACGACTAATCGGCTACTTCGGCGCACACGCTCACGTGCAGCGTGTCGTCCCCGTCGAAGCTGAACTCCTCCACCAGGCGCAGCAGCCCGTCGTCGCCGGTCTCGACGCGGCTGCTGCTCTGCCCGGCCGCCGTCCCCCCGGCCTTCAGCGCGTGCGCGTACGCGATCGCCACCTGGTCGCCGTCCCGCGTGCCGACGAAGCGGCCGTGGGTCACGGTGTCGCCCGAGTAGCTGCCCCACACCACCCCGTCGGCCTCCCAGTACAGAAACTCCGTGGGACTGTCGCGGTCGACCACGCTCGCCGTCGAGCTCACCATCACGAATTTGCGGCCGTTGAGATTCACGGGCTCCATGGTCACCAGATTTCCCGGACTTCACCGCGCCGCTGGACGAATGGTCAGAACACCGGGGGCGGGCCCGCCAATCCGTCCAGCCGCGTGCCCGGCCTCGCCCCGTATGCCGGCGCATCGGCTCAAGAGCGGACTTCGGGGCATGCCGGAGCTTTACCGTTCCGGGCCTGACGTCATCATTGCGCTGTGTGATAGTAATGTGACACTGTGTATCCAAGGTCTTTCGGGAGATCTTCATGCTGGCGTACACGCTCTCGGTCTCGGCGGCGGTGGGCGTGGTGCTGCTCACCGCGCTGGTGTTCAGGCTGGTGCGGGGGGCGGGCGAGGACCGCGATCCGGCCGGTCCCACCGCCGGCCACGCGGGGGCCATGCTGTCGGCCATGTTCCTGCTGGTCTTCGCCATCGCGGTCGTCGTCCCCTGGACCACGGCCGACGCCGCCCGGCAGAACACCCATGTCGAGAGCCAGGCCGCGATCGACGCCTTCTGGGCGGCGGACGCCCTGCCGGGCACCGCGCCCCTGGAGGTGCGCAACGCGCTGCGCAACTACGTCACCTTCGTGGTCAGGGACGAGTGGCCGCTCATGGCCCAGGGCCGGATGGACCCGCTCGGCGCCGCCCGGATGGACCAGCTCCGCGGCCGGGTCACCGGCCTCGAAGTGAGCGGCGACGACGAGGAGGAGGCCAAGGCCACCGTGCTGGAGCACGTCAGGGCGATCTCGGCGGCGCGCGCCCAGCGCACCGCCGACGCCGCCGCGAGGCCGCCCGACGGGGTGCTGTTCCTGACGGTCCTCACCGGCGCGCTGGTCATCCTCTTCCCGTTCCTGGCCGGGGCCAGGCCGCGCGGGCTGACGATCCTGCCCATCGTGGCGACGGCCGGGCTGCTCGGGTTCGGCACGTATCTGACGTGGGACATCTCCCGCGCGTTCGCCGGGCCGCTGGCCGTCGGGCCGCAGGCCTTCCAAGGGGCGTTGCAGGAGTTCGCGCGAATCGGCGGGGGAATGTGATCGTGGGCGTCAGGCGCGCGCCGCTGATGCTCGCCGCCGCCCTGGTCGCGCTGAGCGCCGCCGGTCCTGCGGCCGCCGACCCGGAGCCGCCGTCCGAGCTGACGGTGGGCCCGCCTTCGGTACGCCCGCCGGTGCCGCCCAGGAAGGTCCCGGTGGATCGCGGCGGGTCGGTGCCGGGTGTGAAGGTGTGGCGGTCGCCGGATCCCGGGGTGTCGATCTCCGCCCGCCCAACGGGAAAGCGGCGGCCGGCTCCCAAGGTCGCGGTGCCTGGGATGACGATCTATGAGGGCGCGGTGTGCGGAGAGCGGGTCCAGATAGGGCAGTGCCCGCGCGGGGTTCCGCACCTGGCCCCCCGCCGCGCGGCGCCCGTGCCGGCCCCTGCCCCGACGCCCTCGCCCACGCCCACACCCACGCCCACCGTGACGTCTCGCGTTCACAGCAAGCCGGTCGCGCCGGCGCCACGGCGCGCACACCCGCTGAAGACCCTCCTGGTCATGGTCGTGCTGGTGACGGCGATCGCGGGCACGACGGCCGTGGCGTTCGGCGCCCGCCGCTGACCCCGGTTCGGCGGCGCGCGGCGGCGGGTCCGTACCGCATGGCACACTGGCCTGCGGGCGATCAACGGAGGAGCCGCACAGTGGATGAGCAGGTGCTGACCGGCGGTGGCGTCAACCACGTCGTCAGGGTGGGCGACACGGTGCGGCGGCCCGTGGGTCCCTGGACGCCCGCGGTGCACGCCCTGCTCGGGCACCTGGCGGCGCGCGGGTTCACCGGCGCGCCGAGGAGCCACGGGATCGACGGCGAGGGGCGGGAGATCCTCGACTTCGTGCCCGGCGACGTCCCCGGCTATCCGCTGCCGGAGTGGGTGCTGCTGGACGCGACGCTGGTCACCGTCGCCAGGCTGCTGCGGGACTTCCACGACGCCACCGCCGATTTCCCGAAAAATCCGGACATGGACTGGTACTTCCCGCCGCAGAGCCCCCCCGAGGTCATCTGTCACGGCGACGTCGCCCCGTACAACACCGTCTTCCGCGACGGGCTGCCGGTCGCCTTCATCGACTTCGACACGGCTCACCCCGGGCCGCGCGTCTGGGACGTGGCCTACGCCGCCTACCGGTTCGTGCCGCTGTCCGACCCCGGTTTGACGGCGACGTACCCGGTGGCGGAGCAGGCCCGGCGGCTGCGGCTGTTCGCCGACGCGTACGGTCTCGACGACGCCGCCAGGCGCGCGCTGACCGGCACCGCGCAGGCGCGTCTCGATCATCTGGTGGCGCACATGCACGAGCAGGCCGCCGCCGGGCACGAGGGCTTCGCCAGCCACGTGGCCCGGGGCGACGACCGGCTCTACCGCGCCGAGATCGAGCACCTCGCCCGGCACCGGGACGCCTTCCAGTCCGCGCTGACGCTCTGACGGCCGACCGGCGTGCGTGACGCCGCCGAGCAGAACGCCCCCAGCGCGGCTCCGGCTGGTGGGTGCGCATCGAATTCCACGACGCCGCGGCCTTGCCCGGCGCCTGGATGGGCGATGGCTCACGGGACACGGGAAGAGCAGAGGGACCGCGGCGGTTCCATCTGATCGTGGAGGAGAGCGACGTCGTGGTGATCGGCGCCGGGCAGGCGGGACTGTCCAGCGCGTACTTCCTGGACCGGTTCGGGTTCGAGCCGGTCGTCCTGGACGCGGCCGCGGGTCCCGGAGGGGCCTGGCGGCACCGGTCGCCCTCGCTGACCATGGACAAGGTCCACGGCATCTTCGACCTGCCGGGCGTCCACCGCCCGCCCGGCGCGGACGGCGGGCGGCCCGCCGCCGAGGTGGTGCCCGCGTACTACGGCGACTACGAGGCGCGCGTCGGGCTGGACGTCGTGCGCCCGGTCCAGGTGAGCGCCGTACGCCACGGCGCGGACGGCCGGCTGGTGGTCGGGACGGACGCGGGGGAGTGGACGGCCCGGGCCGTGGTGAACGCGACCGGGACGTGGACGCGCCCGTACTGGCCGTACTATCCGGGCGCGGCCGCGTTCGAGGGACGGCAGCTCCACTACGCGAGCTACCGGGGGCCTGCGGAGTTCGCGGGGCGGCGAGTGGTCGTGGTCGGCGGCGGGGCGTCGGCGATGCACGTGCTGTCCGAGATCGCCGGGGTCGCCGCCGCCACGGCATGGGTGACACGGCGGCCGCCGGTCTTCCGGGATGACGACTTCGGCGAGCACGCCAGGCGCGAGGCCGTCGCCATGGTCGAGCAGCGCGTGCGCGCCGGGCTCCCGCCGCAGAGCGTCGTCGGCGTCACCGGGCTCGGCTACACGCCCGTCGTACGGCAGGCGCTGGCGAAGGGCGCTCTGGAACGGCTCCCGATGTTCCACCGCATCACCAGGTACGGAGTCGCGTGGCCGGACGGGCGGCACCTGGACGCGGACACGATCGTCTGGGCCACCGGCTTCCGCTCCGCCCTCGACCACCTCGCCCCGCTGCGCCTCAGGGAACCGGGCGGCGGCATCAAGGTGGACGGCACGCAGGTCATCAAGGAGCCGGCGCTCCAGCTCGTCGGCTACGGCCCGTCCGCCAGCACGATAGGCGCCAACCGGGCCGGCCGCTCAGCCGCCCGCAACGTCCGCGCCTACCTGACCGCCCATCCGGCCCACCCCGCCGCCTGAGCCGGGAGCGCTCTTCGGCCCCTGCCGGGCGCGCTCTTCGGTCCCCGCCGGTCAGCGTTCCGCGACGCTCTGCCGATCAGCGTTCCGCGACGCCGAAAGCCGTCCAGCCCAGCTCCGGGAAGCCCGCCGCCGTGGCGACCGCGGCCGAGGCGGCGTTGGTGACGGCGTGCATGTACGTCGGCACCGCCCCCTCGTCCAGCACCCGCCGCGCCGCCTGCGCCACCAGGCGCCTGGCCAGGCCGCGCCCCCGGGCGGCCGGGGCGGTGACGACCGAAAGCTCGTGCCCGTACGCGTCGTGCCGCTTGATCCCCACTCCCGCCAGATGCTCGCCCGTGCCGGGATCGACCGCCACCAGGACCTCGCCGCCGAAGGGATGCAGCCACTCCGGGACCCGGGGCGCGGTGGCGGGCAGCCACTCGCCGGCGTCCTCCAGCGGGGCCGGGCTCGTGGTCCAGCGGTAGACGGCCTGGAACCAGCTGCGCTCGCCGTACCCGACCAGTGCCGGCACCTCCTGCGGCGACCGCGCGGCGGCCACCCGGGCGACGTGCGGCGGCGGGACGGACAGGACCGCGCCCTCCGGCCCGCCCACGCCGAGCGCCGGGAGCACGTGGCCGTCCCAGCCCGGCAGTGTACGCAGCTCAGACCCGACGACGTGCAGTTTCTCGCGCGGCGGCCAGGCGCCGAGCCAGTGGCGGAGATGATCGTTCAGAGACACGAACCTACTATAGGGAGTAGTAAAAATATCGATTGAAACAGGGCTGCGGTCACCCATGCGAAGGGGCTCGACACGCGGTGTGACCCCAGGTTAGCTTCCTGACATAAGGATCTTTATCCGGTCAGGAGGTCCGCACATGGATGTTCCCGGTTACACCGAGATCCGGGAACTCGGCCACGGCGGGACGGGACGGGTGATGCTCGCCGTACGCGACTCCGACGGCCTGGCAGTCGCGATCAAGCACTTATCCGAGCAGGTGCGCACGGACGAGGGGTTCCGCGAGAGGTTCCGCGCGGAGGCCGGCCTCATCAAGGAGATCGACAGCCCGCACACCGCCCGCCTGCTCGACTACGTCGAGTCCCAGGACGACGCCGTCATCGTCATGGAGCTGGTCGACGGCATCACGCTGCGGCGGCTGCTGGAGCACGAGGGCCGGACCGGCGCGGAGGCCGCGCTCGTGGTGCTGAAGGGCGCGCTGCTCGGGCTGGCCGAGGCGCACCGGCACGGGGTGGTGCATCGCGACTTCAAACCCGAGAACGTGCTCGTCACGCGGGACGGCGAGAGCAAGCTCGTCGACTTCGGGGTGGCGACCCACTTCGGGGAGCGGGCGGCCCTGGTCGGCACGCCCCCCTACATGGCGCCCGAGCAGTGGGAGGACGCCCCGGCCGGCCCGGCGACCGACGTGTACGCCGCCACGCTGGTGTTCTTCGAGTGCCTGGCCGGCCACCGGGCCTTCGCCGGCGAGAACGTGGCCGCCCTCGCCTACCAGCACCAGCACGCCGTGCCGCCGCTGGAGGAGGTCGAGGAGCCGCTGCGGCCGCTCGTCGCGCACGGGCTGGCCAAGGATCCGGCCGCGCGACCGGAGTCGGCCGAGGCGTTCCTGGCCGAGCTGGAGGACGTGGCGCTGGCCGCGTACGGCGCGGACTGGGAGGAACGGGGCCGGGCCGGGCTCGGGATCCTGATCGTGCCGCTGGCCGCGCTGCTGCCCAAGGCGCAGGCGCTGCCGGACGGCGCCTCCACGAGCCTGTTCCAGAGCTCGCTCGCGCCGGCGACGAAGCTCGCGGTGACCGGCGGGCTGGTGCTGGCGACCGCGGCGGCGGTGGTGTCGACGTTCGTGATCTGGAACGAGCCGCCAGAGCTGGAGAGCGGCGTCGCGCTCCCGCCCGTCACGTCCGCCCCGGCCGTCACGCCTCAGCCCGTCACGCCCACGTCCGCCCTCCCCACGCCGCGCGAGTCCCTTTCGGGCACGCCGCCGTTCACCCTCACCGCTGGGCCGAGCGCGTACCCGACCGCGCCGCCCACCGGCGGCCCACCGCCGACCGCGAGCCGGCCCGGCACCGAGCCACCCCCGGCCACGCGGGAGCCGACCAGCGGGCCGACGACCGGACGGCCGACGCGTTCGCAGGAGCCGCGGCCGAGCACCCGGCCCCCCACCAGCACGCCCCCCACCAGCGCGCCCACCACCCGGCCGCCCGACCCGCCCGACAGCGATCCGCCGGACGACGACCCGCCGCCGACCACGAGCGCGCCCGACCCCAGCACACCGCCACCCACCAGGAACCGGGATCCGCTCATCTCCGTCTCCGTCGGGGTCTCGCTCAACGTGCCGCCGCTCAGCGGCGAAGGCGACGGGCTGCTGGACGCCGGCCTCGGCCTGGAACTGGGCTCCAGCCTGCTCGGGCTGATCGTGGTGCCCGGCTCGGTGCTGCTCGGACGGCAGATCGTGGTACGCAGGACGCGCCGCCCGCGCGATACCCGGGAGCCGTGATTTGCATGCGGGGACGCGGGATCCTCTACGATCGAGCGTCGGATAGAGGGCGTCCCCCGGGCTGAATAGCTCCTGACCGGAACGTGCCCTGCGGTTTTGGGTTTGAGGAGAAGAGTGGCGGTTGCGTCCCCCGCCGGCCGGCTACGGGGTCCCATGCGCGGCATCGTCGCCGTTCTCGTCACGGGGATCCTGCTGCCGTCGCCCGCGCTAGCCGAGCCCAAGCCCACGGTGAAGCAGCTCAAGAAGGAGCTGGCCGGGCTCCAGAAGGAGTCGGACAAGCTCATCGCCGACTACTACAACAGCCGCATCACCCACCAGAAAGCGGAAAAGGTCGAAAAATCAGCACGGGCGAAGCTGGCCGCCGCCCAAGAGACCTTCGACCGCCACTCCGTCGAGCTCAGGGCGATGGCCGTGGCCCAGTACACCGGCGGCGAGCCCAACCAGTTCGCCATGCTCACCGGCAACCGGCAGGACCCGTCCGTTCTGCTCGCGAGGATGGCGCTCACGCAGCACGTCATCGCGCTCCAGGACGCCAAGCTGCGCGGGTTCGCCCAGGTCAGGGACGCCCAGCAGCAGGCCAAGGACGAGGCCGCCGCCCGCGCGAAGGAGCTCGACCAGACGGTCGGGGAGCTGGAGGAGCGCAAGGGCAAGGCCGAGAAGCAGATCGAGCGGATCAAGGACAAGATCGACCAGCTCTACACGGCGCCGGGGTTGCGTCCCGACGGCACGTTCGTACCGCAGCTGCCTCAGGGGGCCGACCACATCACGCCGCGGATGGCGCTGGTCAAGCAGCTCGTCCAGGAGCGGTTCGAGGTGCCGTACGGGATCGGGTGCTACCGGCAGATCCAGGACGGCGGCGAGCATCCGCTCGGCCGGGCGTGCGACTTCATGCTCAGCCGGGGCGGCGCGATGCCGTCGGCGGCGGAGCTGAAGCGGGGCGACCAGATCGCCGCTTGGGTGGTCAAGAACGCCAAACGCCTCGGCATCATGTACGTGATCTACCGCCAGCGCATCTGGCACGTCCGCACCGGCGCCTGGCGCACCATGTCGGACCGCGGCGGCAACACCGCCAACCACTACGACCACCCGCACGTCTCGGTGTACTAGGAGGGAGAGGCGTGAACTCCCTCTCCCCTGCCCGCAAGGCCCCAGGTGGCTCAAGCAGCTGCCAGGCACTTGCGCACGGCATCGATCAGGCGGCCGGCACGGGCATCGCCGCGGCGGTCGCGGGCCGGTCCGGGAAGGACACCATGGCCGCGTTCGCCAACGCCTACCGGGACTACGCGCTGGCCCACCCCGGCCGCTACGTGGCGACCCAGGCGGTCCAGCTGGACCCCGCCGTCCTCGCCCAGTCCACCGTCCACGCCCGCACCATCGAGCTGACCCACGCGATGCTGCGCGCATACCGGCTGGTCGAGCCGGACCTGACCGACGCGGGCCGCCTGCTGCGCAGCGCCTTCCATGGCTACATCACCCTGGAGGCCAACGGGGGATTCCGCCATTCCCGCGACGTGCAGAGGTCCTGGGCGCGGGCCCTCGACGGCCTCCACATCCTGCTGGAGAACTGGCCTGCGGATTCGTCGCGTCATACGGCGGAGGAAGAAAGGACGTGACGCCGAGCAGCGCAGCATCGCCGGCCGCCGCCCACCTGCTTCGGCCACCGGTGAAAGTGATTTGCAAGATTCTGCGCTGATAATCCCGTCATGCCGTCGATAACTGAGCTCAGACCGGGAGACCCCACCCATCTCGGAGGTTACGAGATCCGGGGGCGGCTGGGAGAGGGCGGGCAGGGCGTCGTCTATTTAGGCGCCGACGCGCAGGGGGGACAGGCGGCCGTCAAGTGGCTGCGGCCCCATCTGGCCGGTGACGCGGTGGCGGCGGAGCGCTTCGCCCGCGAGGCCGCGGTCTCCCAGCGCGTGGCGCCGTTCTGCACCGCGAAAGTGCTGGCCACCGGTGTCCACGAGGAGAGACCTTTCATCGTCAGCGAGTACGTGGACGGGCCGTCGCTGCAGCAGGCGGTGACCAAGGAGGGGCCGCGGACGGAGTCGGCGCTGCACCGGCTGGCCATCGGCACCGCCACCGCGCTGGCCGCCATCCACCAGGCCGGCATCGTGCACCGCGACTTCGGCCCCGGCAACGTGCTGCTCGGCGGCGAGGGCCCGCGGGTGATCGATTTCGGCATCGCCAGGGCGCTCGACGCGACCTCCACCATCACGACCACGCCGGTGGGCACCCCGGCGTTCATGGCGCCCGAGCAGATCCTCGCCCACCCCGCCGGGCCGGCGGCCGACATGTTCGCCTGGGCGAGCACGATGGTGTTCGCCGCCAGTGGCGCGGGCCCGTTCCAGGCCGAGAACGTGCCGGCGATCATTCAGCGGGTGCTCTACGGCGAGCCTGATCTGGCTCGGCTGAGCGGGCCGCTGCGCGAGCTGGTCGCGGCGTGCCTGTCGAAGGACCCGGCCCGGCGCCCGACCGCCGAGCAGGTGATCCTCCGCCTCCTGGAGCACCCGGCCACCTCCAACCCGGACGAGCTCCAGCAGGCGGCGGCCGTCGTGGGCGGCGGCGCACCGGCCCCGTGGCAGCCTCCCGGCGCTCCGCCGCCGGGAGCCTCGCCTCCCGGCACTCCGCCGCTGGGAATGTCGCCTCCCGGCCCCGGGTCCGCGGCGTGGCTGCCCCCGGGCTCCGCGGCCGCGGGTTCGCAGCCTCCCGGCTCCGGAGGGCCGGGGCCGCAGCCGTTCGGCTTGCCGCCGCCCTCTCAGCCCGCCGCGGGGCACCCGTCGTTCCAGCCGCCCCCGTTCCAGCAGGCGCCCCAGCAGCTGCTGTACGGCCCGCCGCAGCGCCCCGCCCGCAGCGGGAAGGGCTGGGTGATCGGGGCGAGCGCGGCCGCCGTCGCGCTGGTCGCGGCCGTGGCCATCGTCGTGGTCAGCGTCGTCGACGTGCCCGTCAAGAAACAGGCCCAGTCCGGTCAGGCGCCCACCGCCGGCACGCCGTCCACGCTCATGTCGCCCACGCCCACGTCGTCCCCGGTCCCGACCGCGAACCTGACCACGGTCAAGCTCTCCGGCGCCGACGCCACCGTCTACGAGAATCCGGCCGACCCGGTCCGGCTCACCACGTACCTGGTGCGGGACGCCAAGACCAAGTATTGGGTGTATTACGCTCGCGACTCCGCGACCGGACCTTTCACGAAATATCCGCAGGCGTTGGAGAGCATCCTCTCCCCGGACGGCCGCTACCTGGTCCAGCGTCCCTTGAACTACGTCGAGGGCTACGACACCGTGGACATCACCGACAAGACGACGGGCGAGCGGTTCTCGGTCAAGACCTCGCGGAAGCCGCTCAGCGCGTACGTGCAGGGGTGGTCGCGCGACAGCACCCGCGTGCTGCTCAACGTCGGCACCACGGTCAAGGACGTCTGGCAGTCGACCGGGTTCGCCATCGTGGACGTGACCGCGCGCGAGGCCACGGTCGCCTCGCTCAGGGAGGGCTCGCTCAAAGGCATCAGGTACGGCTTCGACCCCACCGGCACCGGCGTGGTCGCCATGGCGATCAACGCCGACCAGCAGGCCCTGCGCTTCTTCGACGCCCAGGGGCAGCGGGTGCGCCGCATCCCCAACGTGGGCTCGGGCATCGCGGAGTCGCTGTTCTCGCCGACGGGCAAGAAGTTCGTCACCGACTGCCCCGGGCTGAGCGTCGGCGTCAACTGCGTCTACGACTCTCAGAGCGGCGCCGAGCTGCGACGCATAGAGTCGCCGTGCTCCAGCGCGGCCACCTGGTACGACGACAACCATCTGGCCTGCTGGGTACGCCCCGACGGCACGTCCGGCAACCAGCAGATCCAGGTGATCGACTTCTCCGGCAAGATGGTGCGCCTGCTGATGGACGTGCCGTCGAACGCCACCAACGTGGACGTCGTCTACACCTACACGCACCGCAACTGAGAGCAATCCCGTAGTCCGGAGGGCCCGGATCCACGATGGTGGGGACGGGCCCCAGGGCTTCCTGCCGCCCCTGGAGGCATGGGTGCATCGCCCCATGCCCAGGCGCGGAGAAGGCAACGGCGGAGTCTTTGCACGGCAGGTGGGTGACCCGGTCATCGTTACAGGTCAGCCCGGCTGGGACCATGGGGTTATGCGTGTTGTGGTGATCGGAAGCGGCATCGTCGGCGCCGGCGCGGCCTACTACCTGAGCGGCGCGGGCGCGACCGTGACCGTGGTGGACGGCGGTTACCCGGGCGAGGCGACGCAGGCGGGCGCGGGCATCGTGTGCCCGTGGGTGGATCATCCCGAGGACGACGACTGGTACCGGCTGACCCGCGAGGGCGCCCGCCACTACCCGGGCCTGGTCGAGGCGCTGGGCGAGGACATCGGGTACGCCAAGGTCGGCGCGCTGCTGGTGAGCGAGGACCCGGTCGATCTGGAGCCCGTGCGGACGCTGCTGCGCCGCCGCTACCCCGACGCGCCGGAAATGGGCGACATCACCGACGTGACCACACCGTCGGAGCTGTTCCCGCCGCTGTCGGACACCCTGAGCGCGATCCTGGTGCCGGGCGCGGCCCGCGTGGACGGCTGCTCGGTACGCGACGCGCTCCTGCGCGCCGCCGTGGCCCAGGGCGCGGAGATCCGTACGGGCACCTCGAGCCTGACCCCGGACGGCGAGGTCCTCCTCCATCCCACGGACGAAGAACCGCCCCCCGGCACCGGGGAGGCCGCCACGACCGAGCCGGCAGAGGCCGGGCAGCCCACGCCCGCCGTGAGCGGCGAGACCGCGTCCTGGCGGCAGGCCGCCCCCCTGACCCCTGACCTGCCTCCAGCCGCCCCCATGGGCGGCCGCGAGTTCGCCGATGACGGCGTCCCGCTCGAGGCCGACATGGTGATCGTCGCCGCCGGGGCGTGGGCGGGCCAGGTGTGCCGGCCGCTGGGCGTGGAGCTGCCGGTGTTCCCGAGGCGGGGCCAGATCCTGCACGCCACTTTGGAGGGCATCGACACGGCGTGGTGGCCGATCGTGCTGCCCAGGATCGGCCCGTACCTGCTGGGTTTCCCCGATTCGCGGGTCGTGATCGGCGCGACCGTGGAGGACGTGGGGTTCGCGCCCCGCGTCACGATAGGCGGGCTCGAAGAGGTGATCGAGGCAGGGCTGCGGGTGGCGCCGGGGCTGTATGGCGCGACGGTGACGGAGACGAGGGTGGGCCTGCGCCCGGTGTACGCCCCCGGCTCCGCCCTCATCGGCCCGCTCACCGATCGCGTGGTCGTGGCGACGGGCCTGAGCGCGTACGGCCTGACGGCGGGCCCGTTCACCGGCAAGATCGCGGCCGCGCTCGCGCTCGGCGAGGAGCCGCCCATCGACATCACCCCCTACGCGCCCCCCATGGGGTGAGCGCGCGCCGGGCCGGCGTGCTGGGCGGGCGGATGGCCGCGCGGCACGGGAGATGATGACGGGCAGGCACGTAGGATCGGAATCCTCCCCACCGTGATCTCGTGGGGAGGCCGCGTTGCCGCTGTTCGCACTGCTGATGCTGGCGCTCCTGATCGTGGGCGAATGCGGCGTGAAGCCGCCCGCGCCCGCCCCGTCCCCCGCTCCCCGCCGTTCCGCCGCATCCCGCCCTCCTGCGGCTTCCCGTCCGCCCGCGCCCTCTCGGCCGAAGCGCCACGTGCGGGTGCCGTACGCCGCCTCGGGCAGGTACGCGGTCGTGCGCGGCGGGGCCGCCGCCCGGCCGGGCCGGGGCCCCGTGCTGCGGTATCTCGTGGAGGTGGAGCGCGGCCTGCCGTTCGACGCCGGCGCGTTCGCCGCCGAAGTGCACCGCATACTCAACGACGCGCGCGGCTGGGCCCGCTTCCAGCGGGTCGACCACGGCCCGGTACGCGTCCGCGTCGCCCTGTCCAGCCCCCGCCTCACCGACCGCCAGTGCCTCCCGCTGCACACCGGCGGCGAGTTGTCCTGCTGGAACGGCTCCCGCTCCGTCATCAACGCCCTGCGCTGGGCGAAAGGCGTCCCCCAGTACGGCGGCGACCTGGCCGCGTACCGGCGCTATGTGATCAACCACGAGGTCGGCCACAGCCTGGGACACCACCACCTCTCCTGCCCAGGTCCCGGCCGCCTGGCCCCCGTCATGGCGCAGCAGTCGAAGTCCCTTGACGGTTGCCGGCCGAATCCCTGGCCCTTCCCGGACCGCAAGCCGCCCGAGGATCGGCGGCTATCCGAGGCCCTGCCCGGTGCCGACGCCCCGTAGCAGCGTGTCCACCACGCGTGCCGCGAGCGCGTCGGGGTCGGCGTCGCGATTCTGGGCCGCCTCGTGCATCAGCGCGTAGTAGACCCGCCTGGCCCACTCCGGGTCCGCGTCGGCACGCAGCACCCCCGCCGCCTGCGCCTTCGTGAAGAGCCGGGCGCAGAGCGCCTCCACGTCCGCGTGCACCCTGGCCACCTCGGGATCGGCCGACAGCGCCCGGCTCATCGCGAACCTCCAGTCGCTCTTGACCCGCAGCACGTTGGCCGTGACCTGGTAGAGCGCGATCAGCGGCGGCGTGGTGTCGGGGTGGGCGGCATCCACGGCGGCGGCGAACTCCCGGGTGGCCCACGCGATCATCGCGTCCACCAGCGCCTCCCGCGAGGCGAAGCGCCGGTGCACCGTCGTGCGCGCCACCCCCGCGGCCTCGGCGATCTGCTCCATGCTGGCCGCCGGGTTCCTGCTGAGGACGCTCTCGGCCGCCTCCAGGATCGTCCGCACCGTCCGCGCCGCATCGGACCGCATCGCCCGCGTCGTCTCACTCACACCCCACAGGGTACGGCAACGTCACCGTTCACCATCAACTTGCGTCATCACTGTTGCAAGTCCTAGAGTCAAAGCGTCACAGATGACGCAATTCATGAGGAGAAGCTATGGACATGCGGCTCACCGGCAAGACGGCCGTCGTCACCGGCGCCAGCAGAGGCGTGGGCCTGGCGATCGTGCGGGCGCTGGCGGGCGAGGGGATGCGCGTCGTGGCCGCCGCGCGGACGATCTCACCCGAGCTGAAGGAGACCGGCGCGATCACGGTGGCGGCCGACCTGTCCACCGCGCACGGCCCCGCCGAGCTGATCGACCGGGCGCTGGCCGAGCTGGGCGAGATCGACCTGCTGGTCAACAACGTGGGCGGCGGCGACGGCGGCGAGGGGCAGCTCGGCGGCTTCCTCGGCTTCGGCGACGAGCAGTGGCGGCAGGCGTACGATCTCAACTTCCTCAGCGCCGTGCGCGCCACCAGGGCCGCCGTGCCCAGCCTGCTGCGGCGGGGCGGCACGATCGTGAACATCTCCTCCAACGGCGCCCGCATGCCGCACGCCGGGCCGATCACCTACACCACCGCGAAGGCGGCGCTGACCGCGTTCGGCAAGGCCCTGGCCGAGGAATTCGGGCCGCGCGGGGTGCGGGCCGTCACGATCTCGCCCGGCGCCACGCGCACCGCGCTCTGGGAGGCCCCCGACGGGTACGGCGCCGCGCTGGCCGCCTCCCTCGGCATCGGACACGAGGAGCTCCTGGCGGGGCTTCCATCGAACACGGGGATGACAACCGGTAGATTCGTCGCGCCGGAGGAGATCGCCGCGCTGGTGACGTACTTGGCCTCGCCGCACGCCGGGAGCGTCAACGGCGCCGACTACGTCATCGACGGCGGAGCGATCAAGACGGTCTGACCTATCGCGACATATCTTAGAAGCGGAACCCTGCTCAGCGGAGCGGGATGGACGACCTCCCAGGAGTGGCGAATGGCAGGAATGCGGGCGGCACGGCGGATCCTCGCGGGCGGCGCGGCTTTGGCCGCGGCCGGATGGGTGTTGCGCGAGGTGCCCGCCGAGCTGGGCACGCGGCCCCTGGACTCGGGGCCTGACCGGGTGGCGAGGATGCGGCGCTCGCCGCAGTTCAAGGACGGCACCTTTTTCAACCCGATGCCCGAGGCGACGACGTTGATGACCAGGCCGCCCGTGAACCTGCTCGGCGAGCTGGCCAAAGACAGGGAGCAGCGCCGGCCCGGCGGCCCGGTGCCGCTGCGGATCCCGCCGTCCGCCCCGCCGCCCGCCGACGGCCTGCGCGCCGTCTGGTACGGCCACGCCTCCACGCTCGTGGAGATCGAGGGCAAGCGGGTGCTGTTCGACCCGGTGTGGAGCAGGCGCCCCTCGCCCTCGCAGCTCGTCGGCCCCAAGCGGCACCACCCGGTGCCCGTGACGATCGGCGAGCTGCCGGAGATCGACGCGATCGCGATCTCGCACGACCACTACGACCACCTCGACCTGGCGACCGTGCGCTCGCTGACCCGTACGCAGAAGGCGCCGTTCCTGGTGCCGCTGGGCATCGGGGCACACCTGGAGCGGTGGGGCGTGCCCGCGTACCGGATCATCGAGCTCGACTGGGACGAGGAGGCCCAGGTGGCGGGGCTGCGCTTCGTCGCCACGGCGGCCCGCCACTTCTCGGGGCGCTCGTTCCACCGCAACGACACGTTGTGGGGGTCCTGGGTGGTCGCGGGGGCGAGCAAGCGGGTGTTCTACGCGGGCGACTCCGGATATTTCGCGGGCTATCGCGCCATCGGGTCGGCACACGGGCCGTTCGACCTGACGCTGATGCCGATCGGCGCCTACAGCCCCGCCTGGCCGGACATCCACATGAACCCGGAGGAGGCCGTCAACGCCCAGCTGGACCTCGGCGGCTCGCTGCTGCTGCCGGTGCACTGGGCGACGTTCACGCTGGCGCTGCACCCGTGGGCGGAGCCGGTGGAGCGGCTGTGGCGCGAGGCCAAGGCCCGCGACGTCAAGATCGTCGTGCCGCGACCGGGTGAGGCCGTCGACACCGCCGCCGTCCAGGCGGTGGAGGGCTGGTGGGAGACCCTGGGCTAGCGGTACGGCGTACAGTCTTGGCGTGAGCAACCTGGAACGGGATCCGCAGGAGATCCAGTGCGGCGCCGAGGCCGGAGCGGGCCGCGAAGTGCTGATGGGACGCGAGGTGCCGCTCGGCGGGCCGCGCGCGATGGCGGTGAGCAGGACCCTGCCGGGCGTGCACCGGCGCATGATCGGTGCCTGGTGTTTCGTCGACGCCTACGGCCCGGAGCGGGCCGCGATGCGGGTGCCGCCGCACCCGCACACCGGCCTGCAGACGGTGAGCTGGCTGCTCGCGGGCGAGGTGCTGCACCGCGACAGCCTGGGCAGCCTGCGGCAGGTACGCCCGGGACAGCTCAACCTGATGACGGCCGGTCGCGGCATCTCGCACTCGGAGGAGTCGCCGGAGACGGTGCTGCACGGCGTGCAGCTGTGGGTGGCGCTGCCCGGCGAGCACCGGCACACCGGCCCCGCGTTCGAGCACCACCCGACGCTGCCCGTGCTGGACGGAGCCGGATTCCGGGCCACCGTGGTCATGGGGTCGCTCGGCGGGGTGACCTCGCCCGCCACCGCATACAGCCCGCTCGTCGGCGCCGAAGTGCTGGTCGGCGGCGCGGCCGAGGTGCCCCTGGACCCGGCGTTCGAGCATGGGCTGCTGCTGCTCGACGGCGCGGTGGACGAGCTCGACCGGGGTCCGCTCGTCTACCTGCCGCCGGGGCGGGCCGGGGTGCGGCTGTCCGGGCGCGGGCGGGTGCTGCTGATCGGCGGCGAGCCGTTCGGCGAGGAGATCGTGATGTGGTGGAACTTCGTCGGCCGCTCCCACGACGAGATCGCCGCGTACCGCAAGGAGTGGATGGAGGGCGAGGGGTTCGGCGCCGTCGAAGGCTTCGACGGGGCGCCGCTCCCCGCGCCCGTCCTGCCCGCCACGCGGCTCAAGCCGCGCGGGCGAGTCCGCTGATTCCGGGTGCTCACTGCGGGCAGCGCCGGCCACCTGCCGGTCTCCACATCGGTGATGCGGGCGGCGCGGTCAGGTGCTGCGGTGCAGGACCCGGGCGGTTAAGGTCGGCGCATGGACGGTGCCGTCACGAAGATCGACCTGCCGTGCCCCGTGCGGGCAGCCGCGTCGGACGGGACCACCGTCTGGTGTGCGGGGCCCGGCGGAGTGCGGGCGTACACCGCGTCCGGCGCGCCACTGGACGCGGAGGCCGGAGCCCGGCGGCCGGACGACGGGGCGCGGCTGCCGGAGTTACGGTCCCTGGCGGCGGTGCCGGGGACGGTGGCCGGTGCGGCGGGCGTCCCCGGCACGCTGGCCGAGACCGTGATGGTGCCGAGGACGTTCGCGGGGACGGCGCACATGAGCTCGTTGTCCGAGGGCTCGATGGCGGGGACGCTGGCGGGGACCGCGGGCGACCGGGTCTACTGGCTCGACCCCTGCGGCGCCCCACTCGCCAGCACGCTCTTCGACGGCCGGGTGCTCGCGGGCGGCGGGGAGATCTGGGCGGTCGCCGCCGGCCTGGCGCGCAGGCTGGTCGAACCCGGCTGCCTGGGGGAACCGGTGGAGCTGCCGGGACTGGACCAGTGCGCCGTGGAGGGAATGCGGCTGTGGTGGACCTCCAGATGGGACACCATGCTGCGTGGCGGCCCCAGAGAGGTGGACCTCGGGCCACGCCGGCGCGGCGGCATGACCGTGTGCGCGGGCTCCGTGTGGATCAGCGTGACCGGGAGGTTGCTGCGCGTGTCCACATGGTCGGGCGAGCCGCGGCGGACCACGGGCGCGCCGGAGGGGCCGATGCCGTTCCTCGTCTGCGCCAACGGGGTCCTGGCGGGAGCGGAACGAGACGTGTTCGCGCTGGCCCCGGCCGCCGGTGTGGCGCTCCGCA
Organism: Nonomuraea sp. H19; assembly: GCF_052068215.1. Lineage (NCBI taxonomy): Bacteria > Bacillati > Actinomycetota > Actinomycetes > Streptosporangiales > Streptosporangiaceae > Nonomuraea > Nonomuraea sp. H19. Next base: position 25,911 of record NZ_JBQHCV010000013.1, on the reverse strand, counting down.
GGATCCCGCTCGGGCTGGAGGGGCCGCTCGCGCTGGTGATCGCGGCGGGCAAGCACGTCTGGGCCTTCCCCGCCGGCCGGCCCGAAGCGCTGATCGTGCCCCTTTGAGACCGGAACGCCGGGCGGCTACCGGGCCGCGGTCCACCCGTGGCTCTTCATGAGCTTGGCCGCCACCCGGGCGAAGCGGTCGACGTCGAGCACCGCGCCCTCGCGCCGGATGTCGTCCTCGTCCAGCACGAATACCCGGTCCAGCCGCACGTACGACACCCGTCCGTCGCGTCCCCACGGTCCGAGCTCCAGCCAATCCGGGCCGTCGTCGCCCTTGCTGGACAGCATCATGCCCAGCAGCCTGCGACCGGTGCGGCCCACGATCAGCAGGGGGCGGTCCTTGCCCCGTGCCGGGTCCTCCTCGTACGGCACCCAGGCCCAGACGATCTCCCCCGGGTCGGCCAGGCCGTCCAGGTCGGGGGAGTAGGCCAGGGTGACGGCCCCGTTGAGGGCATGGATCTCGCGTACCGCGCCCCGAGCGGGCCGGGGGTCCTCACCTAGATCGCGCATTGCTGGAGCTTAAGGCCCGCGCCCGGCGGAAATCCACCCGTCGGGCGGGGCGGGGTGGCGCGCTCACTCACGCTGCGCGGCGACGACCTGCACCTGATGGCCGTGGTGGTGGCCTTCCTGGACGTGGACTTCGAGGTGCTCGAACCGGCCGAGCTGCGAGAGCGGCTGCGCGTCCTCGGGCGGCGGCTGCTCTCCTCTAGAATCTGATTCTGTGTCTTCAGCGTTCTTCACGCGCAAACGCGACGAGCTGGTGCCCGCACCGCACGCCCGCGGCCCCTGGTCCCCCGACATGCTCCACGGCCGGCTGCTCGGCGGGCTGGCCGCCCGCGCCCTCGAGGAGCGGTACGCCGAGCCGGGGCTGCACTTCGCCCGGCTGACCGTCGACCTGTTCCGCAACAGCCCGATGCTGCCCGTCACCGTGGAGACGGCGCTGGTCAGGGACGGGCGCAGGATCCGCGTCGCCGACGCGACGATCGCCACCGAGCAGGGCGTGATCGGGCGGGCGAGCGCCGTGTTGCTGAGGCAGGGTGAGCAGCCCGGCGGTGAGCAGACGATCGTCACGCCCGCGTGGGAGGAGCCGGCGCCGGACGGGCCGCCGGTCGAGGGGCAGGGCTGGACGCCGCCGTTCGACCTGTGGCGGCTGACCGAGTGGGGCGCGCCTGGGCCCGGGAGGGTGTGGATGCGCGACACGCATCCGCTGGTGGAAGACGAGCCCGTGACCCCGTTCGTACGCGCCGCGCTGGCCGCCGACTTCGCCAGCCCGCTCAGCAACGTGGGATCGGCCGGGCTGCGATACATCAACGCCGACTACACGCTGACGCTCGCCAGGCTTCCGGAGGGCGACATCATCGGCCTGGAATCCACCGGGCACCTCAGCGCCGGCGGTGTCGCGACCGGCCACGTCACCCTGCACGACACCGCCGGGCCGGTCGGCTTCTGCGTGGTGACGGCGGTGGCGAACGCGGCCGGCATCGGCGGCCGCTGACCCCGCCGCCCCCCGGGCCGGGCAATCGATCGCTGGATCGGTGAACCGCATTCGCGGTTCGCGCGTACGCACAGGCATACGCTCACACGATCCCAAGCAGGAGACCATGACGAGGGCCGGCCCCATCCTCACGCTGCTGGCGGGCATGGCGACCACGGTCGCCCTGGCAGCGCTCAGCAGCACCACGTCACCCGCGCCACAGCCCGCCGCCGACGGCACGACCACGGCGTCCACGAGACCGGACACGCCGGCGGAACGGCAAGACCCCGCCGACCCGGAGCCGAGCAGCACGCCCGCCGACCCGGAGCCGAGCAGCACGCCCGCCGCCGAGCCGAGTACCACGCCCGCAGCCGCGGAGCCTAGCACCACGCCCGCCGCCAAGGACGTCCGCGTCGACTACGCGGGGAGGGTCCCGGGGACCCGCGGGCTCCTGGCGATCTCCATCCGCGACGCCAAGGCGATCGGGTACTTCTGCGACGGCAAGACCGAAGCCTGGTTCCAGGGCACGGCCGCCGATGGAGAGGTGTCACTGGAGGGCTTCGGCGGCGCCACCGTGACCGCCGCGCTCGCCGGCGGCAAGGCCACCGGAGAGTTGTCGATCGGCGCGGATCGCTGGGACTTCACCCTGGCGACGGTGCGCAAGCCGTCCGGCCTCTACCGGGCGACCGCGCTGATCCGGGGCGCGAAACTCCGGGCCGGATGGATCTACCTGCCCGATGGGTCCAGGGTCGGCGCCGCGACCCTGGACGGCGAGCTGATTCCGGCGGAGATCCCCGAGCCGGGACAGCCCACGCTGATCAACGGCGCGGAGATCGACCCCCAGGACGTCGACGAATTCATCGGAGGGCTCTAATGGACACCGCGCAAGCCATCCGCAGGCCGAGCACCCTCCTGCTGCTCCTGCCGCTTGCCTGGGGCGCGCTCGTCGCGGTCGTCCTCGGCCTCTACGGCGGGATGCACCAGCCCACCGGGCACGCCGTCAGCGTCGCGGGCTTCTCCGGCGCGCTCCCGATGAAGGCCTGGCTGACCACGGGGGCGCTCGTCCTCGCCGCGGTCCAGATCTTCTCCGCCCGGACGATGTGGCGCCGGAGCCCGCTGAACCTGCCCCTGATCAGCGGCCTGCACCGCTGGTCGGGCCGGCTGGCGTTCCTGCTGACGCTGCCGGTGGCCTTCCACTGCCTCTACGCCCTGGGCGCGCGCTACGACTCGCCCCGGGTGATGATGCACTCCATCGTGGGCTGCTTCTTCTACGGGGTCTTCACCACCAAGATGCTGGCGCTGCCCAGGCGGGGGATTCCCAGCTGGGCGTTCCCCGTCCTCGGCGGGCTGGCCTTCACCGCGCTGGTCGGCCTCTGGCTGACCTCGTCGCTCTGGTTCTTCACGACGTTCGGCGTGAAGTTCTGAGCACCGTTCGAGGCGGCGTGCCCGGCAGGGCACGCCGCGGCCCGCTCCCTCCGGAGCGGGCCGTACGTGTGTGGGTTGTCAGGCCGGGCGTTCCGTGCGGTCGCCGGACCAGTCGGTGTGGAAGGCGCCCTCCTTGTCGACGCGCAGATACGTGTGCGCGCCGAAAAAGTCCCGCAGACCCTGCACCAGCGCGGCCGGGAGCCGATCGCGCCGCAGCCCGTCGTAGTACGCCAGCGCCGAGGAGAACCCCGGCGTCGGCACGCCGATCTGCACGGCCGTGGTCACCACCCGCCGCCACGCCTCCTGCGCCGTGTCCAGCGCCGCCGCGAAGGCCGGGTCGGCCAGCAGCGTCGCCAGCCCCGGGTTCGCGTCGTACGCGGCCCGGATCCGGTCCAGGAACTTGGCCCTGATGATGCACCCGCCACGCCAGATGGTGGCCATCGCGCCCAGGTCCAGATCCCAGCCGTACTCCTTCGAGGCTGCGGCCATCTGGTCGAAGCCCTGGGCGTAGGCCACGATCTTGGAGGCGTACAGCGCCTGCCGCACGTCCTCGATCAGCTCGCGCCCGCCGACCCCGGACAGCTTCGGCCCCCGCAGCGACGCGGCGGCGGCCCGCTGCTCCGGGTGGCCGGACAGCGCGCGGGCGAACGTCGCCTCCGCGATGCCCGTCACCGGAACGCCCAGGTCGAGCGCGCTCTGCACGGTCCAGCGGCCGGTGCCCTTCTGCTCGGCCTGGTCCACCACGATGTCCACGAACGGCTTGCCCGTCTCGGCGTCCACCTGCTCGAGCACCTCAGCGGTGATCTCGATCAGGTACGAGTCCAGATCGCCGCGGTTCCACTCCCGGAACACCTCGGCCAGCTCGGCCGGCGTCGCGCCGAGGGCCTGGCGGAGCAGGTCGTACGACTCGGCGATGAGCTGCATGTCCGAGTATTCGATGCCGTTGTGCACCATCTTCACGAAATGCCCGGCACCGTCGGGGCCCACGTGCACCGAACACGGCACGCCGTCCACCTTGGCCGAGATGTCCTGCAGGATCGGGCCGAGCGCCTCCCACGACTCCTTCGACCCGCCCGGCATGATGCTCGGGCCGAGCAGCGCGCCCTCCTCGCCGCCGGAGATGCCGGTGCCGACGAAGTGGATGCCCCGCTCACGCAGCGCGGCCTCGCGCCGCCTGGTGTCCTCGAAGTGCGCGTTGCCGCCGTCGACGATCATGTCGCCCGGCTCCATCAGGTCGGCGAGCTGGTCGATCACCGCGTCGGTGCCCGCGCCCGCCTTCACCATGATGATCGCCCGCCGCGGCCGCTTCAGTGAGGCCACGAAGCCGGCGAGCTCCTCGGACGGCACGAACGTGCCCTCCCCGCCGAACTCCTTGACCAGCTGCTGGGTACGGCCGTGCGAGCGGTTGTGCACCGCCACCGCGTACCCGTGCCTGGCCAGGTTCCGTGCCAGGTTGCGCCCCATGGTGGCCAGGCCGGTGACGCCGATGTCTGCCAAGTCCATTAAATGCTCCTCTTTGGGGGATACGCCTGATCCAGCCCGTGGGTTCGGCAGGATATTCCGATTCTCAGTCTGCGAACCGCACGCCGAGCTCATCGAGCCTGTCCAGCATGTCAGCAGGATCGGCGTACACCCGGAAAGCCCCGGCCCGTTCGAGCTCGTCCCTGCCGTACCCACCGCTGGTCGCGTAATCTCGCGGGGACTTCGTCACCATTGTCGCCCTCCGTAATGAGACCGCGCCAGCCCGGCGGGCGGCGAGCAGGTCCCAGACGCTGTCGCCCACCACCATGGCATGCCGGGGATCCACCTGGACCACTGCCGCACCGGCGAGGAACAGGTCGGGGTCCGGCTTGGCCCTGCGCACCAGATCGCGGGTGACCATAGGAGTGTCCTCCGGCAACCCGAGCATGCCGAGCGCGAGCCTGGCCGCGCGGGCGTACCCGCTGGTCGCGATCGCCCACGGCACGCCGCGCGCGGTCAGCTCGGACAGCAGCTCCGCCGCGCCCGGCAGCGGCTTGACGGAGTGCACCTGCTGCTCGTACGCCTCCGCATGGGTGACCTGCAGCTCGTCGATCTGCTCCCGCGTCAGCTTCAGCCCGGTCTCGCGCAGCAACGCGCTGACGAACAACCCGCCGCTCATCCCAATGCGCCGCTGGTCGCGTATTCTCGCGGGGACTTCGTCACCACAGTTGCCCGCCGTAATGAGCCGTGTCGATCCCCATCCCGGCCAGCGCCTGCCTCCAGGCGATGACGTGCTGGTAGACGCTGTCGATCAGGGTGCCGTCGAGGTCGAACAGAAACGCCGGGGTGGGGGCCTGCGGGAAGTCGCTCATGGGCCCTATGACACCATGACGAACTATGCGGATCATCATCGCAGGTGGCCATGGGAAGATCGCGCTACGCCTGGCCGAGCGCCTCAAATCCGGTGCGGTGGGCCTGGTGCGCAACCCCGCCCACGTCCCCGACGTCGAGGCCACGGGCGCCGAGGCCGTCGTGTGCGACCTGGAGCAGGCGACCGTCGACGAGGTGGCCGGCATCCTCCGGGGCGCCGACGCCGTGGTGTTCGCGGCGGGCGCCGGGCCGGGCAGCGGAGCGGCCCGCAAGGACACCGTGGACCGGGCCGCGTCCGTGCTGCTCGCCGACGCGGCCGAACGGGCGGGCGCGCGGCGGTTCATCCAGATCTCCTCCATGGGCGCCGGCAAACCGCCCGCGCCGGGCCGGGACGAGGTGTGGGCCGCGTACATCGAGGCGAAGACGGAGGCCGAGGAGGACCTGCGCTCCCGCGACCTGGCCTGGACGATCCTCCGGCCGGGCCGCCTGACCGACGAGCCGGGCACCGGCCTGGTGCGGCTGGCTCCTGAGGTTCCGCCCGGCTCGGTGCCGCGCGACGACGTGGCCGCCGTCATCGTGGCGCTGCTGGACAACCCGGGCACGGCAGGTCAGACGCTGGAGCTCGTCTCCGGCGACACGCCCATCATCAACTTCGTTGCAACAGAGTGAAACCGTGACTGAATATCGTGTACTCGGACGTACTGGTCTGAAGGTCAGCCCCCTCTGCCTGGGCGCGATGATGTTCGGGGGGTGGGGCGAGTCCGATCCCGACGAGGTGGCCGGAATCATCGACCGCGCGCTCGACTCGGGCGTCAACTTCATCGACACCGCTGACGTCTACCGGAATCGTCGGCAGTGCTCCGGGCGTTCACGCCGGGGGTGAAGCCGACCAGCCCGCGTAGCGGGGCAAGGACAGCCGATTCGCCGCCGAGGCGGATCGGCGTCTGGTAGCTTCATCGTGTCAGGTACCGCCGGACGGGCGGGAACGGAGCCGTGAGGCTCGAAAGCCTGTGGAGACCCGGTTAGACCACCCCGGTGGCGCAGGTCGATGAAGCAGGAAGCCGCAGAAGTGTCGCGTATGCGGCACAGGCTGAATCGTCGCCGTTCATGGCGGCGAGCGCGTCAAATCGGCAGTTCCACCTCCCCCGCCCACCAGATGGTCGAGGCGCAGTGGGCGGCGGAGCGGCGGGGGCTGGAGCGGTTCGTGTGCGAGCAGCCGCCGTACTCGCCGCTCGTCCGCGGCATCGAGGCCGACGTGCTGCCGGTGGCGGAGCAGTACGGCATGGGCGTGATCGTCTGGAGCCCGCTCGCCGGCGGCTGGCTGAGCGGCCGGTACCGCAAGGGGCAGGACTTGCCGCAAACGCGCAGGGCGCAGCGGCTGCCCGACCGGTACGACATGACGCGGGAGGTCAACCAGCGCAAGCTGGACGCGGTCGAGCGACTCGCCGTGCTGGCCGAGGAGGCCGGGATCACGCTGGTCGAGTTGTCCATCGCGTTCACGATCCGGCATCGGGCGGTGACCTCGGCCATCATCGGGCCGCGCACCATGGAGCATCTGGAGGGCCAGCTCGCCGCCACAGAGGTGCGCCTGAGCGACGACGTGCTCGACCGGATCGACGAGATCGTCCCGCCCGGCGTCACCCTCAACCCGGCCGACGCGGGCTGGCAGCCGCCGCAGCTGTCCGGCCCGAGCCTGCGCCGGCGCCCGTGAGCCGTCAGTAGAGCGCGGCCCGGGCGCGCTCGCGGCACTCCTCCAGGGTGAGCCGGGCCAGGGCCTCCCGTACGGCGGGGACGCACACGGGGGCCATGGACAGGCTCGTCACCCCCAGGCCCACCAGCAGGGGCGCCAGCAGCGGGTCGCCGGCCGCCTCGCCGCACACGCCGACCGGCTTGCCCGCCTCCCGCCCCGCCTCGGCGCACATCGCGATCAGCTGCAGCAGGGCCGGCTGGCGGGGGTCGAGGAGGTCGGCCAGGGCGGAGTGCTGGCGGTCGGCGGCGAAGGTGTACTGGGCCAGGTCGTTGGTGCCGATGCTGAGGAAGTCCGCCTCCCGCAGCAACTGCCCGGCCCGCAGCGCCGCGGCCGGGACCTCGACCATCACGCCCACCTTGGCTATGCCCTTCGCCCGGGCGCGGCGGGCGAAACCGGTCGCCTCCGCGATGGTGGTGACCATGGGCGCCATCACCCACGCCTGCGCGCCCGTGGCCCGGGCCGCCTCGGCGATCGCGTGGAGCTGGGTGTCCAGGACGTCCGGCAGCAGCCGGTCCACGCGCAGGCCGCGTACGCCCAAGGCCGGGTTCGGCTCGTCCGGCAGGCCGAGGAAGGGGAGCGGCTTGTCGGTGCCCGCGTCGAGCGTGCGCACGATCACGCTCTCCGCCTGGGCGAACACCTCCGCGTAGGCGCTCACCTGCTCCTCGAACGAGGGCGGCTGCTTGCGGTCCAGGAAGAGGAACTCCGTGCGGAACAGGCCCACGCCCTCCGCGTCCGGCCGCAGGTCCGCCGCCGCGCCGATGTTGAGCAGGAGCTTCACGGGGTGGCCGTCGGCGGTCCTGCCGGGACCGCTGCTCGCCGCCAGCCTGGCCTTCTCGGCGCGGTCGCGCTCCCTGACCTCGGCCGCCTCGTCCTCGGTGAGGCCGACGGCGACCTCGCCGGTGGTGCCGTCCACGCCGACGACCGTGCCGTCGGGGACGTCCAGGATCCCGTGGCAGGCCACCACCGCCGGCAGGCCCCGGCCGCGGGCGAGGATGGCGGTGTGGCTCGTGGGGCCGCCGCGCTGCGTGATCAGCGCCAGCACGTCGGGGCCCAGGCCCGCGGTGTCGGCGGGGGAGAGGTCCTCGGCCACCAGCACGTACGGGTGGCCGGGGGCGGGCAGGCCCGGCATGGGCAGGTCCAGTGCGAACGCCACCGCCCGGTGCTTGAGGTCGTCCAGGTCGGCGGCCCGCTCGGCCAGATAGCCGCCGAGCGCGGCGAGGGCGTCCCGGTGGTGGGTGAAGGCGGCGTCCAGGGCGTGCACCGCGTCGAGCCCGCTTCGGGCCCGCCCCTCCGCCTCCTCCCGCAGCGTCGGGTCATCGGCGATCATGGCGAGCGCCTCGAGGATCTCCGCCGCCTCGACGGCTGAGCCCTTCACCTCCGTCGCGGCGGCGGCGCGGGCGGCGGCGCGGGCGGCGGCGGCGCGCTGGTTGAGGTCGGCCGCCACCGCTTCCAGCGCCTTGACGACCGCGGCCGCCTCGGCGGCGCCGTCTGTCACCGGGCGGGGCGCGGGCAGTGCGGGCGGTCCGGCCATCCGGATCACCGGTCCCGCCGCCTGCCCCTGACTGACGCCGAGCCCGGTGAGCCGCCCAACGGCACCCGCCCACGAGCCGCCCCCAGGGGACGCCGCACCCGGGGAGGCCGCGCCGGTGCCGGGGTCGTGCGTGATGCTCCCGGCAGGGGTGCCGGTGCGGGTGGGGTCAGGCATCGAGGGCCTCTTCCGCGTCCAGGTCGCGGGCGAGCAGCGCCGCGAGCGCGTCCAGCGCCTCCTCCGCCCCCGGCCCGTCCGCCTCCAGCGTCACCTCCGTGCCGCGCACCGCCCCCAGCGACAGCACCCCCAGCATGCTCTTGGCCGGGACGGACTTCTCCCCGAGCCGGACCGTCACCGGCACCCCCAGCTTGACCGCCGCCTGCACGAACAGCTTGGCGGGACGGGCGTGCAAGCCGCTGGCCGAAGCCACGGCGACCGTTCGCTGTGCCATCACGAACCTCCTCAGGGCTCGATTGTGACCTTGATGGCCGCGCCCCGGCTGACGAGGTCGATCCCGTCGAGCACCTGGGACAGCGGCAGCCGGTGCGTGATCAGGTCGGACACGATCACGGCACCCTCCGACACCAGCCGCAGCGCCTCGGCGTTGTGGGCGGGGCTGGAGCCGTTCGCGCCGACGATGGTCAGCTCGCGGTAGTGCACCAGGTTGGAGTCCAGCGCGATGATCGGGTCGTCCTTGGGCAGGCCGCCGAAGAAACTGATGCGCCCCTGCCGGGCCGCCATCCGCACCGCCTGCTCCTGGGCCGCCCCCGACGCCGCCGCCGTGATGACGACGTCGGCGCCGCGGCCGCCGGTCAGCTTGAGCACCTGCTCGACGGGGTCGGCGTCGATGGCCGCGTCCGGGCGTACCAGCTCGGCGGCCATCGCCAGCCGCTGCGCGTTCACGTCCACCAGGAACACCCGGGCGGCGCCGCGGGCCCGCGCCAGGCGTACGTGCAGGCAGCCGATCGGGCCCGCGCCCATCACCACCACGTCGTCGCCGGTGCCGACGCCCGCCAGCGACTGGCCGTTGAGCACGCAGGCCAGCGGCTCGGCGACCGACGCCTCGGCGTACCCGACGCCGGAGGGGATGGCGTTGACGCCGTTCACGGCCAGGACCTTGGCGGGGACGATCAGGTACTCGGCGAAGCCGCCGTCGTAGTGGTAGCCCATCGACTCCTGGTTCGGGCAGACCGTCTGGCGGCCGCGCAGGCACTCGGCGCACGACCCGCACGGGATCGCGGCGATCACCTGCACCCGCGCGCCCGTGTCCACGACCTCGCCGGAGATCTCGTGGCCCATCACCCGCGGCGGCCTGATGTGGTGGTGCCCGAACTTGAAGATCTTGGCGTCCGTGCCGCAGGTCGAGCAGTTGCGTACCCGGATCTTCAGCTCGCCGGGCCCGGCGACGGGCTCGGGTGCGTCCTCGATCCTGATGTCGCCCGGGGCGTGGAATCTGGCGACTTTCACGTCAGCTCCTTGATCACCTGTTGGATGTCGGCGGCCTCGCGCAGCGTACGCGCGCGGCCGGGATCGAGCAGGATCTCGGCCAGCGCCGCCAGCAGCGGCACGTGCCCGCCCTCCCGGGCGGCGATGCCGACGCATACCGTGACCTGCTCGCCGTCCCAGTCGACGCCGCCGGGGAAGCGCACGAAGCAGATCGCGTCGCGCTTGATGTCCTCCTTGGACGCGGCCGTCCCGTGCGGGATGGCGACGCCCTCGCCGACGTACGTGGAGATCGTCCGCTCGCGTTCGACCATCGCGTCGATGTACGGCTCCGCGACCGCCCCGACCTCGACCAGCACCTGCCCGCACCGGCGGATGGCCGCCTCGCGGTCCGGGGCGCTCTCGTGCAGCAGCACCGCCCGCGGGTCGAGCAGGTCGTCACGCATCGACCGTGCCGCCGTTCTTGATCGTGTTCACCAGCCTGGTCACCGCCGGGTCCCCGAGGAAGATCTGGAAGGACACCAGCACCTTCCCCGGCGCCGCGGCCCGGGCCCTGGCGGCGAGCCCGGCGTGGCACACCACCACGTCCGCGTCGCCGGGGATGGAGTTGACCGGGGTGTGCTCCACGCTGACGCCGGTCTCCTTGAGCTGCTTGCGCAGCTGGGAGGCGAGCATCACGCTGCTGCCCATCCCCGCGTCGCAGGCCACGATGATCTTGTGGATGTCCTTGCTGTCGATGCCGGCCATGGCTCACGCCTCCTTGGTGACGGGTTCGGTGCTGGAAACTTGCTCCTCGGCGGGCTCCTCGTTCTTCTCGCCCCTGCCGAAGCCGAGCAGGAGGGCGGCCACCGCGAACGACACGGCCGTGGCCACGAGGATCCCCAGGCTCGAGCCCAGCCAGCCGCCTCTCGGCGTGACGGCGAGGTAGGCGAAGATGCTGCCGGGCGACGGGGTGGCGACCAGGCCGGCCCCGGTGATCATGAACGTGAACACCCCGGCCGCGCCGCCCGCGATGACGGCCACGATCAGCCGCGGCTTCATGAGCACGTACGGGAAGTAGATCTCATGGATGCCGCCGAAGAAGTGGATGATCATCGCGGCGGGTGTGCTCGGCCGCAGCGGGCGCGGCCCGAACAGCAGGAACGCCAGCAGCAGGCCCAGCCCGGGGCCGGGGTTCGACTCGAGCATGAACAGGATCGACTTGCCCGTCTCGGCCGCCTGCGCCACGCCGAGGGGGCTGAGCACGCCGTGGTTGATGGCGTTGTTCAGGAACAGCACCTTGGCCGGCTCGATCAGCACCGACGCCACGGGCAGCAGGTTGTTGACGATCAGCCACTCGACGGCGTTGCCCGCGGCCGTGGTGACCGCCTGCACGATGGGCCCGATGCCGAGGAATCCGACCACTGCCATGGCACCGCCCACGATCCCGGCGGAGAAGTTGTCCACCAGCATCTCGAACCCGGCCTTGGTCCGCGCCTCCGTGAACTTGTCCACATATTTCAGGATCAAGGCGGTGAGCGGGCCGATGATCATGGCGCCGAGGAACATCGGGGACTCCGTGCCCACCACGACGCCCATCACCGCGACCGCGCCGACGACCGCCCCGCGCTGCCCGTGCACCATCCGGCCGCCGGTGTAGGCGATGAGGACCGGCAGCAGGGTCGAGATGATGGGGCCGACCATCTTCGCGAGCGTCTCGTTCGGCAGCCAGCCGGTCGGGATGAACAGTGCGGTGATCAGGCCCCAGGCGATGAACGCGCCGATGTTCGGCATGATCATGCCGGCCAGATGGCCGCCGATGCGCTGGATGGTGGCCTTGACGCCGGTGCCGGCGACCGGGGGTGTGTAAGTGTCGGCCATGGACGTGCTCCTTCGGGGGGTTGAGCAGATGATCAGCGGCTATGGCTGGTGGTGCTGCCCTGTGGGGGATGCTCCGGGAATGAGGGTGGACGGCCCGGCAAGGCGCCCGGTGGGGGACGCCTCGGGAATGGGGGCGGACGGCTCGGGAACGCGCTCGGCGGGGGAGGTGAGGGGGCGGGACGGGTCGGGTGGGCCTAGGGTGACGGCGGCCGGGTCGATGTCGGCGGGACCGGGCATCCGGCTGCCGGGCAGGCGCACGGCGGCCGCGCCCCAGGCCAGCGCCCGCGCCAGCGCGTCCGGCCCGTGCCCGCCGCCGGCGAGGAAACCGGCCAGCATGGCGTCGCCGGCGCCGACGGAGCTGCGCGGCTCGGTCACCGCGGCCTCGCCGTACCAGATGCCGCCCTCCTCGACGAGGACGGCGCCGTCGGCGCCGAGGCTGGCCAGCACCGTACGCGCGCCCGCGGCCCGCAGCTTACCCGCGGCCTCCACCACGTCGCCCAGGCAGCGCAGCGGCATGGCGGTGGCGGCGGCGAGCTCCTCCAGGTTCGGCTTGACCAGGGCGGGCGCCGCGCCGAGCGCGCAGGCCAGCGCCGGGCCGCTGGTGTCGACCGCCATCTGGATGCCCGCCGCCGCGAACCTGCGGCACAACCGGGCGTAGACGTCGGCGGGAACCTCGGGCGGCAGGCTGCCGGAGGCGACGACCCAGTCCGCGTGGTGCGCGGCGGCCAGCACGGCCTCCGCGATCGTGTCGAGCTCCTCCTGCGACAAAGCCGTGCCCGGTTCGTTGATCTTGGTGATGGTGCCGTCGGGCTCGGCGAGGGTGACGTTCGACCTGGTCGGGCCCGCCACTGGGACGGTGACCATGTCGAGCCCCTCGGCGGCGAGCAGGCGGACGAGCTGCCGCCCCTCGTCTCCGCCGAACGGCACCACGGCCCTGCCGGCCACGGCGTTGGCCAGCAGGGCGCGCGAGACGTTGACACCCTTGCCGCCCGGGTCGAGGTGGGCGGCGGCGGCGCGGATGACCGCGCCCCTGTCCAGCGCGGCGATCTCGATCGTGCGGTCGAGGCTCGGGTTCAGCGTCAGGGTGAGGATCACGCCCTGATCACCTCGGGTCCCGCCGCCGCCACGTCGGCCGCCAGTCCGGCGTCCAGGCCGGTGTCGCTGATCACCACGTCGATCTCGCTCAGGTCGGCGAACGTGGCCAGGTACGTGTTGGAGAACTTCGTGTGGTCGGCCAGCAGCACGCTGCGCTGCGCGGCCCGCACCATGGCCCGCTTGATGGCCGCCTCCGCCGGGTCCGGCGTGGTCAGGCCCCTTGCGGGTGAGCAGCCGTTGGTCCCCATGAACGCCACGTCCACGTTGAGCTGGGCCAGCGGGCGCAACGCCCAGTCGTCGACGGTGGCGAGGGTCTTGCCGCGCAGCCGGCCGCCCAGCATGATCACATGCAGGTTGGCGCGCGCGGCCAGGGCCGTGGCCAGCGGCGGCGAGTTCACCACGACGGTGAGCTCCCGGTCGGCGGGCAGCACCTGGACCAGCCGGCCCGTGGTGGTGCCCGCGTCGATGATCACCGAGCCGTCTTCGGGCAACTCGGCCAGCGCCGCCTTGGCGATGCGCTCCTTCTCGGCCGTCATCACCTCGTCGCGGGCCGCCAGTGCGGGCTCGAACGCCAGCCGCTCGACCGGGATCGCGCCCCCGTGCACCCGGCGCAGCACGCCCGCCCGCTCCAGCGACGTCAGATCGCGGCGGATCGTCTCGGTGGTCACGTCGAGCTCGGCGGCCAGCGTCACCACGTCCACGCGGCCCGCGGCGCGCGCCCTGCGCAGGATCTCCTGCTGCCGCTCCTCGGCGTACATGATGTTGATTCACCACCGTTTCGGTTTGGTTTCACCTGTGTTTATACCCGGTTTGGTTGGAGGGTCAAGGGGTTGGTGCCGGAATCTGGTAGTTATAGGCGAATGCGAATGAAGCCTCTGACCGCCGCGGTGGCAGCCGTACCCCTCGTCGTCGGGCTCGCCACGCCGTCCCAGGCGGCCGCGGCCAAGCCGCCGCGCGTCCCCGCCGGGACCACGGCGGCCTGGGTGGTGTTCGACCGGCAGGCGGGCAAGATCGTGGCCACGAGGAACGCGCACCGCAAATACCGCTCGGCGTCCGTCGTCAAGATCCTGATCGCGATCGACTACCTGGAGCGGCGCAAGAGCGTGCCCCCGGCCGACGCCAAGCTTCTGCGGATCATGCTGCGGTCCAGCGACGACGACGCGGCCTCGGCGTTCTGGGACCGTGCGGGCAAGGGGCAGATCATCGTCAGGACGGCCCGCAAGCTCGGCCTCGCCGACACCACGCCGCCGCCCGCCTCCAAGCCGGGCTTCTGGGGATACACCTCGCTCAGCGCGTACGACATCGTCCGGACCTACCGCTACCTGCTGGACAGCGCCGACGCCCGCGTCAGGGACACGATCCTGGGCCACCTGCGGCAGTCCACGCCGTGCGGCACCGACGGCTTCGACCAGACCTTCGGCATCCCGGACGCGCTCCCGAAGCCGTGGGCGGTCAAGCAGGGCTGGTCCGGGTTCGGCACGACGCCGCCGAGCAGGTGCGACGCCAGGGCCGTCAGTGCGCCCATCTCGTGGATCGCCCAGCGGGCCACCGGCTCGGGCGTGCCCGACTACGGCCGTCCCGTGCTGTACACCACGGGCCTGGTGGGCCGGAGTGACCGCTACGTCATGGCGGTGCTGACCGCCCACCCGGCGGGCGGCACCTGGAGCTCCTCCGTCAAGCGCGTCACCACGCTGACCAGGGACCTCTACCGCAGCGTGTCGTGAGGCCGGATCGTGCCCAGCCGCCGGAGGGATGCCGGCTGTCGTGGGCATCGCGCAGAGCGTCCGCATCAGCGGCTCAAGCACCATTGATGGTTCTAACTTGGTGCCTGACCTGATGTCTGCGGGTTTATTGCGATTCCCGTTATTGATATGCAATGTAACCAAAATCAATCGATGCACTCCTAGATGATCGACAGGGGCGCTCCCCCGCAGGAGGCGGCAAAGTAGGACGGCGACCAGAAATGACCGCGCCACAGATACTTGCGGATATGGGCCGGGTACTCCTTGCGTGGCACCCGGGCCGAGGCGCCCTTGAGGCTGTTACCCGGGTGGAGTGCGGACCTCGGGGCGGGTGGTGGCCAGGAGATGGACATGGTCGTGCTCGTCGGTGAACACCTTTCGCCGGTATTTGGGCGTGACGACCAAATGCGCGTGCAGGCTGTAGACCACACGGCGGCCTCGCCGGATATCGAGGTTCGGTTCCCATCGCGGTGACATGGGTCACACGATAAAGTGTTCGGTATGAAACTGGTGGTGCAGGTGAGGCTCCTGTCGACGCCCGAGCAGGCGGCGGCCCTGCAGGCCACGCTGCGCGCCGCCAACAAGGCCGCCGACCTCGTCTCGCGCATCACCTTCCAGCAGCGGTGTTTCCGTAACTTCGACCTGCGTAAGCACGCCTACGAGCAGGTCAAGGCCGTTTTCGGGCTGGCCGCGCAGGCGGCCCAGCACGTGATCAAGAAGGTTTGCGACGCCTACCGCGCCCTGCATGCCAACCTGGCCGCCGGACACCTGGGCAGGCCAGGATCGGCGCGGCGAGTCAAAGCTGGGAGCAAACCGATCTCCTTTCGCTCCCTGGCGGCTCAGCCGTACGACGACCGGCTCCTCGCTCGCTTCCAGCCTGTCGCCATCCGGCCGGCCCAGCGCCGGGCGGCGCTCATGGCCGGGGCCGGTACGTCGGCGGAATGCGGCCGTGAGCGCGCGCCGCGGTCGTTTCACAGAAGATGGCTCACCGTGCCGTCGTGAAAAGGTCGGTAGGGCGGAATGACCCCTACCCGTGACGCACCTTTTATCTCTCCAACATTTGCCTGGCTTGAATCCTGAAAGCGTGCCTATCTCCGACCGGTGGGGAAGGTTCCGTGCATGGATCCACCTCAGGAGCGCCTGTTGCGGTTAGTGCCTGCGACCTTGGCGAGGATGGCCGCGTGGTGCGCGTGTCTGATCGTCATCGGCATCGTGGCCAACTACGTGTTCGGCTTCGTGGCGACGATGCGCATCCTCGCCCTGCCGGTGGCGGTCGCCCTGCTGCTGACCGCGCTGCTGTTCCCGCTCACCCGACGCCTGCGCGCGTCGGGCCTGCGGGCGATCTACGCCACCTGGATCACCATGCTCGTCGCCCTCGCCGTGCTGAGCGGGACGGGCTGGATCATCGGCGTCCGGGCCAACGCGGAGTTCCCCGGCCTGGTGACACAGGTCAGGCAGACGGCCAAGACGGTGGAGGACTGGCTCTACACCGGCCCTTTGCACCTGGAGCCCATCCAGCTCAGCCGCTGGGTGGACGAGATCGCCAAGTTCGTCACCGAGCGGCAGCAGCAGATCACCTCGACGGTTCTCGCGGGCACCGTGGTGGTGATTGAGGTCCTGGCCTCGATCGTGCTCCTGCTGTTCGTGACGTTCTTCCTGCTCAAGGATGGCGACCGGATCTGGTCCTGGTTCCTCAAGGGGTTCGGCCGGAGAGCGTCGCGGGTCGACCGGGCCGGGCGGACTGCCTGGGCCACGCTGTCGCACTACGTGCAGGGCACGGTGGCCGTGGCCGCGGTGCACGGCGTGCTCATGGGTCTGGTGCTGGCCGTCATGGGCGTCCCGCTCTGGGCGGCACTCGCCGTACTGATCTTCCTGGCCAGCTTCATCCCGATCGTCGGCATCCTGTTCGCCGGCGCGGTCGCGACGCTGGTCACGCTCGGCGCGAAGGGTCCGATCTACGCGCTGGTCTTCATCGGCATTCTGATCGTCGAGCAGCAACTGGAGAATCACGTGCTCCAGCCGCTGATAGTCGGCCGGGTGCTGCACTTCCACCCGCTGGCGATCATCCTCGTGCTGGCCGTCGGCGGCATCCTGGCCGGGATCGCGGGCGCGGTCGTGGCCGTGCCGATCACCGCCGTCCTCTACCGGGCCGTTCCCGAGCTCTTCAAGGACGATCCGATCCCCCTCCCGGCGGGACCGGCCTCAGAACCACCGGCCCCAGAACCACCGGCGCAGGCCGTACCTCCTGGGAAGGAACCCGAGCAGAAGGACTGACGGGCTTGGAGGCGAGCGCAGACGCGCTCGAACCAGACAAGATCATGACCGCACGACCCGCGACAACAACAGGGCGTGCGCGCCCGCGAGATAAATCTCTACCGCCGCTACTTCAACCTGGTCGCCGACAGCGCCAAGACGATCGAAGTGCGGGTGCAGTGCAGTACCTCAACCTGCGCACCCTCGCCACCGGCGACCACATCCGGTTCGCGTGCGGCCGCGACGACGCCCTCACCCATGTCAAGTGTGGCCCCTGCAGCCGATCATCGACCTGCACCGTCAAGCGACGGCCAACCCACCACAGGCAACAGATGGCGCAGGCCAACGAGCCGAGCGCCGGTGAATCGGCCACGTCTGACCTACCGATCGCGATCGGACCGCGCCCATGGCGAGGGCCGGCGTGTCAGCCCAACCCTCCCTGCAAGGCCGTGCGCACCCAGCCGAGCGCAGCAGAGGGATCCATCCCGCGCGGGATGCGGTCGGTTGGGGTGTAGCTGAGCCACTGGTCGATGAGCCGGCCCAGCTGTTCGGGCACGTCCGGGTTGAGGTGGTCGGCGCGTTCGGGGCGGGTGCCGGCTTGCATCAGGTGGCGGACCTGCAGCAGGTCGGCGTCGGTGCCGACGGCGGTTTCGAGCTCGCGTCGCAGCGGCGCCAGGCCGGTCAGCAGCCAGTAGGCCAGGGCGCCGACGCCGTACAGGTCGGACAGCGTGCTGGGTGCGGCGCCGGTGACGCCCAGTTGCTCGGGGCTGGCGAACCACTTGGTGCCGCCCGGGGACACCGTGGAGACGCTCTTGCCCGCCTGGTGCAACTGGGACATGCCCCAGTCGATGATCCTGATGTTGGCGGGGCCGTCCAGCACGATGTTCTGCGGCTTGATGTCCAGGTGGATGATGCCGCTCGCGGCGGCGGCCTGCAGCCCGGCCAGTACCTGATCCAGGACCTGCAGGCTCCACTTCAGCGAGACGCCGGCGCCTGCCCGCTGCTGGAGGTGGAAGTGGAGATGGAGGCTGCCCGGCTGATAGAGGGGGGAGATGAGGTAGACCGCCTGGGATCTGCGGTCCTGGCCGGAGTCGAGGATCTGCCCGATGTGCCGGTGGTGCAGGCGCATGCTCCGTACTTCCCGCAGGAACGTGCGGAATCGCTCGGGGTCGCTGGTGGCCTGGTGGAACACCTTGGCCACGACGGTGGTGGTGGGATCAGCGAGCTCGTAGGCCTGGTACAGGGCGGCTATGGCGCTGGCGTCGGCGTTGAGGGGTGCGTAGATCCGCCAGCGGCCGTTGAGCACCATGATCGGCACAGGTCCGTCGGCGAGTGCAGGCGCCGGCTGCGTGACCTGGCCCGCCTGGGCCTGCCGCCGGGGCAGGTGCCGGCTTTGCGTGCGCTGTAGCTCGGCCGAGGCGATGATCTGCGTTAAGGCGATGATCTGCGCCGAGGCGACGATCTGCTCGGCGTCGGTGCGAGCCTGGGCGAGGATCGCGGCGGCCTGGATCTGGGCTTCTCCCAGCACCTGATGCCGTAGCCGATCCAGCTCGGCTGTTGTCTCAGCGGGAAGACAAAGGCATGGCCCGGCGGTCGTCCTGCTGGCAGCGGCGGCGAGAACAGACATGTGCGCACGACGTCTCAGCGCGCTGCCGTGGGGCCGAACCCGACCGTGCCCGTACCCGTGCTCGCACGCCTGCCGGAGTCTCTGCCCGGGGTGGTGCCATACATCGGGAAGCTGCGGTCCAGGCCGGTGAGGCGCAGCACCCTGGTCAGGTGTGGACGGGGGGCGGCCAGGCCGAGGGTGATGTCCAGGGATCTGGCCCGGTGCTGGACGCCGACCACGGCGCCCAGTCCGGCGGCGTCGCAGAACGACACCCCGGACAGGTCGAGGATGAGCAGGTTGGTGCTGTGCCGCAACGCTCGCAGCAGGCGTTCGCGCACCACCTCGCCGGTGCCGATGTCCAGCTCGCCGCACAGGCGAACGACGGTGGCGGTGGCAGGGATGAGCCACAGACCTGCCCCGGAGCGGGGATGGAGGGTCGTCATGAGTTGCTCCGATCCTGCAGGTGAAGACCTGCCGTCTGGTGCCAGCCGGTGAGCTCGAGCAGGCGTCGCACCTGCGGGGAGGGCGAGCGCAACGTCAGAACGCGGCCGCCGCGCAGACCGGCGGCGGCGGTGACCAGGGCGCGCAGTCCGCCGACGTCGCAGAACACCAGGCCGCTGAGATCGACGCAGAAGCTGCCACCATCCGCCATCGAAGCCAGCGCCTCAGTCAGGGCGAGCAGCGTGGCGCGGTCGAGCTCACCTTCAATCCGCAGACCCGCGCGATCGACGAGCGGCGTGATGCGCAAGAGCCGGTCGGCAACCGTGCCAGGTGTGAGAGCGCCGACCGTGTCCGAGGTGTTCATGCTGGCTCCTACGGGCGGGGGCGTGCGGGCTAAGGTGGCCGCGGGTGTGAGGCGGTCATGAACACGTTGCGCTGGGCCGGCGTGAACGGAGCAGTTTAGTGCGGTGACCTGATCGTCTAGCGGGCTCGACCAGGTGGAAAGCAGCAATCTCCACCAGGCTTATCATCAGCCGTGATCACCGGGCTGACGCTGGCGTCGTGATCAGGGCGGTTCTGTCGGCTGCACCGCTCGTGGCGTGTTGCGGGAATGGAGCGCTTTGCTGTTGACCGCAGCCAGTGTCTGGCGCAGAGCTCGGCTGGCGGTGGGCGCGACGGGATCGGACAACACTCAGAGCTCGAGGACGGCAAGGTGAATGGCGTTGAATGCTCGATTTCCGCGGCGGCCGGATCCGAACGATGGCGTGGATCAGGCCCTGGCCGACGTCTTGAAGGCGATCGGCACAGCCTCGCGTACGCTCGTCCTTCAGAACGCGGCGGGCATGGCCTGCCGCGGTGACCGGCAGCGGCTGGCCGTCTGTCTGGAGGCGATGACGCCTGGTCAGCTCGTTGAGGTGGCCGCTGCCGCGCGGTTGCTCAGTGCCGCGGCCGACCAGGAGCTCGCCAGGAGGGACCCGTAGCGGTGTGCAGTCCCCCTGCCAGAACGCGTGATCAGGATGCGTGGTCGCCGCGGGCGGGCTGTCGGGTCTGCCCGCCTTCGTTGTCCCAGTCGGACAGGCTCAGCTCCTGCTCGGTGGTGGCGTCGGCGGGGCGGTGTTGGCCTGCGGTGGCGAGGATGTCGCCGGGACGGGTACGGCCGCGGCATCGGGTGGCCATGGCGAGCGCTTTGTGAGCGGCGGCGGCTGTGGTGTCGGGTGGGATGACGAGCAGGTTGAGGTGCTCGATGCCCGGGATGATCAGGTTGATCACGTGGGGGTCGATGGTGCGGAACCAGCCCACTTTGACGTGACGCCCGGGGGCGGCGATGTGGTGCGGGATGTTGTCCCAGGTGTCGATGTGCAGGCCCACGCGCAGGACCCGTCGGTTCAGCCGCTGGTCTATGGCGGTGATCAGGGCGGGCAGTTCCGCGCCGGCGTCGTAGGTGGCGGGCCACCACGCCCCGTCCACGGCGCCTCGGCGTGTGAGGGCGGGATCCAGGCTGAGCCGTACCTTCTCAGGGCCGGTCATGGGAAGGCTCGCGGCGTCGTGCGGCCAGGCGTGCCGGGGTCGGCCAGCGTACGTCGTGCGCCCAGCCGAGCTTTTCCAGCAGCCGGATCAGCCGGGCGGAGACGTCGATCTGGCCGCGCAGCACGCCGTGGCGGGCGCAGGTGGGGTCGGCATGGTGGCCGTTGTGCCAGCTCTCGCCGAACGACAGGATCGCCAGCGGCCAGAAGTTCGCGGCCCGGTCCCCGGCGCGGGTTTTCAACGGCCGCTCGCCGAAGACGTGGCAGATGGAGTTGATCGACCAGGTGACGTGGTGCAGCATCGCGATGCGTACCAGGGCGCCCCAGAAGAACGCGGTCAGCGCGCCGTGCCAGGTGCCGGTGGCCAGCAGGCCGATCGCGGGGGGCAGCAGCAGAGAGGCCGCGACCAGCGGCAGGAACAGCCGGTCCACCCGGCCGATGCCGGCGTCGGCGAGCAGGTCCTTGGCGAAACGCCGCCGGTTGGTGATGTCACGTCCGAACATCCAGCCGACATGCGCGAACAGCAGCCCTTTGGCCAGGCCGCGCACGCTGTGCCCGTAGCGCCAGGGCGAGTGCGGGTCGCCGTCGCGGTCGGCGAAGGCGTGATGGCGCCGGTGGTCGGCCACCCACTGGATGACCGAGCCCTGCACGGCCAGGGACCCGGCCACGGCCAGGCCGATCCGCAGCCACCGGCCCGCCTTGAACGCGCCGTGGGTCAGATAGCGGTGGAAGCCCACCGTGATGCCGAGCCCGGTCAGGACGTAAGCCGCGGCGGCGATCGCCACGTCGGTCCAGCTCAGACCCCACCCCCAGGCCACCGGCACGGCGGCGGCCAGCGCCGCGAACGGCACCAGCACGAACACCCACAACGCGACCACCGCCGCGACCGGTTTACGCCCGTCGATGATCGGCGCCGCGCCGACCCGCTCCCGATTGGCGACGCCTGCACCCGTCGAAGCCATGCCAGTTCCCCCGTCACACGCGCAGCAGTGTCCTTTCGCCCCCTGGAACCAGTTCGCCTGCCCACGCCTTCAGCGCTCACTCTCCCCTTGGGCTGTTCTTGGGATTACCGGGGTGATCTGGTGGAGAAAGCCCTGACGCTGGGGGTGCTCGGCGGTCAGCGGTTCTGGCGGCGGCGTCGGCTGGCCAGGCGGCGGAGCTGGGTGATGCGGGCGGTGCCGAGCACCAGGGTGAGCAGGATCCCGCTGATCATGGCGATCAGCATCGCGACCGCGAGCGGCAGCGTGCCGTGCAGGCCGAGGAAGGACACCTGCGTGGGGGTGGTGTTCTGCAACATGAACACGATGAAGGCGACGGACACGAGCGCGGCGGCCCACACGCCCGCCCAGGCCACGCTGGTGCGGGTGACGGGTACCGGCCTGGAGGTCTCGGCGCTGGAGCCCGGGTCCGCGGGGGGCACGGCCGGCGCTGGTGAGCTCTCGCCTTGGGGCACATCGGCTTCAGCCGTTCCAGCGGATGGCCCGGATCTGGTACGGAAACGGTGCAGGATGTCCATGACAACCCTTTCGGTGAGCCGGCCTGGCAGGCACCTCAAAAGCGGCGGGATGTCGTCGTTTCCGGATACCTTGACTCTACGTCACTCACCTGGCACGCCAAGCGGGCGCTCACCAGAGCGGCCGACCAGGCGGTCAGCGCCGCCAGGTCCTTCTTCGGGCCTGCCGTCATGCCGGATCCCGTCGCAGCAGCCGCACACGCCCGGATGCTCAGGGAGATCCGCCGCGCCCAGTCGTTTGATCCGCTCGGTATTCCCGTCAACGGCTCGCCCCGCGACTTCGACGCGCGTCAGCAACGCGAATTCCCCACCCCGATCTCTCCTGACGCCTCCGCGCTCGGTATCGGTGTGAATCCCGGCTGCCGGGCACGCTGCAATGCCGACAGCTCCTTTGCATCCCGCGCGACATGAAGGCTGGCATAAAAAATGCCCGCGCCATGACGCGAGAGTATTCTCACACGCCACAGCACAAGCTGAGTTTTTGCGACGTTCAGCTGGTGATCAGCTCTTGTCGCGAATCACATCGTAGTTGAAGAACTCGATCGGGCCCTCGCACAGTTTGGCCATGTGCGCGTTGAACCGGTCGGTTTCCGGTAGCTTGCTGTTACGCTGGGCCTCCTCGTAGGAGGAGAACTCCACGATGGCCACGTAGTGATCGGGGCGATCGCGGTGCTTCGCCACGACCTCGCGTCTTACATAGTGCGTGCCCTTGGTCTGTGTCCGCCACTCGTTCATGAGCGACTCGACTTCCCCGGCGCGTTTGGTGTCGAATTCCAGAATCTGTACGAAGCTCATAAGAGCCTCCCCTTTTCCTTGGCTTGCGTTCCTTATTCAATACCCATCCGAAATAAATAGCAAGGAAATTTCGCACAAATTAGCGAATTCCACTCTCGGCATAAGGTGATGGGAGGATTTGCGCCGGTGAAATCTCCGGCTGATTCTGCGGGCCGGCGGCCCTCAAAGTTCGCGATCCGGCAGGTCAAGACGATCCAGTGGCCCCTCTTGGAAGATCTCGCCCGGCCCTGCCTGAGTCTGGGACGAGGGTCGCTGACACGTGTGCATCGGCCGAGGACGTCGCGCGGTGTTGGGCTCCGGTTCGGGCCGGGAGACTGTCGGCGATCATCAACGGTCGGCCGGATCCTCGGCGCGAAGGTGCCAGAATTCGGAGGGAGACGGCTACGAGCTCGTTGTCGGCTGAGTTGATGGCGTTCTGGACAGCTCGCCCGCGTTCCGCGCCCGGCCCTGGCAGGGGTCACCAGCTGATCAGCATCCACTCACCGCGAGAGCGAGGAAGTCCGCGAAGCGCCCCGGGATCCCGGTCCGTCGCTTTTGTGGCGGTCCGTCGAGACGCGGGATCGAGCCGGATGCGTGTCAGATACTGCGCGTCGGTAACGCGCCCACAGGCTCGCTATCGCCGCAGGTGATGAGACTTACTGGGAATGGACGTTTCCACCGGCTCGCAGATCACCTTGACTGAGCACTGATCAGCCGGCGCAGCTTGCGTCGCTGTCACCATGAGGGGGTCGTGATGACCCTGGACGCAGAAGGAACGAACGCGACCGCGCGCGCCGGTCTGAACGGTCAGACGCAACGTTGCGATCACACCGATCTGCTCCCGGCCGTGGAGCCCGGGCTGCCCGAATGCAAGGAATGCCTGGCCCTCGGCCGGACCTGGACGCGGTTGCTGGTGTGCCTGACCTGCGGGTGGGTGGCCTGCAGCGACGATGCGCGCGGAGGTCACGCCAAGGATCACTACCAGGAAACCGACCACCCGGTGGCCGCCACCCTGGAGTCGCGCTCACCGATCTGCTGCTGGCGGCGGGCTTCTACGTGGTGACCGGGCTGGGGGTGACGGTCGGCTTCCACCGGCTGCTCACCCACGGCTCCTTCACCGCGCGGCCATGGTTGCGCGTGGCGCTGGCCATCGCCGGGTCGATGGGTTTTCAGGGCAACGTCATCGACTGGGTCGCCGTCCATCGCCGCCATCACGCCTTCACCGACCGGCCGGGCGATCCGCACTCTCCCTACCGGTACGGCACCGGCCTGCGCGGGCAGCTTCGGGGGCTTGCCCACGCCCATCTGGGCTGGCTGTTCGCCGACGACCGAACGCCGGCCGAACGCTACGCCCCGGACCTGCTGGCCGATCCGGCCATGGTCCGGGTGGCACGTGCCTTCCCCGCGCTGTGCGCGCTGTCGCTGGCATTGCCGTTCCTGGCCGGCTGGGCGATCACCGGCACCCTGTACGGCACCCTGACCGCTTTCCTGTGGGCCGGGTTGATCCGCGTCGCGCTGCTGCAGCACGTCACCTGGAGCGTCAACTCCCTGTGCCACGTCATCGGCAGCAGGCCGTTCAAGACCCGCCGCCACGACCGCTCCACCAACCTGTGGCCCCTGGCCCTGCTGTCCTTCGGCGAGAGCTGGCACAATGGCCACCACAGCCAGCCCAGCTGTGCCCGCCACGGCCTCGAACGCGGCCAGCTCGACCCGTCCGCCGGGGTGATCCGCCTGTTCGAGCGGCTGGGCTGGGCGAGCGACGTGCACTGGCCCGACTACGAGCGCATCCAGCGCCGCCGACCCGACCACCCCCAGCAGGCCCGCGTCCTGGGCGGAGACTGACCGATGTCTCTTGCGGTGTCACCGTTGGGATGGCTGCTCACCGGTGCGGCGGTGGCCTGCTCGACCGGCTGGTCTACCTCTCCCACGGGCTGGCGTTCATCCTGGCCTTCATCGGCGTCAAACTCATCGCCCAAGCCGCCCACGACAGCTTCCCGCAGATCCCGGTGTGGCTGTCGCTGACAGTGATCGTCACGGTTCTGGCCACGACCACGATCGCCAGCCTGGCCGCGTCCCGGCGCACGAGAAGGCAAGACACGGACGGCCCGGCATCCGGCATCCAGCCGCCCGCACAGCCCGTGCCGTAGACAAGAAAGACATTCCAAGATCGCGACCCCGGATGCTCTGGAACGGCCCGCGCTCATCGGTTCCGGTGATAACCGGCGCCGCCATTGCTCGTTTCCCCCTACCAGGCCGGGGCGGACACTGGAGCTCCAAGCCGCCTGACCGCGGCGGAGTATCCACTTGCCAGGGCCATGGCATACGGATCAACAGTCCGCCCGGCATGTCGGCGTACGGGATGCGGAGGTGAAGGGAAATCGCGATGAGTCTGCGTTGGGAAATCAGCAACAAGGTCCAGGTCCTCAAGGGCTGGGCCAGGCAGCGCTTCGGCCGCGTCACCGGCAACCGGCGCCAGCAGATCGCGGGCAAGAGCGATCGGGTCGCAGGCAATCTGAAGCAGGCCGGCCGGAAGGCCAGGGACGCCTTCAAGCGCTGATCCCCGCTTCGACAGAACGCCCCTGCGGGTCCAGATTCCAAGCTGGGATCCCGCACGGACGCCGGCGAACTCCACGATGACCCGCCCGATGACCCCGCCCGATGACCGCATCGTCTCCGCCACCCCCCGCGCAAGAACGAAGATGGAGGTAGGACCGATGCGCATCGCATCAGTAGTGCTGATCCTGTGGCTGATCGCCGGCGCCGTCGCCGCAGGCCAGCGCAACTACTACACAGGACCGGTGGAGAACTGCAATCAGGTGGCCACCATCGCGGTGACGATCCTGGCCGGCCCCCTCAACTACCTCGGCATGAACCCGAAGATCGCCTGCCAGACACCTCAGCCCAGCAAGTAGTGCCAGGACCTCCTCCAGAAGTCCACACGCCCACGAGGAACCTAGAGTGGGAGACGACGGCCCGGATCGGCGCCTCCCGGGCAGGAAGGGGTGGCGGGCATGGAGTTACGTCAGCTGCGCTATTTCGTGACGCTGGCGGAAGAGTTGCATTTCGGCCGGGCTGCGGCCCGCGAGCACATCGTGCAGTCCGCGCT